>NZ_JAAGVY010000017.1 GCF_010686655.1 Cryomorpha ignava | reverse complement strand
TTGTCATAAGTCACAGTTCAGGACTTTGCATAAATTCCACATGGTAGCTAATCAAAATGAATTGAAAGCTCATTCAAAAGCGTTCAATAAAGAATATTATACCATAATAGAATAAACGATTTGCCAACAATGTATATAAAAAATAGGCGAAACAGTAATAAATTCAAGGGTTTTGGCTCGTATCAAACTTTGTGCTTAACCGAAAGTTTGGTGCTTCGAAATCGCCTACTTTTTATATACTAAACGTTGGCAACCATTAAAAACAGACAATATGAGACGAATAATTTTACTTCTTGTTTGGGCATTCATTGTTAGCTCATGTGCGCGTGAAAAGGAATGTGAAGCATTCGACAAATCAAGGGAAATAGCTAAATGGCATCTTTTTCCAGCCCTTGATTCGGTCTACATTTTCTCATCCGATAATCAAGAAATGAGACTTACAAAAGAAAGGGGAATACTTTCGGAACTTGAGACCAAAGAATGTGGCTTTAATAGGAGTTGCGATTGCCGTCGATACTATATTGGATATTACGGAAACGATTCTCATTATATAAGAAGCAATATTATATATGACGAAGACGGAGACCCAATATATCGTCCTGCCATTTTTTATGAATTTGATGAGATATATGCTTGGTTTGAAGTGACTTCATCAGGTGAGATGTTAAGAGTGGCAGATGACACAACATCTTCTGATCCAGTTATCGAATTCGAGAATCTTGAAAACCTCACGATAGATGAGCAAGAGTATCAAGATGTACTCCATCTATTAATGCCCGAACAAAGTGAAATAAGCGACTATTGGGTTGCTAGGAATATGGGGCTGGTAGCCTTGCAAAAAGACAGTATTCTTTTCACTAGAAAATAAATAAAACGGTTGCCAATCGAGTAGACGGCTCCGCTCCTAAATAGGGACGGAGTGCGCACTTCGACAAGCACTTCGACAAGCTCAGTAACCACTCTGCAACCACCTCTCACACCATCCCGCAAAGATGCGGGACGGTTCGTTGCGTTGTTGAGCGATTTTATGGTGGAGTTCCGAAGCCGATAAGTAACCTCTACTACGTAGCCTTTCCAATGTAATTGTAGTGCCCAAGATAGGACTTTACTCATACCACTTTAATAAAAAGTAGGAATTCGTGAGGCCGCCCCGAAAAAACGGGGTAAACTTCGCTTAGTTGGGCAACTGCCCATCCCCCCTTCTTTAAATAACATCAAAAACCCCCTTCACTCCCACCGGTCTTTCAGTAGTAAAACCTTCACCAAAAGCTACATTGATACTGCGCCCGTATTCGCGAGCACGCGCTTCTAAAAAGTAGATAAAATCTGGCGTTGAAATTGGTGTTTGCGGTTCATCGGAATTATCTACTCCGTGAAACTGGCTTTTGTAAGCTCTTATTGATTCCATTTTCTTTTCCCACGAACCGGATACATCGACCACAAAATCGGGACGCGCGTATCTGTCCTGCACAAAATTGTAAACCGCTTTTGGTCTCCAGGCTTCCTGTTTTTGACCTTTTTCGTCGTTGGATTCAATGGCACGTAAACCGCTTAAAAAGCAGGAATCAGAAATAAGTTTCGCTGCTTTTCCATGATCGGGATGGCGGTCGTTAACTGCATTTGCAAGAACGATTTTGGGTTGATACTTTCTGATAAAAGGCAAAATGCGCATTTGGTAGTCCCGGATATTTTCAAGAAAACCATCGGGCAAACCCACATTATCGCGCACCAGAACCCCCAGGACTTTTCTGGCTGCTTCTGCTTCTTTAGCGCGCATTTCGGGAGTGCCCCTCGTACCCAGCTCACCACGTGTAAGATCCAGAATACCCACTTTCTTACCTTGGTTTATTGCATTGATAATGGTTCCGCCGGCACCCAGTTCGGCGTCATCGGGATGCGCAGCAATTACAAGAATATCGAGTTTCATACGTTCAGAAATTTTTTCAATTCAACATAGAGCTTTTGGGTAGGCAGCCCCATTACATTGTAAAATGAGCCTTCAATCTTATCAATGCCGGCGTAGCCTATCCATTCCTGAATTCCATAAGCACCGGCCTTATCAAAAGGCTTGTATTTATTGACATACCATTCTATATCGGCTCTTTCAATTTTGGCAAAATGAACGGAAGTAAGATCGTGAAAAACGACTTGCTTACTTGTGCCGTCTTTTTCGGTATTTAAGGAAGTGAGACAAACTGCGGTAATTACTTCGTGCATTCTTCCACTCAATGTAGCGATCATCTCAACGGCTTCTTCTGCCGATTCGGGCTTATTAAAAACCTTGTTGCCAAGCCAAACCACGGTATCGGAAGTGATAAGAATTTCATTTGGTTTAAGCTCATCCACAAAGGCATCTGCTTTCTTTTTTGACAAATACAGCGGGATATCGGCACCTTTTAGACTATCAGAAAAAGATTCATCTACATCTTTGGTGCGCACTTCAAAATCAAAACCCAAACCTTTGAGAAGCTCATGGCGTCTGGGCGATTTTGACGCGAGAATTATTTTGTTTCCTTTTAAATCAAACAAGATCGGCGGCGTAATAAATGTAATAGTGAACAATGCTGTAAAGGACCCCACCAAGCATGGCAAGTTTTAGAAAATTTCCGGCTTTTACAAATTGGGGGCGCTTTACAGCACGATGATTATACCAAAGACTAATGGCCAGAGGAATAAGAATTGCTACAATAAGATAGATGAAAGAATACTTATCACTAACCACTTTTTGCTGAAGAAATACGAGCGAAATCATTGTACCAACGATCAAAATCGCGGTAATAATTTTTGTTTTCTTCAGTCCGTAAACAATAGGAATTGTGCGTGCTTTAATGCGAATATCGCCTTTAATATCGGCCATATCTTTTTGAATTTCACGGATAAGATTGAGTATAAAAGCAAAAACAGAATACCCGAAAATAAAGTAAAACATGTACCTGAAATAATCAGAAGGATCTTCGGTGGGACGACTTATTGCATACGCTTCTACCACTTCCTTACCATAGGCTTTTATGAGCAATGGCACCTCGTAAATTCCCACGATGAGCGGTACGAGTCCGGCGAGAAAGGCGATAATAACATTCCCGATTATCAGATCTTTTTTAAACTGAACGCTGTAAAACCATAGCGAGCCTGCGGCGAAGAAACTCAAAATGCTCAATTTCCACATGCCTATGCGCCAGGCCACAAAAACGGCAAGTGCCAGACCAAGCAGGTTAAATATTTGGTGAACAACCATGGCCACTCTGCGCTTTACATGCACACCAACAATGATGTCTTTCGGCTTATTAACCCTATCGGTTTTTTGATCGAAATAGTCGTTTATTACATTTCCCGCAGCAGCGATTAAAACGGTAGAAAGGATAAGCAGAAAAAAATTGAAGTGCGATAACTGGAGCTGCAAACCATTTACCTCAACCATTGGGCGCAATACGTAATACCGCATAAGCCACATGGTAAGCGCTATAATAAAAAGATTTAGCGGCCTTGTAAGTTTTACAAACTGAAGAAAATTTTTCATGGCTTACCAGTCAAAAGCGTCAGTATCAAACCATTTGCCCTGCACTTTCAGGGTTTGCTCAATAATATCTCTTACACATCCCTCGCCCCCTTTCCTGTGCGACACATATTGGCTAATCTGCTTAATCTCTGCGCTTGCATCGGCGGGGCAGGCTGCGACACCAGATTTTTCCATCACTTGGTAATCTGGAATATCATCGCCCATATAAAGGGTTTCTTCCGGTTTGATTCCATGATCGCTCAAAAATTTATTATAGACCAAAGCTTTGTTTTTTGACTCCATAAAGATATGCGAAATGCCCAGACCCTGAAGGCTTTCTCGCACAGCGATGGAATTTCCACCGGTGATTACAACAATAGAATATCCCTTTTTAACGGCGTATTGAACTGCATAGCTATCCTTCGAATTCAGCGTTCTTACCAGCTGCCCGTCAGGCATTATCTGCACGGTACCATTTGTAAAAACACCGTCAACATCAAAAATCAATGTCGTAATGGCCGGTAGAAGCTCCTTATAGCTTTTCGTCATGATTTCGGTTGTAGATTTCAGTAGTCAATAAATCGTAAACCTTACGGTAAATATTGCCTTCGCCCAAAATTTCGCGGTGCATTCGTATGGTGTCTAAATCGCCGCGAGAGGCAGGGCCTGTTTGCGATTCACTGGCGCGCTGCATCAATATTTTGTTGGCAGTTTCCAGGATCAGGGGATGCATAATTTCGCGGTCAATATTTGCATTTTCAAGAAGTTCATCAGAAAACTCAAACATGAGATTTGCAAAATTATTGGCAAACACCGCAGCCAGATGCAGTATTTTTCGCTGCTTTGAATTTAGTACATAAATCTTAGTAGAGATTCTCTCGGCCAAACCACCCAGAGCGTTCAGATCTTCATCGTTTTCGGCTTCTATACAGAAGGGCACATTGGCCCAAATAATTTTTTTGTCAATGCTAAAGCTTTGCAGCGGATAAAAAACACCGCGACGCAAATCTGCCGGCAATTCATCCATAGGAACCGCACCCGAGGTATGCGCTACAATTCCCTTATTGGATTTTGACAGCTGCTTGCCCACTTCTTCGATCGCATCGTCTGATACAACCAGCAAGATTAAGTCGGCTCTAATGGGTTTAGAAATATCAGTTATCACGCGGGCATTAACCTTTTTGGCAAGCGTCTGCGCAAGCTCAGTTTTGCGGCCATAAACAGCCGATATTTCAACACCTTCGTTGTACAAAGTAGTAGCAATATGATTTGCAACCCTCCCTACACCAACTATTGCAACTGACTTTATTTCTTTCACGACAAGTTTGATTTTTTAGAAGTTTTAATCCGGTGCCTGATAGCCATTACTGTTCCCAAAAACATAACAATACAGCCAATCCACAAAATATTAATCATTGGAAACTGAATGGCCTGCAAAACAATAAATTCTTTTCGATTAGACGCGTGTTCGGCAATCGTAAATTTATGTTTTCCCGTTTGGGGATTGATCTTTGTAAAGTTAAGCTGTAGACCTGTTTCGTCTTGAATTACCGGATCGGGAACCAGCAGAACAGAATCGCGCAGGATGTAAAGCGGCTCGGCTTCATACACATTTCCACGGCTGTCTTTTACACCTATCATTGCTCTAACTGCAAGATCATTGGCACCTATCATATACTTTTCGCGCTCATCTTCTCTTATTACCGATAGACCGTTAAGCCTAATTTGAGTAGCACCGATAAACGCCGTATCGCCAACCGCCAGATCGAGTTCAACGGGGGTTCTGAAACCATTTTCATCCCGATCTTCTTCAAGCTCGGCCCAGCGCACGTGAGTGTAAATGTCTCTGTTCCAGTATCGCTTGGTGGCAGGCTCGGCTACATTTCCAAATTCGGGATTGAGCTGAATACGTGGATTTAGCGTAAAAATTTTCTCTCCCGGTTTGAAAGGTGACCAGGATTTTACATTGTCAACATCCACGTTGCGCGGGTCTTCAACCAATTCCCAATACTTCTGATCCATAACAAAGTCTGCACCGGGAGTATGATCTACTGTTGATTGGAAAATAGCACCGCGTGCCACAACATAATCGCCTTCCTTGTAAGTTCGCGGAAGCTTATTGAAATAATCTACTTCGTAGTAAACGTTTATTCCCTTTTTCGTACGCCCTTCGTAGCTTACAAAGTAGGGGCCCATAGGAACAGTATCTTCAACAAAGAGCAGAATATCTTCGTTATTTTTAAAATCTTCGTTAAGTTGCTCAATATTAAACCGGCTTCCGTTTTCGGAAATCTTATCGCTTCGAGATGTGGAAATAAGCGCTCCAAGCATGACCAGCGCAAAACCGATGTGAGCTACATTTGCACCCGCTTCATCGAATTTACCTCCCATTGTCCTGAACAGGTAATCGGCATTTACAGCGATGGCAAAAACGGTAGTAAACACGAGAATCGTCAATACAAATTCATCGTTTTTATAATCTAAACGTATGGCGGCAAAAATGGCTACAGCCAATGCTACGATAAGCGAAATACCTATTTTTTTAAAGAATTTACCGAGATTGTTCTTGCCATATTTCAAAAACTGTGCAAAGCCAATAAGGAAGGTAACGATAAATGCAAACGGAATTTGCCATTTATTGAAGTGAGCTATTACATCGCTATTTGGCGCCAGCTTTCCTTCTGCGAGCGATCTGAATCCTTCAATATCAGTAAGTTGATATAAATTAAGCAGTGGCCCGGCAAAGGGTTCAGCCAGAATATTCCAAATGGGTTTAGACGTTTCTATAAGTACCTGCCCAGCCGAAAGCAAAAGAACCAGCGAGGCAATAAATATCCAGAATTCACGACTCCAAAGCGGCTCTTCTTTTGCTGGTTTCGGAAAGAATTTGCGGTAAGCCACAATGATCAAAATTACTGCTGTGACCAAAAAAGCAACCAGTGCCGCTATTTCATAATCTGTTGACCAACCGATAATTATAAATACCAAAGCAAGTCCCAGAAAAACCATTTTCATTTGCTTGCGAAGCAGCAAAAGCGTAGTCGACACCGTAACAATTAGGAGCAACATAAAGAGGTGCTGCTTCATCATTCCATTTCCTGTAAAGGCATGAACCGAAGTATCGCCAAGAACACCCGAGTGTACCAAAAACGAGGCGTACATAACCAGGCAAAAGGTAATAAGCGTAAGGAAAATGGCGGTGAAAAGCGAGCGGTTCTTATGCTGGTTTACGATCATTACATGCGCTGCACCCACCATGGTAATCCAGGGAATAAGGCTGGCATTTTCTACGGGATCCCATGCCCAGAATCCACCAAAACTAAGTGCTTCGTAAGCCCATGCGCCGCCCATCAGAATTCCGATTCCCAGTACTGCTACCGAAAAATACGCCCACGGAAGAGCCGGTTTTATCCACTCTCTAAGCTTACCACTCACGAGCCCCGCTACCACGAAGGCAAAAGGAATAATGGTAGAGGCATAGCCTAAAAACAAGGTTGGCGGGTGGATTGTCATCCAATAATTCTGCAGTAAAGGATTGAGTCCGCGTCCATCTTGAAAGGTTGGAATATCTTGGAGATAAGTCGCCATGGTAGTCCACGGAAGACCGATATTTTCAGGCATTTGGCGGATAAGCGTAAACGGACTGTTTCCAATTTTATAATCGAAAATATAAACCCCAAGCACCATAGCGCCCAGCATAACTTGAAACACTGCAATGACCATCATGGTCAAATTTTCCCATTTCTTAGCTGTAAAGAGCAAGATATTTCCAAGAACTACATGCCAAAAACTCCAGAGAAGAAAACTTCCCTCCTGCCCTTCCCAGAAGCAGGAGAAAATATAGCGCAGAGGCATATCTCTATTGGCATGTTTCCATACATAATCGTATTCAAAATACTGATTGAAAAGCATGTAAAACAGGGTGAGCGCCGCTGAAACCAGCGCGACCGAATGTACCCAAAAAGCAAGCCTGCCCATACGGCGGTAAGAATCTTGCTTGGTGCGATACGATAAAAAGAAAGAAATAGCAGCTACCAGAGCCGCTGTTATGGAAATTATTATCAGGGCATCTCCAAACTTACCTATCCAGGTATGTTCGCCCACGTAGTTGATCATTCAAATATTATTTTGCCGCTGTTTCGTCGACGTTAAACTTACCTTCTTGTTTGTATTTGGAAGGGCACTTCATCAGCATTTCTGAGGCGTGGAAATTTTCTCCATTTGCCTTGCCGATGATGACTACGCTCTCTGAACGTTCAAAATCCTGCGGCTTGCTTTTGTTGAGCATTACGGTGCGCTTCTCCCCTTTTCCATCTATCATTGTAAACTGGGTGAGGTTGGCATTTAGCTCTGGATTGTAAATAATATCTGCCGTTTTATCGAGAGTACCCACCACGTGGTATTCCTTACCGGGATTACTAAAAGCATCGTCAAACTCGGCATACGAACTTGACTTAGAAACCGAGCTAAGAATAAAAGCTACGGCCACTGCAATAATCACAATTCCAACTATATGTGTCTTCTTCATTATGAGTTTTTTATTTCGTTTTTCTCCATTTCAGAAAGCTTCCTGTCAATGGAAATTAAATAGATGACCAAAAGTACAAAGACCACAGAAACCACGGCTACTACCACATTGATTTTGCCTGATGTAAGCATTGTATTTTCAAGCCAGTCGCCTGATGCCTGAGCATTCGCCGAAAGGCCGGACAGTAACCCACCCAGAATAAATAAAACGGTTATTAAACTATATTTGTTCATGCATTAATTGTTTAAATTTTAATTTTCCCATCCGATATTTAATTTGAAAAATCCAAACGGCCATTCCTATCCAACCTATTACAGCGGGGTAAAATATCATACGCATATTGTCATCGAGATCATACTGGCTGAATGCGGGGTTTCCGCCTACGCCGGGATGCAATGAATCAGTCATTCGCGGAAGCACCATTACGAATACAATCATCATCATAAATGCAAAGATATTATAAACGGCACCGAGTCGGGCGGCTTTTTCTTTATCGTTAACAGATGATTTTAAAATGAAATATGCGAGGTAAATAAGTACGGCAATCGCTGCTCCATTGAGGCGCGGATCGCTAACCCACCAGGCGCCCCATGTAAAACGAGCCCAAACGCTGCCTGTAGCCAAACCGATAAAGGCAAACAGCAGACCCACATGAGCGGCACTCTCTGCGGCTATATCGTATTTTGTTTTAGATGTTCCGAGATTCATAATGCTGAATACCAATGATATGGACATCACAAACAACATGGCAAACCAAGTGGGGACGTGGTAAAAGATATTGCGAATCGTTTCGTTGAGAATGGGCTGATTGGGATAATTAAATCCTCCCGGATCTGCCGAAAGGTTTACTGCACAATTCTCTGTTCTATCGGGCTGGAGCGAAACCTCGAGCTTACTCTGCAAAAATGCGCTGGGCAAATACATAGTGCCATCTTTGGGCGTATTTACATACAGGTCAAAGAATGAATCGGCGATTTTTTCGGTAATGCTGAAAGTAACGCGCAAATGAGTGTCGTCAATAACGGCGAGCTCGTAAGGGCAAAATGTAGCATCGCCATTTGTAAGCCATACGACCACCTTATCGGGATTTTCTGTAAAGTGGGTGTTGTAACCTGTTATGGTAACGGAAGTTACGCCGTTGTTAATTTTATCGGGCGAAACCATTGGAACCCCCGGGGCAAGTGGTGCTCTAAGCCCAAAAATAAGCGTGGTTAGAACGAGTAAAGCAGAAAGGATTTTCCACCAGTATTTCGACATAATTTTCCCTGCGAATTATTCGCGCCAAAGGTATGGAAATAATATATAAGACAAGCCCAAAGACATAACCGAAATTGCCAATAGTTGCCAAGCATAAGCACCATTTTGCGACCAGGCAATTCCATCGATTGCATTTTTTGAAAACCGTATTAATATGAGCAACATCGGCAAAATAACCGGCAAGCCAAGTACGGCCATAAGCCCCAGATTATTATCGGTTTGCGCGGCGAGCGCAGAGACTAGGGTAAGGGTAAATCCCAAACCCACAGCTCCAAGTGTGAGGGCAAGAGCAACGCTACCCCAGTTTGCATTTTCGAGTGGGCCGGTGCCGAGCATTAGCGCATAAGCCGCAAAACTGGCAAAAACCATGACCAAAAGCAGAAAAGCATTGTAGAGCATTTTACCGATTATCACACTCTCAGGTCGTGCAAGGGTGAAAAGATAAAGTCTTCGTCCTGATGATTCTACCGAAAAGCTTCTAGCCGCAGCGTTGAAAGCAGCAAAAAGAACAATTATCCAAAACAGCGCATTCCAGGTAGGCACATCTACAATTTGCTTAAAGCCCATGTAAGCCACAAAAATTGAGGCGATTACGTATAGAAATATGCTTCCAAGCGCATGCTTTTGCCTCCACTCCATTCGGAGGTCTTTTGAGATTATGGCTTTTATTTCTTGGAGCATTGGGAGTTTTTAGTTCTTGGTTTTTGGTTTTTGGTGCTTGGTGTTTGGTGAACGGCGGGCGCAAAATTACATTTTTAAATTAGTATTGGGTTTGGCTCTTTAATTAAATTAATACGTGAACAACCTGACTTTTCTCCAAACACTCCAAGATCTACTATCTAAGAATTTCATGATTATTTGACACCAACTATTTTAGGATTGATGCGAACATTTTTTACTACGTAGAATCATAGAACCAAAGCTTGAGAGTTGCATAAGGCAATTCACTTAGCTGTGCTTGGAATCTTTAGGCTTCCCTCTGCGACCTTGGCGTAAAGCCTTTGCGCTCGGAGTTTATCAAGCCGAAGGCATGGCGGTTAAAAAAACTCAGAAATCTTTAGTTTTTAAATCAACAATCTTGAAGCGTACTCAATCTGAAATCAACAATCTGAAATCTGAAATCAAGAATCTGAAATCAAGAAACCTCCACCACATCTCCCTGATCCGGAATTTCAATATGATGGAAACCAGCCTCCATCAAATGTGTACGATAAGTAGTCTGGGTTTCGTACCTTCCATGAACCAAAAATATTTTACGAATAAGATGCGGCTCCTGGCAGCTCAAATATTCAATCATCTCTTCGTAATCGCCATGCGCACTATACGCATCCAATACCTCTACTGCCGCTTTTACCTTGTAGTCGCGGCCGTAAATGCGAATTTCTTTAGCGCCATTTCGCAAGCGACCACCAAGTGTTGAGGGTTCGCAATAGCCCACAATGAGCAGCGTATTTCGTTCATCTTCAATATTATTGGCAACATGGTGCATAATACGACCCGCTTCAATCATTCCCGAAGCCGATATAATAATGCAGGGTTCCTCCAGGTTATTGAGCAATTTGGAGTATTTTACATCGCGGATATAATGGAGATTGGAAAACCCAAAAGGCTGTGAATCGCGCTCCATATATTTCTTAATCGCCTTGTTGTAATACTGCGGGAAGGATTTTACAATTTCGGTAGCGCTGGTGCTAAGCGGACTATCTACAAATACTTTTACCGCAGGCAACAATCCCTCGCCCTCCATTTTATCGAGTGCGTGAACAATTTCCTGTGTCCTGCCCAGGCTAAAGGCCGGAATAATGAGTTTTCCTTTATTTACAACGCAAGTTTGGTGCACAATTTCACGAAGCCGCGCCTCATTTGTAGCTATGTCGCCATGGAGTCTGTCTCCATACGTACTTTCCGTTATGATTATTTCTGCTTGCGGAAAAGGCTCCCACCCTTTAATAATGCGGTGGGTCTTGCGCCCAATGTCGCCTGTATAAGCTATTTTATGTGTTTTCCGGCCTTCTTTTACCCGCAGGTTTACGCAGCCACTGCCTATAATATGGCCCACGAAAGTAAACATAAGTGCTACATCGTCGTGCAGGTGATGCCACTCATTATAATTCACCGTTTGGAATAAATCTAAGGCAGCGAGTACATCATCAATATCGTAAAGCGGTTCGTTTGCTTGCGAGAGCAATCCCTTTTTTTCGGAAAAGCGGTAATCTGACATTTGGATATGCGCCGAATCCGGAAGCATAATTTCGCATAAAGCTAGTGTAGGCTCTGTGCAATAAATGGGCCCTTTAAAACCATCTTTCACCAATTTGGGAATCAGTCCGGAATGGTCGATATGTGCATGAGAGAGAATAAGCAGATCAATCTCGCCGGGTTCAAAATCAAAATGGCGGTTTTCTCTCCCTCCCTCGCTTTCACCGCCTTGAAACATTCCGCAATCGAGAAGGATTTTCAGGCCATCATCTGTTTCAAGTAAATGTTTAGAGCCTGTAACTGTGCGCGCAGCACCATTAAAATGAATTTTCAAAGTAAGGTGTTTTGAGCAAAGTTAAGGAAAGTAAAACCTTTTGAATTGTAACTCTAAAATAGTTTTCAAATGTTTTCCGACATTTGTATCCAAAGTCACTTTTCATGAAAATAATAAATACCAAAAAAGCTCCCGAGCCAATCGGGCCATACAACCAAGCAGTACAACACAACGGCACGCTTTATATGAGCGGACAAGTCGCCATAAATCCTGCAACCGGCAAAATGGACAACGCTAATCTTCAAGCCGAAGCTCACCGCGTAATGAAAAATATGGGGGCTGTGCTTGAAGCTGCGGGGATGGACTATTCAAATATTGTAAAATGCTCTATATTCTTGCTCGATATGAGCAGATTTAGCGAAGTAAATGCAGTGTATGGAAGTTATTTTACTTCAAACTTTCCTGCGAGAGAAACGGTGCAGGTAAGTGCTTTACCGGCTGGAGCTACTGTTGAGATTTCTGCAATTGCAGTTGGGTGATCTAATTTAGAAAAAAGTGGGTAAATCTGTAGGCGGCTCCAGTTGAAAAATAATCTTCGTCATTTGAATCAAAAAAGCTTTTTTTAACCGCTAAGACGCAAAGATTTAATGCTAAGTTCGCAGAGTTAGAGATTAGTGTGTATAAGATAAAGTTTCTTCATTTCTATTCGTAAAACTCGTGAGTTATATTCTCCTCTCGCGACTGGTGACTCGCGACTAGAGACTTTTAGCGCATATAGTTTCTTCATTTCTATTCATAAAACTCGTGAGTTATATTCTCCTCTCGCGACTGGTGACTCGCGACTAGAGACTTTTAGCGCATATAGTTTCTCCATTTTACTCGTGAAACTCTCGAGTTATATCCTCCTCACGCGACTAGTGACTCGCGACTCGAGACTTTTAGCGCATATACTTCCTATTAATACCATAAAGCACAATAAATAGCACGGCGATTAGCGCAATAAATCCATACATCATAATTGTCAGAATATTCACTCCAAAAATGATAATTGGAATGATAATCCCAATTACTTTGGCGACGATATAGGTGTAGTAGCCCATTTTTTTCAGTTTAAACATCCAGTAAGCACCCAAAATAGAAAGTGCTGAAGCCACAAGCGCGGTTATTCCGAGGGCAACTGCATTGTCGATTCCGGCTTGCATCATTGACGATAAAGCCGTCATCATTTGCGCAGCCATTTCCTGCGAGGCACTGTCAGCTCCCGACATGGCTTCGCCCATTTGATTGGAAATATCCTGCCATTGTTCCGGATCAAAAGATTTAGATGTGAAAAGATCGATAATCGCCATGATGACGTGGTATCCCGACACAACAAAAGTGAGGATGCAAAGCACGGTTAAAAAGGTTGGGCGTTTGGCATCAACCAAATTATCTGGAGTATCTACTGCGTATTCATTCATTTCTGAAAAGGTTAAAGTTTTACGGCGTGAATTTGCATTAATTTTTGAGACTTTAAAAATGCAACTCAATCTTTATCTAAAATAGGCAGGATCTAACCTCAAACTTCTTTTGTTTACAAAGGTTAAAATACAGTGTCTTTTGAGACCTTTTTCGTATATTTACACCTTCTTAATTACGTGCTTTCCAATAGCTAATGCCTCACCGCATTTTGATATATTGGTCAACCCATTGCACTTTAACTACATACACGTGGTCAAATAAACGATGGCCACCTCTATATATGACAAATCCAAAATTCCAACCCTTAAATCCCACCGACTTTTCTAAAACGCTTAGATCGCGGGTCAACTCCTATTTTAAAGATAATAACCTGAGCAAAAACGGTAATTCCGGAATGTTTTTTAAATCAGGCATTATGCTAACGCTCTTCTTTGGGCCACTCTTGGTGCTTTGTACGGGTATTGTTTCAAGTATTCCGCTAATCTTCGGACTGTATATTACAAGCGGAATCGGCATGGCCGGTATTGGAATGGGTGTAATGCACGACGCCATTCACGGCTCCTATTCCAAAAATAAAAAAGTGAATAATATAATGAGCTACACCATGAATTTGATAGGTGCAAATGCCACCACCTGGAAAATTCAGCACAATGTACTTCATCACACTTTTACGAATATAGACGCTTCGGATGATGATATTAATACGCCTTTCTTTTTGCGCTTTTCGCCTCATGCCGAAAAGCACTGGATTCAAAAATATCAACATTTGTATGTATGGTTCTTTTATGGAATAAGTACGTTACTGTGGATTACTGCTAAAGATTTTGTCAATGCTGTACGATACAATAAAATGGGGCACTATAAAGGCGCAAAGAAATTTTGGAAAGAAATAACTGACATATCGATCTGGAAACTCGTTTACTATTCTTACGCCCTTGTTTTGCCAATGATTTTCCTTCCGGTGGCTTGGTGGATTGTTCTTCTAGCATTTATCAGCATGCACGTAATCACAGGTTTGAGTGTGAGCATTGTTTTTCAAACGGCACACGTAATGCCAGATTTGGACTACCCTATTCCAACTAATACGGGTGTAATAGACAATGATTGGGCAATTCATCAAATGGCCACAACTACCAATTTTTCACCCAATAGTCGGTTTTTAAGCTGGTGCATTGGCGGATTAAATTATCAGGTTGAGCATCATTTGTTCCCCAATATTTGCCATGTACATTATAAAGAAGTGTCAAAAATTGTTGCGGAAGTTGCGGCAGAATATGGAGTGCCTTATCATGTAAAGAAAACTTTTTCAAGAGCAATTGTAGATCACTTGGGGATGTTGCGTTCGCTTGGGCATATGGATGCGCCGGATGTGGCTGTTGCTGCTTAGGCAAGAGGTATTTCGAATTACATAATTACGAATTACGAATTGGGCTTTCAACCATTCTAATCATATGGTGAAACTCTTTGTATTTTAACAAGAGCCGCTTCTTATGCCAGATGCGTCCATGAAACGAGATGCCCGTAATTTGACATTCGTAATTCGAAATTCATAATCGTAATTAAGAACGGCTCTTGACAATAATATGATCTCTCTACAAAACGCCCTTGACCTCCACCGCTTGATTTTCCAGAAGGAATTTCCAGCGCTTAAAGAGATCCTGGCTTGAGTCATTATCTTGCACCACTTTGTATTTTCTTATCCAGGTTTTACCGTCCGCTTTTGGGCTTACGGTCTTCGTTCTAAAGCCCGATTGCAACGATACGCTTATTCCATCCATAGTTTTGGGTGGCGCTGCCGCGAAAAATGCATCGGGAAGGCTTCCGCCAATTTCAGTGATCTTGTCGCCAAACCACATTGCCGCTTTTTCGGCAGGTGAGTTTTTCAAAACATTGTATACTTCCCAGTTCCCATTGATGCTTTGAATGCTTACGCCCCACTCCTTTTCCCACGGTTTTTCACTCGCATTTGCCGTAAGGACAAGCCCCATTTCTGCAAAAGCATCATCGAGGTAAGTTTCCAGCTTTCCTGTGCTGTCGATTAAGTCGTTTCGCAGTTTATTCCAGTCAATTTCTGCAAAGGTTTTTAGCTCATCCCAGTATTCGGCTTCGGTAAATCCTTTTTTGGCGCCAACCTTTTGGTAAAGCGAACGCATGGCATCCGAAAGTCCTTTTTTGCCTTTTGTAGCTTTCATAATGGCGATGTCGCAAATAAGCGATACCAGTGCTCCTTCAACATAAATGCTTACCCGGCGGCGCGGCGTACCACGGCCATAGCCATCTACCCAAGTATCTATAGATGAGTCGGCGAGGGATAAGTTAAACCTTCCTTCATTATCGATATGGCGCTGCACATGTGTTGAGAGCTCGTTTAGAAATTCTATATCCGAAAAAAACCGCGATTGCCAGAGCATCCAGTCGCCCATGTAGGTAGTTACCCCTTCGGCTACATAGCCAAGTCGCGAAAAGTCGGGGCCGGAAAAATCGTAAGGAGTCCAATCTGCCGGGCGCAGGCTTTTTACATTCCAGGTATGGTAAAGCTCGTGCGAAGAGACTCCAATTAACTCTTTGTAAAGTTCGCGTTTGTGCAATTCAGCCGATGGACCCATTATAAGAACTGTGCTGGTTTCGTGCTCTACGCCATGATATGCCTTATGAGGCAAAAGAAGGGTTAAAAAGCGGTAGCGATTTACAGGAAATTCGCCAAAAGCAGAAATCTGCGCTCGTGTAAAAGCAGCAAGATCTTCTTTAAATTTTTCTTTGTCGGCTATTCCATCTCCATAAATATCAATATGAAAATCTATTCCGCTTTCGCGATAGGTCAGCGTTTCGATATTTTCGGCAGCCAAAATCGGCGTATCCAGAAGCTCCTGTAAATCGGCGCAGCGGTACTTCCAGATTCCATTTCCATTATCCATATTTTTTTGAGGTATCATCGCAGTGGCAACTTTCCAGCTTTTTGCAACTTCGAGGGTAATATTAGCCGGCTCATTTTCCGTTCCCAAAACGTAAACCAGCGCATTTACCGGGTTAATCAGCAATAGCTCTTCATCCAGATAGGTATTCCCGGCAGTGAGTTCGGCTGAATAGCATTCGTATTTTATTTCAATCGTTTCACCCGGTGTAGTTTCCACGTTCCAGGTATGGCCGGTCGTTTTTCTCGCTTTTAGTTCCTCACCATTCGCGGAAGCACGCAAACCGATAAAATTTTTGGTGAAATTTCCCGCTTCGTATCTACCTGGGCGCCAGAAAGGAACCTGAATAATTGTGTTTTTTTGAGAAGCTTTAAAGGTGAGTGTAATATTGAAAGTGTGTTGAACTGGGCTTGCCGCTGAAATATGGTATGAAATCATTAAGTCTTATTTTTTTACGAAAGTACGGAATCCATCTCATCTCCATCTCGACTCCGCTCGATGACCGTCTTGTGATTACAGGTCTGGGATGACCGCTTGGTGATGCAAGGAAAATTATAACAGTTTTCCAATATTTAAAATTGGATCATCAACGGTTTTGAGAATCAAAATTATTCTATCTTGCGCCAGTTATTTTTGGCTATGAAAGCGCTTCTCGCATCCATCTTTCTATTATTTTCATTGGGTTCTCATGCCCAGAATGCTATTGGAATTAAAGGTTTTAAATACTTTGTTTCCGAAAATACAGCTCCACAACTTGGCAATACAATAAGTGGTGAATTGTTTTTTTCAATTCCGGTTACTGATAATAATTTGGTAGTGGCCCGAGGCGGTATAATTTATATCAATCACAAAATTCGGTTTGATACAATTCCAAACTATTTGGTAGAATATGTGGGAAATCAGGTTACAGTATTTCCCGGTACTTTGGTGCAAAAGAAATTTGATGAATTTCAAGTTGCCATTGGTGCAGATCTTAATTTTTTAAATTTCGATAAATTTCAGGCTTACCTTGGTGCTGATGTGTTGGCAGGTTCATACGACTCTGTATATGATTCAAAAAATAAGCGGTATTCAAAATCTGAAACTGCCTCGGGAGCAATCCTCGGTTTTCGGGTGAGAGTTGGAGCATCATATATGGTAAATAATTGGCTCGAGCCCTTTATTGAAATTAGCTATTACGGAAAACGCTATTACGGAATTGCTGATTTAAGTGCTATGGATTACGGATTCGGATTAAAATTTTGGATTAATGGGAAAGATTAAACTCATCGTTTTAATTCTGGGAATAATCGTTTTGACTGCTTGCGAAAAGCGTCCCGAAGCGCTGGAACAATACTTGCCGCAGATTGAGATGATTTCTGCTAAAGTAACTTCAGGAGGAAAAATTGAAGTTAGAGCCAGATTGATATCAGAAGGGCCACGCGGGTTATACTATCTCGGTTTTTGTGCCGACAGTGTTCCAAATCCCAAGATTGACCAAAATCAGGTTTTGACATCGTACCTATATGGCGATGAATTTGTCGCCATACTCGGCAACACTTTCTATCCTGGCACCTATTCTGAATTGTATGTAAACGCTTTTGCAGCAAATGATTTTGCGTACAGCATTGCCATTCCTGTATTTTTAGACAGTACCTCGAGCGTTGGAATACGACCCGATGTAAATGTGCCTTGTGAGTTGGGAATAAATGAAGTGAAGTTATTTCAAAACCTTAGTGCCCAAAATTATTCAAATATTGGTGAAGTAGTAACATCTGGTGGGATATCTAAATTCACTGCTACGATCAACAATTCTCAAAAGGTTAGATTTACCTTTAAAGAATTAGATCAGCGGATTTATACTTCAACCTATACGCTGATAGATATGGAAAACGACCAAATGTTGGTCACCGTTATTCAAAACGGAACTGAAAATAATATCTCGCCAGGCATTGATATATTCGTCAACAGGGTTGAAAACCAAACTTTCGATATTGTGATTTGCGGAGCCAACTGGGGTTTTAATAATTCAATGAAAACGCGGGTAAGAGTTAGCCTTTAATATTTATTTACGGTGTCTGCCCCGTCGCTTTCGCGAAAGCTAATCCTTAGTCTTCATAAGCCGTTTTTACCTTTCTTTCAGAAATCCACCAATAATTTCCAGCAGGATCTACAACTCCCGATTGTCGGTCTCCATACGGCATTTCTGCCGGCGGGAATTCCTCTTTCGCTCCGTGATCGACTGCGGGTTTATGGAGTGCATCCACATCATTTACATACAGATAAAAAGCTGTGCGCATATTTAAAAACTGACCGCGCGCCTGGCTAATCATAAAATTGGAATAACCGATTTTTAAAATCGCATTGGCTATATCTCCATTTTCGGGATTGATACTCCGATTTAGCTCTTCGGCATAAAAAGCATCGTTCAAAAATTGGATTAAGTCTTCTGCCTTTTCGGTAAATATATAAGGACTTATGGTGTTAAAGCCTTCGGGAATGTAAGTGTCAAAAATCTTGTTCATGGGCTTCGATTTTTTTTTAAAGCAGAAAAATAGTCTTTTTTTCACCGTAAAGATTAGGACTTCATAATTTATTCGCAACGACTATTTAATCTTCGCTTCGCAGCATCATGCCTCCAGCTTGACCGGAGGGAGATCTGTACTGCTGCGGGATTTAATTTATAGATACTTTCTTGACAACTGGATGAATTGAATTTTAAAGTTAAGATGAGACTTAGGTTGATGCTTATTTATAAAATTCATCAGCATCATCAATCTAAAATCTGAAATCAAAAATCTCCCTTCGCATTCACATACTTTCAATCAGGGATTTGCTCTAACTGAATTGCTCGCTGCCGCATCACTCGATATGGAATGGCATACGGTTAATGCCAATAATACAATCAAATCTGTTGATGAATTTGAAAAAGCAGCTCTCAAGCGGACTAAACTCGATGGTTATGAAATCCCTCCCCGTTGCAGATCTTGCTATTTTTCTCACATCTGGGGCGGTGGTTATGGTGCAGGATACTATGCATATCTGTGGGCAGAAATGCTCGATGACGACACTTTTGCCTGGTTTGAAAGCAATGGCGGCATGTCGCGTAAAAACGGACAGCGCTACCGCGATATGATTCTCTCTCTTGGAAATACGCTTGATTACAATAAGATGTTTAAAGACTTTACAGGTCGTGATCCAGAAATAGAACCGATGCTTAAAGACAGAGGATTGGTGAGCAGATAGATCTCGAGTTACGCCCTCATTATTAAGGTTAAAGTTGTGGCATCTCAATATCTGATAACACCATCAGATAGTACAACTAGAATTCATTTCAAATGTGAATGAGACACCACAACTCTTATTAAAACAGGAGATCCACCACCTGCTTAGCCTAACTCTTCAATACGAATATTAGAATGAATTTTTATTTTTTTCCCAGTCTCGCTGCTTTGGTCTATTATTTCAATAATCTCGTTTCGCATTTCGTTGAGCTCCTTTACACGCTTCCGCGAATAGCTATCTTCCACACCATGCATTTCACTGCTACTAAACAGTTTAAGATTATGAAACCGAATTTTAAATTGAATAAGACTAAGCAATATTTCTTTTGAATCTTTAGAATCTGTTAGTTCTTCGATAAGATTGAAATCGTGTATCTTACTACTCATTGGTTTCGACTTTTTGATGCTTTTTGATAAGAATTAAGAAGGTAAAAATTGCTGTGCAAATACTCAGTTTTCCAATCATCACGTCTTCAAAAGCACTCAGGAAAATAACTGAGGCTGCCAGTACCAAGATCAGAAATAATGTGTAAAATTTGGTTTTGATGTAGTTCATTTTGAATTAAATAATTTGTGATTACTATCTATTGTCCTTGTCCGAGCGAGAAGCTCGGTTTCCCGTTAAATGCATAGAGATTCTCGGTTTTTATCGTATCCAGTTCCATTTCTAAGGCTTTCGCCAACAGCTCTGAAATAAATTCTTTTTTTACTTTTTTGCCGTCCAGGGAGCTAAACCTGCAACGCCAGTGATCGGTGCAAAAAGTCTCTTCAAAACCGTTTGGCCATACCTTTATTCCACGGTTTGTTATCATGGTAAGCCTGCTGTTTTCGCCATCCAGTTCCTGTAGTTTCTTTGCAAGTTCGTCAGGATTGCTTCCAGCCCATTGCACGAAAACATCCAGACCTACAAGCTCTTTCAGCGCAGCAGGCTTACGCTTATATTTTGGCAACACGAGTGGCTTGCTATCGTTGTAATTCACACCAGACAGAACCGTAGGATATTTTCCAAAATTTGAAATTACCGCATCTGCAAACTCATCAGTGTGAACCAGTTTCTTGCTTATTTCCTCTCTAAAAATATCGGCTGTATGAACGCCGCTTTCAATTGTGGTAAGCCACGCATTCTTTATTTTTTCGGCCACTTTCGCCTGACCTAGATGGCAAAGCATCATTACAGCAGCCTGAATAAGTCCCGAAGGATTGGCAATATTCTGTCCGGCAATTATTGGTGCACTTCCGTGAATGGCTTCAAACATAGCGCACTCTTCACCAATATTTGCCGAGCCGGCTAACCCAACAGAGCCTGTAAGTTGTGCTGCAATATCGCTTATCATATCTCCGTAAAGATTTGGCATAACAATCACGTCAAATGCTTCGGGTGTATCGGCAACTTTGGCAGCTCCTATATCTACTATCCAGTGCTCGTTTTCAATTTGTGGATACTCTGCCGCTATTTCATTAAATACCTGACGGAACAAACCATCCGTTTGCTTCATGATATTGTCTTTGGTAAAGCAAGTCACCTTTTTGCGGTTGTATTGCTTTGCATATTCAAAAGCGTAGCGTACAATTTTTTCGCATCCCGGTCTGCTGATAAGCTTTAGGCATTGCACCACCTCATCTGTTTGTTGGTGCTCAATACCGGCGTAGAGATCCTCTTCGTTTTCACGAATAATCGTAATGTTCATTTCGGGATGCTTCGTTTTTATAAAAGGGTACAAACTCTTGCATGGTCGCACATTGGCATAAAGACCCAGAAACTTTCTGGTAGAGACATTTAAACTCTTGTACCCCCCGCCTTGTGGAGTCGTAATAGGAGCTTTAAAAAAGATTTTGTTTCTGCGAATTACATCCCACGATTCAGAAGAAATTCCCGAAGTATTCCCGCTCAGGTAAACCTTCTCACCCACTTCAATTTCATCGTATTGGAGCTCGGCACTCGCTGCTTTCAAAATCTTTAGCGTAGCGTTCATAATTTCCGGACCGATACCATCTCCTTTTGCAATTGTAATTCTTTTCATCCCTGTTTTTTGTTTTTTCTACGGGACAAAGGAATGGATTCACGTCCATAAATTTTTATATATATTTGTTATCAATTATATAACGAATATTTATGAACTATACACTGAACCAACTTCAAATCTTCTTAAAAATCACTGAAACCAGCAGCATAACCCTGGCCGCTGAAGCGCTCTTTTTAACTCAGCCCGCGGTCTCAATTCAACTCAAAAATTTTCAGCAGCAATTTGAGTTACCACTTACAGAGCTAATAGGAAGAAGAATTTTTATCACCGATTTCGGGAAAGAAATTGCTGAATCTGCAGCGCGCATTATTGAGCAGGTTTATGAGATAAATTACAAGTCGGCGGCTCACAAGGGAGAGATTACCGGCAAGCTCAAAATTTCAATTGTCTCAACAGGCAAGTATGTTATGCCTTACTTTCTATCCAAATTTATCAGGTCAAATCCGGGTGTAGAATTGGTGATGGATGTAACCAATAAAGAGCGAGTAATTCAAAGCCTCGAAAAAAATGAAGTTGACTTTTCATTGGTTTCCGTCCTTCCGGAATCGCTAAACATAGAAAAACTCGATCTACTCGAAAACGAGCTTTATCTGATTGGGAATTCGGAGAAAAAGCACAAAAAAAGATTAAAGTTTGAAGAGCTCTTTTTGGATTTGCCACTTATATTTCGTGAAAAAGGTTCGGGCACGCGCCAAACGATGGAGAAATTTCTCAAATCGCATAAGCTCTCTGTTCTAAAAAAGATGGAATTAACTTCAAATGAAGCGGTAAAGCAAGCCGTATTGGCGGGTTTAGGTTACTCCATAATGCCACTTATTGGTGTACAAAGAGAGCTCGACAGCGGTGAGATGCAGATCGTACCGGTAAAAGGTTTGCCCATAAAAACGATGTGGAGCCTGATATGGCTAAAAGGGAAAAAACATTCTTCGGTGGCCAAGGCATTTTTAAAATACCTGGAAAAGGAAAAGGAAAATATTGTGAAGGAGATGTTTTAAAGATGCATACAAAAGTTACTCAACCTAATATACAATTCATACCAATTTCATTCACCAGCATCAGTGCGAAAACCTGCGTCACTACCAACCGATAAGTCAGCTTTCAAATATGCTTTACAATTGTAATCATGCCACAAATGTCCGCTTGAGTTCGACTAAGCCAACTCGCTTCCCGAGAGAGAAATACACAATATTACAATACAGTGTTTTAGCATTCAAGACTTGCTGAGTCAGGCCAAACTTCTAGTTTCATGAATAAGAACCGCATGATCTCCGACTATATGCGGAAAATTCTAAAAGTCGTGGCACCCACTTCTACCAAGTAAAATCCTGGTGCGTATGAACTCAAATCAACAAAATCACCCTGCCCCTCGATAAGTATACGCCCCGATAAATCGCTTAATCGAAAATCGGCTTTTTCAGAAAAGTAAACCATCCCCTGTGTGGGGTTTGGGTAAACGGAAATTTTTTCAGCGGTTATATTTTCAAGTCCTGTTATTCCACCATTGTTTGACGCATTTGGTGTAGTTGCTGAAAACTGAACCCATGGCAGACCGGCATCTGATTCGCGACCAAAACTGTAATCTGTAGGCGTGGCAGGCATGTCAATCTTATCCAAAACGGTGAGTTCATCGTTCTGCTTTTTGAACAAATAAACTTTTTCGCCCGCAGCACTTAAATTGAAATTGGTGTGCAGCGCCCCTTCTTCCGTATTTCCATCTGCCCAGAGGAGCAGAAAGCTACCCGGGTTCATGGTAACGTCAGGTATATTCCATTTTAGTGGTGCACTTTTGTTATCGCTCAAATAATACCGGCTTAAATTAATGGCATTTGGTGCTGCATTGTAAAGCTCAATCCAGTCGGCATAACCACCTGCTTCATCGGCAATAGTGGTTTGATTTGACGGCATCAACTCATTGATTACGATTGTATTATTTGCCGTATTAAAGTGTATGGTCTTGCTTTCGCAAAATGCAGATCGAGAAAGTCCGTTTTCGCCAATCACGGAAATATTGTAAGCCAGAGATATTGGATTTTCGGAGAGTGGAATGGTAAATGAGAAGGTATTTCCGTTTTGCACTCCGCTTATTCCCGGTTGTTGCACACCGTTAATTGAGTACGAAATATTTGCGGAAGCTGAAGCAGGCCCATCCGTATAAGCGGTAACTTTCCAAAAATCGGGAAGATCAGAAAAATCAGGTTTTACTTGGCTTATGATCGGCGCTATTGGAGTTGACTCCAATTGCTGTCCTGCCGTTTCTTCACGGATGTCTGCATATTCAAAGACGCTGTAATCAACATGTCCACCGGTAGGATCATAGAGTGCTGTAAGGAAATCGGCATTGTTATAACCATAATCAAGGGGGCGGTAAGGATCAGCGAGTGCGGCGGCTGTAATAAAATCTCGGAGACTCTCCACCGCTTGCCGATGCTGACTTGTATTGAAATAGGTTTCGAGCATATTGCCGAGATACCAAGTGAAAATAGCGCGATACTCCGCCTCATCCATTAATCGTGTGTAAAGCTTTCGCGGTTGGCTGTGGCGGTCAAATTCGTAGATATTTCGGGTAGGCCAATCGCGATCAACCCAGTCAATACCCCAGGTATTGTCCAGATCGTAAGGAATGTATTCAATCTGACCAGTGAGTGGATTTTCGTAAAGATAAAAGTTGTTGTTATTATAAATGTAACCGTCCCAGTTTCCGGTCAGCACATCAATAGCTGCGATTTTGAGGTATTGAATTACATTAAAATATTCAGCATAGTTGCACCTAAAATCACCATCAGAAGACTGATTTAAAAAGGCAATAAAGTCAGCGAGCTTTGAGTAATCGTCGAGTTCTGTATTTGTTTTCAACTCATAAGTCCGATCTCCGAAAGGAGCCATTTTATAATCGTCCGGATTATCCGAAACATAATCGAGATTTGCCGGATAGCTGCACTTGTAAAGATTGCCTTTTTTATTTCCAAACCAAGTATCTACAAACTCCTCGTCTATATGTTCTGTATTTTGGTAAAGCCCGTAATAATCGCCGTTAACGTAGAGTTCAACATGGTTTGAACGCGGAGCAGCAACATCATATTCATGAAACATGTCCCAGCAAATTCGGGAGCGCAACATAGATGGGTCGTTGGTTTCTGCATTGATATTGAGTTTTTCTACCCCGTGAAATTTTCGGCCTGGAGCGTAGGTATTGAATGAAATTTTGAATGATTTTTTCATCTTGTCGCGAGCTGTATTTCCGCGAAAGCGCAAGCCAATATTTTCAAGTGTATCAAACCCCGCCTGCGTTTCAAAAACAAACACTGCCTGATAGTGGTAATTTTCATACCAGTTTTCTTCCAGATAGAGGTCATCAAGGCTATCGGGATCAATCGAAATATAAATTTTCGGAATTTCGGTTGCTGTATAAAGCACACCATTATCTACCGGAACGACCTGCGCAGTGAGCGCCGAAGTCAGCAGAAGAAAAATAAGATAGAAATGTCTCACAGTTTCATCACATTAAATGTTTGCGCGCCGGTTTCAGTTTTAATTTTTACCACATAACTTCCCTTTGCCAAAGCGCTCAAATCTATTTGTTCACGCTTCCGCGAATGCGTTTGCACCAACCTTCCTGCAGCGTCAAAGATTTCAATATTCGCAAAATCATTGCTATCGGAAATGGTAAAATAAAGTGTGTCGTAAACGGGATTAGGGTAAACAGCTATATTATTTTCGGGCTGCCTCTTGGCGATCGCCGTAGCATTAGACAAATATAACCATTCAAAGGCCTCGGGAAATTCCTGCGCCCAAAACCACTCGCTATGCTGGCCATTTGCCACAAACTTGAAATTCGTTTCGCTTTCAGAAAATCCATTTTCTTCCATTGTTTCAATCATGTTATTAACGTCTTGCTGAAGCGATGCACTTTCCTGACCGCCGGCGAGGAAATAAAACTTCATCTCGGCACTATGACCCTGCGATGCAGTAAAATCATAAATATCTGAAGTAAACCAAAATGAGGGTGAGAATACACCGACTTTTGAAAACACATTTTGATACTTCATACCGCCGTAATGCGAAATAAGTCCGCCGAGCGAACTACCCATTATTCCGGTATTTTCGCGATTGGAAAGTGTTCTGAAATTCTCATCGACATACGGTTTTAGCGTGTTTACGATAAACTCCATGTACGCTTCGCCATCGCCGCCACCGTAATCTGCATTTGCCCAAGGCGTGTATTCGTCTATTCGGTAAGAACCGCCATTATCAATTGCCACAACGATAGCTCCGCTATAGCCTTCATTCTCAAAATTTATCAATGCTTCATCCACCTCCCACTCACCGGCAAAAGATTCGCTTGCGCTAAAAAGATTCTGGCCGTCGTGCATATACAGCACAGGATAATCAGTGGTTGTGGCGTCATAATCTGATGGTAAAAACAAGCGAATTCTTCTGTTTCTTCCCAATTGTGGCATAAAGAAATCGGTGCTAAGGGTTATCACATTTGGTGGCAAATCACTCGGCGCTCCGCCTAAATCGAGCCATGATTGCACAGCGATATGAATTGTATCTGTTGTGGCGAAATTAAAAACCCGGTTTGAGATATCTCCTCCTGCTTCATTTCCTTCTACGGTTGCCCAATCACCGCGGGTAATTTTTCCTGGGAAGGAATTGGGAGCAGATTCTGCAAGGGTATAAATCAGACTTCCATCCACCTCCGAAAAAGTAAAATCAGGATCGCCGGGATTCCATGAATTGATGGATCCTGCCAGATAAATGGTGGCTTCGGCGGGTGTATTGGCGGGTGCTGAGTCAATTACGATGGCGCGTTGTGCATTTCCCGCAAAAAACATTAAAAGCGCAATGACGGTGGGAAGAAATATTCTCATTTTCCAAAAGTACGAAAAGTGGTTTGGGTTCGTTCGCTACGCTCACTTTATTCTCTCGCAAAGGCGCAAAGACGCAAAGGAGAATTGGGGTTGCTGGATATGGGGTAGGGTTTGTTCGCTAAGCTCACTTTATTCTCTCGCAAAGGCGCAAAGACGCAAAGGAGAATTGGGGTTGCTGGATATGGGGTAGGGTTTGTTCGCTAAGCTCTCTTTATTCTCTCGCAAAGGCGCAAAGACGCAAAGGAGAATTGGGGTTGCTGGATATGGGGTAGGGTTTGTTCGCTATGCTCTCTTTTTTCTCTCGCTAACACGCTAAGACGCATTGGGGAGCGTCTATGTGGTTGGTGGCGGTGGATAAGGTGGGTGCGGGGGGTTGCGGTGGGCTTGGGCTAATTTAATGATGTGAATTTACTATGCGAGCTTTGTTAAAGTCCATTTCTTAG
Source organism: Cryomorpha ignava (assembly GCF_010686655.1). GTDB lineage: Bacteria > Bacteroidota > Bacteroidia > Flavobacteriales_D > Cryomorphaceae > Cryomorpha > Cryomorpha ignava. Next base: position 55,873 of record NZ_JAAGVY010000017.1, on the reverse strand, counting down.
AGGTTATTTGCTATGCGGGTAATTCCATCTTTGATCAAACTCACATTAAAGTTGATTAAAAGGCCGAGTTTTAAGTCGGTTATTTTCAGATATGTGAGTAATGTTTTTGGGAAAACGGGAGAAATAGCCGCAACTGATTTAAGCTCTACAATGACTTTGTTTTCAATAATCAAGTCGGCTCTAAAACCAACGTTCATTTTTATGTCTTTCCAGATTACTGCAATTGGTTTTTGCCTTTGAACATCCAGGCCCAGACTCACTAATTCATAGACCATTACTTCTTCATACACAGATTCCAATAATCCCGGACCCAGAGTTTTGTGGATGTCAAAGGCTACATTCACAATAATTTTTGCAATTTCATTTTCAGTCATTATGCAATATAGTGATTTTAATATCCTCAAACCTATAAGTCCCCCGTAAGAAGTCCTATAGCCAATCACGAATATTCAAAACGTAGATAAAATCAACTTCTCAAATACAAAAACCTTTGCGCCTTTATTCGCTGCGCTCACCCTACGGGCTCCTTTCAGTCGTGAAAACGCTTCGCTTAGTTGCGAGACCTCAAGCGAAGTGCGAAGCAAAACTAAAACAAAACCTTTGCGTCTTTGCGCCTTTATTCGCTGCGCTCACCCTACGGGCTCCTTTCAGTCGTGAAAACGCTTCGCTTAGTTGCGAGACCTAAAGCGAAGTGCGAAGCACAAGCAAAACAATATCTTTGCGCCTTTGCGAATCTACACCCCCTGCGCATAGCGCTGTTTCACTTCCGCCTGTTGCATATCGGCATCAAAAGCAGCACAAATATGGCGCACAAAAACCTGCCCTTTTTCGGTTACGCGCACGGCGTCGTCACCAATCACTGCTAAACCGTCGTCTGCGCATTCCTCCAACCGAGGAAGGCAACTGCGCATATATTCTTTTTGCTCGGGCGTGCCATCTTTCCAGGAAGTGTGGTGCTTGCAGGTCAGATTCAAAATCTGACCGCGTATAAAGCTATCCGCTTGTGTATGAAGGTGACCTTTGAAAATTGGAAGTATACCGTTGTTTACTTTTTCGATATAAGGCTCTACTGCCTTAATATTCTGTGCAAAACCATTTCTGATATCGCTTATAGATGAAACGCCAAGGCCAATTAAATAATCAGTGCGCAAATCTGAAAAGCCCATAAAATTACGGTGCATGGTACCATTGGCGTAAGCCTTGTATAAACTGTCTGTTTTTAATGCAAAATGGTCAAAACCAATTGCTTCGTATCCCGCATCAAGTAGCATTTGGCGACCCATTGTAAAGATTGCCAGCTTTAATTCAGGACTTGGAAGATCGGCCTCGCTGTATGCGCGTTGACCCGGATGCATCCACGGAACGTGAGCGTAGCTGTAAAACGCAATTCTATCGGGTTTTAATTCGATTACTTTTTCAACTGCATCCTGCACTCCTTCCACAGTTTGAAAAGGAAGTCCGTAAACCAGATCAAAATTTACAGAACGGTAGCCCGCTTTTTTTGCGCCGCTCATTACGCGATCCACATCTTCAACGGTTTGCTTTCGGTTAATGGCCTTTTGCACTTTTGGATCAAAATCCTGAATACCCAGGCTCAATCTGTCAAAGCCGAGGCTTCGCAAAACGTCAAGGTGTTCTTGTGTAGTATTGTTTGGGTGCGCTTCAAAGCTAAACGAGGCATCAGCGAGAATATCTGCACCTTCTAAAATCCCTTCAACAAGCATTTTTAAATTTGCCGGTGAGAAAAAGGTAGGTGTTCCACCACCGAGGTGGATTTCGCGAATACGCGGAGTATGCGTAAAATGGGTTTTCATAAGCGCCCATTCTTTTACTACTGCTTCGGCGTAAGGCACTTCTACTTTATGATTAACGGTTATGCGCGTATTGCAACCGCAGTAAGTACATAAGCTTTCGCAGAATGGAAGGTGCACATAAACAGAAATTCCATCGGCATTGGCCTGTGAAAAACCATTTGTAAGTCTTTCGAGGTAAGATTCTTTATGAAAAGTATCGGGTTTCCAGTTAGGCACTGTGGGATAACTGGTGTAGCGTGGTACGGGAGTATTATATTTTTCTATCAGTGCTTTCATGGGTCACAAGTTTCTGTATTTGTAATGGTAGTGCCCAATTCCGGGCTCAAAAATGGGATGCCCATGCCCAATCCGCGAAGGATAAAAAGCAGGGCAAAAACAGTAGCAATAATGGGTGCTACTTTTCTAAATTGGGAGCGCAGTGAAACACTTATTTGCCTTCCGGTAAAGCCGACAAGGAATAATGCAGGAGCGGTTCCAAGGCCAAAAGCAGCCATAAAAAGGGCTCCGTAAAATGGGTTGTATGTGGCTACCGAACCAGCAAGTGCAATGTATACAAGTCCGCAGGGAAGAAAACCATTAAAAAACCCGAGTCCCAGAAGGGCGGGCAATCTATTGCTTTTAAGCCTTACAGCCATAAACCGGGTAACCCGCGATTGGTATTTTGCCAGACCATGTGTCATTCCAAGCTTTCCGAATAGTTTTGGAAACCAGATAAAAAGTAACATCAATATTCCTATTGTAAGTGAAAGTCCTTGTTGAAAACCTGCCATATTGAGTCCAAATCCCAGAACGCCAAAAAGAAATCCGATAATGGCATAAGCCGAAATACGGCCAAACTGGTAAAGCGAAAAGGCAAGGCCCTGCTGCAGTTTAGTTCCTTTTCCCACCGGTACCGCCATAGCAATAGGACCGCACATACCTACACAGTGCAGGCTGCCGGCAAATCCTAAAACGAAAGCGGGCAAAAGCATCATAGCACCACTTGTTTTTCTTTTAAATAATCTATTCCAGACATTTTAAACCGCACGCTCACTTTGTATCGGCCGTGATCGCCAATGGGTTGAATAAGCATCTTATTATCAGCATTTAGCGCTACATCAATTGTTTGATCAAGACTGCTGTCGTCGGGCTTGTACAACATAACCGTTCCTGTAGGCACATCGCCGGAAGGCAAACCCATAAAGCTCACCAAGATCTGCTTATTTGCACTGGATATATCAACATCGAAATCAGCAGTTTTCAAATTCTTATCGGCATTAATCTTGCCCTGAACAGCCAGTTCATTTTCGTAATAATTTTCATTAACCAACTCGTGTTTTTCCTGCATGCTTAAAATGAGCATAAAGATCATAGAGCCGGCAAAAAGCGCGTAAACAATTCCAATTTTATGTCCCCAATGCAATTTCATACTCTTTTTGTTTTATAGCGGTCCGCTAATTCGAACCTTTACTTTATCTATCAATTTTCCATCAGCATCATATACCTGGAGCTTCGTAAACGTCTTGCCCAGTTCAAATGCAGATTCAGGCGCTGATAGAAAGAAAGCTCCTTCTGCAGTCGATTGCTCGGAAAGCGTTGGGTTATGACCTACCATTTTGATTTTATAACCTTCGTCAATTGGTACAAAGTTTAAAGTCATTTCCTTGTTTGTTTTATTAATAACCTTGTAGCTATATAGGTTGCTGATGCTTCCATCATCGTTTGTTTGATAGAGCATTCCCGGCGTTCTCAAAATATTGAGCTCTACAGAAGTACGCGTAAAAAGCAAAGCTACCAGCACGCCGACAAGGACAACCAAAAGTGTGGTGTAAGCTTTAGCACGCGTACTCAACCTAAACGGTTTGCGCGTATTAATTTGCTCTTCGCTGGTATACCGAATGAGGCCGGTAGGCAGGTTTACTGCTACCATCATTTCATCGCAGGCATCAATGCACGCAGTACAGTTCACGCATTCAAGCTGAGTTCCGTTTCTGATATCGATACCTGTGGGACAAACATTTACGCATTGCAAACAGTCTATACAATCGCCTTTGTTTACCTCGTCGCGGTCTTCATTCTTGCGAAATTTACCTCTGGGCTCTCCGCGCACACGGTCATAAGCCACTACAATAGATTGCCGATCGAGCATTACACCCTGCAATCTGCCGTACGGACAAACAGTGGTACAAACCTGCTCGCGCATAAATGCAAATACGCCATAAAAAACACCTGAAAAAACGGTGATAGACGCAAGCCCGCCCACATGTTCTGTAACGGGCGAAGTAATGATATCGATCAATTCGTCTATTCCGACAATATAAGCCAGAAATGTATTTGCGATGATAAATGATATGGCAAAAAAGATAATGTGTTTAGATGTTTTCTTAAAGATCTTCTTTTGATTCCAGGGTTCTTTATTGAGCTTCATTTGCTGCTTCCAATCGCCCTCTATGAAATACTCAACGCGTCTAAAAACGTTTTCCATAAAGATGGTTTGCGGGCATACCCATCCGCAAAATAGGCGTCCATAAACCACTGTAAAAAGCGCAATAAAGAGCACGAAAATAATCATACCCAGCCCAAAGATGTAAAAATCTTGCGGCCAGAATACCTGTCCGAAAATAATGAATTTGCGCTCAATCAAATTAAAAAGCAAGAACGGCTGTCCGTCAATTTTTATGAACGGTGCACCAAACAGAAAAGCCAATAAAAAGATACTCACCCAACCTCTCGCTGTAGTAAACTTGCCTTTCGGCTTTTTGGGATATACCCATTTTCGCTTACCATCTTCACCAATAGTTGAAATAGAGTCTCTAAAACTCTCGGTATCTTTTATTTGGTCTGGTTCTGTCATTTCACGGCAGCAGTAGCTTTATCAGGTTCTTCTTTTTCAACTTCGGGAGCCGGAGTAATTGGCTCCTCTTTTATTAACGAATCCGGAGCAATTTCATCGCTGTTCTCGGGTCGCCAAACTTCGCCTTGCGGCTCTTTGGGACTTGCTGGCACAGTACCACTCAAGCTATGAATAAAGCTCGACACTTGAGCCATTTGGGTAGGATTAAGTTGAGATTCCCAAGCGATCATCCCTTTTGTGGGAACACCGTATTTTACGGTTTTAAAGATATCAGACATACCTCCACCGTGAATCCAGTATTCGTCTGTAAGGTTAGGGCCAACTCCGCCACCGCCATCTGCCTGATGACAAGCCTGGCAATTGGCGAGGTAAATGGTTTTACCTGCAGCGAGATCGGCAGCATCTTCCAGATAAACAACACTATTTTCGTCAATCAGATTTTTCGCTGTAGCGAGATAGGCTTCTTTTTCCATATCTGCCTGTTTCAATTCTGAAATATACTCTTCTTCCTGGCTTTGGCCGTAAGGCAATACGTGGTAGTAAATAAGATAAACGAATGCATAAATAATGGTGGCATAAAACATCCACACCCACCATGGGGGTAGATTGTTATCAAGCTCGCGGATACCATCATACTCATGATCGAGCATAATCTCATCTTCACGCTCCACCGGTACAGCATCGGTAAACACTTTAGAAAATGTTGTTTGCTTTTCTTCCGCAGCTGCTTCCACCGCTATTTCTTCGGCAGTTTTTGGTGGCATAAGCCATGATACCGTTTTGAAAAGCAAGCGGACTACGTAGGCGAATACGAGTAAAAGCACAAAGTTAAGCACCAATAGCATCAAGGTATTCGGATCCATGCTTGAACCAGAAGCTGCTGCAGCTGTGGCATCCTGGGCGACTGCCATTCCCGAAAATCCGGTAAATACGGCCAAAAGAATCAGATGTTTTACATTTTGGGCATCTTTGATTTTTCGCATTTTTATAAACTGATCTGTTCTTCCAGATATTTTACGGATATATCCTGCCACGCTTACTATAGCAATAAGCTGCGCTATGGCTACCAGACCGAGCATAATATTAGGCCCGTTCATAAATGAGCTACTGCTTGTTGCAGCACCTGTGGCTTGCGCCAGCAGAGGTAAAGCACCTGTTGAAAGGATAATTGTGGCTATGATTTTCGCTTTATTCATGACCGGTTGTATTTGATGCGTTAGTAGTTTCTGTGCTGTCATTTAATGGCAATGCGCTTATTTCATCCACTTCACTTTGCTTCATGCGAATGGCGTAAATAATTAAACCCACGAAGAAGAGGAAGAAAATAAGCACGGAAATGATTGGGAATATTTCTATTCCTATAATCGATTCCATATTGTGTTTTATGAATTTCAACATAACTATTGATTTTCTGAAGTTTGATCGGCCATTTTAATATCGGTACCCAGTCGTTGTAAGTAAGCAATAATGGCTACCAACTCTGAATTCGGCTCGGCTGTAATATTATCAACCGCCAGGCTTTCTACAATTTCGTTTTGCTGAGCTACTACATCGGCATTGGCCTCGTGTTCATAGCCCTCGGCATAAGGAACACCTAGGGTACGCATAGCGTTGATTTTGGCGCGGGTCATGCTGGTATCAATAGGCGTCGTAGCCATCCATGAGTACACAGGCATTATAGATCCGGGCGACATACGCTCGGGTTCAATCATGTGATTGTAATGCCAGCTATCCGGATATTTTCCACCCACACGGTGCAGATCGGGCCCCGTTCGTTTTGATCCCCACAGGTGCGGGTGATCGTAAACGAATTCGCCAGATTTGGAGTACTCGCCATACCTTTCAGTCTCATGCCTGAATGGCCTGATCATTTGAGTATGACAGTTATTACATCCTTCGGAAATGTACACATCGCGGCCGTGAAGCTCAAGCGGTGTATATGGTTTTACCGCTGCGATGGTCGGCACATTCGAATCTACCAGGAATGTCGGTACCATTTCTACAATACCTCCAATAAGAATTACAACAAGAGATGCTACAAGAAGCTGCATTGGTCGACGCTCTAATTTTCTGTGCCAGTGGTCGGTTTCATGACCTTTGTAAACTTTCTCGAGAGCAGGTGCTTCAGCACCTTCGTTTTTCACAAAACTTCCGCGTTTAATAGTAGCACCAAGGTTGTAAACCATCATAAGTGTACCGGTAAGGTAAAGCAACCCACCAAGAGCGCGCATGGCGTACATAGGTAGAATCTGAATTACTGTTTCCAGGAAATTTGGATATGCAAGGAATCCATCTTTTGTAAACTCTTGCCACATAGCCCACTGTGTAAATGCAGCCCAGTAAAGTGGAAGTGCATAGAAGAGAATACCGAGGGTTCCTATCCAAAAGTGTGCATTGGCAAGGCTTCTTGAGTACAATTTAATATTCCACATTTTTGGTATTAACCAATACAGCATACCAAAGGTGAGAAATCCATTCCAACCCAAACCGCCAATGTGAACGTGAGCAATGGTCCAGTCGGTAAAGTGACTTATCGCGTTTATACTTTTAATAGAAAGCATCGGGCCTTCAAAAGTTGACATACCATATGCGGTGATGGCAACGACGAAAAATTTCAGAACCGGATCTTCACGAACACGATCCCAGGCACCACGTAGTGTTAGTAGTCCATTAAGCATCCCACCCCAGCTTGGCGCGATGAGCATAATTGAGAATACGGTACCAAGGTTTTGTGCCCAATCTGGCAATGAGGTGTAAAGCAAGTGGTGCGGGCCCGCCCAAATGTAGAGGAAGATAAGGGCCCAGAAGTGGATAATAGAAAGTCGGTATGAATAAACCGGTCTATTGGCTGCTTTTGGAACGAAATAATACATCAATCCCAGGTAAGGTGTAGTAAGGAAAAATGCTACGGCATTGTGACCGTACCACCACTGCACCAGCGCATCTTGCACCCCGGCGTACCAGCTATACGACTTCATAAATGAGATAGGAAGTTCAAATGAGTTTACGATGTGCAAAACGGCAACGGTAACAAAGGTTCCAATATAAAACCAGATTGCAACGTAAAGATGTCTCTCGCGTCGTTTGATGATAGTCATCATCATATTGAGACCAAAAATAACCCAGATTATTGCGATTGCAATATCAATAGGCCATTCAAGCTCTGCGTATTCTTTAGACGATGTAAACCCAAGCGGAAGTGTAATAGCCGCTGCCACAATAATAAGCTGCCAACCCCAGAAATTGATTTTAGAAAGCTTATCGCTCCACATTCTGCTTTTAAGCAGGCGCTGCAGCGAATAATAGACACCCGTAAAAATTCCGTTTCCTACAAAGGCAAAAATTACCGCATTGGTATGTAGTGGTCGTATTCTACCAAATGTGGTGTAAGGAATTCCGCCAGACAGCCACGGAAACACCAATTGCAAAGCGGCATAGAGCCCTACCAGCATACCTACAACTCCCCAAAGCATGGTGGCATAGGCAAATAATTTTACGATCTGGTTGTCGTAATAGAACTTTTCGATCTTCATGAAAGTTTAATTAGAAGAGTTATCAGGATGGTTTGAATTATTATCTATGTCGTCATCGAATAGCATGCGCACCGATGGAGTAAAATCGTCGTCGTATTGTTTAGAACGAACCGCCCAGAAAAACCCGCCGAGAAAGGCCAGCGCTACTACCAGGCTAATTCCAATTAAAAGAAACATCGCTTCCATTTTTTTCTTTCTTTTCGTTAACAAATAAACTGCCTTTTCCCGCCCTCACCTATGAGTGAAATCAACGAAAAAACTGACTTTTATCATGTTTTTTCCTTGACGGGAAATATTTTCGATAAAATATATTGGTTCCGAATGTAACAAAAAGCACTACAGTTACAGAACTTAAAGGCATTAATATTGCCGCAACAACAGGCGTGAGTATGCCTTGCACGGCAAACAGTATCCCTATTCCATTGTAAAGAAATGAGAACACAAAGCTCGCTCTCACTACATTAAGTGCACTTTTTGAAAACCTAAAAAAGTCGTTGAAGTTATTGAAACTATCTGAAGAAAGAATCGCATCAGATGCCGGCGCAAACCGAAAAACATCATCGGCCACCGAAACACCAAAATCGCTTTCGAGTAAAGCACCTGAATCGTTGAGGCCATCGCCGATCATGGCTGTAACTTGGCCTGATTTGCGCAAACCAGCGATAAATGCCTTTTTATCGTGAGGTGATTGGTTAAAATAAAGCCCTTCTTTTTGATCAAAAATCTGCTCCATTCGTTTTCGCTCGCCATCTCCATCGCCAGAAACCAAAAAGAGGTTAAACTCCTTTTTCACGTTTGAAATCAGCTTTTCGAGTCCTTCGTGGTAGGTTTTATCAACTTTAAATGAACCCCAAATCTGGTTATCAATAGAGATAAATACACGGCTAAAAAGCTCGTTCTTAGCTTCTTGATTGGCGCCTACAAAACTTGCCGAACCAAGCTTATACAGAATTCCGGCAAGCTCTGCCTCCAACCCGGCTCCGGGTATTTCCCGAAAGGTATCAAAGGCCACATCGGTGGAAGCCAAATGATAGTAACGTGCAATATAGCGGCTAAGTGGATGTCCCGACTGGGCTGCCATGGCGGCAAATATTTCTGTTTCCCATTCGCTAAGTTCTTCACCCGAATAAGTTACATCGGCTTCTCCTTTCCGCGTAAGCGTGCCCGTTTTATCAAAAACGATTGTGTTGACCTCGGCCATTTTGGCGAGAGCCTGACCATTTTTTAGATACAGACCCTGCCTTCCCATCAGTCGCACTGCATTTCCAAAAGCGAACGGAAAACTCAATGCCAGCGCGCATGGGCAGGCAACGATGAGTACCGCGCTTACAGAATTTAATATAACTGAAGGATCGCGCACCAGCCAAAAAATACCTGTAGCCACAGCGATAAAAACTACGGCATAAGTAAACTTCTTCCCTACTCTATCTGCCAGTAATTCAAGCTTATGCTCCGCTTTGTCGGTGGTTCCCGAATTCCAGAGTGAAGTGAGGTAACTCTGATCTACCGGCTTTAAAACTTCCAGAACGAGCGATGCGCCCATTTGGCGTCCACCGGCGTATATTTTCGATCCTTCATTGGCCGAAACCTGATCTGACTCTCCACTTACAAAGCTGTAATCTATTGAAGCAATTCCATCAATTAAAACGGCATCGGCAGGTACCAGCTCGCCACTGCGCACCCTGAATCGATCGCCGGTTTTTAAGTTTTCAATTCCTATAGGGCGCTCATTGTCACCATCTAAAACCTGCACTGCAATAGGAAAATAGGATTTATAATCGCGTTCAAACGAAAGGCTGTCGTATGTTTTGTGCTGAATCCATTTCCCGATAAGGAGAAAAAAGAGCAATGCCGCCAAGCTATCCATATAACCACCACCGCCTTCGAAGAAAATCTCAAACGAACTTCTGAAAAACAAGGCGAGAATACCGAGACTAATCGGCACATCCATATTTATTTCGCGGGTTACCACGGCTCGCCATCCCGAACGCAGATAATCGCTGGCTGAATAAAGCAAAACGGGAAGTGCGAGCAGAAAACTGACATACCCGAAAAAACTGCGGTATTTAAAAGCAACTCCATCGGCGCCGGCGATATAATCCGGAAAGCTTAGAAGCATGATATTTCCAAAGCAAAAGCCAGCAATACCGATTTGATAAATCAGCCGCTTACTGGTGGAAGTAGTATTCTTTTTAGAAACATTATCGAGCTTAAGCTCTGGCGGATACCCAATTGCAGCAAGCTGCTCTACAAGGTGGCGAAGTGTGAGAAGCGATGGATCGTAAGTGAAATACACATCGCGTTTTATAAAATTAACCCGCGACTCAATAACGCCTGGCACCAGTTTCCTGAAATTTTCGAGTAGCCAGATGCACGAAGCACAATGCATTGCCGGCAGGTTAAACTTGACTTTTACAATGCTATCATTCGAAAAAGAGATGATTTTCTGGATGATATCAACGTCTTCCAGATATGCATATTCGCCTTGAGCTGGAGCTTTAAGCTGCCTGATACCGGGGTTTTCGGCGTATTTGTAGTAGCCACCCAGATTACAGCTTTGCAAAAGTTCAAAAACACTTTTACACCCATGGCAGCAAAACGCTTTGCCTTCAAACACCACAGTTTCGGCATTACAATGATCGCCGCAATGGTAGCAGATCCCAGCCTCATGTTTGTGAGCCGCTTCTTGATATTTGGGATTAAGAGCCATCAGGTTTCCGAAGGTATGAAAAATACCGAGTTTGTATCATGTAAAATCGGCTCGAGAACTGTTGACCGGTAATTGGCAATTAGTGAACCGTAGGCGCTTAATATTAGCGTATGATCATCGCATTTTACGGGTTTTAACTTTCTTTCTGTAAGCGGTTTAATTATTTTTAAGACACCGAGCTTTTCACAAAATTGTTTTAAATATTCGATAAGAAGTATCTCATCACCGGTTTCAAAATCAGTCTCGAGCAAAAAGAGAAGGGTAACTTCTATCCGTTTTATCTGGTGTGAAAAGAGCTGGGCAAACTGCTTAATCGATTTTATGGATTCCACGGATCCATCCAAGGTAAGCAACACGTGATTTATAGAGCTATAAGCCATTGGCAAAATTATAACCGGGCAGGTGTGCTTACCAAATGCAGTTACAAAATCTGGCTTTTCGAGTAGCCCTTGATGAAGAATGAGCAGATCTGCAAAAGTCGATAATTTGAGTAGCCTCTGCGGATCGTCGCCTATGAGAATGCGCAGGCGCAAAGTAATAGATTTATCCGAACAGAGTTTTGATAGCTGTTCGAGATTCGTCAATGTCGAATTTGAATGCACTGCGTCCTTGTAAACACAAACTGTGAGGTGAATATTTTCACCGCCCAGACAATTGGTCACCAAATTAAATACGCTTGTATCAGCATATTGAGCAGGAAGTGCAAGAATAATTTTCTTATCGGTCATTGGGCAGTTTTTGGAATGCACAAAATCCGAATATTATCTAGGGTATGGAATGATTTGCATCAGCATTAAAACTGACTTTTGTCAGGAAATGGATTTCAGATTTAAGATTTGAGATTTAGGATTTGAGTCCGCTCCGATAACCCAAAATTCAATGATTACGCCCTTGCATACGCACTCCCAAAAGGTCGTTGGCAGTGAGATCGTTACACTAAGTTTTCAACTTTTCCGCCCCTAACCCCTTATCCCGCTTTTTAGCGGGGCACTCCCGCTGGCCGAAAGGGGAACTCGATGAAAATAAATGAATTCTTAAATATTTCGATGCGAGAATTCCTGAACAACCTACTTATCGGAGTGGATTTAGGATTTTAGATTGTTGTGGTATAATTTAGGCATCGGCCCACTGCTTTAGAATTCTGCGGCATGGATAATTAGAATTTCAACAATCGCGGAAGACGGGACAAACGGAGACGCGACTAACGGAGGAGACGCGAGGCATCGCGTCTCTATCGTTTCGATGCCAGAAGAAGGCCTTCCTTGTTTTTCACTTCTATTTTGCGGCCGTGGGTTTCAATCAGTCCGTCCTTTTTGAATTCGTTGAGCAGTCTGATAAGCGATTCGGTGGCGGTGCCTACGATATTGGCGAGGTCTTCACGCGAAAGATTTATTTGAATTTCGCCAATCATATCTTGCTCCAGCCCATAAGTATCGTTGAGCATGAGCAGACTTAATGCCAAGCGTTGGCGCACCGACAATTGTGCCATCTCGGTGATTTTAGACGCAATGACTCCATGCTCTTCACATACGGCTTTTAGCAGATTCATGTAAAAATCAGAACCGGGTTTCAGCAATTCCAGAAAATCATCTTTTGGAATAAAGCAAACAAGACAATCTTCGAGCGCCTCGGCACTAAGGAGATAATGCTGATCTGAAATAAGGGCTTTGTATCCCAAAAGGTCGCCGGCAGCAGAAATCTTAATGATTTGTTCTTTGCCGTCAAGCCCCATTCTATAAACTTTTACACGCCCTGTGCTTACGCAAAACACGCCCATCGGCCGAGTGCCTTCGTGAAAAAGAACCTGACCTTTTTTGTATTTCGTACATGTCTTTGCATTGTCAACAACCGTCTGTTCCTTGTCTGACAACACACCAAACAATGATTTATGATGGCTCTGACAAAGTTTGCAGCCAATGTGTGGCAAAGAATTGCAGGCTATACTCATAATTTGACCTTATTTTGTGAAGCTAATGCTAAATTGCCGAACGACAAAATTTTGTAGATCAATCGGCTCTTTCTTTCATAGAACTACACCAATCTCCATTATTCCAAACGACAATACCGCCGCTTGCATAATTTCATGCAAATTTACCGTTTATAGAGGTATAATCCACTACTTTCGAAACAATTATTTACATTTCAACTTATGCTATTTCAACGGTTTCTTGCGGTAATTATTCTTTTTGCATTTGGCAATTTATACGGCCAGGTAGAGTTTTCGAATATATCATTTGCGGAAGCTGTAAATCAGGCAAGTAAAGAAGGAAAATACGTGTATGTAAACGGCAGTACCGAATGGTGCGCGCCCTGCAAAAAAATGGATGCTGAGACTTTTACTGATTCGTTGCTGGGAAATGAGATGAACCAGCGGCTCATTTCCATGAAAGTTGATCTCGAAGAAGGTGAAGGAATAGATTTTGCCATAAAATTTCGGTCGAGTATGGTGCCCCAGCATTTGTTTTTTGACGACAGCGGTCATCTCATTTTCCGAAGCTGGGGATTTTTCAACCCGACAGATTTTTTGGGTTTGGTAAATTTTGCGCTTGATTCAGCCGTTCGACTCGCACCTCTTCCCCACCCGCTCGATTTCAAGCTTGATTATCCCGATTGGTATCGCGATTTCCGCAAAGGGCCAAATGACCGTATTTTTCCGACTGATGAAGAAATTGAATCGTTTCTGGCTTCGCGCGATTCTTTAACAGACGAAGTAAGCTGGGCTGTACTTTCCACCCTTTCCACACCAGAAAAGTACGCCGAAGTAATTGCCGAAAACAAAGCGATTTTATCGGCGAGATTTGGCAAGGCTGAAGTGCTGGAAGAGCTAAGTTCGTTTGTATACAAAGATGTAAAGCAGGCTATTAAAAACAGTAGCGAATCCGAGCTATATTCCGCCTTGCGCAAGGCCGACAGGTTATTGGGAAGCGATGCCGAAGCGTATAAATTCAGGTATCGCCTTTATTATTATCAGATGTCTTTTGACTGGCAGGCTTACGCCGAAGTTGGGGCAGAGCTTTCGCGAAATAAGGAGCTGGGTGAGGCGTATTGGCTCAACGATCTGGCGGTTACAATTTATCGAAATACAGCAGATTACAAACCTGTTAAAGAAGCGCTTACCTGGATGTATGGTGTTATTGAAACCGAGGAATCTTATCCGTATTTGCTCACTGCAGCGCAGCTTGAGTATACCCTTGGCAATAGGGAAAAGGCGATTGTTTTGACGAAGCGTGGCTTGGCTACGGCTTTTGATGGGCTGGATATTACTGAGGGGGAAGAATTTTTGAGGAAATTGGAGAGGAAGTGAGGGGGATTGATCAATGCCTTCCCGCGCCCCGACCCTTAAGGGAGTCCACCGCATGATTTATTGTTTCATATGAAAACCTAAGATTTTTAAGTGGAATTTTTCGAATCTCATTTATTCAATAAAAATACTACCAACGAATTGTGCGGTTGCGCCTTTCAGGCGTTATGCAGAGCCTGTCGAAGTAGATGGGTCGCGGGCGGGATAACAAGCAAATAGCGGGTTTTTGGAGCCAAACCTTAGACTTGTACTGGTGGCACATCTTTCCGCTCTTCCACATATTTTAAATAAAACCGGTAAATGGTTTTGTTTGAAATGCCCATCCAGTAAAGGATCGTAATAACGGTAAAGAGAAACTGAAGCTTTATGATTCCAACCCTTTCGTATTTGCGCGCCGAGGTAACAAGCGCCGGCCGAAGGATTGCAAAGGTTTTTCGTTTTATAAGCTTCCTGGCCAGGTCAACATCTTCCATTATTTGCCAGGCATTTTTATAGCCTCCCACTTCATCGAAAACGGCGCGTTTTACAAAAAGTCCCTGATCGCCGCCACGGGCTATTGACCATTTAAATTTTGTAAACCAGGCAAATGCAGCCAGAAATCGGCTGCTGGAAGCGAATTTTAATTTAAACGAGCCCGATTCAAATCCATCATTGGCGGAAGCCGAAATAATAGCATCAAAACCCCGTGGTGGCTTGCTGTCAATATGTAGAAAAAACAGGAGGATACCTGTGGCCGCCTTTGCTCCAAAATTTGACTGGAAAGACCGGCGTGCCTTTCCCGCAAATACGTATTTAACACCAAGCGATTCAACATAATTGCGTTTGCTTTCCCTGTCCCACGCATCTACCAATATCACTTCTGTGGTATCACAATCTTCTATTGCCGCCAGAATACCGGGCAGGAATTTTTGCACCGTCGCCGGCGAATCTGAACTGGGAATAATGACAGAGAGTTTTATCAAGCCAGGTGCTTTCGCAATGTGCCCAGATCTTTTTCTTCGTCTACATCACTCAAAGTGGGCAGTAAAGAATAGCTAAGCTTTAGTTTTTTAATATCGAGAAGGGTGTCTAGAAAAACATCTTCTGTACTCCAGATTTTATTCTTGAACAAATGCGGGTAGTGCCGGTCCATTCCCAAAAGGTAGTAACCACCATCGTGCGCCGGGCCTATTACCACATTGTTATCATCGAGTGCTTTTAAGGCATCTTCGATTATTTCAGTAGAAATTTCAATGCAGTCAGAGCCAATTATCACCACTTTGTCGTAGTCTTGCGCAAAGGCTTGTCCAAACGCGCGCTCCATGCGCTCTCCTAAATCTTTTCCCTTTTGCAGAAACTTTGGAAACTTGTAATAATCAAGAATATCAAACTCTTGAACCTTATCTGAATAAAATACTGCCTTATCGGCAAATACCTTATCGGCAATAGCGTGGGTATGCTCAAGCAATTTTACATAAATCATCAGCGCCTGCTCATTGCCTATGGTCTTTGCGAGGCGCGTTTTCACCTTTCCCAATTCGGGATTCTTGGCAAAAATCATTAAAAGGCTATCGTGGTTCATAACATTTATCGTAATTATTAATCCATATTCCCCATAGCGTGCTATACGGATGCACACATCTTACAGATTCATTTTCATCGTTTACCACTTCCATTCCGCGGTTAGTCCAGTCAAAAATACCTCCATAAAGGTTTAACACGTTTTCATAACCGGCGCTTTTTAGCTTTTCGCCTATATCACCACTGCGCTTGCCTATGGAGCAATACACCACAATGGTTTCAGTTTTGGGAACATCAGCTATGCTGCTGATGTCAAAATCGGTATAGCCCACATATTTAGCTCCGCGTATATGGCTTACATCGTACTCTTCTTTCTGCCGGGCATCGAGCAAAATAAAATGTTCATGTTTTTGACGATCCGCCAATTCTGTAGTTCCAATAGTATCTACCTCGCTCGAAATCAGCGAATTTACCATCGTATCAAAGCCCAGCTTATTCTGCCCTCTTGAGAAAAAGCTGAACAATAAAAACACAATCATTATAAATACTCTTTTCATATTACACCACGAAGATAGAAAGAAACAGCGATTTGGTTTTATTTACGCGCCGCATTTCTATTCAGTTTGAGGGTTTGGGTTGGATGGTTTTGCATTTTGACTGGAAGGAGTGCGTGAATGGCGCATGGTGGGTGCTCTAGCCTCCTACCCTTTTCTCACAGTTTTGGCAGCAATGGTAATGCGAAAAATCAGCTAAAAATGATATCTTTCGGAACAATTAAATAACATTTATACTCATGGCAAAATCTAAATACGCTTCTCTGATTTATTTGGCAACGGCAATTTTCTTTTTAAGCTTTGCGTCATGCAAAACCCCTGCAGAGACAGAAACCGGAAGTACTGAAGCGGCAAGTACAGAAACCGAAGAAACAGATACCGGCGATATCGTAAAAACGGAAGAATCTGGAATTTCGCAGCTCTACTTAATGGTGCGACTGGTTAAACCAAAGGGATCTGACGTGCCGGGAGTGATAGGTGTAGAACGAAGCATTTCAGAAAAGCAAGGCAACCCCTTGCCTGTGCAAGGAAGCAATGCTGGTAAACAAGCATTTAAGTGCGCGCTTATAGGCACTGATGGGAGTACCATTTCTACCACAACTCAAAATGCGAGTTATGAATACGGCGCCGGAAAAAATGAAGCTATTTTAAAATTCATTTTACCCGTGGCACAAGAGATTAAAGAAGCCCAGGTTAGTTATCAAACCAAAGCGGGAGACTGGGAAGTTCTGCTGGTTGAAGAGATGAAGGAGGAGTAAACTATAAGAGATAAATCCCCTATTTGCATCGTGTGCCTTAAGAGATATTAAACTCGCCAAATATCAGGTAGCTCTGGGGATGAGTTTTACTGAAATCAATTGTTCGTTTTGAAGAAGGTTAGGAAATTTCCGCAGCATTTCAGCGGAGGGAGAATCCGGCTTCGCTGAAATGCTGCGGAATCAATGCTAAATTCCATCCCGAAAAATCTTTTTCATTAACCAAATTTAATCATTAAGATTTAAGAAAACGAAATCGCAACTTATCCTCTAAAAGACATAAAGAAATTTACCCTTGGCAATATAACACACAATCGGGAATTGAATAATCCTAAAAAGAAACCCCTACACAATCCATTTAATACTATACTTCGTTCCATTCATCTCAAAAGAATCACCCGATTTAAGGTCTTGCATTTCTTTATAAATAGGTGCGGAGGTAGAAATTCCGGTTACGGTGGTGCCATCTACTTCCATATTGTCATGGGCTGCTCCTACCAGAAGGGTTAGTTTATCGGTCTCAACTAAACTGCCAAACTGTACGTGATCCATTTCTAAGTCTTTTGGGATATTGCGGATCTGGAGAATTTCCTTTTCGAGTACTTCTACATTCTTGTTGAGCAAATCCAGCTCGTGAATGGTTTCTTCGGTTTTAGACTCATGCGATTTGTTATCAATATCATCATGGCTGGTCTGTGCCAGTTTATTGCGCTGATTTGATCGAAATTCTTCTAAGTTTTCTTCCTTTTCGCGAAGCATTGCATCTATGGTATGCAGCTTAAATGTCATTTTTGATTTAGTCTTTTCCATGGTTTTTGTTTTTAATGGAACAGCGGTTCCACTGGTTTGGTTCAATCTTATAAAGAAAGAAGCGCGATTTCGCGTCGCGCTTCTTATTATATTCTAAATATATGTGTTTAATATCAGGC
The DNA here is from genome assembly GCF_010686655.1 of Cryomorpha ignava. GTDB lineage: Bacteria > Bacteroidota > Bacteroidia > Flavobacteriales_D > Cryomorphaceae > Cryomorpha > Cryomorpha ignava. The sequence goes on along the minus strand of NZ_JAAGVY010000017.1, from coordinate 37,944 downwards.
TTCTACTGTTTGTTGTCCTGCATGTTTACCCTCGCTGATTTCTTCAAGCATTTTTTCGATAAATGCTGGGATATCTTCGGGTTTTCTGCTGGTAGTCAAACCTTCGTCAACCACAACTTCCTGATCTTTCCATGTAGCGCCGGCGTTTTCAAGGTCGGTGCGTAGTGATGGATATGAAGTTAAGGTTCTTCCTTTCAGCGCATCTGTTTCAATAAGCAACCAAGGTGCGTGGCATATTGCCGAAATTGGCTTTCCAGCTGTAAAAAAGCTTTTGATAAATGATATAGCTTTGTTGTTCATGCGCAGCTGGTCGGGATTCATTACTCCACCGGGGAGCATAAGTGAATCGTAATTTGAAGCATCTGCCTCGTCAAGCGTGATATCTACATTGTAGCTTTCGCCCCAGTTATCAGAGTTCCACGCACGTACTTTACCAGATTCTGGTGCAATAACGTGTACAGTTGCTCCGGCATCTTTTAATGCTTTTAGGGGCTTCGTAAATTCTACTTGTTCAAATCCATTCGTTACAAGGATTGCTACTTTTTTATTATTGAGATCGTATTTATTGTTATCGTAGTTCATAATTTCTGTGTTTGTTTAAAATTTAATTCGAAATTCGTAGTTCGAAATTCGTATTCTGTAATTCACCCTATATAGTGAAAGAATTAGTCCAAAGTCTAAGTGGCTGACGGCCAATGAAAAATTGTGAAGTTTGAGGTGCAAGTACCACAGGTGGTGGGGAAATGAGGGAACGGTTTTAGAATAGTGGTTTTTTAACCGCTCCATACGGACTCCCTTTTGTAGTAACGAGTGAAGAAAGAAATGAGAGAGGAAATATTTACAAAATGACTAAGCCCACGCGCCCCGATCCTCGACTAATCTCATACACATCTTGAATGAAAATTATTCAATCAAAATTTACTCTTTACAAATAACTAACAACTTAGCGCAGCGGTCTCACAACCGACGACCTTTTGGGAGTGCGTATGCAAGGGCGTAATCAGCTCCCTCGCGCGCCCTTGCCCTTCCATACGGACTCATAAAATCGAAAGGGTACTGCCGCACAAGTTATTCATGGGAGCAATATTATTCAATAATATGCTATTCTTTAACATTATTAAAATTAAGCTTCTCCGGGAACGATAATCTGTGCGGTTTGTAACTACATTTCGGAACGACATCCCGTGCGATGGCGCCCTTCAGGGTAGGGCGCGCGCAGGATTGCTATTAATGGCTAAAGCTAAGTTTGAATCAGTTTAAACTAAAACGAGATATCCCACTGCACTCTAAAGCGATACCGGCCATCGACACCAAATCCGGGATCGTCAAATTCAAACCGGGTTATTTCGGCAGTGAGCTTATTTAAATGATTTTTGAAAAAATAGTTTACGGCGAGTGAGTATTCATTGTGTATCACGTCGCGGGTATCAATATGGGGAGTGAATATGGTGTAGCGGCCGGCGATCTCCATTTTTTCAGGAAACTTTGGAAAAAGTTGATGAAAGAAATAACCTGCCTGAAAGTAAGTACCTGCCAGATTTGAGGTGGTGTTGTTTGCTTGGTCGTCTATAATCTTTAAATGGGTTTCGCTTTGCCATGCGAAGCCGCGCTTCATATAGGCTGTTTCAAGATTTAGTTGACTAACATCATAAAATGGTGTGATAGAATCTGGTACATTATAAATATTTGCGCCGCCGTTTGAAGAAAACAAATTGTAAGGGCCTTTATAAGTTGCGCCCGCCAAGGCGATTGCACCTATCCCCTTTTGATGAAATTCGGTATCGCTGCCTTCCATAATCATCTCCTTTCCGCAAAAATTCCATTGCAGGCGTGCGTGGTACATTAGATCGTTAGTGGGATTTTCAGTGGCCGATCTTCCAGAACCTGTAAGCACCGCAGCCCAGTATGAGAAATTTGCCAGCCTGTGGTTTCCTACATTTCCATAGATGGTGACACCTTGCTGCCTGTCGAGTGTAAAATACTGATTGATAAGCGACCTGTCAACGAGCGATTGCTTGCCCGAAGAAATTAACCGCTCGCGCGTGTATTCAATCTTCCACTGACCTACTTTAAATTTGAGCCAATCCCATTTTTCAAACATGACTCTAAAATCTAACAGCGCCCCGCGCTTGAGCTCGTATTCGAAATAATATTTGAGATAGGGTTTGTATGCATTTCCACCTATCTTAAGTCGGGCTCTGTTTATCTCTGCTATTTGCCGTGCAGGCTGCATAAGTTGAATGTGATTTACCGGATCTATATCATAGGGGGTAGCGTATCGAAACTGGAACCGCGCTTGTATTTGCAATTTATAATTATCGTCATCGGTAGCAAGTTCAAAACCTTTTTTACCATAGCTAAGCTTTACGTCAGAAGAATCTTGCGCACGCAAAACATGAGCAGTGCATGTACAGTACAACAGGAATAGAAATATGGATACCAGATTTTTCATTTAATGCAATAACCTGAAAATTAAGATCGCGAAATTACTGTATTAAGTTGAGATGAATTTAATATGAATTTAACTTGAACAACCAAGTCTTTTTGGAGCTTTTTAGCCATTGTTAATACTTTCACAAATTCTGGAAATGTTAATATTTTATTGTGCTGAAATTCAAGTCATCAGAAATAATCACAAAGGCCAATAAACCGAAATCAACGCACTAACAATCAAGCCTTAATGAAAGGAATAAAGCGCTATTAAACATGCCATGTGTATAAGTGCGGGGATTTTATTTCATTTCATCCCATATTGCAGATACATTTGGTCAAAGCGATTTAAAGAGAATTTAAGCCGCTTGTTTTCTCTGGTGATTATAGATGTAAAAACCGCAGCAAATCTGCTGTTAGAAAGAGATTGAGGAAGCATAGAAATTGCCCTTTTTTCAAGATTAACGAAAAGGCGAAAAACCGAAATTTTGGTTGAAAAAGGCTTTTAAGGTTAAAAATGGCAAAGGGCAAATTCGCGGAAGCGGAAACCCGAATGTGAACAAGAATATTAATTCAAGATAATACACACTTATAACCTTAAAAAAACGAAAAATCTATGCTCAGTTTCAAATTAGATCCCGATTTCGTAAGCAAGTATCGTGAAATCACCCCCGACTTTGGCTTTAATGGTCTTGGACTATTAACTTATTACCGCACGTATTCCCGCCTAAAGGAAGACGGTACAAACGAACATTGGTACGAAACTGTGCAGCGTGTTGTAGAAGGTGCATACACCTTGCAGAAAGATCATATTTTAAGGAACGAACTGGGATGGAACGACCGAAAAGGCCAGCGCAGTGCGCAGGAGATGTACGACCGTATTTTTACGATGAAATTTCTTCCGCCCGGGCGTATGCTTTGGGCGCTGGGATCTAAAATTGTACACGAATGCAAGGTGGGTCAGGCACTATTTAATTGCGCATTTGTATCTACTGACAATATAGACCACTCGGTACTTGAGGCTACCAAGCCATTTACATTTATGATGGATATGAGCATGGTAGGTGTAGGCGTAGGTTTTGATGTGGAAGGTGCCGGAAAAATAACCGTGCAGAAGCCAATTGGCTTGGAGACTGAAGTTTTTGACATTCCAGATTCGCGTGAAGGCTGGGTAAAAAGTTTAGAGCTGCTTCTCGCAAATTATTTTAGCGGACATTTTGAATTGTCTGTTGAGAAAGAAACTGTTTTTAACTATGATCTTATTCGCCCTTCAGGTGCTGCGATAGCAGGATTTGGAGGCGTATCAAGCGGGCCTGCACCACTTATCAGAATGCACGATCAAATACGCGATATTCTGAAAGGCCTTGATGGCAAAGAACTTAGCGTAACGGCTATTACCGACATTATGAATATGATAGGCCAATGTGTTGTGGCTGGAAATGTGCGCAGAACGGCTCAAATTGCCCTGGGTGGTGTAGATGACGCCGAATACCGCAAGCTTAAAGACTACGCATGGGATTCTGAAACAAGTAGTTACAAAGGCAATCAAGCGCAAAGAGCTGCGTGGGGCTGGGCATCTAACAACAGTGTAAAGGTTGATAACAAAACCAACTTTAAGGAAGTAGCAAAGCAGGTAGCTATAAATGGCGAACCGGGCTTTGTATTTATGGACAATATTCGCGATTTCTCTCGTATGTGCGACCCGGCAGACTATAAAGACATTAAGGCTAAAGGAACAAATCCGTGTGGGGAGCAATCGCTTGAATCTTATGAGCTTTGCTGCCTGGTAGAAACTTTTCCATCGCGTGCCGAATCAAAAGAAGACTACTTGCGCACCTTGAAATTTGCCTACCTGCTTGGTAAAACGGCTACACTGGTAAGCACTACCTGGCAAGACAGCAACAGAGTGCAAAAGCGGAATCGCCGAATTGGTACATCTGTATCGGGTGTTACAAATTTCATTCACAAATACTCGCTCGAAACTTTTCGCCAATGGTTGATGAGCGGCTACAACGAAATACAGGGTTGGGATGATATTTACTCATCATGGCTTTGTGTACCAAAGAGCATTAAAATGACAAGTGTAAAACCGAGCGGTACGGTGAGTTTGCTTGCTGGAGTAAATCCCGGTTGTCACTTCCCGGAGTTTGACTACTACATACGTCGCGTGCGTGTTGCGAAAAACTCACCGCTTATTCCGGCCATAATAGATTCGGGTTTGCATATAGAAGATGATGTGGTAGACAGCTCATCGGCAGTGGTTTCCTTTCCAGTACACAATGAAGGTCGCAGCCTGAAAAATGTTTCAATTTGGGAACAAGTGTCGCTGGCGGCCTTTTTACAGAAGTACTGGAGTGACAATCAGGTAAGTTGTACGGTAACGTTTAAACCTGAAGAAGCTGATCAGATAGAGCCTGCACTTGATTTCTTCAAATACGAGATTAAAAGCATCAGCTTTTTACCAAAAATAGAAACTGGAGCCTATGCGCAAATGCCGTACGAGGCTATTACCAAAGAAAAATACAAAGAGATGGCAGCGAGAGTTACGCCGCTAAATCTGATTGAAATGTCGCAGGAAGCAAAAGGAGAAAAGTTTTGCAATAACGATACCTGCGAAGTGATCAGCTTGTAAGTTAGTTGAGTTTAGATTAGGAATAAACCACTGCCGGAGAAATCGGGTAGTGGTTTTTTTTGTGCCGGGATTTTTTTGCCACAGATGCACAGATGGCTTTTGCTAAAAAGGGAGCTTTTCGAATATAAATTATAATCGCCGTTTCCAATAAATAATCGAGTGGATATAATTGCGACGAGATATGAATACTAAATCCAATGCTTGCTTAAATTTCCAATATTCGCGGAAGCGTGGCGAACAAATAAAAACAGGACTTTAGTTAATCAAGTGGAACCGAATCTCCCACCATTCCAAAAGAGGAATTGATAACAGAGATGTCCACTATGTTCACAATTCCATCGCAGTTTAAGTCGAGATAGGTCATTGGGTTATCAGCGGGCAGTACCTGATTAAACCAGGTATTGACCATAGATATATCCGTTACATTCACGAAACTATCGTCCGAAACTTCACCACGACGCAGCACACCACCTTCCAGAAAATTTGTTTCATCATCGGTTATTTCCACATCCTGAAAACCTTTTGGAAGGCATCCCTTAACTTTTATGAGCATATCGAATTCACCATCTATGGGATTAATGAGCAAAAAGTGGCCATTATTCTCAATCACAACATCGTACCGAGCCAATAATTGTGTAGTGCCCGGCTGGTAAAAACTAACTTTTGCTGTTCGGGAAGCACAATTTGCGTCCCACATAAAGGTTCCTATCAGATTGCCCGTGCCCGGGGTTTCGCATGATATAAGTGGCAGGGATACACTGTCAACGACGTCTGAACAGTAGTTTTCGCTATCACCGCATAGTACAGTGATATATACGATTTCTGACCCACTTATTTGAGTACTAACCTGCCAGGTGGTATCGTCACGGGTTCCATCAAAGAAAAACAATCCGGAATCAGTAAGAATTTCACATGTTACAAAATCAAGCCAGGCATTGCCATGTGCAATTCCCGAAAGGTCAACATCAACCATTCCATCAGCATCGATACAAGGAGCAATTTGAATTTGATCAATTGATAAATTGCACGGCGGCTGCGGATTAAAACAATTAAGGACGATTTGAAAATTGCTGCCACCATTTATATCATAGCCAAGGGCACGCACAAAATATTGGCTTGCAGGAAGCCCAAAGAAAGCCATATACGTATTATTATCGGCAGCGGGATCACAATATACCAGCTCCAGATTATCGCAGGATCCACTATACACCTCAAAACCCCCATTAACTCCGTAGCCATCCAAAAAATAGTTTAAGGCTCCGGTAAGATCTAACTCAAACCACAACTCGCGCAATTCTAAATTTGGATTAGCCAGCAGGCATGATGCGGTGTCAAGGCCTGCCGCACCACCCTCACTAAAATTTGACGAGAAACTAGTTTGATTTTGGCAGCTAAGCAAAAATGCGTCGTCGCATTCAATGTTATCGGCTAGAGTATCGACTGAGGTATGCCCAGCCTCCATTGCAAATGTATTTGACGAAAACAGAACGGGGAGGTGAAAAACTGTTGTAAAAAGAAAAATTCGGAGAATGGGTTTCATAACGAGGTTTTTTGGTAGCACTGGTGTAAGCTGAATTTTTCTTATTAAATCAGTTTAATACAACCGGAGCAAGATTCGCAAAACAAATAGGATGATTTCTGCTTTAAAACTTAATAATCAAACATGTGCATTTGCTGATGGAAAGTTAGTCAAAACCAATTTAACAAAAAAGGGTGAAAACACCCTTTTTATAGATAGCAAGAAGTCAAACCCAAAAGAGAAATACGATTAGACTCATTTTCAGAATAATATGACCATTTTTCAGCTATTTATACGGCGAAAGTAAACAATTTTAAGTGGCCTTAATACTTTTCACTCCCCATTTCATTACTATAGAAAAATAGGATCAGATAAATAAAACCCGCGCTAATTGTTTAAGATTTCAAGCACCATTTGTTCATCGGGATCAAACTCGGCATAGCGCTTTTTAGATTTCGCGCTCGGTGAAAAGTTTTTATTATTTATGCAGAATTCCAATACATCAGGATGTACATAGTACTTTCTGCAAATCGCCACAGAGTTGCCCAGTTCTTTAGAAACAAGACGAATGAGTGTAGTCTCCATTTTCTTTTTTGGGTTTTCTTCACAAATCTGATGCGCCTCTGCCGCCTTTGAAACACTCAAAACAGTTCCTCCCCAAGTTCTGAAATCCTTTGCAGAGATATGCTTGCCCTCTAATAGATGTTGATTTATATAATGGTTTAAATCAGAAGAATCGATATCGTGCAGACCATTGTCATCTCTATATCTAAAAATATTATATCCGGGTATTTCTGCACATTCCTTAAGCAGTTGTGTCAAAAATTTATCGCTCAGTTCAAGTTCCCTTTCAGAACTCTTTTTTCCGATATAGCTAAAGTGCGCACCGTTTTTGTCAAAATTAACGTGCTTTCGCCGAAGGGTGGTGAGGCCATAGGTTTTATTGGTGGCAGAATAATAAGTGTTGCCCACGCGAAGTAACAGTTCATCCATTAAGGCAGTGGCGAGAGCCAAAACCTTGCGTTGATTCCACTCCGGTTCTTTCAGATCTTTTTCATATCTGCGTCGCAACTCGGGCAGTTGATCGGCAAAATCTACTATATGCGTAAATTTGGTACTACTCGAGTAAACTTCCCAATCCGGATGGTAGCGATATTGTTTCCGCAATTTATCATCGCGGCCGGTAGCCTGCAAATAACCATTTGGCTTAGAGCAAATCCATACATCTTTCCACGCGGGCGGAATTGCAAGCTTCTTTATTCGCTCAATCATATCTTTGTCTTCAAGCCGGTTGCCCGAAGAATCTACGAACATAAAACCTCTACCGCGTCGCTTTCGAGTTAATCCGGGATCTTCGTCGCATACGTATATGAGCCCTTTCGGCAAATCTATTTGAGTCATCGGTATATTATTATCGCAATGAAAAAACCAATCTGAGCGTAAAAAAGTTCGTTCACCTTTCAAATAGACTCATGAAATGTTTAAATAAGTCATGTTATGAAATCGACAAATTATTTTTTTTCATATAAAACAGGCATAAAACCCATTTAGCAGGTTCGAAGTTCACCTTTAGCGGAATTTCATAATTATATAGTTTTTTCAAAATGAGAAAACGCTATAATAAAACAGGATAGATTTAACTTAATTTAAAATAAGACCTATATTTGCGGAAAAGCCCCAAATTGCTGATGACCGACCCTGAAATCGATCAACATGACGCACTTTTCAAAGAAAAATCTGACCGCAATCTCTTCTTGCGAAAATGGTTAGTTATCGGATTCTCCATTTTTCTGATCGCCGGCATTCTGGGTCTCACCATGCGCTATATTTTTGTTTCCGAAATACCTTTCTTAAAATACAAAAATGTGCTTCATGCCCATTCGCATATTGCCATGATGGGCTGGGCATTCATGCTGGTTACTGCGGGAATAATGTATTTCTTTGATCCCCATTTCCGCCTTAAAAAAGTCGCGCGCAACACCCTTTTCTTAAACACCATTGCCGTAATCGGCATGACTATAACCTTTATTTTGCAAGGATATGCCGTAGAGAGTATCGCCTTTTCTGCCATGCACCTATTCACAGCTTACTATTTTGGTATTAACATATTGCTCAAGTTAAAGGGAGCAAAAAAGAGCACGCCACACCGCTTTCTAAAATGGAGTATTTATTGGTATCTTATTTCCAGTCTTGGCCTTTTAGCAATCGGCCCGATAAGCAATATTTTTGGTGCTCACCACCCTTTTTACACAGGTTCCATTCAGTTTTTTATCCATTTTCAGTTCAATGGCTGGTTCACTTTTGGTGCTCTGGCCATACTTATCAAGTTCTTGGAACACCGCGGATACGTATTTGCCATCTCAAACGGCATTTGGATTACGCTTATTCTATCAGTCATTCTTACGTATCTTTTAAGTGTAACATTTAGTACTCCGCTCGATATTCTGTTCTATCTCAACGCCGCGGGCGTGATTTTACAAGCCATTGCATACAGCGTAATCTTGAAAGCTATTTTCAAAGGCATTCGACATATCCGTTTTAATAGCCCGATTATTCGCACACTATTCTTTCTGGGAATCGGCAGCCTTGTAGTCAAAGTTTTCATTCAACTTGTAGTCGTTATTCCTTTTATTGCCGTAATTTCCTATACCATTCACAATTATGTTATCGCGTTTATACACCTTATTATGCTGGGTTCTATAACCTTTACCATTAGCGCTTTGCTGTTGCAAGAAAGACAACTTATACTTACCAAAACAGCAAAAGCCGGTTGGATTATTTTGGCCACTGGATTTACACTTACTGAGCTTATCCTTGTTGTTCAAGGCACTATGTTTTGGATGGCAATGGGTTTTATCCCAAAATATTATGAAATTCTTTTTGGTGCTTCTATACTTCTACCCTTGGGAATAGCTTTTATTATAGTATCTTTTGTCCCAAACAAGTTGGCAAATACCTATCAAAAATCACTTTGAGATATGATAATTATCAGCTTTTTATTTGAATCAACACTATACTTTTAACCCATAAATTAACTAAACAAATGAAAAATTTAAAATCAGTTATTTTTATCCTTTTATCCGTTACTTTTTTGGTTGCCTGCGGCGGTGGAGACAGTAACTCTGAATCTAATGAAACCGATGCTACACAAGAGAAAGCAAAAGAATTAAGCGCCGATCCTAAAGGAGTCGGTGAAGTAAAAAACGTCGAGCTTACTGATCCGCTAAATATGGAAATGATTGCGCAAGGAAAAGGCATTTACGAAATGAAATGTTCGGCATGCCACAAATTATCTGATCAGCGCGTTGTTGGTCCGGGATGGGCCGGTGTTACAAACCGCCGATCTCCCGAATGGATTATGAATATGATTATGAACGTGGATGTAATGCTGGAAGAAGATGCGGAAGCACGAAAACTTCTGGAAGAATGTTTAACACGTATGCCCAATCAAGGTGTTTCGAAAGAAAGTGCACGCGAGCTTGTAGAATTCATGCGTAAAAATGACATGGAAACTGTCGGTAAAAAAGACGGTGCTGTAATATAAATTAACAAACCAATAATCACTTAAATATGCTTAATACTAAATCAATTTTTCACACTTTAATTGCACTCTCTGCAATACTTGTTTTGGGCTCGTGCGAGCAGCGCGACACCAAAACTGTAGTTCAGGGCGACGCCGCGAGCATGGCTTATGTTGCTCCCGGCGAATACGATGAATTCTACTGCTTTATGTCAGGAGGATACAGCGGTCAAGTTACCGTTTATGGACTTCCGTCAGGACGTTTGTTCAAAGAGATTCCTGTATTTTCTCAGTATCCTGAAAATGGATATGGATACAGCGAAGAGACTAAACCGATGTTTAATACCTCTTACGGAATGGTGCCATGGGATGACTCTCACCACATTGAGCTTTCTCAAACGGATGGCGAGTTTGATGGCCGTTGGCTTTTTGTAAATGGTAATAATACGCCGCGTATTGCGCGTATTGACCTTACCACGTTCGAAACTGTTGAGATTTTGGAAATTCCAGATGTAGCCGGTCTTCACTGTGCTCCATTTATCACCGAAAATTCCGAGTATTTGGTATCAGGAACACGTTTTAGTGTGCCGATTCCACAACAAGACGTTCCAATTGATTCGTACAAAGAAAACTTTGTAGGGTTAATTAACTACGTAAAACTGGACCAGGAAACAGGCGAAATGAGCCTTGACTTCCAGATTGAAATGCCCGGGTATAACTATGACCTTGCGCGTAATGGAAAAGGGAAATCACACGGATGGAGCTTCCTTACTACTTACAACTCTGAGCAGGCTCACACCCTTCTTGAAGTAAATGCATCTCAAAAAGATAAAGATCTTCTTGCGATTATCAACTGGAAGAAAGCTGCGGAATATATGGAAGCTGGCAAATTTACTGAGAGAACTACTTCATACTATCACAATACTGTTGATCACTCTACAGGTATTGCTTCTTCAGAAGAAATGAAAACTACCCGTATCCTTAATCCAAAAGATTGCCCAGATATGGTTTATTTTATTCCGGTGCCAAAATCACCACACGGTTGCGATGTAAACCCAACGGGTGAGTACATTGTTGGCAATGGTAAACTTTCTGCCGATATGACTGTCTATTCTTTTGATAAATTGATGAAAGCAATTGAGAATAAAGATTTTACAGGTGATATTGATGGTATTCCCGTAATTAACTACGAATCAGGAGTTCACGGCATTCTTAAAAAACCAGGACTCGGCCCATTGCATACAGAGTTTGATGGAAAAGGATTTGCTTACACGACTTTCTTTATCTCATCTGAAGTTGTAAAATGGAATGTTGAGAAATTGGAAATCGTTGATAGACAATCTACTTTCTACTCACCTGGTCACTTGGTAATTCCCGGTGGTGAAACCAAAAAGCCTTACGGTAAATATTTAGTTGCGATGAACAAGATCACTAAAGATCGATTCTTACCAACAGGCCCTGAACTGTGCCACAGTGCCCAACTTTTTGACATCTCAGGCGACAAGATGAAACTTATTCTTGATTTCCCTACTAAAGCTGAACCACATTACGCACAGGCTATTCCTGCAAGTAAAATTCAGCCTAACAGTGTGAAATACTTCAAAATAGAAGACAACAAGCACCCATATGCTGCACTTGGAGAAGCCAAAGCACGCGTAGAGCGCGAAGGTAAAGATGTACACGTATATATGACAGCTATTCGTAGCCACCTTGCTCCTGATAATATTGAAGGAATTAAGATGGGAGATAAAGTTTATTTCCACCTTACCAACTTAGAGCAAGATTGGGATGTTCCTCACGGATTTGCAGTACAGGGCGCAAACAACGCTGAGCTTCTTGTAATGCCGGGACAAACCAGAACATTGTTGTGGGAACCATTCAAACCAGGCGTATTTGCATTTTACTGTACAGATTTCTGTTCAGCACTTCACCAGGAAATGTCAGGTTATGTTCGCGTTTCGCCAGCTGACTCTGATGTAAAACTGATGTGGGGATTGAACAATGAAAATAAAGACGAAGAGACACTTCGTGAGATGATGAAGTAAGTGTTGAATTAAGAATACGGAAGGCTCGAAAAGCTTGAGCCTTCCGTTTTTTTAAACTAAAAACATACCATGAAAAGATCACAAAGATTACCCCGCATTCTGATGATTTTAGCTGTCGTTTTACTCGGCGGAATCTTTTTGTTTCCCTTGTGGCAAATAAATCTAGAAGCGGCTCAGTTTCCGGGTGGTCTTGATTTAAATATTTGGATCAATCGCATTTCTGGTGCTGATGGTGACGACAGCATTATACAAAATATCAATATTCTTAACCACTATATCGGGATGCAATTTATTGAACCTGATAGTATTCCCGAGCTTAAATACTTCTCGTATGTAGCTTATGCCATGATGGCCTTGGGTGTGCTTATGGCTATTATCAATAATAAATGGGGTTACGGCATTTGGTTCTTAATTATGGCCATACTTAGTGTTTTAGCGGTTTACGACTTTTACTTATGGCTGTATGATTACGGTCATAACCTTGATCCCATGGCACCTATTAAAATAGAAGGTATGACTTTTATGCCACCGCTCTTCGGCGAAAAAGATCTACTTAACTTCTACGTAAAATCGTATCCGCAATTGGGAACTATTTTTATGGGACTTTCTATTGTTGGTGGCTTTTTCGCATTTTGGACTAAGCCTAAAAAAGTAAGATCGTGAAACACCAAATCTTTTTGTTAATTGCGTTAGTTTTTATTGCCGTATCGTGCACAGAAACGCCTGAACCTATTAATTTCGGAAAGGATCAATGTTCATTTTGCAAAATGTCAATTTCCGACCCGAAATACGGAGCAGAATTGGTAACCGATAAGGGAAGAGTGATTAAATACGACGCACTTGAATGCATGATAAACGACTTAAATACCAATGAACCTGCTTATAGTGAACTGTATGCGGTAGCCTTCGACAAGCCTGAAAAACTCATCTTAGTTGACTCTTTGATGTTTGTAATTTCTCCAGAATATAAAAGCCCAATGGGTGCTCATCTGGCTTCTTTTACAAAAGAAAATACACCCGTAGCCGAAGAGTTATTGGACTGGAATGCTTTAAGAGCTGAATTTGATCAGTAGATAAATTTAATCCTTAGAAAATTGTAATCATGCTAAAACACCCGCAATCTCTTGTTGGGATATTTGTATTATTGCTTTCGTGTTTGGTTTCTCAGGCTGCCACATTTACAGTTGATATTAACAAAGGAACTCCGTCAATTAAGGAAACTCTTGCTCATGCCAGTGCGGGAGATACTGTGCTTGTAGAGCCCGGAGTTTATCGGGAACATACTATTATCATAAAGAAACCTGTAACCCTTATTGGAATTGACTTTCCCGTTTTTGATGCCAATAATGAAAAAGTAGAGATTTTGATTATTGGCTCGGACAGCGTGCATGTTTCGGGCTTCATTTTTAGAAATGTTAGCGTAAGCTATATGAACGACCTGGCCGCATTAAAGGTAAAACATGTAAAATATGGATCGATTGTAAACAACAAATTCGAAAATTGCTTTTTTGGTATTTACCTTGAGTACGCACAGCACTATTTGCTGAAAGGCAACACCGTAACAGGTGCCTTTAAGAATGAAGCAGCAGCAGGAAACGCCATTCACGTTTGGAAAGCAAAGCACATTACCATAGAAGACAACGTTCTTTCAAAACACCGCGATGGAATTTACTTCGAATTTGTAGATAGCAGCTATATTTCAAACAACCGCAGTTTTAATAATATTCGATACGGGCTGCACTTTATGTTTTCAAACACTGATGTGTATTCGCATAATGTCTTTAAACACAATGGATCGGGCGTGGCGGTAATGTTTTCGCACAGGGTGCAAATGATTCAAAACACTTTTGAAGAAAATAAAGGTGGCGCTTCTTACGGGCTGCTGCTGAAAGAAATTAGCGACGGGAGCATTAGCCAAAACATCTTTCTTAGAAATACCATTGGCATTATGGCAGAAGGCGCCAACAGATTATTGCTAAGCGAAAACCAATTTACATTGAATGGCACAGCGATAGATATGAAAGGAAACAGCCTGGACAATATAATAGAGCGGAATAATTTTTTGGCCAATACTTTTGAAATCGTTACCAATTCAAATCACAATATCAACAAATACGATTCCAACTATTGGAGTATGTATAGTGGCTACGATTTAAACAGAGATGGAATTGGCGACTTACCTTACAGACCGGTAAATCTATTTGCACGGATTACAAACGAAATTCCATCGGCTACACTTATGCTGCACAGCTTTTTTGTAAATATGCTCGACGCTACAGAAAGACTTTTTCCTGATTTAATTCCCGCCGAACTTGTGGATGAAAATCCCATGATGAAACCTTATATATATGATTTCAATTAAAGACATTTCAAAGACTTTTGGGAAGCAGCAAGCGCTTAAATCCATCAACCTTGAGTTTAAGAAAGGTGAATGTGTTGCCCTTATTGGACCCAACGGCTCGGGAAAGACCACTTTGATAAAGATCATTCTTGGATTGCTTTTCCCCACATCGGGCAACCTGACGGTAAATGGCGTGAACATTGAAAAAAATGTTGATTACCGCGCTGATATCGGCTATATGCCTCAAATGAGCAGACTGCCCGAAAACATGACAGTAGCACAGGTTTTTGCTTTGATGAAACGCCTGCGCAAAGACGTAAAAGAACTCGACACCGACATCTACGAAGCATTTGATATAGATGGCATGAGCAAGAAAGGGCTTGGAAAACTATCTGGCGGAATGCGCCAGAAAGTGAGTGCCGCATTGGCCTTTTTATTCAACCCCGATATTTTAATTCTCGATGAGCCTACTGCAGCACTCGACCCTGTGTCGAACGAAAATTTGAAACAAAAAATAAGCCGAGTGCTGGCCGACGGAAAAATGGTCATTATTACTTCCCACAATTTGAGCGATTTAGATGGAATTGTAGACCGTGTAATTTACCTGATGGACGGAGAAGTGTATTTTGATAAATCAATTGATGAATTGCGCTCAAGCACAGGCGAAGAAAGGCTCAACAAAATGATTGTTAAATCTTTAAAACCTCAACTCGTATGATTCAGATAGCGCGTTATTTAACAATCGACCTTTTAAAGAATAGGGCAGTTATCGGTAGTTTTCTACTCTTTGTTGCTATTGGCTGGGGCTTGTTTTTTATAGAAAACCAACCCGAGAAAGCATTGCTGATGGTTATGCAGGTTACGTTACTATTGCTTCCACTTATTACCCTTATTTTCAGCTGCATCTACTACTACAATTCTTACGAATTTACGGTGCTCCTGCTCTCCAATCCCATTAAAAGAAGCGCCGTAATCCAAGCATTTTTCATCGCCCTTTCTATTTCATTTTCTTTTGCTTACACCATTGGTATTGGGCTTCCGTTATTGCTAAACAACCCTTCACCCGAAAGCGTCATTATGCTCGTTTCGGGCAATTTTCTGCTTTGGATATTTGTGGGCATCGCGCTATTTATCTGCACCAAAGTAAATGACAAGGTGAAAGGAATTGGTTTAGTCTTAATCCTTTGGGCCTTTTTCGCTTTTCTTTTTGATGGATTGCTTATCCTTATAATGTATCAATTTGGTGCCTACCCTATCGAAAAACTTATTTTGATTTTGACCTTTTTAAATCCAATCGATATTTCGCGGATAAGCGTAATCATGCAAACCGATGCCAGCGCGATGATGGGGCTGTCGGGAGCGGTTTTTGTCGATTTCTTTGGAAGTATGAAAGGGTTGGTTATTTCGTTTTCAGCCCTGCTTCTTTGGGTTGCTGTAATGTATTTGGGTTCTGTGAGAAACTTCCGCAAAAGCGATCTTTAGGGGTTTGAACCATTGAGAAAAATCATTAAGAAGTTAAGGGCATTAAGGTTTGGGTCGTGAGCGCTACGGCTTAATTTTCTTAATTCCTTAATGGTTCGAAGACTTAATGGTTAAAATACCTTATGGTTCAAAATATAAAACCATTAGGATCGGATTTATTAGATTCACAGAAAAATAACGAACATTATGGAAACCAAAACATCAATCACCCAACTGTCTTACGATATAACAGGTCTGGCCATAAAAGTACACAAAGCATTAGGACCCGGACTTTTGGAATGTGTATATGAAAAATGTCTGAAATACGAATTGATTAAAAATGGATATGATGTACAGCATCAAATGTTTGTGCCAGTAATCTATGACGATTTGGAAATGGATGTCGATCTTCGGCTCGATTTATTGGTTAACGATACAGTTGTGGTAGAATTAAAAGCTATAGAGAAAACCCAGCCTGTGCATGAAGCACAGTTACTTACGTATATGAAACTACTCAAAAAGCCTCAAGGACTTCTGATAAATTTCTTTACTGAAAACATTACTAAGAGCTTGAAGCCATTTGTGAATGAATATTTCCGCGAGCTACCAGATTAAAAATTAACCATTAAGAAAAATTATTAAGGAGTTAAGGGCATTAAGGTTTGGGTCGTGAGCGCTACGGCTTAATTTTCTTAACTCCTTAATGGTTCGAAGACTTAATGGTTAAAATACCTAATGGTTCATAAAAAAAATTAACCATTAAAAAAAATCATTAAGGAGTTAAGGGCATTAAGGATTGGGTCGTGAGCGCTACGGCTTAATTTTCTTAATTCCTTAATGGTTCGAAGACTTAATGGTTAAAATACCTTATGGTTCATAAAAAAATAACCATTAAGAAAAATCATTAAGGAGTTAAGGGCATTAAGGTTTGGGTTGTGAGCGCTACGGCTTAATTTTCTTAATTCCTTAATGGTTAAAATACCTTATGGTTCATAAAAAAATAACCATTAAGAAAAATCATTAAGGAGCTAAGGGCATTAAGGATTGGGTTGTGAGCGCTACGGCTTAATTTTCTTAATTCCTTAATGGTTCGAAGACTTAATGGTTAAAATACCTTATGGTTCATAAAAAAAATTAACCATTAAGAAAAAACATTAAGGAGTTAAGGGATTTGATAGGAAATATTTTGAAACTTGCTGACCACGAAAAATTGACTTAAACTTGAGTTATGGAAATGAATATTCAAAATGCCAAAATTGAACTTATCCAGTGGCTCACCACATTAGAAGATCATTCTCTATTATCGAGAAGGTCATGGATTTGATGAAAAGCGATACAAAAGATTGGTGTCATTCCATTTCAGACGCAGAGAAGAAATCTTTGGAATCCGGATTAGCAGATGCAAATAATGGGAAATCAAACCCACATTCTGAAGCTGAAAAAATCTATGGAAAGTGGTTATAGAATTCAGTGGACTGACCATGCATTAAATGAATTCGCACTTACTTTTGAATACCTTGAAATTAATTTTTCAGAGAAAGAGCTAAGAAAGTTGGCATTCGTCATTCAGAAAGCTCTTAAGTTAATCTCCATAAATCCTGAACTATTTCCTTTATCAAAATCTCAAGGCGCAAGACGAGTCATAGTTGAAATTTAATCAATGCTTTACAGGATTGAGAATGATACTATTGAAATTCTATCGTTTTTCTCTAATCGGCGGGATCCCGAAAAAATAAAACTAAAATAGGTCATTCGAAAATTCGCTTTCATTCAAGGACTCATCTCAATAGAATTATAAGACTACAGGTAATTTCCCTATATCCCAAAAGATTTTTCCCTATTTTTGATTCTTTAATCTGGCCAAAAAGGCAAATCGACAATGGAAACCAATGAAAATTCGAGAAAGGCGTTTTTCAAAATTGTTGAAAAACAACTTAAAACCAATGACCCACCTGAGACAAAAGAGACTTTCGAGAGATTGAAAAAAAAACGGCTTTTGTACCTTTGTAATCAAAGAATTAATAGGCAAATGTATTGCAGTTGAAATATCTAATACTTTAAAACACAAAGAGACCTATAATAACGAAAGCTACGTGCGACATTTAAAAGCGTTGCCAAGTGCTCTATTTGATGATTAAGGCTGGAAATGATAACCATCTCGTACCATTAAGAAATGAAGGGCCATTACGGGTCTTAGCAAAGCCAATCTGAAATCATAAATCTGAAATCATAAATCTGGAATCTGAAATCATAAATCAATAAATTACTCTCTTATATTTGTACCACACATTAATTCTAAAATTATGGGAATTCTCGAAATTCTTCTCGCCATTTTTCTTCCACCGGTTGCCGTTTTTCTGCGGTTTGGTTTTTCCGGAAAATTCTGGCTCAATTTATTACTTACTATCCTGGGCATCCTTCCGGGAATGATTCACGCGCTATACGTGCTTAGCAGACCTGAATAATTTTATATATTCCTTCTAATGCAATTTCCCTATGGATATTAAAATTATCAGCCTTATCATATCTGCTTTTCTTTTCGCTCCTCTTCAGCTTCTATCACAACAAGCTGAAGCAGATGCATACGCAAAAATGAGAGGACTCGAGTTTCTTGAAGATACTAGCCACACTGTTGATATTTACCTATATGGAATTACAAGTCAGCAACTTGAAGCTTTAGAGAAAGACATCTTACCCAATGTTACCATTACCATGGTAGATTTATATGGAGAAGCCACCCAAATATCCTCATCAGAGGATTTGGCCTTTTACACTCTGCAATTGAAATTTGACAACAAGTATAAAATCTACTTTGAGTATAGCGACATGTACACCAAGTATTTGGAGATTGATACCCGCGATGTAATTGATATTGACCAGGAAGTGGGTTATTTATTCCCTACTGATGTAACGATGATACCGGCAGCCGATTTTGATGTTAAAGCTCTTTATCTTAAAAAACCGGTTGGCAAGGCATATTATGATCGCCGCTTACAAATGTTTACCTGGGATATGAATTATACCGACAAACTAAATGCAGAAGTAGAGAAAATAAAGAAAAAGAAAAAGAAGCGATAAAATTTTAGCTCCGTCATTTCGTATGCTGCCGGGCTTAGCTTTATTTCCCGAATCAAAATTTTCTAATCTTCTATTGGCTTCTCCATCTCGGCACCTCGGGCACGCTGCATAGGATTTGTGCTTTTCATCCTCTTGCTTTTATACAATTCAAAACGGGTAAGCTGATGGCGCGCAGGCCAGGTATTGTTGTCCACATTTACATCAGCAGTTTGCTGGTAAGGATCCAGAAGTACATTGGTTACTTCTTTTTCAGTTACGAAAACTTTGGTCACTGTTTCATCTCCCATTTTCCAAATTTCTGCCGGGATATCGTGAATTTCTGTACTTCCATCTTCAAAAGTGAACTGAACAATTATGGGCATTACAAGACCGCCAATATTCGAAAAACTTATCTGATAAAAATTACGCACATCGCTTAGAGCTGCAATCTCCTGGTCTGTGTAACCCTTTGTTTGTTTGCTAAATCTGACATCATCGTAAGGCGTTTTTTTATAAGGATCGTAGTTCGAATAAAAGTCAATTAGAGTAGAATCGCGCTCAGTGCGGGTTTTATATCCGGACTCGTTATTGCGGATATCTGAAATACTTTTCGCCTCACCATCACGTTTTTCGCGATCAATTCCTTTGGTTGTTCCGGGTAGATTTTCAGCCACTTTTAACCATTTCACCTCATCTATTGAGATGTCAACATGGTCGGTAGTGTAAAACCAGCCACGCCAAAACCAGTCCAGATCAACCGCACTGGCGTCTTCCATAGATCGGAAGAAATCGGCGGGCGTAGGGTGTTTAAACATCCAGCGCTGTGCATAAGTCTTAAATGCAAAATCGAACAGATCTCGACCCATCACAGTTTCGCGAAGAATATTCAACGCCGTAGCAGGCTTTCCATAGGCATTGTTTCCAAATTGATGTATCGATTCAGAGTTTGTCATAATAGGCGAAATACTAGCTTTATCGCCCTTCATGTATCCAACAATATTTCGTGGCTCACCTCTTCGACTGGGGTAGCCTCGTTCAAAATCCTGCTCAGTAAGGTATTGTAAAAATGTGTTGAGCCCTTCGTCCATCCATGTCCACTGGCGCTCGTCAGAGTTTACAATCATTGGAAAATAGTTGTGGCCAACCTCGTGGATTATTACACCAATCATTCCGTATTTCATTCGCTCGGTATAGGTTCCATCTGGCTCGCTGCGACCAAAATTGAAACAAATCATTGGGTATTCCATTCCAATAGATTTAGAATTGACCGAAATAGCCACCGGGTATGGATAATCAAATGTATGACGCGAATAGGTTTCTAGCGTTTGCAAAACAGCCTCGGTAGAGTATCTGCCCCACAGTGGATTGCCTTCTTTTGGATAATAGCTCATTCCCATTACCGTTCTGTCGCCAAACTTCATTCCCTGTGCATCCCAAATAAATTTACGAGAAGATGCCCATCCATAATCACGGACATTCTCAGCTTTAAAATGCCAGGTTTTTAAATCAGCGCTTCTCCCCTTTTCGTTTTGCCGGGCTTCTTCTTCTGTAATTATAAGTGTAGGCTTATCGGCTGTTTTAGCTTTATTGAAGCGATCTATTTGCGTCGGTGTCAGATTGTTGCTCGAATTCTGAAGTTCGCCAGTTGCCGCGACCACATGATCAGCAGGAACAGTAATTTTCACATCAAAATTCCCAAACGGAACCGTAAATTCTCCTCTTCCTAGAAACTGTTTGTTCTGCCAACCCTGAACATCGCTATAAACGGCCATCCGCGGATAAAACTGTGCTATTGTATAAATGGAATTATTCTCATCTTCAAAATATTCATAACCAGACCTTCCGCCCACTTCGTCGCGGTTGTTGATATTGTAATTCCACTTTACCTTAAAACTATAAGCTCCATTTGGCACCAGCGGCTGCGCCAAATCAATGCGCATCATGGTTTTATTAATAACGTAAGGCAAATCAGTGCCTTTTGTATCGGTTACTTTTTCAATTTTAAAGCCCCCGTCAAACCAGGGAACAAGGTTTTTTAATTCGTCGAAGCTGATGCTGTCGCCGATTGAATTTTGCCGTATTTTATAAGAATCGCTGGTCGTGGCGCGTACATTTTGATCTAATTGCACCCAGAGGTAAGTCAACTTATCGGGCGAATTGTTATAGTATGTTATGGTTTCATTTCCAGAAATGGTTTGAGCATCCTCATCTAGTTTCACTTCAATTTGATAATCTGCGCGCTGTTGCCAATACTGCGCTCCAGGCGCTCCCGATGCCGTGCGGTATACATTTGGCGTCGGTAGTTCTTCGTTAAGCTGCTTGAACTTATTTGTATTGTAATTTTTTTGTGCATTGACCTGAACTAAGGCGCCAAGAAAAATAAAAAGGAGTATGCGTTGTTTCATAAAATCTCTGGAAATAAGCCCGCAATTTAAGCAAATGAAAACGCAATTGGCAAGGTCTTTTTAACCGGCATGTAAAATCACTGTTTCCGAGAATCCAATTATACTCTTCGTTCTAAACTCAAACCAATCAGGATGAAACCGTTCAGGCATAAATTTCCTGTATTCGTCTATCATTTTATCTGCTGCCTCTATTGTGTAAATTCATTTGTTGACGTGAATCTGAATGATAAGAATTCAATAGATGCGCGATTTCATCAAAACTTTGTATGGAGTTTCGGCTACGACAGCCTTTATTTTATTCCATTTAAGATGATTAATTTTACGCAATGAAAATGCTTTTAATTCTTTTTTTGGGAATGCTGAATGTCAGTGCATCAACGCACGAATTTTATGTAGGCATGACAGAAATACGGTATTCTGAAAATTCTCAAAGCTATCAGATAACCTTAAAACTTTTTACTGATGATCTTGAGAATGCTATTTACAAAGCTTCGGGCGATAGCCTGAATTTAGGTAATCCAAAAGAACTACCTCAATCTGATAATTTGATTTCCAATTACTTAAGGAAACACCTCTCACTGGAAGACGGAAATGAAAATCCGTTAACTCTGAATGATGTGGGGCGTGAAACAGAACTGGATGTGACTTGGATTTACTTTGAATCTCAAGAAATGAAACCTCAGGATGCGCTTCGCATCAAAAACGACATTTTCATGGAAATGCACCCTGAACAAACGCATATTGTAAACCTAATTCAGAAAGGAATTACCACATCAACGCTCCTGCACAGTGCGAAAACTGAAGCCTTACTAAAACCATGACCAAGAATGAAAAGGCCAAATACGTAATGGATAAACTAGATGCCCTTTATCCTGTGGTGCCTGTCGCACTCGATCATGTAGATTCTTATACACTCTTGGTTGCAGTGTTACTCTCTGCGCAATGTACCGACAAACGGGTTAATCTTGTAACTCCTCACCTCTTTGCACGTGCCGACAATCCATACGACATGGTAAAATTAAGTGTGGAAGAAATTAGAGAAATCATTCGCCCGTGCGGATTGTCGCCCGCCAAAAGCAAAGGAATTTTCGGGCTTTCGCAAATGCTGATTGCCGATCAAAATGGTGAAGTACCCGCAGATATGGAATACCTTGAAACCCTTCCCGGAGTAGGTCATAAAACAGCTTCGGTAGTTATGTCGCAGGCATTTGGCATTCCGGCTTTTCCGGTAGATACGCATATACACAGGCTTATGACGCGCTGGGGATTAACCACCGGAAAAAATGTGGTTAAAACCGAAGAGGATGCAAAGCGACTGTTTCCGAAATCAAGCTGGAATAAGCTGCATTTGCAGATTATCTATTACGGTCGCGAGTACTCGCCAGCGCGTGGGATGGATTTGCGCAAAGATCTAATAACCCGCACCATTGGCCGTAAGCGGGTAATAGCTGAATGGTTGAAGAAAAACCCCACAGTAGATTTTAGCGAGTTGAATAATTAATTTTTTACCCGATTAAACTTAAAGCAATTAAGCAACCATCTCGGAAGTGATTTATCGTGCTTTCGTTTTTTCAAATCCATATACCAGCCCCATTTTTCGACTATTGGAAATTTATGGGTTTCCACAAATTCTATCAAAGCACCGTCGGGATCTTCAACGTAAGCAAATCGACCGGCAGCTTTACCCATGTCAAAAGAATTTGCACTATCAACCGTAAAGGGAGAATTTAATTTTGCCGCTTTTTCTTTCAGTCCGCTCATATTGCGCACATCAAAACACAAGTGGATAAAGCCCTGATCGCCCCAAAATCGATTTTCAAAAATTTTTCTGCCTTTTTTATCTGTTGTCTGAATGAGCTCTATCTGATTGATACCCAGAAGCGGATTAAAAGGGCCTATTCCTTGATTTGACTGACCCAAAATTACGCGGCGCATAGCGTGGTTTGAGCCGGGAACTCCATTAAGGTCGCTTGCCATACCCGAAGTATCGCTTAAAACAGCATCGAAACCGAGGAGATCGCTATAAAATTTAAGCGATTTTTCGATATCGCTTACGCCAATCACCATTCCGTACACACCGCCGGTTATCCCTTTATCATTGCTAAATGAATTGCTGCTTTCTACAACATCAAACCAGTTTCCGGAATTGTCGCTTACGTAATAATGCATATCGCCTGCCGGGTTTTTCACCGGACTTGTCAGCGCAGTTACGCCAATTTTCTTATGTTGCTCAAATGCCTTTTGGATATTGCGCGTTTTCATTCTAGCTGCCAGAAAACCCAGATCGCCAAGTTCAAACGTAAAATCAGCTGGTTGCGCTTTTCGGCTAGTGTATTGCCAAATTTCAAAACCACCACCACCGTTCATATTCAAGGCAAGGGCAGCAACGCGCTTTTGCACTTCACCCCCCGTATAAGCTGTCATAAGAGGCGCCTCAGCAGCATCTTCAAAAATTCGAATATCCATTGCAAACGCTTTTCTATACCACTTCCAATCCCGGTGCAGATCTACCGTACCGATTCCAACCTGTTGAATACCGCAAATATGATTTCCCATAATTACATTTTTAGTTCCCCGCGTGGGTTTTGTTTTGACGCCATTTTAAAGAAAAGTTTTGGCCAAAAAGATTTGAGTTTCACTCCAAATTTTTCTTTAAAGCCTCCAATTATAATTTCTTTCTTTTTATTCGCAATAGCATGAAGCATCTCATTCACAGCCATATCTACAGGCATGCCTTTTTTCTGCATATCGTCCATCTCGCCGGTAGGTTTTCCAGATCCGTCAAGCGCATTGAGCGAAATATCGGTTTGAATAGGCCCCGGCGCAATAAGCGTAATTTCAATACCTTGCTTATTGAGCTCTATATAAAGCGATTCGAAAAATCCGTGCAAAGCATGTTTGGAGGCTGAATATGCCGACCTTACTCCAAATCCAAATTTTCCCACCACGCTTGTTACAACCGCAAAATGGCCTCCACCCGCTTTCAGCATTCGCGGAAGCACCGCTTTGGTAAGCGCAACAGTTCCAAAATAGTTGATTTCCATCAATTTCCGATCTACTGAAATATCGGTATCTACCACGTAAGATCGCTGACTGATGCCGGCGTTGTTAAAGAGCAAGTCAACTTTTCCAAATTGGCTGTACACCTTGGCTACCGCTTCCGCGAATGTTTCGGGATGGGTAAGATCAAGTGGCAAAACAAGTACAGAAGCCGGATTTGATAAACCGCTTTTCAGGTCATTCAGCTCTTTTTCCTTTCGGGATGAAAGAATAAGTTTTGCACCCATTTTGCTTAATTGAATGGCGGCCTCTTTCCCGATTCCCGAGCTTGCACCCGTAATCCAAACGACTTTATCTTTAAACGACTTCATGAATCGGCGAAGATAAGGTTTTGGCTTATAATTATTCATTCTGCCGACGCTTTGTTAATTAATGGGATAAAGGAGTAAAAAAATGATCTGAATGCATTGAATAAACGGCATGAATTTTAATTTTAAGCAATGAAATCGCAAAGAGAGAAATTGGTCGAAGCCGAAATCAATGCTGCTGCACTATTCGCGGAAGCCGAAAAACGGGAACTTATTATACCAGGCAAATCTGAAAAACAACTGAATAATGAACTTTTTGCCCTGGCACTGGAAATGTTTGGAATCAAAAAATACTGGCATAAGCGCATCGTAAGGTCGGGGCCGAATACGCTGAAACCATATGAAGAGAATCCTCCAAATTTAATTTTACAAAAGGATGATATTCTTTTTGTTGATTTCGGGCCTATTTTTGATGAGTGGGAGGCTGACTTTGGGCGCACTTATGTGCTGGGAAATGACCCCGTGAAACTCAAATTAAAAAGAGACATTGAAACGGCATGGCAGGAATGTAAAGCCTTTTTTAACGGGCAGCAAAGCATAACCGGTGCAGAACTATATACACACTGCTGTGAATCTGCGCAGCAATATGGCTGGGAGTTTGGCGGGCCAATTGCCGGTCATCTTATCGGCCATTTTCCGCACGAGAGGCTTGAGACAGAAATAAAAACAAACTACGTACACCCTGAAAATCATCAAGATATGCGCGAGCCGGATAAGGAAGGAAATATGAGAGATTGGATTTTGGAAATTCATTTTGTAGACAGCAGAAAGCAAATTGGTGGATTTTTCGAACAATTGTTAACCTAAACAAATTCATTTCAAAAAAGCGTATCTTGCTGAATACTTTTCTAAATCAACCAAAAACCATTTCTTTGAAGCCTTCGAATAATATTGAGACGGAGAGATTGATTTTAAAACCAACCTCTAACGATGATGCTGAATTTATTTACGATTTGCTCAATTCGCCTAAATGGCTCAAGTTTATCGGAGACAGAAACATCAAAAATCTGGAAGATGCCGTAGCCTATATTGAAGAGCGGATTCGTCCGCAGCAAATCAGGCTAGGTTATAGCAACTATACCGTAATTCGTAAAAAAGACGGCGCTAAAATTGGATCTTGCGGACTTTATGACCGGCCGGGGATTGAAGGCATAGACCTTGGTTTTGCTTTCTTGCCTGATTTTGAAAAACAAGGATATGGTTTTGAAGGTGCCAATATGCTTTTAGATGCCGCCATCAATCAATTTGAACTCGAGCAGGTGAGCGCCATTACGCTTAAAGAAAATAAAGCTTCACAGAAACTTCTGGAAAAGCTGGGCTTAAAGCACATTAGAAACATTGTTTTGCCCCGCGATCCCGATGAATTAATGCTTTATCAATTGAACGTTGATGCAGAGGGAATAAAAAATAATGCTCATGGGAACCAGTAGATTGAAAGCTTTTAGTGATGGAGTTTTGGCCATTACTATCATGATTATGGTATTGGAAATGAAACTTCCCGAAGGCGCTTCTGTGGAATCTTTACAATCAGTACTACCGGTTTTTCTGACCTATGTAGGAAGTTTTATATATGTGGGCATTTACTGGAACAACCACCACCACATGATGCACGCCGCCACAAAATTTCGGGCAAAATACTCTGAGCCAATCTCTTTCTACTTTTCTGGCTTTTGCTCTTTCCTTTTGTAACCGGCTGGATGGGCGAAAATCATTTTGAAAGAATTCCTGTTGTGTTCTATGGATCTGTTTTGTTGATGGCAGCAATTGCGTTTAAAATTCTGGAGAATGTAATTCTTAAAACAGAGTCCATATCCGGAATCTTTAACCCCTCCCAATGGCATTGTAGGTTCTGCGAGTCCAAACGTTTGATGAAAACCATAGCTGTATCAAAATGTTTCTGCGCCAGTTCTACAGCACCCTTCTTATCTTTTGAAAAGACTCCGCCATCGAGTCTAAAACGACTATCAGTTGAGTATAGCTACTTGAATTGTATTGGCAGCTTTTTTACTTATTCAATTGACAAACAGTGATTTCTAATAATAATACGCAATCCACTTAGCATTCTTCGGTACAGCTTGGTATGCTGAGGCAACTACTTTTTTAGCAATTGAAGACAGCCCCTCGTCGTCTCCTTCGTAAACGCTTTCAATTTTATATTCAATGAAATTTAGTCCCTTCTTCAAATCGAGATTCAACTGAAAGTTTGTTTCAATATCACCAGATTCGAGATTGGTAGTTTGCGTACATTCACCCGTGTAAGCAAAATTGGCACTAATATAAACCAGTTCAAACCATGATCCTACCACGGCCTTTTCATAGCCGGGATCATTGATCCACTTTGTGAGTAATGTATCAGAAGCCAGTGTTATAAAACCTGCGAGCTCATTATTTTTCATTAAAAATAACGGACCCAATTCATATGCTTCAATTTTGTTGTTACCAGCAAATAGTTCATTCGAATTATCGCAAAAACTTAAGAGTTCAAGAATAGTGATGCCATAATTACTTCGGTCAGCTTCAGAAATTTTGCTGAAATCCAGTGCAGTATTTACTTGTCCACTTCCCGTTTTTTCAACTCTGCCTACCATCATCGGTTTATCCATTCCAACGGGAGTTAATACCAAATCGAGCGCTTCAGCCGGTGCAGGGCTGATTGTTACAGTAGTTTGCCCAAAAACTAACCCTGCAAAAAAAAGAGCTGAAAGTAGAAAGAATATTTTCATTGACCTTAGATTGATTTGACCAAAGGTAACGAAGAGTTTCCCAAAAACATTGTAGCTAAATCTCGCTATGAATTTGTGAATTAAAGACAATGAAATCTCTACAGTCCACTTAATTCATAGCCATAGGCGGCGTATAAGCAGGTACCTGATTTTCAATTGGTTTTAAGGATTTCAGGTAGGCAAAAATCGCCTTCATATCTGTTTCATCCATTTTTCCCAATGATTGCCATGGCATAGGTGGCATGATGGTTCGGCCTGATTCAATACCTTTGTATTTTCCCTGCGTAAGTGCGAGCTTAAAATTCTCAAAAGTCCAGTTTCCGATACCTGTTGGGTCTGGCGTAAGGTTAGACGCATAGGTAATTCCCCAGGGACCAACAGCGGCAGTGAGATCGCCATTCATCAACACCCATTTGCCGGGAGCAACATTTGCGGCATCATATTCTGGGAGGGGTCGGTCTGCAGGATATCCCATCATATACTTATCTATATCAATAACAGGCCCCTGTGCAGTCATTTTCTTGGGGGAATGGCAATGGTCGCAGCCAATAACTTTGGTTAAGTACTCACCCCGATTTATAACACTTTCCGGAGATTCGACCGCTGCAATTTGTAAATTCGAAGAGGGAATATCTGCTTCTTTCTGCTGGGTGCAAGCCAAAGATAATCCGAGTAAGGCCGTAGCCAAAATGAGCATTTGAAATTTTGCTTTCATAGTTGAAGTATCAGTTGATAGATATGATGTTACCAAAAGTATTTCAACTGCTTCGTTTACTTTTTACTCTATGATGCAAATATTTGTCAATATGATGCAGCCATTTTTTTCAATGCCATTGTACCGCTTTTCAAATTTATTATCGCTGATTATCCTTAATTCAATTCTCGACATAGTCACCACCTTTTTTAAGGCAATAGGTATTGATCATCACCATGATGTATCTTTACGATATTCATTGATACTGATCAATATTTCTTTATGCTTTCATTTCGCATTTCGGTGATATGTCCCGAATACTGAGACATAGAGAAATGCTCATAGATGATGGCTGTAGCTCGAATTTTTATAGGAAAGAGAACTAATTTTACATAACAGATTCAGAAACCGAAATTGACTCAAGTGCCTCCTGAATTTCTACATTACCACTACTTAGTTCAATGGTTTGGTGAACAGTAGAAGGCATATTAATAGTCGCTGCAATTACAGAAGCCACGTCGGCTCGTGAAATTTTTTCTTCATCTAAATCCGTATTCAAGCTTGCTTGAATTTTTCCAGTTCCATCATCATCAGTTAGTTGTACTGGTCTTAAAATAGTATAATCCAGATTTGAGTTTCGCAACGTCTCATCAGCAAAATGCTTCGCTATGTAATAAGGCTTCATTCCTTCGGCTTTATCCCAAAACGCGCGATCGTCGCTATGCGAAGCACTTACGATAATATACCTCGTAACATCCGCCTCTTCAGCAGCCTCCATGGTACGCACTGCACCCTCTAAATCAATAGAGAGAGTTTTCTCAGCACCTGTGCTTCCTCCAGAACCTGCGGCAAAGACTATGCAATCAAATCCTTTAAACTGCTTGGCTAAATTGCTTACAGAATCTTCCAAATCGCCAACAAGAGTTGGTACATTTATTTTTTCAAAGACTTCTTTTTGGCTTTCTTTTCTGATAAATGCAGTGGGTTTATTTGTGCCGGCTTCCGCCAATTTTTTACTGAGAATTTGCCCAATTTTTCCATGAGCTCCGATAATAAGTGTTTTCGAAATGTTTTTCATGCTATTTTGTGTTTTTATGATTTTTAAAAAAGCCGTAAAATGCAAAGAGTCGGCCAACTCATGATTGGAATTAATTACCCTTTCAATTCGTCGGGTAATTCACCATCCATATTTTTCCATTGCCGTGTAACCAAGTCTCGAATGAGCACACTAGCTACAGCTCCAATCACAGCCGTAGCAGAGGTGTAGATAAGAACGTTTAATAAATTGTAATTCTCATCTTGCGGGTTTTTTGGTGGCTCGTCGCCGGTAGAATGCTCATAGCGGTTATCTACTAATTTTTTAGTAGCAGCCGCGGCTCCAAGCGCCAGAATTCCGGTTATAATGCTAAATTTGTTTTTGCTAAGGATATTGCTCATGATGAATGGTTTGAATTTGAATGTTTAAAAGTGCAATTATCGTGCAAGGACCTAAACGCTTGATAACTTGCTCGTTCTTGTCAAAAAAGTGGTGAACAGAATCACCAATCGGGTAGAATTTCCACAGCCGGAAGTTTTTTTATTTTTAAACAAAGTATCCCTTAAAAATGCTATATTGAGCGAAAGCGGATAAAAAATAATTTCCGCACAATCATTAAATCAAACGAAAACACACTTATCTTTCGCACTCGAAAGCACCTATATTTTATGGAAGAAATTGGAACTGTTGAACTTAGAAATCTGAAAGAAAACGACTACGATGAATTGAAAGATTCAATGATAGCCGCTTACGAAAATTGGCCATCGGCATATTGGCAGGAAGAACATATAAAGAAGCTTCTCCGCATTTTCCCAGAAGGGCAACTCGCCATAATCATAGATGGCAAGGTTGTGGGATGCTCGCTTTCAATTATCGTGAAATACGATCTTTTTGACGACGACCACACTTACAAACAGGTTACCGGCGACTACAGCTTTGATACACACAACAATAAAGGCAATGTGCTTTACGGCGTTGATACGTTTGTAGAGCCTGAGTATCGCGGGCTTCGTTTGGGTCGTAGACTATATGATGCCCGAAAAGAAGTTTGCGAGCGACTTAATTTAAAATCAATCGTTTTTGGTGGACGCATTCCGCGCTTAATAGAATATCCAGATTTGGGGCCAAGGGAATACATTCAAAAAGTTAAGCACCGAGAGATTCACGACCCAACGCTCAACTTTCAGTTGGCCAATGACTTTCATATTAAGAAAGTGCTCAAAAACTACCTGGAAGGCGATAAAGAATCGCGCGAATTTGCTGTACTGCTAGAATGGGACAACATTTATTACGAAAAGAAATCGCCTAAATTAAGTACCAGTAAATCTGTTGTCAGGCTGGGGCTTATTCAATGGCAAATGCGGTTGTACAGCGGGTTGGAAGAACTATTTACCCAAGTAGAGTATTTTATTGATGCTGTAGCTGCTTACAAAAGCGACTTTGTGCTTTTTCCCGAATTCTTTAATGCCCCGCTAATGGCTGATTATAACCATCTTAGCGAAGCCGAAGCCATTAGAAAATTGGCTGAATATACCGATGATATTCGCGACCGGTTTGTTAATCTTGCAGTATCGTACAATGTAAATATCATAACCGGAAGTATGCCGCGAACAAGTGAAGTAGATGGCAAACTTTATAACGTGGGCTACCTGTGTCGCCGAAACGGAACGTATGAGCAGTACACCAAAATACACGTTACTCCAGATGAGTCAAAAGCCTGGGGATTATCAGGAGGTGACACCGTAAAAGTTATTCAAACTGATTGCGGCCCCGTGGGCGTTTTAATTTGCTATGATGTTGAGTTTCCGGAGCTTTCGCGAATACTTGCCGAGCAAAAAATGCGTATGCTATTTGTTCCCTTTCTCACCGATACCCAAAACGGGTACAGCCGCGTAAGGTACTGTGCCAGAGCTAGAGCCATTGAAAACGAATGCTATGTAGCCATTGCAGGAAGTGTTGGAAACCTGCCAAAAGTTGACAATATGGATATCCAGTTTGCTCAATCGGTCGTGTTTACCCCATGCGATTTTTCGTTTCCCACAAATGGTATAAAAGCGGAGGCTACACCTAATACAGAGATGATACTCGTAGCCGATGTAGATTTGGATCTTTTGCGCGAGTTGCACGAATTTGGAGCCGTTAAAAACTTGAAAGACAGACGAAAAGATGTTTACGACGTAACTTTGGTGAATAAAAAAAGCTGATGCTTTTTTTAGTCGCGAGTCGCGAGTCTCTAGCCGCGAGGCGGGTACTTCATGGGCAATGGAGAGTTTGGCGGAGTATGGTGTCGAGTTTCTAGTCGCGAGTCTTTAGTCGCGAGTCACTAGTCGCGAGGCGGGTACTTCTCGCTTCATGGGCAATGGAGAGTTTGGCGGAGTATGGTGGCGAGTTTCTAGTCGCGAGTCACTAGTCGCTAGTCTTTAGTCGCGAGTCACTAGTCGCGAGTCGCGAGGCGGGTACTTCTCGCTTCATGGGCAATGGAGAATTTAACAGATTATGGTGGCGAGTTTCTAGTCGGGAGTCTCTAGTCGCGGGGCGGGTACTTCTCGCCTAATGGGCAATGGAGAGTTTGGAGGAACTTGCTATAGTCGCGAGTGGCAAGGGAGTACTTCTGTTTATCGCAATAATAGTATTTAACGGACTTTCTAAAATTTAGATTTCAGTGTAATTCCACTGAGATTGTTAATGATAAATACTTCGTCACACTTCTTGAAAAATTACACCTCGAAGGCAATTATTCCAGCTTTTGGCAAAGTAATAATGTCTCCAAAAGCAAACGAACCCTGCGCAAACCTCTCGCGACTAGCGACGCGAGACAATTTCCTCTCGACCAGAGCTCTGGCACGACTTAAATATTTAGCAAATCGAGATAAGTATTGCGCAAACCCCTCGCGACAAGAGACTCGTGACTCGAGACTCACCTTCTATTTCTCCAAAAAATCCTGATAAGAAACTTCCATATACGCCTTTCCGAATTTGAGTTGAGTGGTGTCAAATCCGGGGTCGAGGTAAACAGTATTTCCTGAGACGTTATCTACGGTGGCTATTCCGTCGGGAGTAACCAATCCAAACCCATTGTTGAATGCATAAAACGCAAATGATTCGTGGGTGTCCATAAGATTTCTGCCCCACTTAAATTGGCTGACATCCATATTCATTTGATACAGAATAGTTGGTGCAATATCGGTTTGCGACCCGATGGTTTCTACCACTCCATTTCGCGAAAGCGATCCGCCGGTAAACACCAGCGGAATGTGAAACTTTGACGGAACGTGATTGGCGTCGTACCCCGGCAAGTGATGACCGTGATCGGCAACTATGGCAATGAGCGTATTGTTCCACCAGGGTTGTGTTTTCGCTTTGGCAATAAAATCGCCGAGAACGCTATCTGTGTAGTAAATGGAATTTTTAAATTGTGTAACCTCGTCGTTACCTACAAAGTGGGTGAGCGGCACATCGTATGGTTCGTGGCTGCTAAGAGTAAACATGGCTTGAAAAAATGGTTGATCCATTTGGTTTAAATCTGTCAAAAAGCGATTGAAAACAAACTCATCGTGCACGCCCCAGGAGGTGGTGCGCTCTGCCATCGGGAATTCATATTTATCAACCAATCTGTCAAAACCGGTATTGAGCAAGTATGCTTTTATATTGGCAAATTCCAATTCGCCGCCGTAAGTAAAGCCGGTAGTATAGCCGCGTTCAGAAAGCATCTTGTTGATTGATGGAAGATTTTGGGTTTTTGTGGGTGTTTTAATAATTGAAGTAATCGCCTGATTGGGATAAGCACTTAAAATAGCCATCAATCCCTTTTCGCTCCTATCGCCTGAAGCATAGAAGTTTGTGAATGCCATCCCGTCGGCAGCTATGGCATCGAGTTGCGGAGTTACACCGGGCGCGCCGCCCAAATATCCAATCCATTTCGCTGTAAAGCTTTCCAAAACAATGATTACAATATTTGGCGTTTTGGTGCTTACAATGGATGGAATAGAATCTGCCTTTGTGGCATATAGCTCATCGACAAGCGTTTTTGCACGCTCAATCGGAAAATAGACAAAAGGATTTTTATCGCTTTGTGCATGCATAAGAGAAAACATAATATTCCACGGGAGATTAACCGCTGCCTGGTTGGCGTAGAGTTTTTTAGAGAAATACACATCGCTCAGGTTCATCGGTATTTTCTGCACGCCTCCGCGGATGGGAATGATTAATAAAGCAATTAAGAATAGTGACAAGCCGATTTGCCAAACACGAATTTGGGTAAACAAGGTTGCGAGTTTTTTATCAACCATTTTTCGGTAAACGACAATAAACACCAATGCCATCGCCAGCCCGATTGAGAGCAGGCTAAAAACCGGTGAGCTTGAAACAGTAGCCGCCATTTCGCCCGGATTTTTGAAATATTGCAATGGCGTATTGTCCATTCTAAATCCCCAGGCAGTAAACAATTCCAGATCGGCAACGGTGAGAAAACATAACATTCCGATAATGATATAGCTGTACCAACGGATAATTGCCTGAACGGGGAAACGTGTGAAAAAGGTGTTCAGAAAAAGAAGAAGGAACGGGATTATGCAGATATAGCCGGCAAAAGAAAAATCGAGCCGCAGGCCGTAATAGAAAACATCAAGTATTTCTCCGAAATTCAAATCGCCTGATAAATTGTGGTGATAAACCAAAAACACCATCCGCGCTGCGATGAAGAAAAAAATCCAAAAAAGAAAATAAACGGGATAGACCAGATATTTTTTCACGGGGCGAAATTAGTTAATCTGGTTGTACGGGAAAGGGCTAATCCCTCAACGGTTTAATTGTATGGAAGAATATCTCCTTTTTCCATCTGCTCGATTGACTCGAACAAGCGTTTTCTATTTGCTTTGGTAGAAAGTAAATGATCCGTTTCTTTTAGGGAATTGGATGTACTCTTTAAGTACTTTTCCATTCTGCCTTCGTCTAAGATTTCATCGTACGATTTTCCTTCCGGTATTTTAACTGAGCCGCATAACTCTTCGATAAGTGGATGTAATTTTAATTCTTTTTTAAGTTGCTTAGATTGTGGTTTTAGCAATTCTTCAGCAGGAATATCACAATTTAATTGACCACTTAAAGCGTCTGAAATATATAGCGATTCGTACGTGATTTCTTGTTGGCCTAATAAAGTAGAAGTAGTAGATCTACCGACTTCTATCATTATTTTTTTTAAACCAAGTGAGGCTGGTAGATCGTTGCCGTATGATTTTGAGCCCAACTTTCCATCAAAGGTTATCAGAAACGGAACATTTTTTAAGTTTAACAGCTTCAAATTAGAAATGAATTCATCAAAATTAAGACCTGCCATATATCTCGAATCTTTCTTTTTAGATATCCCCTGATATGGTAGGTCCATGTACACTAAATCGTTTCTATCCGCTTCTTTAAAAACATCATAATAGTTTTTAGCTGAAAATATTGTTTTGTTTTTTAGCAAATTAGAAACTTGAAATATTTCCTTTCTCATGGTTACTGGAAGTTTGCCTTTCCTTCTATTATCAGGAGATTGATTAAATTCTCCGTCAGCATTGTATCTAACAGCACCTTTTACGCACCTTGCCAGCACATAAAGAAAATCTTCAGTTCCATAATTTGAGTTGAATCGAGCTCTAACTTCGTTATAGTATTCTTTCCCATCACCAAATTGCTTGTTCCAAACCTTTTCCAGTACTTATTCGCTTTAGATTTAATAGCTGTGGCAATTGTGATAGCTGCCGAACCTGCAAAAGGTTCTATGAGCCTATCTACCCTTTCCGGAAAGTATTTGAGGATTAAAGGTGCCAATGTTCTTTTACTTCCTTGATATGGAATTGGCTGTGGTGCTTTCGTATTGTAAATATAGCAATGTTTTAAGTTTCCCTAAGTTGACCATACCGAACCCACATACGCAAGTCCATTCAGTTATTTGGCAAACTAGCCAAGGCTCATAAATTGACTATTTGCCTAACATCCCATAAATTATCCTCCTTGAGCTTAAAAACGACCTATCTCAACTCTACACTTTTAATAATCCGCACCCCGAGCTCTCTGTTGATCTGGGTCATAATTTTGTCCTTAGAATAGCTAAGCTCTTGACGCAAGGCTGCAGATTCTATTTTAACAATCAGCACTCCTTTTTGAATTTTAATGCTTTGCGTGCGCCGCGATACCGCCGGCCCCATTAGCTTTTCCCAATGCGTAACCACAGCAGCGGCGTAATAACCCTCTTCCAGCCCATAAGCTTTCAGCAATCTGTTAATGGCATCGCCTAAGGTTTCTTCATTTTCGTTGCGGCTCATAAATCTCTCCCTCTTTTATTGTAAATATTTTGGCACTATCGCTAATTCCTTCAAAGATATGAGCAATTCGTTCAGAATGGGTATCAGTGATAAAAATCTGCCCAAAATTGTGATCACTTACCAGTTTCATCAAGTGCTGAACCCGCACATCGTCTATCTTGTCAAAAATATCGTCGAGAAGCAAAATGGGAACCCGCTTGGTAGTTTCTTTTATCAAATCAAACTGGGCGAGTTTTAGTGAAATCAAATACGTTTTTTGCTGTCCCTGCGACCCAAACTTCTTTAATGGATGCCCGCCGATTTTAAATTTCAAGTCGTCTTTATGCGTTCCCACATTGGTGTACGACGAGCGCCGGTCTTTTTCCAAACTCGCAGTCATGGTATCGCTAAAGTCTCCTGTGCTTAAATGCGATGTGTATTCAAGAGCTACATCTTCTGCGTTTCCGCTAATGGCGGCATAATGCGCAAGAAATACAGGCTCAAACTGGGCAACAAAGTTTTTGCGTTCGGCATGTATTCGCTTAGCAACTTCTACCAGCTGTATTGTCCAAACTTCCAGATTGTCAGCATCAAAAGTGCGGTTTTCCCAAAAGTATTTCAATAAACTATTCCGCTGGCGCAACAGCTTATTGTAATCGATTAAATCTTCCAAATAAGCTCTGTTGTATTGCGAAATGATGCTGTCCATCAATTTGCGACGCATTTCGCTCCCATCGCTTATCAAATCTTTGTCGTAAGGCGAAATCACCACAGCAGGATACTTCCCGATATGCTCGGCAAGGCGTTCATATTCGGTTTTATTCTTTCGAAAAACTTTTTTCTGACCCTTTTTTACACCACAGTAAATTTTATCGTGCACTTCTTTATTGTCAAAAATTCCTTCCACCACAAAAAACTCTTCACCATGTCGCACATTTTGACTGTCGATGGGATTAAAATAGCTTTTGCAAAAAGCAAGATAATGTATGGCATCAAGAATATTCGTCTTTCCCTGACCATTCAGGCCGGTAAAAATGTTGACATTTGGGTCAAAATCGAATGCTGCCTCGGCATAATTCTTGAAATTTATAAGGCTGAGATGCGCTAGAATCATAGATATTTTGCAAAAATACCAAATCTAATGCGCCTAAACTGTACTGGCAACGAAAAAAGTCTATTTTTGCAATCCGAAATAAACAGTTTAATATGTCGAAAAAAGTGAATAAGCCTGGTGACGACTCAGCGGTAAACGTCGCAGAAGTGTACTCTAAAACAGAGAAATACGTGGATGACAACCGCAATACACTCTTAATAATCGCCGGAATTCTGGTAGTCCTTTTTGCAGGATATTTCGCCGTTACGCGCTTGTATTTGCAGCCGAGAAGCGAAGAAGCAATGAATTTAATGTGGAAAGCAGAGTATTGGTTCGAAATTGATTCGCTCGATAAAGCACTTGTTGGAAATGAATCGTATTACGGATTTGAGTTCATTGCTGATGAATATAGCAATACAAAAGCCGGCGATTTGGCTTCTTACTATTCAGGAGTAATTTATCTGAGAAATAGTGACTATCAAATGGCACTTAACTATCTGAAAAACGCAGATCTTGAAGATGAAATTGTAGGCGCTATGGCTAAAGGTGGCATGGGCGATGCGTATGTGCAGCTGGGTGATTACGACAAAGCTATTTCTTCGTATAGTGATGCCATCTCTCATTCAAAAAATTTGCTTACCGCTCCTATGTATCTCAAAAAACAAGGATTGGTTTACGAAGATCAGGGAAAATTTAAAGAGGCGCTTACCAATTACAAGCGTATAAAAGATGATTTCCCTACAAGCAATGAGGCGCGCAGCATTGATTCTTACATTGCACGCGTAGGCGGATAATGGCAACCGCTGGAAAAAATCTTTCGGCTATTGAGAAGGAAAAGACTCCTTCGGCCACTTTATTCAATTTTGGAATAGTTGTTTCTGAATGGAATGAAGAGATTACTGATGCACTTGCAAAAGGTGCCAAAGAAGCTCTTTTAGAATTGGGAGCTTCTTCGCGCAATGTGCATATCCATTCTGTACCGGGAAGTTTTGAGCTGGCACTCGGTGCCAAGATGCTGATCGATTCTGGAAAGTTTGATGCCATAATTGCCATCGGCTCCGTAATTCAGGGCGAAACCCGCCATTTTGAATTTGTATGCCAGGCAGTAGCCCAGGGTGTAAAAGATGTAACCCTCCAAACCGGAGTTCCGGTAATATTCTGTGTTCTAACAGACGACACCATGGAGCAAGCCAAAGCGCGCTCTGGCGGCAAACACGGAAATAAAGGTGTAGAAGCAGCTGTGGCGGCAGTAAAAATGGCGCACTTGCGGCATAAGCTCGGAGCTTAGTTTTTTTTTTAGTTTTTGGTTTTTAGTTCTTAGTTCTTGGACGAAACT
>NZ_JAAGVY010000016.1 GCF_010686655.1 Cryomorpha ignava | reverse complement strand
AGCCCTAGTGGGACAACAAAAACCCTCGTTTTTACGAGGGTTTTTTTTGTTGGACTACTTTGGGGCGAGAAGTTTATGCCGCCGCAGGGCGGTAAGCCCTAGTGGGACAACAAAAACCCTCGTTTTTACGAGGGTTTTTTTTGTTGGACTACTTTGGGGCGAGAAGTTTATGCCGCCGCAGGGCGGTAAGCCCTAGTGGGACAACAAAAACCCTCGTTTTTACGAGGGTTTTTGTTGTTGGACTACTTTGGGGCGAGAAGTTTATGCCGCCGCAGGGCGGTAAGCCTTAGTGGGACAACAGAATCCTCAGTTTTCACAGGGGATTTTTGTGCCCTGATGCGAGAATTTTATGCCGCTGTTAAGCGGAGAGTCGAAACCTTAGTGATAATTCTAAAGCATTTAAATTTCATTCAAGTGAGAATCAGAATATCAGAATAATCATCAGTGGAATGCTCAAAAAAGAAAATGAAATAGCACTTAGGCATGATATACTCCTTGCACCCCAATGTCATTAAGTTGAGGTTTTTATAGTTTAAAAGCGCTAAAATGGCCTAGCTCTTAAAGTGGCGTAAACTCAAAGTCTTATAATAAACAGCGATGCCGTTAAGGCCTGAAAGGCTGACATTCAATAGCCCAGGGTGCAGCGCAGCGTAGCCCTGGGTTATTGAATGTCAGGAATTTAGGTTTTGGCGACATTTTTGCCTTTTCGCAAAAATGATGTCAAAACCGAGTCTAAATGTATATGGTTCGTTTTTACCGCAGCATCTCAGATGACAGCGGAGCGTGACGCGTGCCAGCGAGTTTTCTTTAACTTAATGACATTGCTTTGCACCCGTATGGATTAGAAGAGTCATACTAAAAGCGTTATGATTAAGTTTTTTCAAATACCGGATCACGAGAAAAA
Organism: Cryomorpha ignava; assembly: GCF_010686655.1. Lineage (GTDB taxonomy): Bacteria > Bacteroidota > Bacteroidia > Flavobacteriales_D > Cryomorphaceae > Cryomorpha > Cryomorpha ignava. Next base: position 84,065 of record NZ_JAAGVY010000016.1, on the reverse strand, counting down.
GAATATCTATCGAGATATTTCTAATAAGCTTGGTTTACCTCCTCAATCTATTGAAAAGGATTTTTGGGTAGCATTGATGATAGGATTTAAACATCATCTTCGTGAAGATTAATTAATTATCTCCTTTTCTTTTGTAACCAATTGATTTCCTTGGTGGATTGGGATCATTCAGCAATTTCTTCAAATACTTAAATATTACCTGAATATCTTAATCATGTTCTGTTGCCTTCTTTTCTATTTTTTCAAACTTTAGAAGCATGTCCTTATCATTTAGTAGAACTTCTCTAATTTTTGTGAAAACTCTAATAATTTGAATATTTACATCAATTGCAGTATCACTATTCAATACACTCGATAACATAGCAACTCCTTGCTCAGTAAAAGCATAAGGCTCTGTTCTTCGCCCAACTTGTGGTCACAATTTGTGACTTCAAGTTTTTCCATTCTTCAGATGTTAGTTGAAACATGAAATCTTCTGGCAATCTCTTGCTATTCCTTTTGACAGCTTGATTTAAAGCTTTTGTCTGAACTTGATAGAGTTCTGAAAGGTCTTGATCTAACATTACCTTTTCTCCCCGAACAATGAAGATTTTGTTCCTTATAACCACATCTTTTAGTTTTAACTCCTGCATCTTGCTCCTAAAATTTTTTTCGGTTCAACTTAATATACCGTGTATTTAATCTTGCTTTAAACTGCCGCATATTAATACTAAAAGAAAAGTTCTGCGAAATACGGCTTGTAAAGAATAGCATAACCCAAATTTAGCAATTAGTATTTGATCAACATACCCTCAGAAACCTCAAACTCCATCACGAAATCGTCATAAACAAAACCATTAGGCCCCGGAATATCTTCTGACCTAATAATTTTAAAGCCTAATTTTTTATAGAAGGAAATAGCCGGGGCATTACGACGATTAACGTTTAGCTGAATTGAGTCCAGAGATTGCTCACGTGCCTGTCTCACGATTTCATCAAAAATCCATTTTCCGATACCCTGGCCCTGAAGTTTTGGAGAAACATAAATCTTATCGAGTTTTAAATAGGTTGGTTTTATAGCAGTCGCGAAATACCCAACCGGTTTTTGAGCAGTATTTTCTACAATGTGTAATGCGTAATGGGGATTTTGTAAATCGGCTGTGATTCTATCGGTATTGTACATTCCTGAAAACAGACTGTTTAGTTCCGTTTCGGAGAAGTAAACCGCAAATGTGGGAAGCCAAATTTCTTTGGCGAGGTCAATAAGTTGTGGAATATCCGCAACAAAGGCTTTTCTAAATGTGAGGTTTACCAGGTGTCCCATCCATCTAAATCTCGGCGCTCTTTTTTGGTTGGACGTCCTGCACCTTTCTCTCGATCATACCCGGGCATAAGCTTCATCATTTCAAGCTTTTCCAGTTCTTCGGGAGCAGTGCAATCTTCAATGTATTGATCTACAAGCTTTGCACCCACTCTATTTTTGAGCAGCTCTTTAATTTTGTAGGTACGCCAAATGGGATTGCGCTTAATCTTTAAAACGTCTCCAGGTTTAACGGTTTGAGCCGCCTTTACAGGAGAATCATTGAGTAATACCTGACCGGTTTTTACGGCCTCGGCACCAATAGAGCGCGTTTTGTACAAACGTACAGCCCACACAAATTTGTCAATTCTAATATCGCTTATCACAGAAGCGAAGGTATAAAACAGGATTCTGAAAAACTAAATCCGGCTGGTATTCATCAGGCTTAATTCTCGGCGCATTTGCTGAAGGTGAATAAGCGATTGAAAATATCCGGTTAAGTCGCCGCGCTTCATTTGATTGTTTGCGCGAGTTTGTAATGTTTGGTATACGATTTCAATAGTCATCATAATCGGTTTTAATTAGTTCGGATAAGCCGAAATCAAAACCTGTGCCAAACGAAAAATTTCTCTGTAGGAGCCGAGATATTCTGAATTGTGAAAAACTCTATTTTTTGTAAAAATTCATCTCTGTAACGTACTTATAAACAGGTTCTGTGAGGAGATAGCGCACATCGTGTCCGGCTTTTATCGAGTTTCTGATAAAACTTGCCGAGAGTTTCATTACAGGAGCATCTACTTTTTTTATGTTGGGGTGATTTGCCAACAATTGATTGGTGCGGTATGGCTTTAAATCCTCTTTTTCTTGAATGGTAAGTACACGCGGATACACATATACGGTATGGTCATGAAGAATCTGCTCTGAGTTTTTCCACTTGTGGAGCGAGCGCAAATTGTCTTCACCCATAATGAGCGAAAACTTTGTACTCGGATGGGCTTCCTTGAGATAAGCGAGGGTATTAATGGTATATGAAGGTTTTGGAAGTTTAAACTCCACATCGCTTACGCGAACTTTTAGATTGTCTTCTATTGCACGGCGAACCAAATCTAGACGCTGATAATCAGGGAGGAGACTGCTTTTTTCTTTGAACGGATTTTGAGGGGTCACTATCAGCCATACTTCGTCGAGTTCGGTATAATCGGCCATGTGATTGGCAATAATAAGGTGGCCAACATGAATGGGGTTAAAAGTCCCGAAGTAAAGCCCTACTCTCTTCATGATTCTATAAATTCTTTCACCATTTCGCAGGCATCGGCGCAGGCCTTGTCTAGGTTGTCGTTAATCAATATTTTATCAAAATGCTTGCTAAACGTCATTTCGTGTTCTGCTTTTGAGAGACGCGCCAATAGAGTTTCTTCTGTCTCGGTAGAGCGCTTTCGAAGCCGATCTTCTAGTACTTCTATACTGGGGGGCTGTACGAAAATAGCAAGGGCTTTGTCGCCGAAATATCTTTTCAGGTTTACTCCTCCCACCACATCAACATCAAAAATAACATGCTTTCCTGAGTTCCAAATGCGCTTCATTTCGCTCTTAAGCGTACCGTAATACTGATCGGTATAAACTTCTTCCCACTCCAAAAAAGAATCCTCTTCTACTTTTTTTCGAAATGCATCAGCGCTCATGAAGTAATAATGCAAGCCATCGGCTTCATAGCTTCTACGATCGCGAGAAGTTGCTGATACTGAAAATGATAATTTGTCAAACTTGCTTAGCAAGAAGCGCACAATTGTGGTTTTGCCCGCTCCGGAGGGCGCCGAAAAAATGATACACTTGCCTCCGTTGTTTTCCATTAGGCAATATTGAGAAGTTGCTCTTTTATTTTTTCAAGCTCGTCTTTCATTTCCACCACCAGCTTTTGAATGGCTACATGATTGGCTTTAGCTCCCATGGTATTAATCTCTCTCCCCATTTCCTGCGATATAAAAGCGAGTTTTTTGCCCACCATTCCCGGATCCTTCATGGTTTCGAGAAAATAAGTGCAATGACCTTTTAGTCGAGTATGTTCTTCCGTAATATCCAGTTTTTCAAGGTAGTAGATTATTTCCTGCTCTAACCGGTTTTTATCGCTCTGATCTTGATTTACTAAATCGCTAAGATTTTTCTCAATACGTTCACGCACGCTAGCCAATCTTTGAGGAAGGTGTTGCTCCACTTCTACACGTAAATTTTCAATCGTTTTTACTCTCTCGGCAATGTCCTCGGCTAGTCTCGCACCCTCATTTTCTCTGAATTGCATTAGCGAATTGGCTGCCTCTTCAATCACTTCAAGCACTGCTTTCCACTCGTTTTCGTCAAGCTCATTTTTCTCAGACTGCATTACATCAGGCATGTTGAGCAGCGTGCTAAGAATATCTGGTGTGGTCTGAAGCCCGCTCACCTCAGCAAGGTGGTTTATTTCGGTAAGGTAAGCCAGAGCCAGCGATTGATTAATAGTAACCCTTTTTTGACCTTCGGTGTCTTCTACGTAAATATTTAAATCAACTTTCCCGCGTCCGAGTTTTTCGGAAAGCAAACCACGCAAGTCGAGTTCCTTTTCGCGGTAAACGCCGGGAATTTTTACAGTTAGATCAAACTGTTTGCTGTTTAGCGATTTAATCTCGGCAATGATGTTTTTACTGGCAAAGCTTCCATTTGCTTTACCAAATCCGGTCATGGAAATTAGCATAGTGTGGTGTTTGGGGTGGGCAAAAGTAGTTAATTCTCATTCATGATGCAGAACTTCAACCCGATGCTTTCTGAAAATACATAATCCTAAGCGGTTAGGGTGAGCGTTTCATATAGGTTCATTCATAACTTATAACCCAGCCAGAATTAAAAAACTTTCCAAAACCGGAAAAAGGAAATCTTATTTCAAGGCCTCGCGCATGATGTCAGTTGCTATTTTACTGTTTCCCGATATTGCTGTTGCTGAAGTTTCCAAAACCGGTCTTTTCAGAAAAGTATAGTCGCTCAATAGGTATTTTTTGAAATCGGCTTCCGCTAATTTTTGGGTGTTAAGGCCTAATTCGCGGTATTTACGAGCACGTTTGCTAAAAATAGCTTCGTAGCTCCCTGCTTTTTTTCCTAGAGAGTCAATTTCAGTTTCCGTTGGTGGGCTCGATTTTATTTCGCGTAAAGTAACATTTCCCGAAAGGGGAAGTTCTTTCATGATCCGCTTGCAAGTGTCGCAAGTATCGAGATAATAGAATTTATTCATTCAACTCATGTTTTAATTTAAATTTGTGTTTTCCTTTTCAGAAAAAACAGCGAATATAGCAGATAACGGATAATTGAGCACTGACGAAAAAGACATAGTTAATAAACTGAGCCCGCGCAAAATGATTTTGCCCGTTGCGCTGGGTCTAGCGGTCGCTGCTTTTTTGCTTTATTTAAACCTTACCGACACTCGTTTTGAAGAAGTAACCGGCTCGCAATGTGGCGAATATGGATGGGTTGATGCCAATGAAGACGGGGTGGTGAATAGCGGTGACGAAGAAGAATTTGTAAAAGTAGAAAACTGTGCAGGCCAGTACAGACTAAGAACGTATCAGGACACACTTGGCGATATAGACTGGACATGGACGAGTACAATGTGGATTCTCATGGCCCTGCTGGGAATGGTCGTTCGCGATGTGGCATATATGTACCGCATTAGGGTGCTTACAGATGATGAGCTCTCCTGGAAGCAAAGCTTTCGGGTAATAATGCTCTGGGAATTTGCCTCGGCGCTGACGCCGAGCGTTGTCGGGGGATCTGGAATTGCTATGTTTATTCTTAATAGAGAAAAGATCAATCTGGGAAAAAGTACCGCCATTGTTCTGGTTTCGGCATTGCTCGATGAGCTGTTTTACATTACCATGGTGGCTATTGTGCTGATTGCTATTGGTACCTCAAACCTCTTTCCGATCAATCTTCAAAAAACGATTTTCGGAACCACCTATGGTACACAAGGGCTGTTTTGGATAGGTTACGGATTTATATGTCTTCTTACAACGGCAATCATGATAGGTGTTTTCTTCATTCCTCGAACATTAAAATACCTGCTGCTGCAAATTTTTAGATTGCCCATTTTGCGCAGGTGGCGATACAATGTCATTCAGATTGGAGACGATATTATTACTACGAGTAAAGAATTAAAAGGGAAACCGGTTATTTACTGGGTAAAAGCTTTTGGGGCAACTTATGTGTCGTGGACTGCACGCTACCTGGTTGTTAACTTCCTGATCCTTGCATTTGTAAGCCATGAAAGCAAGATTATTAGCGGTTTCATGGAGCATTTACTGATATATGCCCGGCAGCTCGTAATGTGGGTTATCATGCTTATTAGCCCTACTCCGGGCAGTTCAGGGGTTGCGGAATTTGCGTTTTCAGGATTTTTTAAGGAGTTTATTCCCCTAGGTCTCGTTGGTGCCCTTGCGCTTCTCTGGCGACTTATTTCTTATTACCCTTACCTTTTTATCGGTGCAATAATTTTGCCGCGTTGGTTAAGAGCTACGTCTAAGGCTTCCGCCGATGTAAAAAAGAAAACGGCCTAAGCCACTACTTCTGATGCATTCAAAACCGAAATTTCAAATTCTATGAAGTTTAACACAAAAACAATTCACGCAGGTTTAGAACCAGATTCAGCGACTGGAGCTATCATGACACCAATTTACCAAACCAGTACTTTTGTTCAGGAATCGGTGGGGGTAAACAAAGGATTTGAATACGCGCGATCGCATAATCCTACGAGGTCGGCACTGGAAGCCAATCTGGCTCAACTTGAGAACGGAAAATTTGGAGCCTGTTTTGGTAGTGGTCTTGCCGCTATTGATTGTGTTTTGAAAATGTTGTCGCCCGGCGATGAGGTAATTAGTACAAGCGATTTATACGGTGGTTCATACCGCCTTTTCAACACAATTTTTGCCAAATACGGAATCAAATTCCATTATACAGCTATGGACGATGCTTCTAAAGTTAAGGCATTGATTAATGAAAACACCAAACTGGTATGGGTTGAAACACCTACAAACCCGATGCTGAATATCATTGACATAGAGGCAATAGCAAATGTTGTGAAGGGTTCAAAAGCAATGCTTGCCGTTGACAATACATTCTCTACGCCTTATATTCAGCGACCACTCGAGCTTGGTGCCGATATTGTAATGCATTCGGTTACAAAATACCTGGGCGGACATAGCGATGTAGTAATGGGCGCTCTAGTGACCTCTGACGAAAAAATTGCTAAAGAAATGTACCGCATTCAAAACTCTTCGGGAGCTGTATGTGGTCCACAAGATGCGTTTTTGGTGTTGAGAGGAGTTAAAACACTGCATTTGCGCATGCAAAGACATTCTGAAAACGGAGAAAAAGTTGCCAATTGGTTAACCAAGAATCCCGCAGTCGACAAGGTTTATTATCCGGGTTTACCAAACCATAAAAACCACGCCGTTGCCAAAAAGCAAATGAGCGCATTCTCCGGGATGGTATCCTTTACACTAAAAACAGATACCACCCAGGCTGCTCATGCTGTGCTGAGTAAATGCAAGCTTTTTGCTTTGGCAGAATCGCTTGGTGGAGTAGAATCTTTAATTGGTCATCCTGCTACTATGACACATGCTTCCATACCGGCCGATGCTAGGCGAGAATCTGGCGTTGTTGATTCGCTTATCAGATTAAGCGTGGGTGTTGAAGATATTGAAGATTTGATCGCAGATTTAGATGCGGCCTTGAAATAATCTCATTTTTAGATTTTTTCAGCCTTCCAAGTTTATTCATTCAGATTCCCTGCATCGTATAGGGAATTTGAGGAATGATTTGTATAAAGAGCATCCAAGTGGTTCTGTTATTTAGCATAGCGATAAAACCTGCTTGATTGTTTATTTTTGTGCTTTACCAATTTTTGTTGACTCTCAATATATGAAGTATCTATCCTTTATTGCCATTCTCCTATTTGCAAATAGTTCATTTGCTCAAGATTCTGATCATTCAGACCATTATTCATGTGGTATTACAGAGCAAACTGAAGCCTTCTTTAATGCTTATCCCGGACAACGGGCTATAGCTGCGCAGGCAAGTGCAGAGCTGGAAGAATTTACACGCAATTATCAGGAATCGCCTTACAGAGATGATGTTCTTAAAATCATTCCGGTGGTTTTTCATGTGATACATGCAAATGGAGAAGAGAATATCAGCAATGCTCAAATAGAATCGGCCATACAAGTAATGAATGACGACTACAAGGCGCTTAATAGTGGAGTAAACTTTGTTGTATCTGCTTTTCAGGGCATAATCGGAAATGTAAATTTTGAATTTCGGCTTGCGCGCTTAGATCCTGATGGAAATTGTACAAATGGAATTGTACGAATTATAGATGATGAGACTTATACGGGTGGCGAGAACTTAAAAGCAATTTCACCCAGCTGGGGCAGAGATAGTTATTTGAATATTTGGGTTTGTAGTTCTATTGAAAGCGGAGCTGCAGGCTATACTTACACTCCGGCCAATGTTAACGGCTCTTTCGGTGCGCTTGCCGATGGAATCGTAATTAACCACGACTATGTGGGCGATATGGGAACTTCGAATCTCAATAAATCTCATGCTCTGACCCATGAAGTTGGCCACTGGGCAAATTTGCCACATACCTGGGGTGCAGGAAATAGCCCTGGCTTGCCAGGCAATTGCTCGGGAGATGATGGTGTTTCGGATACGCCACTTACCATCGGCTGGACTACATGTAATTTGCAGGGAGAGTCATGCGGATCACTTGATAACGTTGAGAATTTCATGGAGTATTCTTATTGCTCCAAAATGTTTACCAATGGTCAGAAAAACAGAATGCGTGCAGCAATGAATTCTTCAATCAGCCAAAGAAATCAGCTCAATACACCAGCAAATCTTGCAGAAACGGGGGTGCTCGGAGAAAACGTGATTTGCGAAGCTAATTTTACCACCAGCGATGAAAGATTGGTTTGCCCGGGACAAGAAATTTCTTTTGAGGATTTGTCCTTTAATGGCGTCACCGAATGGTCATGGTCATTTCCGGGAGGTACCCCGGCTACTTCAAATGAGCCTTTTCCGGTTGTAACGTATGACACCCCTGGAAATCATGACGTTATACTCACTGTCAGCAATTCGACCGGTAGCCAAACGGTTACCAAAACAAGCTATATTCGGGTTATGCCTTCAGGCGATAATGCGGTTCCGTATTCTGAAGGATTCGAGTCTTTTAATAACTTTTCTTCCAATACAGAAAATTGGTCGGTTGTAAATCCCGTCGGTTCTAGTAGTAACATCCAATGGGAAATTACTTCGTCAGCAGCTTATGAGGGCTCGAAATCAGCCTATGTAAAGGGATTTTTTAATACATCGGGTAGTTCAGAATATCTGCAAAGCCCAACTTACAATTTGAGCGAACTTGGAGAAAACGTGGTTTTAAAATTTAGATATGCCCATGCCCGACGCAACCAAAATACCAACGATCAGTTACGGATAATGATATCGAGAAACTGTGGTTTGAATTGGATTCAGCGTCTCGTAATAGAGGGGCCTGACTTGCCTACGGTATCCGGAAATTTTGGTGGTGAATTTGTTCCCAATTCACCCTCAGACTGGACAGAGGTAGAAATTACAAATATTAACCCAGTATTCTTTACCGAAGACTTTAGATTGCGCTTTGAGTTTACCTCAAATTACAGCAACAATATTTATCTAGATAATATTAATCTTTACGATCCTGCTACTGTTGGCCTGGAAGGTGTCGATTTTGTGAAGTCTGTTGAAGTCTTCCCAAATCCAGCCACATACAAACTAAACTTCCATTATAATTTGAATAATGGAGGAAACACCTCTGTAGATATACTTGATATTACGGGCAGGCTCATTGTGCCGGTTTTTAAAGGATATAAGCCTGCGGGCAAACAAATTGTAAATGCGGATGTGTCAACCCTTTCTCCCGGAATTTATTTTATTCGTCTCCGGGTTGGAGAAGGACAAATTGTAAAAAGATTTGCAGTTCAGCACTAATTAAAGTAGTTACAGCTCGGCATACTAATAATTTAGTTAATCAGATTTTATGAAAAAATATTTATTCTCTATAGGCATCTTGTTTTCAGTTGTATCTGCTGTTCATTCCCAAGAAATAGATGATGACGGTACAGAGTTGTTGGTAAAATGCCATACATACGAAATGATGGATAAATTGCTGGAAGAGCATCCTGAACTAAAGCAAAGCACAGAGCATAGCGCTGCACAGCAAGCCGAATTCCGGACTTTATTCGCCAAAAATTATGAGAAAAAGGATGAGGAGGTTTATATTATTCCTGTCGTATTTCATATTGTTCACAACAATGGTGTAGAAAATCTTGCGCCTGAGCAAATTGAGAATGCTATAGAGGTAATGAACCAGGATTTTTCTGCGCAGACCCAGGGAATAGGGTATGTAAATTCGGCTTTTACAAATCTGGTTTCAAACACCGCCATCCAGTTTGCGTTGGCAAAACGAGACCCTGATGGAAATTGCACAAACGGAATTGTAAGAACAGAAAGTCAATTGACCTATGCCGGAGACGACAATCTTAAAATGCTATCTCCCGTATGGGACAGATCAAAATATTTGAATATTTGGGTTTGTAGTGCAATAGAAAGCGGTGCTGCCGGGTATTCGCGGTATCCCTCGTCAGTAAACACCCCCTATGGAGCTACGATAGATGGTATTGTGGTGAAATACGATTATGTGGGGAGCATAGGCACATCTTCTCAGTACAGATCGCATACACTTACCCATGAAGTTGGCCATTGGCTTGACCTTCCGCATTTGTGGGGAAGTACAAACGATCCTGAAGTAGAAGAAAATTGCAATACAGATGATGGAGTGGCCGACACACCAAATACCATTGGCTGGACCAACTGCAATATTACCGGCGAAAGCTGTGGAAGTCTTGATAATGTGCAGAATTTTATGGAATATTCATACTGTTCAAAAATGTACACTCATGGCCAGTCGCAGCGTATGGCTGCTGCATTAAACAGCTACGTAGCTGAACGCAATGAGTTGTGGCAGGAAAGCAATCTTATTGCTACAGGAGTGTATGAAGATCCGGTGATTTGTGCAGTTGAATTTACATCGGGCAGAAGAACAATTTGTGTGGGCGATAGTGTACAATTTGAAGATTACTCGTATGGTGGCGTTACCAGTAGAATGTGGAATTTTGAGGGTGGAAGCCCTTCTTCTTCTGATGAGGCTGAACCGAGTATAACTTATAATAATCCGGGAATCTATTATGTAATTCTTTCTGCGGGCGATAGTTTCGAAACTTTGTCAACTTTAGAAGACGATTATGTGCGGGTACTCGATACTTCCTTGGTTGTACTTCCTTTTTCGGAGGGTTTTGAGGATGTTAATTCCTTTGAAAATGGACAATCACCGATTTGGTACACCGAAAATGTGAATGGAATGAATAGTTGGGAAGTTACAGACCAGGCAGCCTATACCGGAAGCCAATCGGCAATTATTAATGGGTTGCAAAGCTCATCCGGAGAAAAAGCGAGTCTGTTGTCGCAAACTTTTGATATGAGCTATTTTGATTCAACAAACGCGCGTTTAGATTTTAAATATTCGTGTAAACGAAAGAACTCAAGTAGCGCCGATAAACTGATTGTTTATGTATCACGAAATTGTGGTGAAAACTGGATAGCGCGCCGAACTTTGGTTGGCGATGAATTATATACAGTATCCGGTTTGCAATCTACTCCGTTTATACCGAACGATTTAAGCCAATGGGTAGAGGTGGAAATTAATAACCTTGTTCCAGTTTTCTTCACGTCTCAATTCAGAATTAAATTTGAGTTTATAAGTGAAAACGGGAATAATATTTTCCTGGATGACATTAACCTTTCGAATGCTCTTACGGTTTCTGTAAATGCTATTGAGGCCATTCAAAATGCTGTTCAGATATATCCAAACCCCGCCAGAGATGTTGTGAAAATTGAAATGGATATGCCTGCCGGAATATCAAATTTAGAGATTAACCTGCACGATGTTTCCGGCCGACTTATTCGCAGTATTTATTCCGGAAAAAGTATCGGTGGTAAAAAGGTAATTGATTTAGATGTAAACCAGTTGCCCAACGGGCTTTACTTTTTGCACTTCAATACTTCTGAAGGTCGCTTTGCACAGAAATTTGTCGTAAGTAAATAAGCCCTATTAAGGGCTTATCAGTTTATTTCTTTTCCGGTGAAGTGATCGTTTGACCCACCGTATGTCTTGAATGAATGTTTTTAGAGATTAGATCTCAATTTTGAATTAATCTTCCAATCAGAATGGCTACACAACCCTGAGGGTTTAGCGCTGATTTATTGTCGGGGCTCACTTTTAGGACTATGGTAAGTTCTTGCGTTCCCAAAAGTGAAAAGTCGAAGTGATCTGACTGATTGTCTTCCGTATTGTTGTAGAGCGTAACTCCATCTTTGTCCAGCACCTGGAAATCTACATTCCCAATCATTGGATGACTGCAAATCAGCAAGCGATATTTTTCACCGGCGTAAAAGGTCATTTTCACTTCTGCCATATCGCCGGGCGATAATTTAGCGCCGTTAAAGTTTTCGCTTGGGATGTATTCTCCCATTGCTTCAGCGCACGATGTTTTAACAAATGTTCTGCACTGACTATACGCTGAACTAAATATAAGTAAGCCAGCGAGACTTAATATTAGTTGAATTTTTTTCATCATCTTAGGGGAAATTTAACTTACGTAGCGTGTACGGATTTCATTAACTACTTTGGTGATTTCTTCTAAGGTTTCTCTGCTCATATCGGTTTTAGTCTCACCACCTATTACAGTGGTTCCATCTGCTTTTTTACCTACGGTAGATTTTTCTTTTTTCATCTGCACCTTATCAAATGCTGCACGAACTCTTTCCAGATCTTTGGCTATATCGTCGAGTTGATTTCCCTTATTGTAGGCTTTTACAAGTTCCTCAAGATTATTTAGCGAAAGTTTTTGTTCAGCAATACGACGCAGCAAAAGTGGATCTGGATTTACATCGGCAGAAGCAATGGTTGTTGCCAGGTATAAACCTTCTATCCAACCGGCCGCTATTACCATTGCAGAAATATGGTCTCGGCCATTTTCTTTCAGATAAGCGTCTAACATATAATAGGTTTCAGAAATGATGTTGAGAAGCGAATCCCGATTTTCAACATTGGCTTCCATACGTTCTATTGTACTGTCGTCAAAAGCTTTTGTAACCCCCAGATTGTCGGCTAGTTTTTTGGTACACGACAAGTAAATAATCGCTTCCTGGTTTTGATTGAAGATACTTGCGTAGCTTAAATCGGCACCATAAATACCTAGATTAAGAGCTCTGCTGCTCGCAGAAGTATATCCACTTACATTTTTCACCTCGTTTAGTAGAGACATATCGTAGTCTGCCCCAGATTTTTTCAAGATAGATGCCATCTCCATGGGCGATGGTACTGAGTAGAAAATCTCCTGCACTTTTTGGGCGTTTTTTATTGACAGCTCGTCCAGAAATCCTGCGTTAACGCTACTTTCTATTATAGCGGAATCAGATGACTGCGTACTATCGCAGCTATAAAGCAACACCACTGCGGCCAGAGGCAGCAAGCGTATAAAGGATTTTTTCCGTTTCATATTCTTTAAAAATAGGGGCTTCATTGTAAAATGAATCTCGTGTTTAATATTCTGTTTTCTTGAATCAAACTCTCGCATATCGAAGCGTAAGCGTCACATTTAAGGAGACTTTGTTCGTGTGCTTTTACTTTAGTAGGTCTCAAAAGGTTTCAATAAGAAATAATTTTTTTGAGATGTGTATTGAGCCCCATAAGTAGTCCGTACAAAATGATTTTACGTAAATAGTTTGTCAAGGTTGGAAAGATCAATATCCAACCGGGCGGGTTTAATGCCGGAATAAGGCAGTTTAATAAAACAAACGACTGGCTTGTTAGCGCTCAGATTTTAATGTGCTTCCAGCCAGTTATCTCCTGTATCCATATCTACTTTTATGGGAACTTTGAGCTGTGGTATAGCCTGACGCATTTCTCTTTCTACGATAACGCGTATTTTATCGAGTTCAGATTTCTCGGCGTCAAAAACGAGCTCATCGTGCACCTGAAGGATCATGTTTGATTTGATTCCTTCTTTTTTGAATAGCTCATCAACTTTTATCATCGCCACTTTTATCATATCGGCAGCCGATCCCTGAATGGGGGCATTAATTGCATTTCGCTCTGCAAATCCGCGCACGGTAGCATTCCGACTATTGATATCGCTGAGGTAGCGGCGGCGCTTTAAAATGGTTTCTACATATCCGTTTTTACGCGCACGCTCTATACTTTCGTCCATATAAGCTTTAATGCCGGGATACTGAATGAAGTAATTTTCTATCAATTCTGAGGCTTCAGTTCGCGATATGCCAAGGCGCTGCGCCAGTCCAAAGGCAGATATTCCATAGATAATCCCAAAGTTTACCATTTTAGCTTTGCTACGCATTTCGCGATCCACATCTTTAGAATCAACATTAAAAACCTTCGCTGCAGTTGCCGCGTGAATATCTTCCCCACTGGTAAAGGCTTCTAGCATAGCTATATCGCCGCTCATTTCGGCCATTAGCCTAAGCTCTATTTGCGAATAGTCAGCTGCGAATATTACCCGGTCGGCAGAAGAGGGGATAAAAGCCTTTCTAACTTCACGTCCTCGCTCGGTGCGGATGGGAATATTTTGCAAATTAGGATTTTGTGAGCTAAGCCTACCCGTAGCAGCCACCGCCTGCATATACGTAGTGTGAATCCGCTGATCTCGCGGGTTAACCAATTCTGGCAAGGCATCGACGTAAGTGCTTTTTAGCTTCATTATCTGTCTAAAGTCCAGAATTTTTCCAACTATCGGATGGTCGTCGGCGTGCTTTAAAAGGGTTTCTTCATTGGTAGAATATTGGCCTGTTTTGGTTTTCTTGGGCTTGTCAGCAATTTTCAAATCCTCAAAGAGTACAATACCCAGCTGTTTTGGGCTTGCCAGGTTAAAGTTGGTCCCCGCGATTTCATAAATTTCCTCTTCGAGCTTTAGTGCTTCAATCTCTAGATTCTTTGATATTTCAGCCAGCGAATCAGTATCTATTTTCACACCGCAAAACTCCATGCGCGCAAGCACGGGCATAAGGGGCATTTCAATTTCATAAAAAAGCTTTTTTAAACCCGGTTCTTTTTCAATTTCGGGAGCGAATTTTTCGTAGAGTCTGTAGGTAATATCTGCATCTTCGCAGGCGTAAGGTGCTGCCTCTTCTACTGGCACATCGCGCATGCTACCCTGATTTTTACCTTTTTTGCCAATGAGGGTTTCAATGCTGATAGGTCTGTAACTTAAATACGTTTCGGCCAGCTCATTCATATTGTGCTTCATATCGGGCTGAATGAGATAATGAGCAAGCATGGTGTCAAACATTTTTCCCTTTACCTCTATGCCGTACCAGGCCAGAACAGTAATATCGTACTTAAGATTATGACCTATTTTCAAGATGTTTTCGGCGGCAAAGAAATCGTTAAAATCTTTGAGAATAAACTTTGATCCATTTTCATTTTCCGGAAGAGGGATATAATAAGCCTCCCCACTTTTCCAGGAAAATGACATGCCAACAAGCTCGGCTGAATTTGCATCTACAGAAGTGGTTTCCGTATCAAAGCATACCACCTTTTGTTTCATCAGGTCTCTAATAAAGGTTGTGCGCTTATCCTTGGTTTCAATGGTATTGTACTTTACTGCTGATGCATCAAAATCAGACATTGAAGCAGGTTCTGCATCAGTATCAGAATTCTCTACCGAAGAGAACAAATCCATTTGATCGCCAGCTGCGGTATTGGCTTGGATTTTTTCTCCGAGCAGGCGCTCTGAGATGGTTCTGAATTCTAAAATTGAAAACAGCTCACGAAGCACCTCTTTATTTGGCTCTTCCAGTTCGAGTTCTTTTGGGTTAAAGTCTACAGGTGCATCGAGAATGATGGTGGCGAGCTTTTTAGATAAGAGTCCTTGCTCGGCAAACTTGATTACATTTTCTTTTTGCTTGCCTTTTAGTTTGTCAGCATTGGCAATCAGGCCTTCTACGCTGTCGTATTCGGCAAGTAACTTTTTGGCTGTCTTTTCGCCTATTCCCGGTATTCCGGGAATGTTATCGACAGCGTCGCCCCAGAGACCGAGCATATCAATAACCTGCTCGGGGCGCTTTACGCCAAACTTTTCACAGACTTCTTTTATGCCCATTACTTCGCTGCCATTTCCCATGCGGGCAGGTTTTAAAATCTTGATGTGTTCGGTTACGAGCTGCCCGAAATCTTTATCGGGGGTAACCATAAATACTTCAAAACCTTCTATCTCCGCTTTCTTGGCGATGGTTCCTATTATATCATCGGCTTCAAACCCTTCTTTTTCAAGAATAGGTATATTAAACCCCTCTATAATTTGTCTGATATAGGGAATGGCAATTTTTATATCGTCAGGAGTTTCTTCGCGATTGGCTTTATACGCAGGATAGTCATCATTTCTAAACGTAGGTCCTGAAATGTCAAATCCAACGGCAATATGTGTCGGCTTGTGATTATTGATAATATCTGCCAGAGCATTTGTAAATCCAAACATGGCAGAGGTATTCAAACCGGCAGAATTTACGCGTGGCGCTCTGATAAAAGCGTAATATGCTCTGTAAATCAATGCGTAGGCGTCAAGAAGATATAAGGTTTTTTTATCGGTGCTCATGAAGTTTATTTAGAAACTTCGAATATACACAAAGGGTAAATTTTATTTGGAGATTTTTTGGGCTTATGTGATTTGGTAGCTACAAATGGACGAATGATTTTTTGCTGCTGCGCAGTGAATCTCTCCGCGCGCCCCGTCCCTATAGGGTGCCGCCGCACACTTCTAATAAAAGATCGAATTTTTCTTTTGTAATGACTTTTGTAATTAGAGTCTTGTAAATTAAATTTGTATTGGAACAAATGAAGCGTGCGCAGGGATCGTCCCTTTCGACCAAAGAGAGTCCGTATGGAAGGGGTTTGGGGTGCGCGAAAGGGTTGGTTTTGAATCCGTTTACTGCTTTATTTCCGTAGTGATAACTTGAAAAAATTTCAAAGATAAACTCAGAATTCAGCTCTAACCAATTATAAAATCCGTTCCGTCAGGATTATCTTTAAGTGTAACGCCTATTTTGGTGAGTTCTTCGCGAATTTGATCTGCAGTAGTAAAGTCTTTGTTGAGCTTTGCCGCTTTTCGCAGACTAATTGCTAGCTCAATGAGCGATGCTGTTAAATCACTTCCTGCACCTGATTGTTCGTCTTCTTTTCGGAAGCCGAGCACATCAAAAATAAAGTCGTGGAAGAGTTCTTTTAATTCTTTTAAATCACCTTCAGAGGCTTTTTCGGCTCCCGTTTTTATAAGATTGATTGTCTTTACACCGTCAAAGAGTTTAGAAATAAGAATTGGCGTACTGAAATCGTCGTTCATTGCATCGATGCAAGCTTCTTTTAGAGCAGCCACATCTATAGTAGATTCACCGGAAGGCGTAAGACTTTGAAGAGTTTCGTAACCATCCATCAAGCGTTTGTACCCTTTTTCTGCACCGCGCAGTGCATCGTTTGAAAAATCAAGCGTGCTTCCGTAATGAGACTGAAGCATAAAGAAGCGCACCGTCATTGGGCTATAGCCTTGGTCAAGGAGTTTGTGATTTCCGGTAATCAATTCTTCCGGTGTAAACCCATTACCTTCAGATTTGGCCATCTTGCGCCCCTGCACGGTTAGCATATTTCCGTGCATCCATATTCTAGGGCCGTTCTTCCCGTTTGCGCCAATATTTTGGGCTATTTCACATTCGTGGTGAGGGAATTTCAAGTCCATACCACCTCCGTGAATGTCAAATTCATTGCCGAGATATTTGGTGCTCATGGCCGAGCATTCCAGGTGCCAACCAGGAAATCCTTCACCCCAAGGCGATGGCCAGAACATAATATGGCCTTGCTCGGCTTTTTTCCAGATAGCAAAATCGAGCGGGTCGAGCTTTTGATCCTGGCCGTCGAGCGCGCGGGTATTAGAAAGCAAGTCATCGATATTTCTACCCGAAAGCTCTCCGTAATTATGGTCTTCATTGTATTTTCTTACATCAAAATATACCGACCCATCTACTTCATATCCATAGCCAGCCGCAATAATGCGTTTTACCATTTCCATTTGTTCAATAAGGTGGCCTGTGGCTGTGGGCTCTATAGATGGAGGTAGAATATTGAAAATGCGCATTACATCGTGAAAACCATTGGTGTATTTTTGTACGATTTCCATTGGTTCTAACTCTTCAAGACGGGCTTTTTTTGCGATTTTGTCCTCGCCCTCGTCAGCGTCGTTTACCAAATGGCCTACATCTGTAATATTGCGCACGTAGCGCACTTTATACCCGAGGTAGCTTAAGTATCTGAAAACGATATCGAAACTTAAAAACGAACGCACATTTCCCAAATGCACATCGCTGTACACGGTAGGTCCGCAAACGTAAAGACCCACGTGGGGTGGGTTTAGGGGTTTAAACTCTTCTTTTTTCCGCGAAAGCGTATTGGTAATGAAAAGGGTACTGCTCATGAATGGTTATAAAAAGATGCATTTCCGGCCAAATTTACTCATTTGTTTGAATCGTCAATGATTCCGTAGCCAATGAATCTGCCTTCTTTATAAACTTCCACCCGTCGCAAGATTCCGTTTTCATCGTATTTATACCATTTTCCATTCCAGAGGCGGCCTTCCAAAAAGTGGCCTACCTGGGTTATTTGCTTATTTCTATTGTAAAGCGTGTTTGATCCGGTAGCTTTAAATTCTGCCAAATTCGGACGGTCAGATTTATTCGGAGTCGTTTCTTCTGCAGATAATTTAGGGACTGTAATTTCGCCTTTTGGAGCTTTATCCAAAGTGAAGGTTTTTACGCTTTCTTTCTCCACTTCGCCGTTGGTAATTCTCTTTTCTTCGCGCAATTCACCGTTTGGATAGTAGAGCATATACATTCCGTGAGCCACGCCATTATCTATCTCTACCGTACATTGCAAGGTTCCGTCAGCATAGTAGTACTTCTGCTCACCATCTCTTTTACCGTGTGAATTAAAATTAAAGTCCTGAGCGAGTTTTCCATTTTCATGAAAGCGTTTAAAATCGCCTGTGTTTTTATTCGCAGTCCAATACCCTGATTCTTCTACCCGATTGTTAGGATAGTAAGTGGTGTAATGGCCGTAAGGATGATTTTCCAAATAGTTTATTTCGCTTTGCAAACTTCCGGTTGGGTAGTATTTTTTCCAAACTCCTGTCCGCTTATTGTCAAGATATTCTCCTTCTTCAACTTTTTGATTGGCGTTGTAACCATCATCAGAGCTCAAAGACCCAAGAATGATCCAGTATCCTTGTCGGCGCCCTTGATTGTCGGTATAATTTTGTTTTATAGCACTTTGCCCATATACCGCGTCGGCACCCGCAGGATAGCTGAGAAAAATGAGCGTCAGGAAAAATAAGAAAGTGAGCGGAAAGCGTTTCATCAAAGTATAAACTTTTGGAATTTATACGCGCTTAAAATAAAAAAGGTTCGGTTTTCGGAGCCTAAATTAAGGCTTTTTCTCTAGTGCGATAAGTAGCCTGATAAGCAAGTGTTAAACGGCCTTTTCGCGTAAATGCTCGAGCATGTCTGATACGATTCTTTCAAGCGAATAGTCCGGTTTCCAGCCCCAATCTTCGCGTGCCATAGAATCATCAATGCTACTCGGCCAGCTTTTAGCTATTCCGTCGCGATAATCAGGATTGTACGAAATTGTAAAGTCGGGAATATGTTGCTTTATGGCTTCTGCCAATACATCGGGTGTAAAAGATACACCGGAAATATTATAGCTCGTACGCAACTTGATTTGGTCTGACGGAGCATTCATTATTTCAAGGGTTGCCTTAATTGCATCAGGCATATACATCATAGGCAGGGCGGCTTGTTCGCTCAAAAAGCACTCATAAGTTCCGTTTTTAATGGCTTCATGAAAAATGTGAACAGCGTAATCTGTAGTTCCCCCACCCGGATTGCTTTTGTAGCCCACTATTCCGGGATACCTCACGCTTCGTACATCTGTGCCATAACGCTTGTTATAGTATTCGCACCAGCTTTCACCAGCCACTTTTGTGATTCCGTAAACCGTAGTTGGCTCCATAATAGTACGCTGCGGGGTTTTCACTTTGGGAGTATGCGGCCCAAAAACAGCTATTGAGCTCGGCCAGAAAATTCGTTTAATATGCCCGTCGCGGGCAAGGTCAAGCACGTTTGATAATCCATTCATGTTTAAATCCCAACCCAACGCGGGTTTCTGTTCGGCAGTAGCCGATAAGAGGGCTGCAAGCTGATAAATCTCTGTTATTTTATAAGATTTTACTACTTCAAGCAATCTATGCTTATCCAATACATTGATAGATTCGTAAGGGCCATTAGCAAGTGCATCAATTGGTTTTGGATTTAAATCAGAGGCCACAACCCTATCTGAGCCGTACTGCTCACGAAGTGCGATAACGAGTTCTGTTCCAATCTGTCCGGCGGCACCTACCACCAATATATTTGTAGAAGACATAAAATCTAAATTCAAAAATTCACGCAAATTTACGGATTTACGAGTTTCTAAGCGCATAAATATTTTAATGGTCTGTTAAGAATCGACAAGACTTTGAGTTCCTAATGGCATCTCACGGGTAGAATGATCTTTAAAAAAGAAACGATGCGATTGTATATATTTGTAGAAATACATTACCCTAAACAATAATTATATGCCTATATATCATACACTTGGAAAAATTCCACATAAAAGACATACAGCCTTTAAAAAAGCAGATGGTTCTCTGTATTATGAGCAGCTATTTGGAACAGAGGGTTTTAGTGGTATGTCGTCGCTTCTATACCACATGCACAGACCTACGCAGGTGAAGGAAATTGGAGAGACGCTTGATATAAAACCCGAAATAGCTTTAGATCACAACATGAAGGCTTACCGCTTTCGCGGATTTGAGGTGAAGCCAAAAGACGATTATCTCGACAGCCGTACGCCGGTGCTTGTTAATAGGGATTGCTATATTGAACTTGCTGCACCGCGTGAATCGATGAAAGACTACTACTATAAGAATGTAGATGCTGATGAGGTTATTTTCATCCACGAAGGCGAGGGAACTATGCATACGCTCATGGGCGATCTTGACTTTTCTTATGGTGATTATCTCGTAGTGCCTCGCGGTATGATTTACCAAATGGAATTTAAAGCTTCAAAAAATCGACTGCTTATCGTTCAATCGTTTAGCCCCATCTACACACCAAAGCGTTACAGAAATAATTTTGGGCAATTAATGGAGCATTCTCCATTTTGCGAACGTGATATTCGCCGACCGGAATATTTGGAGCCTACCGACGAGAAAGGTGAGTTTTTAGTAAAAATCAAAAAAGAAGATAAGCTCTATCATTTTACCTATGCCACTCATCCATTTGATGTGGTTGGCTGGGATGGCTTCAATTATCCCTACGCTTTTTCTATTCACGATTTTGAACCCATTACCGGAAGGGTGCACATGCCGCCGCCAATACACCAGACTTTTGAGGCTGCCGGTTTTGTAATTTGCTCATTTGTTCCGCGCATGTACGACTACCATCCTCAATCGATTCCGGCGCCATACAATCACAGCAATATAGATTCTGACGAAGTGCTATATTATGTTGACGGCGACTTTATGAGCCGGAATAATATTGAGAAAGGAAATATTACGATTCATCCCGCAGGAGCGGTTCACGGGCCGCACCCCGGGGCAGCCGAGCGCAGTATTGGTAAAAAAGAAACTGAAGAGCTGGCCGTTATGGTAGACACTTTTAAGCCATTGAAAATGACGAAGCAGGCTATGGCTATTGCCGATGAAGAGTATTGGAAATCGTGGTTGGAGTAAATTAAATAGCCTTGAAATTATGATTTGAAAAGCCATTGCGAATTAATCGTGATGGCTTTTGGCTTTTTAGTAGGAATGGACTCTTTGCGGTCGCATTTCGCAACCTCAAGATTTCCCCTTGTTCATTTAATACAATTAAAAAAGCCGTTACTCAATTTGCGTAACGGCTTTTTTGATTTGATAAGGGTCTTTTAATTCTTAATAAACTTGGATGTATTGCCCACTCCATCTATGGAAATGATATACAAACCTGATCTTAAACTCGAAACATTTATGCTGGTTTTAGTCTGTAATTTACCTGTATGTATTTCTTTACCTGTAATGTCCATAATGCGGTAAGTAGCGTTGTCAACCTTTACATCTTTCACCCAAATTTCACTTTTAGCTATAGTAGGGTAAATACTAAATTCTGGCAGATTAACATCATCAACCCCAGTCTCGATGGACGGAGTAAGGCGATATACCCGACCAGATGCAGGCGTAACATTTAAACTATTAGTCCCTTGTACATAAGTAGCCCCCAAATCTGTATATTCGAAAAGGGAAGGATTAATAGGATCGCCCTTTACTGTTGCGCCATAATCAACAGTTTCAGAATTATACAAATAGTTTAAGCCACAGGCTATTGTTGGGCCCGAATTTTGAAAATAAGCCAAATCCATATCTGGGATATTCGATTCCCCGAAATGAATTTCCATAATGCCATTCGCTTCATAAAACCACAATTGAAAGTTGGTTAGATTTTCTACAGCGGGCTCATCGGCATTTATCGCATCGTAAAATCCGGCATTGGTATACTCAATTTTTGCGATTTTATTGCCAGGCTCGCCATCAATCACATAGTTAATAAGAGAAGGTTCTTGGCCTTCAATTTCAGCCAGGTCGGCTATATCGTCATAGATTCCAAATACTTGAAATTGATCAGTTTCAATATTTGCAATATCACCAAAGGCCATAAAAGCACCATAATCTATTTGAAAGGCCGAATTATATGTTTCACCGCCAATTTCAAAGTCAAACCCGAATGGTATTACAAAATTCGGATCGTCCCATGGTTCACCACCTTCATCGCTCAAATCGGCGGGCGTTGAGTCTATCAAGTTAGAATACTCTGAGGTGTAAGTAGTTAGTGTGTAACTGTTTTGTGCGAATGCCGCTACACCAAAAAGCATTGCAACTAAAAGTAAAGGTTTTTTCATTTCTCTAAAGGTTCATTGTTTGAGTGGATAATATTGCGATTATAAATCAAAATGAATGAGCAAATAAAAAAGCAGATACACATTTAGGGTATCATCTTTTTTGATTTGAAAAAGGTTTGGTTATTTCTTGATAAATTTAGCTGCATTGCCCATTCCGTCTATTGAAATAAGATAAATGCCTGAATTCAGATTTAAAACATTAATCGAACTTTGACTTTGCGTTTTTCCGGCCTTCACTTCTTTACCGGTGATGTCCAAAATGCGGTAAGCGGCGCTCAGTTGTGGCGCATTTTTTATCCAAATTTCGTTTTGAGCTATTGTTGGGTAAATGCTAAATGCTGGTGCTTTGGCATTAAAAACCGCATTGGGACTTGCCGGCGCTAAGCGATGCACCTGACCAGAAATTGGCATTGAATCTAAGGATGTTTGAAATTCCTCATCCGGAACAATTGTAAAAGTAAACAAAGTAGGATCTACAGGGTTTCCAATAATTGCTGCACCATAGTCTATAGTCTCTGAATCTAGATTATAGTTAACAGCCAAAACACCTGATGGCCCCATATTTTCAAAAAAAGCAAGGTCTGGGTTTGGGATATTTGAACTGCCATAGTGCACTTCCATAATGCCATTTTGCTCGTAAAACCATAACTGAAAGTCCATTCTGTTTTCAGCAGCAGCTTCTGGACTTGCTATTTCCTCATAAAAAGCAGCATTTTCATATTGAACTTTTGCAATTCTATCGCCCACACTTCCCACTATTTGGTAAGAAATAATTGATGAATCAAGCCCTTCAATAGTAGACCCATCAACAAAATCATCAGTTAATCCAAAAAATGTTATGACGCTAAGGTTCGGATTTAAAAAATTTCCAAAACCCATCATTGCACCACCTCCGAACTGAGTTGATGAATTAAACGTTTCACCCCCTATCTGAAAATCAAATCCAAATGGGATTATGAAAAAAGGATTATCCCAATGCCCATCTTCGTCAAACAGAAATTCAACTGGAATAGGGGTGGTGAGCTCTTCATAAGCCGAAGTATAAGAAGATAGCGTGTAAGAAGTTTGCGCAAATGATGCCACAGAAATAAGTATTGCGACTAAGAATAAAGATTTTTTCATTTTAACGGGCTTTTTAGATTTCTATGTCAAAAATAGCTATCGTTTTCGATTAATTTGTTAATTAGGGGTAAGAATCTATATAGCCGCTACCAACCATTTTTCGTATATTTGAAAAATACTATGGTATAATACTGAAACCGGGAGGTTTGGGTAGATTTGGGATGAATCAAGCGAGTCGATTATATAACTACAATTTGCTATATATCCGCTACTTGCGCCATTTCCCGAAAGGAAAATTTTAAAACATAAATTATGACATCAACAACAGGCGAAGCCTTAAATTTGGAGAAAGTAATACCGAATGCAGAAGATTTTCTGCCGCTTAACGGAACGGACTATGTGGAGCTTTATGTAGGAAATGCAAAACAGGCTGCCCATTATTATAAAACAGCATTCGGATTTCAATCAGTGGCATTTTCGGGTTTAGAAACTGGAAATAAAGATCAGGTGAGCTATGTGCTTCAGCAAGATAAAATAAGATTGGTTCTTACCTCTCCGCTTACGCCAGACAGCCCAATTAATGAACATATTGTGAAGCACGGAGATGGTGTAAAAGTGGTGGCGCTTTGGGTAGATGATGCTACAAAATCTTGGGAAGAAACTACTAAACGCGGAGCAAAATCATATATGAAGCCACAACGTATGGAAGATGACCATGGTCATATTATCCGTTCGGGAATTCATACCTATGGTGAGACTGTTCACATTTTTATAGAGCGAAAAAATTACGACGGACCATTTATGCCAGGATTTAGAAAGTGGGAAAGCGACTACAACCCAGCTCCGACAGGTTTACGTTACGTAGATCACATGGTTGGAAATGTTGGCTGGGGCGAAATGAACAAGTGGGTTGAATTTTATGCACGAGTTATGGGTTTTGCCCAGCTTATGTCTTTTGACGATAAAGATATTTCTACTGAATACACTGCCTTGATGAGTAAGGTAATGAGCAATGGAAATGGAAGGATTAAATTTCCGATTAATGAACCCGCAGAAGGAAAGAAAAAATCACAGATTGAGGAGTATATCGATTTCTATCACGATTCTGGCGTTCAGCATATTGCGGTAGCAACCAATAATATTATTGAAACAGTAATAGATTTAAGAAACCGCGGAGTTGAGTTTTTGCGTGTTCCGGATATCTATTACGATACCGTTCTTGACAGGGTTGGTGAAATAGACGAAGAACTGGAGCCGCTTAAAGAACTTGGAATCTTGATAGATCGCGACGACGAAGGATATTTATTGCAAATATTCACCAAACCGGTAGTCGATAGGCCTACTATGTTCTTTGAGATTATTCAGCGAAAAGGAGCGAAAAGCTTCGGGAAAGGAAACTTTAAAGCACTTTTTGAAGCCATTGAAAGAGAGCAGGAGAGTCGCGGAACGCTTTAAGCGAATACATATTCTGAAAGCCGCGGTGTGTATCGCGGCTTTCTTTTTTTTGAGCGGAGCCATTGCCCAAAGCTATAAATCGGCAGTGGGGTCGCGGGCTTCGTATGGCGGGCTTCTTACGTATAAGCATCAACTTAACGCGCAGTATTTTGCCGAAGGTATTGTAGCAATAAGATGGGGTGGCGTTGAATTTACTGCGCTTATAGAAAAATCGCAGAAGGCGTTTCACAATGAAAATACCTTCTGGTATATCGGTGGTGGAATGCATTTAGGCTTTCATGGCAGAGACAATACCATAAATCCACCTGAAGCAAAAAACACAACGACTTACATCAATCTCGGAGCCGATTTGATTGGAGGGATTGAATACTGCTTTCCAGATTTTCCAATCAATGTTTCTATTGACTATAAACCTTCATTTCATTTTACCGGTGATCGGTGGTTTGTGGGAGAGGGCATTGGCTTAAGTGTAAGGTATGTATTAAAATAAGGTTCATTCCTAGTGGGTTAGCACGCCATCTCCAGCAATGGATAACCAGTTCATAATCCATTTTCCATATTCAGGCAATTTATACCTTTACCAAAAAATATTTAAGATGATAACAGGACTACTTCATTTACATAATTTTCTGCGCTGGTTTGCACTCATAGCAATCGTTATTGCGCTGATAAGAAGTTTTGGTGGAATGAGTAACAAAAAACCATTTACCAAACCTGATAACCTCTGGTCGCTGCTTACCCTTATCGCTTTCCACCTGCAATTGGTTTTGGGGTTTGCTTTGTATTTTTTAAAAGGCTGGCATAGTCAACTGGGAGAAATGTCTGATAAACTCATTCGTTTTTACAGCATTGAGCATAGTTTGGGAATGTTAATCGCTATTGTACTTGTTACTGTTGGACGGGTAAGCTCTAAGAAAATGGAGAATGATACGGCCAAGCATAAAAAGATATTTTGGTACTTTCTTATTGCGTTCATTATCACGCTTGTAAGTATTCCCTGGCCATTTCGAGAGATCGTTGGGCGGCCTTGGTTTCCCGGGATGTAGGCGGGTTATATTATTCCGTAGTGTTTCGCGTTCGCGAAATTTGCGTCTTGGATAGATCTTTTTGATTCTATTGCATTGGTATTTATGTACATTAATATCAACTGCTTATCTTTACAGTAAATTAAAATATTGAATGGCAGAAAATATTGAAACTTCCACCATACAGGAAAGGGCAGTTCTTATAGGGTTAATTACACGCGATGAAACTGTAGACCAGGTAGATGATTATCTTGACGAGTTGGCATTTCTTGCTGAAACCGCCGGAATTGCTTCAGTAAAATCGTTTACCCAAAAAATGGATTTGCCTGATGGCAAAACCTTTATCGGAAAAGGTAAAGCCGAAGAGATTCTCAATTATGTAAAGGATAATGAAATAGACGTACTTATTTTTGATGACGATCTGTCGCCTTCGCAAATGCGAAATCTGGAGAAACTTTTTGATCGAAAAATTTACGACAGGAGCTTATTAATTCTCGACATATTTTTACTGCGCGCACGTTCGGCTCAGGCCAGAACGCAGGTGGAGCTGGCTCGCTCGCAATATTTGCTTCCGCGGCTTACACGTATGTGGACTCACCTTGAGCGCCAGCGCGGTGGAACGGGAACACGTGGTGGAGCGGGTGAAAAAGAGATTGAAACTGACCGTAGGATGATCCGCAATAAAATCAGCAAGCTAAAAGAAAAGCTAAAGCAGATTGACAAGCAAATGCATACCCAGCGATCTAATCGTGGTGCCATGGTGCGGGTAGCCCTGGTGGGATATACCAATGCAGGAAAATCGACCATTATGAATCTGCTCAGCAAATCGGAAGTATTTGCCGAGGACAGGCTGTTTGCAACCCTCGACACAACAGTGCGTAAAGTAGTTTTTGGAAATCTCCCATTCTTATTGAGCGATACTGTTGGCTTTATCAGAAAGCTGCCGCCGCAACTCGTAGAGTCTTTTAAAAGCACCCTTGATGAGGTGCGGGAGGCAGACATCCTTATGCATATTGTGGATATTTCTCATCCCAATTTTGAAGATCATTACGAAACCGTAAATGCGACACTCGCCGAAATAGATTCTAAAGATAAACCTACCATTGTGGTTTTTAATAAGGTAGATGCTTACAAGCCAGAGCCTGTAGATCCGCAGGATATTGATCCTGACGTATTCACAGATCCTTTGGAACAGCTAAAGCGCACGTGGATGTCGCGAATAGACGCTGCCGATGTGGTGTTTATATCTGCCACCAAAAAAATGAATATCGAAGAACTGCGGGATAATATTTACACCCATGTGAAAGAGATTCACGAGGTGCGGTATCCCTACAATAATTTTCTCTATTAAAATTTTAGCCCTATGTCTTCTATCCGACAAGAAAAAGTCGCCAAACTTATTCAACAAGAATTAGCCCTAATTTTTCAGCAGAATGCCAAGGTTCACTTTGGTGGAGCCTTTATTACCGTTACGGTTGTTCGTATGAGCCCAGATTTGGGAGCGGCACGCGCTTATCTCAGCTATTTTGCCAATAGTGGGAGCGATAAAAAGGAATTTATTGAAATGATTCGCTCTAAAACTTCTAAAATCCGCGGCTTGTTGGGCAATGTCGTTGGGAAGCAATTGCGCATCGTTCCAGAGCTATATTTCTATCTCGACGACAGCCTCGACTACGCCGAGGAAATTGACAATTTACTTAAAGAATAACCGGTTGAACGTTAGTTACTTCATTGCCAGAAGGTATCTTCTTTCGAAAAATACCCTTTCAATTATCTCCATAATGAGCATGATTTGCATGCTTGTAGTGGCACTGGTTACCATGGCAATGGTTGTAATTCTATCTGCTTTTAATGGAATAGATACTTTGATAGATGAGCGGTACAGCTATTTTGATGCCGATATCTCCATTCTCCCACTTACAGATAAAGTAATAAAAGCCGATAGTATTAACTGTGCTTCAATTGAATCAATCGTCGGTGTAAAATCCTGTTCGCGGGTAATTGAAGAAAGGGTCTTTGCCCAATACGACGGCAAGCAGCGCATTGTAAAGTTAAAAGGAGTGGAGCCCGGATTTTTGATAGAAGCTGGTATGGACTCTATGGTGATAGATGGTGTAGCAAGTCTCGAAATTGAAAATACAGCTGCTGCGCTTATTGGCGTCGGCGTGAAGTATGACTTGAATCTCCGAATGTTTGAGCAGATTTTTAATCCTCTACAACTTTCAGCTGTGATTCGCGGTATGAACCTGCGCCAAAATATGGAGAGTGCGCTCAACCGCCGGAGTATTCCTGTTGCCGGAATTTTCTCAATTAATATTGATTTTGATTCAGATTATGTAATCGTTCCCTTCAATTATGCCAGCGATCTTTTAAGATACAACAATGAATACTCGACATTAGAGTTACGGCTATTGCCAAATGCCAATGCTGATAAGGTGCAGGACGAATTACAGGCTCTGCTTGGTGCAAATTACAGAGTGGAAACCCGGCAGCAGAAAAATGGTCTGGTTTACAAGACAAACCGTACTGAAAAATGGGCTACTTTTCTGATAATGGGCTTTATCATGCTCATCGCCACATTTAATATTATCGCAGCACTCACCTTGCTCATTAATGAAAAACGAAATGATATCGGCATCCTTTCGGGGATGGGTGCCTCAACTGGATTAATCAAGCAGATATTTTTTATAGAAGGGGCTTTAATAAACCTTGTAGGAGCATCCTTTGGCATCGGCCTCGGGTTTTTGTTCGTTTATCTACAGCGAAATTATGGCCTTATAAGGCTTGAAGGAGGGCTTGTGGAATATTATCCGGTTGAGATTAATTCTCCCGATCTACTTGCCATTTTTGCGCTTGTGCTTGTTTGCGGATTGATCTCTTCTCTTGTTCCTGTTCAAGTTTTTACGCGACGGTATTCGAATGTTTAGTTTGAATAATAGCCACTAATGCACGAATATTTTTTCGGGCTAAGCTCGGCGACCATTCATATTCCATCGCCAAACCTTTGGCCTGGAGATGTTTTTTTCGTTTTCTCGTCACATTGTAATTAAGCTCAGTTTCTTCACTACGAAAACAGACTCATGTAAGCTTTGCAGGGTATCGACCCTGCGAGAACGAATTACATCTTTAGATAAATAAGTCACAAAAAGTGTAAATAATTGATATGTAATTATTTAAAATAACTTTCGTTTGAAAGTTTAGCCGCAGGGTTGATACCCTGCGGAGCGTGGGCATTTTTTTCCGGTTTCTCGTCACATTGTCATTAAGCTCGGTTTCTTCACTACGAAAACAGACTTATGTAAGCTTTGCAGGGTATCGACCCTGCGAGAACGTGTTGCATCTATAGATAAGTCACAAACGTGTAATTATCTGATTTAAATGTTACCTGCAATATGAAAAATGTAAAACCATTAGACGAAGTGGATTCTCCTGTGTTGTTTTCAGAACATGAAGATGTCTTTCTGTTTAATAATGCGAATCAAGGGTTGGATATGAGCAATTCCGTGTTGATATAAACACTTGAAAATCAGTTAAATAGATGGTAAAAAATTAGTTAAACACCCTGAAAATCAATACCTTGTATGATTATAACCACATATTCACAAGGCATGATCCCCAAGGCAAAATGTTTGAAACTGATAGAAATTTACTTTTATGTCTGCGCAAGGTATGACGAAGAACTCAAATACCAATGCGAGAGGTTCAGCAACAACAAGTACTCTAAGCTCACCGACCAAGAGATCATGACTATTTACATGTTCACAGCTTTGGAAGAACAACGGACAAAGCTCAAGCACAGGTTCGCCCACGACTACCTGCGCGACTGGTTTCCTGATCTCGGTTCGTACGCCGCTTTCAACAACAGGATCAACAGCCTCAGCGGCGCCTTTAGGCGGCTGGGCGAAACGCTGATCACCGAGTTCAGGCCTTCAGACTGTTCCACACGGCAAAGCCTGCTGGACTCCATGCCCATCGTCGTCTGCTCGGGCAAGCGTGGCAGCCGCGTCGCTGCGGGGCTGGTGGACAAAAGCTACTGCTCTACCAAACGGATGTGGTACCACGGCCTGAAGCTCCACGCCCTTGGCTTCAGGAGGGAAGGCAAGATGCCCTTCCCGGAACAGGTGCTCTTGACCCCCGCATCCGAGAACGACCTGAACGTGTTCAAGCAGGCATGGGCGGGCATTGAAGGCAGGTGTTTCTTCGGGGACAAAATATACACGGACAAACCTTTTTTCTCGTCGCTCGAAAACGACAGGGACTCCACGATGCGGACACCGGTAAGGTATAAAAGGGCAGACCGAGTGGGAAAGGATGTTTGGCAAGGCCGCGGACGACCTGTACTCCCGAGCCGTCTCGGAGGTTCGTCAGCCCATAGAGTCGTTTTTTAATTGGCTTATCGAAAAAACCGACATCCAAAGGGCCAGCAAAGTAAGGTCAACCAAAGGCCTGCTTGTTCAAGTGTTCGGAAAGTTGGCGGCAGTTTTTATTTCGCTTATTTTCAACCCTTGATTCGCATTAATAAGACATAAGTAAAGAAGTTTGGAGAACATCGATGCATGACAATCCAACTTTTGGTCTATTGGGTTTAATTAATGATTGGGCTGTTTTGATGGAGAATATCTAACAATATGAATTAACGACGAACTCAAGAAAATTATAAATTCAGATTTAAAATAGATTCACGATTTAAGGCATTCTGGAGATGGTGATATTGAAATCTTCATAGATCCATGCTACAGTGACATCTTTTATTTAAAATCCAAAATTTTTGTCTACCGCCACCACGCTGTCTCCGCTTAGGACAATCGATGTCAAAAAATCACCAATGATACGATAGCGGGTTATTCTATTGCTACTATCAATATACACTTGATTTTTGTTTTCAATGATTTTTCCAACAGTATGGATTTTTGCGGTTTTCGAATCAGTAATGATCGCATATTTTGTTAAATATCCTATTTTGTTGATTTCTGCCAGCTTACTTTCCAAACATCCTACGCAACCCATGCTTGAAATAACAATAACCGTATCAATATCAGCGCTTATTCTCAAGCTGTCTCGGAAGAACCGACCTAAGGGAACGATCCCCTCCTTCTTTATAAAATCTTTTGGGCTCGTGACTTTCTACATGCATTATGGCGACAAGATAAAACGTTGGAAAGGTTTTAGGCTGCTTGCTGTTGATGGGTCTACGGTGAGACTTATGAATGTTGGAGACGTGGGGAAAGAGTTTGGACTGCAAGGCAACGATAAGGCACAGATTCCCATGGCCAGAGTCATGCAAATACATGATGTGCTCAATGATATTGCTGTGTGGGGAGATATTTTTCCAATCATAAAATCGGAAAAAGCTATCCTGGCTGAACGCGTAGAGCAAATTTATAAAGACAGTCTGACACTTTTTGACCGGGGTTACCCAAGCTTTGGCTTGATGTATCTCTTTATAAATCAAGAGGGACCCCGCAACTTTGTAATGCGCTGTACTGTAGGATTCAATAGTGAAGTAAAACAATTTGTGAAAAGCAAAGCGAAAAGCCAAACAGCTGAAATAGCCGCAACAGCAAGAGCAATACGCATGCTAAGAGAAAAGGGTTTGGTCGTTACTTCCCAGACAAGAATCAAAGTGAGAATGGTCAAGGTTATACTTACCACAGGATAGACCGAGGTGCTTTTGACTAGTCTCTATGATGAAAGTATCTATCACAAAGAATTTGGACAGCTGTACTTACTTCGCTGGGGAATCGAAATTTCTTTTGGTATGCAGAAAAGCCAACAGCAAATGGAGCAATTTAGTGGGCACAGAGCACTCTGTATTCGCCAAGACTACTATGCAGGGCTTTTTACACTAAACCTGCAAACCCTCATTGAAAACCAATGTCAGAGTTATCTTTAAAATAATTTTTGTTTAAAAGTTTAGCCGCAGGGTTGATACCCTGCGGAGCGCGGGCGTCTCGTCAAATTGTCATTAAATTCAGTCTCTCCACTACGAAAACAGACTCATGTAAGAATCGCGTAGCGGGGTTTGTGTGTGCCATCGCTCGTGTCTCGCGAGGGGCCGCTTCATCCGGCGTCCCGCCGGGCTTCTTTGGCTGCGAAAAGTTTTAATATCAATTTTTCAGGGTTTTGCTCATTAAACTATTTTCTGTCAAGTTGAGCCTAGCCCCGATTGCTTCGGGATTAATAACAAGACGACAGAGAAGGCCACCCTCGCGAGACGCGAGCGTGTGCGTGCGGCTATGTTTTGCCCGCAACTGGACAAATATCTAAGTCAATTAGCTAAAAACATGCTCTGAATAAGTCTCGCGTATTTCTTCAAGAAGCTGAATAATCGTTTCGGGATCTTCCTCGGTTACCAATCTTATACGATGTTCTTTAAAGCCATGCATTCCGCGGAAGTAGTTGGCGTAGTGGCGGCGCATTTCTACGACACCAAGGTGTTGGCCTTTCCATTCGAGTCCCATTTTTAAATGTTGTAGCGCTGCATCTACACGCTCAGTTAGCTGCGGAGGAGGCAAGGTCTCACCGGTGGCTAAAAAGTGTTTTATCTCTCTGAATATCCATGGGTAGCCAATGCTGGCTCTACCAACCATTACACCATCCACACCGTATTTGGTTTTATATTCCAATGCTTTTTGTGGTGTGGTAATATCGCCATTGCCAAAAACTGGAATGTTGATACGCGGATTTTCTTTCACTTCGCGAATCAATGTCCAATCTGCTTCGCCCTTATACATTTGTGCACGGGTGCGCCCATGAATTGAGATAGCTTGAATACCAACATCTTGCAATCTTTCGGCGACTTCTACAATGTACTTTGTATCGTCGTTCCAGCCCAACCGGGTTTTTACAGTTACAGGCAGCTTGGTGGCTTTGACCACAGCTTCAGTAAGACGCACCATCTTGGGAATATCCTGCAGTATTCCGGCACCTGCGCCCTTGCAGGCCACCTTCTTTACCGGGCAGCCGAAATTAATATCAAGTATATCAGGATTTGTAGCTTCTACTATTTCAGCCGATTGAATCATTGGCTCCAGATCGCTGCCAAAGATTTGGATCCCAATCGGTCGTTCGTATTCGTATATGTCCAGCTTCTGCATGCTCTTGGCAGCATCGCGAATAAGCCCTTCAGACGAGATAAACTCGGTGTACATCAGGTCGGCACCATGCTGTTTGCATAGCGCTCTGAAGGGTGGGTCGCTTACATCTTCCATCGGCGCGAGCAACAACGGAAAATCACCAAGATCAATATTACCTATCTTTGCCATTTTTATTTTCGAAAGTTTTTTACTGAGTGTTCATTGAGCTCAGTCGAAATGCTTTTCGAAGTGTGCAAATTTACAAAATCGAAATTCATGGCTCAAAGGCCTTTTGCGAAAGCTGACCCTTTTCTGCAAGTTATTATTCTCTTTCTCCTTAGTTTTA
Source organism: Cryomorpha ignava (assembly GCF_010686655.1). GTDB lineage: Bacteria > Bacteroidota > Bacteroidia > Flavobacteriales_D > Cryomorphaceae > Cryomorpha > Cryomorpha ignava. The sequence continues at coordinate 50,620 of NZ_JAAGVY010000016.1, read as the reverse complement.
TGGGGATTGCCGTGTTTTTATTTATGGCAAATGGTCTTGTAAATGCGGTTTGGGGCATAAGTTTTTTTTCTGATCCTGCGGCAATTCAAGATTATGCTAATCCGCAGATAGTGCAGGTTAACAGAGTGTTGCTCATGTTTCAACACCTTGGAATGTTTGTGGTTCCGTCTATTGTTTTTGCGGCCTTGGTTTCTACCAATTGGCGGAATTATTTGGGCTTCATACCCGTAAAACCACTTTTTGCGATAGGAGCTATTATTGTTATGGTATCGTCATTACCTGCAATAAATGCGCTATCCTGGCTCAATATGCAATTGCAATTTCCCGATTTTATGTCGGGTGTCGAAGATGTTTTTGGCGGAATGGAAGAGGGCGCCGCCGAGCTCACCAAAGCAATTACTCAAACCGATAACCCTTGGATTTTCATATTCAACATCGTTGTGGTTGCCATGCTCCCGGCCATTGGCGAAGAGATGATTTTTCGCGGAGCGCTGATGCCGATTTTAATCAAATGGACGGGAAAAAAGCACACCGGAGTTTGGATCTCTGCCGCTCTTTTTAGTGCTATGCACATGCAATTTTATGGTTTCTTGCCGCGCATGATGCTCGGTGCTCTACTGGGGTATCTTTTTCTTTGGAGTCGATCGCTTTGGACTCCGATTATTGCGCACTTCACCAATAATGCCCTTGCAGTTTTTCTTTTGTACATGATGAGCAAGGGAGAGATTAGTGAGGATATTGATACATTTACGCCAAGCGGGTCAGATTTAATTTTGCTCATGCTGTCGGTCGTTTTGGTAACTGGAATATTATATGGTTTAAACCGTATTAAGAGTAATGAGCCATTACCGGCTTTGATCCCTGATGATGAGGAAAGGCTTCCGCCTGAATAGTTTCTAGATTTTTTAAATAAAGTTGACAGTGTGGACTGTTCATTCGAGTACTCTGTGGTCGTGCAAACGACTACCGCTGGTCGTACGTTTGGTTAAATTCAGACCCCAAAGGTTTACTTGCTACGCTGCGTGAGAACGCTCCGCTTAGTTCAAAAACCTTTCGGATCTCTCAAATCTAGAGAGCTTCGGTTGAAGAAGACCCATCGCTGCCGATTTTACTTTCTTCTCTGTAATAAAAATCAAGTTTTCTATGGCTCCAAAGCAACCGGTTCCGCTTCAGATATTCGTCTGGGAAAGGCCATTCGAATAGCACGAATCTTTAATCGATCTTCCGGATTGTTTTCATCCAATTCGCCGTAAGGCATCCCAAAATGTTTCTCTGAACATTCATTTCTCAATGCATTGAGACCGGCATTTAATTCATTTTGAACGAGGATATAGGTTGCGTAAGACGTACTTCTATCGTTTTGCAATGAGATTACTGCATTTTTCGGAAGTTCCTTGAAAGGCCCGATTAGTTCTGTTGACTCCAGTCTAGTTTTCCATGCATTCCAGCTTTTTGAAGAGTTGAGATGTGCATTCGAAGTTTTACCAAGATTTTCTTTACACAGCGCGGGGGTTATTAGTTTTAATCTTGGAAGGTCGCTGCGCTCGTCCGGGTTGGTGTAAAAATTTCGGACCTCTGACTTAATATCGGCGAAATTTTTTCTTTCTCCTTCTATCATCAGCTCGTCGGCACCATTTATCAAAATTTCGAGCACATTTTGGTCGCCGCGAGGCGAAGGGTTTGCCTCTGGATTAATTGGAGGTAAAACGGTTTTAATGCCCAAGTCCTGATCTAAAGTAGTGGTAACAAGGAAAAAGACTAGTAGTAAAAACGCGATATCAGCCATTGAGCCGGCGTTTATGGAAGGTATTGCTCTGTGATACACGGCTCGTGAGTTTTAGTGGGGTTATCACATTTATAACGCAAGAATCGCTCCGGTATGTTAAAATTTGCCTATCAGTTTACCATCGGCGGGATATGGAGGTTAAAGCGGAAAAAGCAGACGCTTATCGGCATAAAAAAGCCGCCTGACTCGATGAATCAGGCGGCTTATTTGTTTTATTCAGTAAGGTTAATTGTCTATTGCAGACCCTTTATTAACCGAGTAATTAATTTTTAGTGCATTTGCTTCACGCAATTCTTGCTTTATATCTGTAACAATTCCCATTCTGGTGTCTTTATCAACCTTAAGCGAAGTTGTAATTGCCGGCTTCTCTGCTTCGTCGCGGCGCTCTCTGTTGTCTTCAATCCATTGGCGAATATCCGATAAATCGGCAAATGAATCATCGAGTTGAATCAAAGGCTCGGTGCCGAGTATCTTATTTACAGGTGGACCAACATTGATATAATCTACAAGAGACTTCTTCTCCAGTTTTTCAGTTTCCGTAGCATTCGGCTTCGATATCTTCACCTTAGGATCGTCTTCGCGCATTACAGTTACAACCATAAAGAAAAACAGAAGCATAAAGATAATATCAGGCAACGATGCCGTAGAGATCTCCGGGTTCTTTTTCTTTCCTTTTCTACCAAATTTGCTCATAGTAATTCTATTTTAGTTGGTACCCAAATCTTTTGGTTCAGCTTCTGATATACGTTGTGGATACACAGCTCGAATTGCCTTAATTTTAGGCTTATCATTGTCATCAGATGTATTTAAAGCGCTGTAAGGCACTCCAAATTTCTCTTCAGACAGCGTGTTTCTCAATTCATTCACTCCGGCACTCAGTTCGTTTTGTACGCTGATGTACATATCATAAGAAGTACCACGGTCGTTTTGAAGAGAGATAAGAGCTGATGAAGGCAACTCGCTGTAATCACCTATTAGTTCAATGGCAATGAGCTTATCTTCCCAGGTTTCAATCTTATCTTTTATCTCCTTGTTTTCAGGATCTTCAGAAAGGGCCTGTCTCAATTTGTTGAGATTGTCTTGCACCACAGTCCTAGAAACACGGGTAAGTTGTGGAAGGTCAGGGCTTTGACTCGGGTTGGTGTAGAACTCAATTGCACCGGCTTTCAAATCGCGAATGTCCATTCGTTGCCCTTCTACAAGCAATTGGTCATTACTGTTTACGAGTACTTCATAAACATTTCGCTGTTTTACCTCCGGTGGTTTTTCCATATCATCAGGTACCGGCGGCGGCAGCTGTCTTAATATACCTATGTCCTGGTCCATTGTAGTGGTTACCAGAAAGAATATAAGCAGCAAGAATGCAATATCGGCCATAGAGCCGGCATTGATTTCCTGTAATCCTCTTCTTGCCATGATTTAACTCCTTTTTTATTTAAAAATTCGCGTTATTTCACCTACAATTGCGGCGCCTGCGGCTACTACCACAAGCACATACATTATTAAAAGGCCGGCTCCGCTAAGTTTAGATTCTGATTCTGTAATTCCCGGGTCATAAGATTGCAGCACAGTATCTGATGCCAGCGTATAACATACAATTGCGAGAATCACAAAAACCACAATACCTATCAGCATTGGAATATTGCGCTTGATATTCGTAAGAAAATGGAATAATCCGAATAGAATAGCCACCGCAGCAGCTACACCCATTACGACCATAGACAAGGTGATAGCCGGACCTACTACACTTTCATTTCCTCTCATAATCATGATTCCCATAATTAGACCGATTATACCTATTATAAAGGCACCAATCGTTAAGGCGCTATCTAGTGTTTTATTTTCCATACCGGATCTTAGTTTTTAAGGGTTCTGTGACGCAATAACATATCAATCAAAGAGATTGATGCATCTTCCATATCGTTTACAATACCATCTACTTTAGAAACGATATAATTATAAAAGACCTGAAGAATAATTGCTACAACAAGACCAGAAACCGTTGTAATCAAGGCTACTTTAATACCACCGGCAACAACCCCTGGAGAGATATTATTCTCTACTTCAATCGCGTTGAAGGCATCAATCATACCAATTACCGTACCCATGAACCCAAGCATAGGGGCCAGTGCGATAAAAAGTGAAATCCAGGAAAGTCCTTTTTCCAAAAGACCCATTTGAACACCACCATAAGATACAACTGATTTTTCAACCATATCGATACCTTCGTCATAGCGCTCTAATCCTTGATAGAAAATAGATGCAATAGGGCCGCGTGTATTGCGACATACATCTTTTGCAGCTTCTATACCACCAGTGGCAAGGGCGTCTTCTACATTCTTTAATAACTTTGTTTTGTTGGTAGTCGCCATATTTAGGTATATAATACGCTCAATACAGAGTGCAAGACCCAATATCAAACATATTAATACGAATGACATGAAGAAGGGACCACCATCGATAAATGTGTCTTTAATTTGCTGATGAAAGCTTTCAGAAGTTTCTACGGCTGCGCTTTCGTCAGTCGGGGCATCACCTTCAGTCTGCGGCGCGTTGTAGGCGAGTAGCTCAAGAGAAGGTGTGTCAGCGGCATCAAATGCGTAACCATTCGAAGTTATCCCCAGGCTAAGAACAGAACAAAGGGCTAGTACGGACAGTATTTTTTTCATGGTTTAGAAGTTGGTTTTACTGAATTTTTAAGTCGGATTTGTTTTTATTTAGGATTCAAAGTTAAACTAATATTTGAAAGTTGCATGGCGGAGATGAGGGGATTCGAACCCTTGATCCCCTCACGGGGAAACACGCTTTCCAGGCGTGCGCCTTAAACCACTCGGCCACATCTCCAATACCCCGAAATCGTTATTCCCGTAGGGCAACAAGCCGCCAAAGTACAAAAAAATGTAATAGTCAAAAAAATTTTTTCTAACCAAATCGTTATTCGGTTCAGATGGGTTCTTAAACGGTAAGCTCTCCGCGTATATTTTTAGTGAATTCCTGTGCGAAATCTGCCCCTGATAAACCCTTGCCTATCAGGTGCATACCTTTGGTTAAAGCGGCTTCAATTTGCATGTCGCCGCCGCTTATAACACCCATTTTTTCTAATTGAGAACTGGTTTCGTAGCGACCTTGCGATACACCTCCACCCTGACATTGTGAAACGTTTACGATCATTAAACCATTTATTATTGCTTGCTGTAGCGAGCGAATAAACCAGGGATAAGTCATTGCGTTTCCACTTCCGAAAGTTCTTATTACAAGCAATTCATTGCGCGGAATGTTCATGGCAGCTTCAATAATATGTTCAGAAATTCCTGGAAATAACGACAAAACTGCAACATGATTGTTCATACGCGTATCAATCGAAAATTCACCATCACCTTCAATTTTGTGAATACTCTCTCGGTTGTACTTTATGTGTACGCCTGCCTCTGCCAATGGCGGATAATTTGGCGAGCGGAAAGCTTCAAAATGCTCAGCATTGTATTTATAAGTGCGGTTACCGCGGTAAAGTTGATATTCAAAATAGATGCACACCTCCGGCACCATTGGTTTTCCGTCGCGATAGTCTGATGCAATTTCTATGGAAGTAATAAAATTCTCTTTACCATCAGTACGCACCATTCCTATTGGCAATTGCGAACCGGTGAGAATAACCGGCTTTGCCAAATTTTGAAACATAAAGCTAAGCGCCGATGCGGTATAGGCCATGGTATCACTTCCGTGAAGGATCACAAAGCCATCATAATCGTGGTAATTGTCGCGCACCATTTCGGCCAGCTGTGTCCAATGTTCCAAGCCCATATTGCTTGAGTCAATAGGTTTTTCAAAAGATATGGTGCTCACTTTCGCAGAGATCTGGCTTATTTCGGGGATTTGCAATTGCAACTGGTCAAAATTAAAAGGCGCCAATATTCCTGTGTGGGCATCCTTTATCATACCAATCGTTCCGCCGGTATATATTACAAGTACGTTACGTTCAGATTCCATTCAGCTTAAATAATTTCTTGGCATTGGCAGTGGTGATTTCTGCTAGTTCTTCAACGCTTACTTCAAATATCTCTGCCAGCTTTTGAGCCACCAGTTTTGTATAGGCAGTTTGGTTGCGCTTTCCGCGAAAGGGGTGAGGTGATAGATAGGGCGCATCGGTTTCCAGCACCAGCCTGCGTTGGTCAACTCTGGATATGACTTTGTCGAGGCCACTGTTTTTAAACGTCAGAACTCCGCCCAGTCCGAGATAAAAATTATCGTAGCTCAAGGCTTTTTCCGCTTCGGCTTCATTTCCTGTAAAGCAATGAAACACTCCCGAAAGGTCATTATCGTATTCGGTGTCAAGCACATCAAATATTTCCTGAAAAGAGTCTCTCGCGTGAATAACTATCGGTAGCGATTTTTCTTTGGCCCAGCGTATTTGAGTTTTAAACGAGTCAACCTGATGGTCAAAATATGTTTTGTCCCAATATAGGTCAATTCCTGTTTCGCCCACAGCGTGATATCTTCCGGTATCAAGCTCCGTTTTTATTGTGGCGAGCTGTTGCTTATAATCTTCTTTTACCGAGCAGGGGTGAAGGCCCATCATGCCAATGGTTTGATCGGGATACGCCCGCATCAAATTCTGAACCCGTTCAATACTTTCCACGTCAATATTTGGAAGTGCAGTGAGGTATACCCCATCTTCAAGCGCTTGCGCCATGCACTCATCCAGATCAGAATCAAATTCTTTCGCATACATGTGCGAGTGTGTGTCAAATATTTTCAAAATGAAGAGTTGTTTTTTTAACCGCAAAGACGCAGAGGTTCTACGCAAAGCTCGCAGAGGGTCAAAAGTGCCTTAGCGGTTAATTTTTATAATCCCGTCACAAATGACGCAATTCGCATCGATTCTAAGAAATCTACTTCATTTTTATCTTTCCTCCTTTATCATTCACTTTCGTAAATTCGCCGCAGCTTTAATAGTTAAAAAGATTTGACAAAAGTCCTCATCATACGATTCAGCTCAATTGGCGATATGGTTCTCACCACCCCTGTGGTGCGCAACCTCAAAAACCAAATGTACGAAGGGGTAGAAATTCACTACCTCACCAAGAATAAATTTCGCAGCATTGTAGATTCCAATCCGCATATTTCGAAGGTATATGGTATTGATAAGAGTACAAATGAAGTAATTGAAGAGCTAAAAGCAGAACAATACCATTATATAATAGATCTACAACGCAATTTGCGATCGGCCAGGGTAAAGCGTGCGCTTAAAGAGCTCTCGTTTACTTTCGAAAAATACAATTGGGAAAAGTGGCTTCTTGTGAATTTTGGAATTAACAAAATGCCGAAAGTGCATATTGTTGATCGGTACATGGCAACGATTACCCGTTTTGATATTCAAAACGACAACGAGGGTCTCGATTTTTTTATCCCGGAAGGGAAGGAATTGACCGCAGATCGTGTTCCGGAATCGCACCAAAACGGTTTTATTGCTCTGGGAATAGGTGCCGCGCATTGGCGCAAAAAACCGAGAAAGGAGCAGTACATTACTCTTTGTAAACAATTACATTATCCCATTGCACTGGTTGGCGGGCCTGCCGAAAAAGAGCTTGGTGAAGAAATTGCCTTCACTTCAGAAACTCATGTATGGAATACTGCCGGTATGCTTTCGCTAAACGAGTCGGCCAGCCTGGTAAAGCAGTGCAAGCTTATCATTACGCCAGATACGGGCATAATGCACATTGCAGCGGCCTTCAAAAAGCCGATTATTTCTCTTTGGGGAGCGACTGTTCCTGATTTTGGAATGTATCCCTATCAAAACGATGCGCTTAATGAAATGATTCAGGCTGATCATCTGAATAAAAGACCTTGCTCAAAGTTGGGTACGAAGTGTAAGTATAAGGAATGTAGGTGTATTGATGAGTTGCCGCTTGAGAAGGTTGTGGTTGTAGCTGAAAGGGAAATGGAAGATAAATCACCATAGTAAAATTCAATGACTAGGGGCTGCTAGTAGGTTGTTATATAATTAGTGTCTGTCAATAATGTCCGCTATCTGCGTTGCACTTGTTCTAAAAACAGTCATCCCGCCCCAGCGGGACTCCTTGATTTAACTACGCGCGCCTTGCTATCGAGCATTTTGATCCAGCCACTCGACTCTATTGACAGGCACTAAGTAGTTGCTAATTCTCGCACCGTCATACGAGAATCTGTATTTTTGATTTCCCTCATAAGCGTGCGAGAATTTAAAGTCGGCAAATTGCGACGTAAAACCAAGCCAATCAATAAGAAATAAAATTCAACCTGTAACAAATCAAAAACTTGATCGTCTAATAAGATAATAGCCATCTTATGGATTCAAAAACAACCAAGCTTAAAGACTTTCAAATAAACATAAAATTAAAGCTCGCAGCCTTATGGACTGCCGCCACATTCTGCTATTTGTATGGTGATTATTTTGAACTCTACACTCCAGATAAAGTGAATAGCTTAACAAGTGGAGACAATGTATTGAATAGTCCATCGGCTCTATTAATTGCTTCTTTGGTTATGGCTATTCCTCCATTAATGATTGTCTTTTCGCTCCTTTTAAAGCCAAGAATAAACAAGTGGTTAAATATTCTGACTGGCCTAGTATTCACCTTAATGATGGTGCTCATCGCTGTGTTAAGCCTCACTCCTTGGTACAGTTTTTATGTCTTTTTAGCTATTTTGGAATCCGTACTGACTTCAATAATTGTTTGGAGCGCTGTTAATTGGCCAAGAGAATAATGTATTAGATTTTTAACTATGACACCAAGAAATAAAACAGCTCGTGTAGCCGGTTTGCTTTACCTGATTATGATAATAGGTGGGCTAATTAGCCTTGCCTATATTCCATCGCAGTTAATAGTTTGGGAAAGTGCATCAGAAACACTTGAGAACATCAGGAATTCCGAATCTTTGTTTCGATTTGGAATTGCTGCTGGCATTATCACTTTTCTTATTTTCACACTATTACCCTTGGCTTTGTACAAACTCTTACACGAAGTAAGTAAATTTTACGCTAGCCTTATGGTGATTTTCACATTGGTAAGTGTGCCACTATTTTTTGTAAATATCCTGAATAAATTTACCGTTTTAACCCTAATTAATAAGGCTGACTACTTGCAGAAAATGGGAGAGACCGAACTTCAAACACAAGTGATGTTTTACCTTGATAGTTATAGGAATGGACTAGAAATTTCGCAAATATTTTGGGGACTTTGGCTATTCCCTTTTGGGTATTTGGTTTATAATTCTGGTTTCCTTCCTAAAATTCTAGGGATATTTTTAATGGCCGGATGCTTTGGTTATTTGATAACTTTCTTTGGTGGTTTCTTATATCCAGATTTCTATAAAAGTATTTTATCTGATATTGTTGGATTTCCAGCTCCTATTGGAGAAATCGGAATCTGTTTGTGGCTTTTAATAATGGGGACGAATAAGTTGAAAATCAAATGATAAACTGGAGTAAAATAAAAGATCGTGAATACTATTCACAACCTTTTATTTGATAAAAAATTCCATACGATAAATGAAAGTAATACAAATAGGAAGGAAGTTAATAGACTATGATTTTTCGTTGATATTTATCTCCTGTCGAATTTGAAATTGTAGCGAAATAAATACCAGATCTAAAAGTGCTAGTCTCTAAAATCGTAATTCCATTTGATAACTTTTCACCGTGTACAACTTTGCCTAGAACATCGATGATCGTTAAATGAAAAACATCATTGGTTTCAACTTCAATATGTAATGCCGCTCCTTTATTTATTGGGTTCGGATATACTTTGACCTCAAGCGTTAGTTCTTCTTCTAATACAGCTGTAGGTGATCCGCAAAAAGTATTTTGACAAGTAGTAACAGTTGATGCGATAGCTCCCAAGTTAAAGTCGCATGGAATACCACCGCTACCCGCTGGCGTTTGATCACAAATATCGAGACTGCCATTAATATTTCCATTGTTTAAGAAGCAATCTTCAATGCAAATTGCCCCTGTTCCCGTTATGTTTTCATTATGAATCCACGATTCAGTAGAGATAAGCCCGTTGTTTTCTATAGATGAACTTGCTGTAATCAACTCTATGCAATCAATCGTACCCATGGAGCTATTTACAAAAGCTTCTGTGATAAAAATCGAGTCTGTGGAAATCACATCGAAGTTGGAATTCAAATCATTGGTGGTAATAAATGTTTCTGCCTCAATATAACCGTAGTTAGAAAAATCTGCTCCATCTCCTACCACAAGTCTATCTGCTTCAATTCCTCCATCTACCCGTAAATCTCCGTGCAAAGCAAAGGTTTCGTAGGCTATTAAAAATCCGTCTTCTTGAATCCAAAGTGTAGTTTCAATATCTAAATTTTCTGAGACACTTACCTCATGATTAATTATAATTGAGTCAGATTGAGAAGCCGGTACTCCAACAGGAGACCACGTTTGAGGGTTAGACCAACCTCCATCTGCGACAGATGTTTTAATTTGTGCCATGCTAATTACAGGAATTAGACATGCAATTATTAGTATAGTATTCTTCATAATTTCTATTGTTTAATTCCTGAAAATGTTTCGTCATTCAAGCCTTCAAAAGACAATTGATACGGGGTGGTAGATATATCTATTTCTACTACCGATGATTCTCCATCAATGGTTACCACCTGATTTTGAAGATATTCAACGTTTACCTCAAAGGTGGTTATGGGAGTACTCCCTACGCCGCTAACTCTTAGTCTATTAGTAGAAATGCTCTCTAGCTTTACATTACCATTTAAAAATGGGCTATCGTCTGCATCCGTTCCCACACCTGTGTACTGTCCTTCAATATTAACTGTTGGTTTTGGCTTTGGATCTCCATTATCGTCATCCTTTTTACATGCTGTAAATGCACAAATTGATATCGAAAGGAATAAAAGGCCGAAGCCATTTGCTATTCTTGTTTTACTTGTTTTCATATTCTTTCTTTTATAGATTTATTGTAATTTTTCCCTTGCGAGCTTGTCGCTTTTTACTGTTTATTTTTTCTTATTCATTGAGAATATTTAAGGCAAAACTACAGCCACCATGTTGGTGTACAACCATATAAATTGATAGTTCTATAAACTATACAATTGTGTAGTATGAAAGAATTGGGTTATAGTAGATCTAGCTCGGCAGCCTTTCTCACGAGGCCTGCAACACTTTTAACTTCAAGTAAAAGCATCAATTTGCGCTTGTGATAAACGACCGTATTGGGACTAATAAATAGCTTTTCGGCTATCTCCGATTGCGTAAACTCATCTGCAATCATTACGAGTATTTGCTTTTCTCGAGCAGTTAGGCTTTCTCTAACCTCATTAATTGTAATCTGTTTCCTATTTGGAATAATATTATCCAAAAGCGCTTTTTGAATTTGTGGACCAAAAAACTGCTCACCGGTGGCAATTTTATCAATAGCATGAAGTAGTTCATCTTTCGATGAATTCTTAAACAAATAGCTATCTGCCCCTCCTTCAATTAATTTAGTAATCGCCTTGCCACTATCATCCATGGTGAGTAAAATGACTTTGATATGCGGGTACTCTTTCTTAGTATGAAGTAACAATTCCTCTCCATTCATAAGTGGCATAGAGATATCGCTTATCAGAATGTCCACCTCAGTTTCCTTCAATAAGTTCATTGCCTCAATTCCATTTTTAGCAGCCCCAACAATTTGAATATTTGAGTCTTGAGCGAGAATTTCTATTAATCCATCTAAAAACATTTGATGATCGTCAACAAGCAAAATCCTTTTCTTCATATCTCAATTATTGAAATGGAAACCTTATAGAAACTGTTGTTCCACGATTAATTACAGAATCTACAGTAAGCTCTCCCTTAATTTTCTCAACCCTACTTTTAATATTCTTCCAACCTATCCCATCTGATTGTATATTTTCAGGATCAAATCCAATGCCATTATCCTCCACCATTAATATTACATCTTTCTCGTCTAAAATTAGGCCTAATAATAAAGAGGTAGCTTGCGCATGCTTAATTGTATTGTTAGATAGTTCTTGAATAATTCTATAGCAATGATGCTTTAATTCTTCCGATAATTGATTTAGCTCTTCTTTGGGTAGGAAATCAAGATTCATTTCCAGTCCCGTGCTCATCTTTATATCTCCTATCAAATTAGTTAAAAGGCTGAAAAAATCTATATTCGAAATGTAAAATGAATTTAGGCTATGTGAGACATTCCGAACTTCCTGACAGGCGTTGTCTAAATCATTTAAGACTACTTTCAGCTCTTGATTTTCGTTCTCATTTAGTTGATTGCTCAGTCTCATTTTAATGCTTGCCAAGGTGCCACCTAGCCCATCATGCAATTCGCGAGAGAGTCTATTGCGCTCTTCTTTCTGGGCGTTTAGCTCGGCATCTTGCTTGGTTATGGCAATTTGCTTTTCTGCTAATTCACGAAGCACCTCTCTCCTTTTTTTCTGAACTCTGATATTCCATACAAAGGCTAAGACGAGAATTAAGGCAGCAAATATCAAAAGAAATGTAACCAAACGCTGTTGCTCTATTTTTTGCTCGTAAACTATTGATTCTAATTTTCTTTGTCTCTTTTCAAATAACACCTCCTGTTCTTTCTTCTCTGTTTCATATTTGGCCGTCATTTCTGCAATGGCAGTTGCATTTTGGTTATTTATAGATGATTCTAGTTCAATAACAAACTGGGCGTAATATTTATAGGCTTCTTTGTAATCACCTTCTTTACTATACAAGCGCGCTAAGGCTCTGTTAAACCTTTTTATTAAATCATGATCTTCATTCAATTCTGCGAATTCGAGACCCTCTAAATAATACTTCGCAGCAATTTCTGAGTTGCCTCGCAAAAACTCATTTCTAGCTATTTGAGCTAATAGAAGTATTTTAAAGTAATCATTTTTCAGTCCCGAATTTAATATCTGAGCCTGTTCTAAAATAGCAATCGCCTCTTCATATTGCTCATTGTATCCATAAGCTGTGCTTAGGTTTACATAAGTTTCTATCAATCGCACAGAGTCGGTGGCTTGAATTAATTCAATGGCTTTTTTGTAATAAGCTATAGATGGTTCATAGTTCTCCTTTCTGCGTTCTGAGACACCAAGCGACGTGTATAGAATTACCTTCAGGTTATCATTTCCGCTTTTTCCAGCAATTATTTTAGCTTGCTCTAAATATTCGTCAGATTTATCTTCATTAGATAAATCCGAAAAACAACGCGCAATTTTTAATAATCCACGAAATTTGAGGCTGTCTGTATCTTTTCTAAAATCAACTAAACGAATGGACTTGAGATAAGCATCAAGGGCTTTTTTAAGATTGCTTGAGCGCGATTGATTTTCTCCAATAAACATTAAATCCTCAGCCATCTTAACCGTGTCTGCTTCCTCAGAACTGATTTCAAAAGCTTTCTCTAAAAATGGCTGAGCTGAGGCATATAATCCTTTTTCAAAATAAACTTTGGCGCTATCTAAAAGCTGGGTGCGATTTATTTGTCCCACAGCTGTTTGAACACCTAAAAGAAATATTAATACTAAGAGATATCTCATAAAAAAATAACGTAAAGCTACGGTAGTCTTTTGATGAATGCCTAAAAGTAAACATCCAAAGTAGATAACACCAAAAAAAATCTGAGATAAAATAACCAAAATTTATCTGTCTTTTAGCCAAATTAGTGGTTTTGTTGATATCAATCAATTTTTGATCGGTGCGGCAATTGGCGGTCTATGAAAAAGCGAAATTATATTGATAATCTATACATTAAAAAATAAAACTTCAAGAGTAGATGATTTTGCTATTCTTATTAAATGCAGCAATCAGCCAATGAATCGTGGATTTTTTAAAATTCTTGCAACTCAATCTTTGTTTCTGGTTCTCTGCTCTTTCTTCAACCAAAGGACTTAAAATTTTTCCACACCTTCAAATCTGTAAACTTAGGTTGATTTACTTTTTCTGAATCTAACGTCTTTGCAAATAAGCTGATTTCTTTTTCGCCATTCAGGTTTCCATAATCAGACAAGTCCAAATTAATAATTCCAATATCTCCGAAAAAACCTGAACCACTATAAAATCGCATTGTAATTTTGCTTTTGCCTGGATACCTCGTGTTCGTTTGGTCATAAAACGCAACTGACATTGCTAGAGTTTCTCCCCAAGTCATTTTCTCCATAAAACCGAGTTCTTTGGCTTCAACCAATTCGTTCTTATTCCAGATTTCGATACGTGAAATCAAGTTGTTTGTAACCCCAATTAATATTCGGTCAAGCTTAGGGTTGTCATGTATTCGAATTTCTTGTCCGTAGAATTCTTTTTCTAAAGCATTGGAGTTTCGCTGATTGAAATTCACAGATGATTTAAAATTCCCAATTTTTGAATTTTCGGTTGCTAAGTTAGTTATAGAAAGATGATCAAAATCGGTTAGATCATTTTTCAAATAGTCAGGACTTGGGTCCTTAATAATGAATGCCGTAATTGCAATTAGAATAAGAAGCGCTGATAAAATTTTAAGTAAGACTCTGGCTATTTTTTTCATTTGGCTGGTTTGATATTATCAAACTCTTAATTGTCGGTTTTATTTCCTTTAATGATTGCTACTGTATAGAAGGAATATCTAAAGAGTGCAGGTTTCAACTTATCATATCTGGATAAAAAGCAATTATCAGTGAACGTATTCACCAAAAATAGCTATATTTGGTGAATACGTTCACCAAAAAGATAGTTTTCAATGTATAATCGCGCACTTTTTGACACAATATCTGCTAAGCTAGGAAAGGGAAAAGCAATCATTTTACTTGGGTCGCGCCAGGTTGGTAAAACCACTCTGATAAATCAAATACTTGATGGAAGGCCACATTTATTTCTCGATGCAGATGATCCTTCAACGCGTCTTGCTCTAACTGAACCAACCACTGCGCAGCTCAGGGCAATACTAGGAAGTAATGATACCGTGTTTATTGACGAAGCACAACGCATTCCAAAAATTGGTATTACGTTAAAGCTGATAACAGATCAATTCAAAAATGTTCAGCTTTTGGTTAGCGGTTCATCTTCATTCGATTTGACCAATGAAATTCAAGAACCATTAACTGGACGATCCTGGCCTTATGAACTCTACCCTATTTCATGGACAGAGTATGAAAACAAGGTTGGATATATTCAAGCCGAGCAAGATTTGGTAAACAGAATGCAATTTGGATTTTATCCGGATGTGCTAAACTCAACTGGCGATGAAATAGAAGTTTTGCAGAATCTGGTAAACAGTTATTTGTACAAGGATATTCTAGCTTTTGGGAACATCAGAAAACCAGCAATACTCGAAAAGCTGGTACGCGCTCTGGCGTTTCAGATTGGGAATGAAGTAAGTTATAATGAGCTAGCTCAACTTGTTGGCGTGGATAAAAACACAATCTCAAATTATATCAATCTTCTCGAAAAAGCCTTTGTAGTGTTTCGCTTAGGTAGTTATAGCGGGAACTTGAGAAATGAAATTAAGCGAACTCAAAAAATCTACTTTTACGATACGGGCGTTCGCAATATGGTAATAGGCAATTTTCAACCTTTAGAATTGCGGACAGACGTTGGTGCTTTGTGGGAGAATTTTTTGATGGCTGAGCGTTTGAAATATCATGCTTATTCAAAAAATGATTATACCAAAATGTACTTTTGGCGCACCGTATCTCAACAAGAAATAGACTTGGTAGAAGAAAAAGACGGCACTTTAACTGCTTTTGAATTTAAATGGAAAGCAAAGAAAACGGTCAAAACGCCCACTGCTTTTAAGAATGCTTATGATGTCGATATAAAAATTATTGACCGCAGTAATTTTAGGGAACTATTGGATTGACTTCCAAGAAATTTTTATTTCTCAAAAAAGACACATACTAATCAAATCATCAACTTTGCTCCGATGGATATTCCAAAATCATATTGCCAAGCCATAAGAAATGGTGAGCTATCGCAAGTGCATATCGACTACCACGATAGAGCTTACGGTTTCCCGATAGAAGATGACAACGAACTTTTTGGTCGCCTGATTCTTGAAATTAATCAAGCTGGACTTTCGTGGGACACCATTCTTAAAAAGCGAGATAATTTCCGGAAGGCGTACGCTGATTTTGATATTGATAAAATAGCTGCATTTGATGAAAGCGATCGCGAAAGGCTTTTAGCCGATGCCGGCATAATTCGCAATAAGCTGAAAGTAAACGCTGCGATTCACAACGCTCAAAAAATTGTGGAGTTGCAAAAAGAGCACGGGTCGTTCAAAGCTTGGCTTGATAAAAACCATCCGCTAAAGCGGGAGGAATGGGTAAAGCTTTTCAAGAAAACATTCAAATTTACGGGTGGCGAAATTACAAATGAGTTTTTGATGAGTACCGGGTTTTTATCTGGTACACATGATAGTAATTGCCCTGTTTTTATGGAAATTGAAGGATTGAAGCCTAAGTGGATGGATTGAAAATAACAGCTACAGGATAATTACATTCCAATAGGAATATTTTTTCCTTTAATGCAAAGCTGTCTATAAATAGGCTCTCCCATGGCTCTGCCGTATTCGAAACTCAATTTTGTATTATCTGACGAAAAGTCGAGATAACTGAACCCATAAATCATACTTTCAAGGTAAGTGAGACCGGTATTATAAAGTTGTGACTGACCCTGAATAGAACTTGCATCCACTAAATTATAAAAAACTGAAATTCTAGTTTCAGTCGATTCACCCTTGTAACCATAGATGTCAACTTTATTTGAAGGGAATTCAGGTATCACATATTTGGCACTATCAAAATACAGAATTTCTTCTCCAAAGTTAAAAACCACAGCCATTTGACCGTCTTCCAACTCTGGAAAACTCATGTAGTCGACAGTCTGAAAATGCAGTTCAAGGTCAACTTCTTCTTTAGTTTTAATCCAACCTGACACTGTACTTTCAGATTCATTCAATTCAGTAATATTTACTTTTGAATTCGCCGTACCAGAAGATAAGGTAGAAGGTGACAAACCTGAAGAACTTTCTCCATAGTCAATGGAATGGATATATTCATCTTTGAACCTGAAATGGGAAAAAAACATCTTATCTGTTATCATTATTTTCGACGTACTTATGTCAGCTTCTTCACCTTGATAGATTACATAATTACCATCAGAACCATTATGAAAAAGTGGGATATTAGTAAACTCTCCACTTTCAATAGAACCATTGGGTATATTTATGCTTTCATTTATTCCCCAGACTTCAAAAGTCCCAGATATTAAAGTGTAATTTGAAAACTGATGGTATTGTGTAATATGAAGACTTATATCAGAAGAATACATCGCAGTGGTATCACCATTTTCAATTACTTTTAGATATTTATCTACGAAAAAAGGATTGGCATAAAGACCAGTGTCAATAACTTGGGGCAGAAAGAAAAGCAATTCATAAGAATCATTTGAGCCTATAAACGAAAGACCACCTTGAGATGTGAGTCTACCAGTTACATCACTCATCATAAAACTATCTATCACAGTTTGATTGCAGCATTTGTACACTCCACTTATCATACCACCTTCAGGAATAACAGTAGCCGGTGCTTCACCTGTTGGTTCTGGCACATCTTTTTTACAGGATAAAAAGGTTAAGGCAGCTAAAAGAAATAAAAATGAGAATTTCAAAACACTATTTTTCATGATACTGGCTGTTTCTTGCTGCTAAAATACGAAAATCCATAAACTCATGGTTGAAAGGGTAACTATTCCGTTTCATTATTGTTTTCGCACAGTATATTGGTAAATTTGCAACATTAAAAGACTAAGACTAAAAAAGCCTTTTTTAAGATAAAACAACCTTAGACATAAAACAATGAAAAACTTAATTTCTCTTATTAGTTTAGTGACCTTCATAATTATCGCAGCAGCATCTTGCTCAAGCCCAGAGCCAGATTCTATCACTTCACGCACGTATGACATTTCAGATTTTAAGAGTTTAAATTTGGAAGTGATTGGAGATATTGTCTATGAACAAACCGATAGTTTTTATCTGAATGCTGCCGGTAGCTCAACCTTAATTGATGCGCTAAACGTATCGAATAATAATGGTAAACTTTCTATTGTGTTGAATGATAAGGACAAGTTTTCGAAGAGCAAAAAAGAACTGGTCATAAAGGTAGGTTCACCAAGTTTAGAGTCGATAAACCTTGAGAGCATTGGCAAGCTGCACTTGAAGAATTCTGTGCAAGGCAATAAATTAGAAATTACCAATAAAGGTATTGGAGAAATAAAAATAGATGATTGCCATGTGAATACGTTTATGCTTACATCCAAATCTGTGGGTTCGATAGAAGTTAAAGGTAGTGCCAATGACATAAATATTAACATGGAAGGTGTTGGGAAGATCGATTGCTCAGAATTCAAAGCTAAAAATGCAGAAGTTGTAAGCAAAGGAACGGGCTCGGTGTCTGTTTTTGCTCAAGAGCGTATCGACATTACGCTTGAAGGTGTTGGGAGTGTAAAATATTATGGTAATCCGGCAGATGTAAAAACCGATATTTCGGGAATAGGGAAAGTTGAAAGAATGGATTAGTTGTTGACTAACTTTTGAGTGACTAAAATTCGACCTAGTTGGAAAGTTTTAAATCTCAACTGCCTAAGAACTAGTCTATCACGACGAATTTTTTGGAAAAAAGCCGATTATTCATTTTGATTTCTGCCAGAATAAATTGATTATTTCCAGTATCGAGATTGATGTATTGGGTATTACCTAAATTTTCTGCTTGAGTAATAAGCTTGCCACTAATATTCCAAACATTGATACTTTCAACATTCGCAGGGAGATGAAAATTTCCCTGTCCCGCATAGTAAAATGCGCGATCCAATTCAACTTCTTCGACTGCCAGGGGAGATCCGGAAGTAATCACAATATCGAATACCATTTTGGTTGAATCTGCCGGATTGCTGAGCGAATGAATATTGTAAACAAGCTCCCCATGACCAGGCACTCCGTTGTGATTCATTCCGAATATCATTTTCTCCGGGTATAGTGGATCAATTCCTTCGCTTAGCGTAAAATTTGCTGAGCTGCCTTCTGTAACTTCAGTATATGAATTTGTGGGATCGTCAAGAAAAATCTGCCATTCATCTGGAATGTTTTCAAAACGAGCAGTGTAGCTCATTGAAATATCTATATCATCAATATTGTAAACGTTGCCATACGTGTGAATTTGAATATGATTTGTGGTTTTGACGATGTTTATCAACGTATCGCAATTCCAATTTTGGGCATTCGCCGAAAGGCAAATAAAACATATCGACGCCAGAGTTATGATCGTTTTCATTCTGAATAGTTTTATAAAGCTAAAAATGATTTTTAAAGATAAGCATATATTCCTTCTTATTCAGAGTTAGTTTGCTGATATTTAAGTGCAAAAAGAGAATCTGAATAAGATACTTGAAGTTATCAAATCCCCTTACTCCTAAATGTGGAATTTTAATGAATTCAATTTCTGATAATCTTTTGACTGTGTCAATAAAGCCGGCACCTCACTAATAATTTAAATATTTCGGAGATGCCGGCTGTAATCTGATTTTATCATATCAGATAGAATAGTGTCGTCTTACAATTAAAGTTTTACAACCTTTTTAGACGTCGATCCTCGGGCATAATTTACTCTAAGTGTATAAATACCTGATTCCAAGTCAGTCATATTCATTTCGACTTTTGATTGATTCGTTCGCATTTCCTTCACTAATTTTCCTTGCATGTCAAATAATTGCAGGAGTGCGTTTTGATCCAGATTAATTATTTGAATCATGTCGCTAGTAGGATTTGGAAAGATAATAGGATCAGTAATTTCGATATTATTTGCCGAAAGGGCAGAATCATCTACTCTAAAAACAGTATTTGAGTTGTAGTCAACGCCCCATATTTTCCCATCCGGGCCTATTTTAATTCCTTGCAAACTGCTAAAACCAGTTTCGATGCGGTGGAGTTCAAGCGCAGGCATTACGCTGATATCGTAAATGACTATTTCGCCTGTTTCAAATTCTGAAACAATCATTCTATCTTCTATCACATCAATCCCAGCTGGTCGTGAAAGGTTTCCGGAAGCCACTACGGTTTCTTGGGTATAACCAGTTACCATAGTATATTCTTCATAAAGCTCGTTGGCCGGATATGGCGGTGTGCCACCTACAATTCCTGTATTTATATCTATGCGGATAACGCGATCATTGCCGTGATCTACAACGTATAACCATTCATTTTCTCCGTCGAGCACAAGGTGGCTCACCACTTCGTTATTTGGGTCGCGGAGCACTTCATCATCGGCGTATCGGCGTATTCTGGCATCAGAATGGTCGTCATTTCCCGGACCATGGTCATCAACAAAATCGTTTCTCACAATGTCATTGCTATATCCATCAAAAACCCAAAAAGCATTGTCTTTTTCAGCTGCAATACCTTGTGAATAAGGTGATTGATGCAACATGTCAAGGTGGCTTCCGTTTCCGCCTGAAGGCTCTGCGTATATGTCCATATCGCTTGACCAAAGGGCAGGACCTGTAAATGCATCTCCGCCATTGTGATTGGCGTCATAAACTCCAGGCGAATTCGCGAAATTACCGTTTTGGCTAAATGCGATTCCGGTAGGTAGCGACATAAAATGCCACGCATTTCCATCTCTTTTCCAAAGCTCTGTTTGGTTCGACTCGCCGGCATTGTAAATTGTAACCGTGCTTCCACCTGAGTTTTCGGTGTCTTTGTTTATTACCCAAAGTTCTTTGTTGCTCAATACCGGATGAAAATCGAGATCTGTGGGATTGTTCACGTCATCAGACCCATTGGCAATAGCCGTAATTAATGGAAGTGCATTAATGTAATTGTCGATAATATTTGGTGTTCCTGGGCCTGCTTCAACCGTAAGGTTTAAGGTGTCGTTTGCCGGATTTTCATCGACATTGCCATTCAAATTATCCGTCCAGATTGACACTTCATAAACACCATTTTCAGAAATAATCCATGGTGTATCATGCTCCACTTCCATATCCTGGTAATTCGCCAAATTCGCATCTGTTACTGCAAAAGTTTGGGTTTCGCCGCCATCAATTGCATAATTGAAATCAAAAGAATTTATAGTTTCTGTACCAAAATTAAAAACATGTCCGTGGATGTCAAATGATCCAATATTCACATACTGGTATAGATTTGATGCAGACACCCCCATATCGTAAGTTGGCGGTTCAGCAGCGGTAAAAGTAAAAGTGGCTCCAAGCCCAATTCCGTCAAAACTCTCAATTGAATAACCGTTTACATATACATCGAAGGAAAAACCACCATCGCCCCAATCATCAATGTAAATTAAATCGAAATCTGCACCTTCAGCCAAACACCACGGGCCTTCAGTAATTTCAAGGTTGTCGCCATAACCACCAGGCGTTTGATTTTGGTCGCCTGCTCCATTGCATCCCACAGCGGTATTTCCGCCAGAGGCAATTGTGCCGTCGTTACATGCATTTCCATTTGGCACTAGCTGCCAGTAGGCTTCATAGCCGTAAGCATCTGTGTGTACCACGATTTCTACTTCTACTTCACCATCCGCGCATTGCGAGAAGCTTGGAGTAGAAAATAGAATGATTCCTAAAAGAGTAAATAATGCGTAAAAGTTTTTCATAAGATATTAGGGTTTTAAAAGGGTGATGCGTATTCCGGATTTTCCAGATACGTTTCATCGGTAAGCGTTTTTAAAAAGTTTATCAAATCGGTTTTATCTTCTGTTGTTAAAAACAAACCTGTTTCGGCTGTAGCCAATAGTGCTTGATCGATGGTAGGCGAAGGGTGAATTCCTTCATTGTAATGATCTACTACTTCTTCGAGCGTAGCGAACCTTCCATCGTGCATATACGGAGGCGTTACAGCAATATTTCTAAGCGAAGGCACTTTAAACTTAGCGCGATCTGCCGGGTTTTCTGTTGCATTTTCGCGTCCGAAATCAAGAAAATCAGCTTCTATGTCCAGTCCATTATTCATGTAAAGATCATTCTCAAAGTTTGGTCCGCCGTGGCAATGCTGACAATCTGCACCAGAAAATTCGGGAAAGAAAGGGTTGTATTCTGCTTCGAATAGTTCGAGACCGCGTAGTTCACTTTCAGAAAGCTCTGCTAAGCCTGCCTTGTATTTATCATACTTTGAATTGGCAGAAATAATTGTGAGAATAAATTGCTCAAGCGCAAGAGAAATACGCTCCGGATTTACATCTTCGGTTCCAAAAGCGCGCATAAACTGATCGCGATAAAGTTGAGTTCCACTGAGCTTTGCCACCACATTTTCAAGCGTTTCGTTCATTTCGAGTGGATCCTGAATGGGCATCAAAACCTGATCTCTAAGTAAGTCTGCTCGCCCATCCCAAAAGAATTGGTTGGTATGCCATGCCATATTGAAAATAGCCATTGACTGCCGTTTTCCCGGAAGGCCTTCTACACCAATAGAAAACTTTGCGGTATCTGAAAAAGATGATGGCTGGCTATGGCACGTCGCACAGGTTTGTACGCCGTTTCTGGAAAGCATCGGCTCGTAAAACAGCATTTTGCCAAGCTGAACGCTTTGTTTGGTAAGCTGATTATCTGCGGGTAAGTTTGGTGCCGGTAGTCCGTAATAGTTCAACTCATAAGCTGTGGCATCGTAAACAGCCGGTTGCGGTTTTGGCTGCTCACTTTCATCATCGGCGCAAGCCTGCCACAATGCAGCAGAAACCAATAAACAGATGAGTACTTTATATTTTTTCATGTTGTATTAATTGGGATAATGGTTTGGGTTTTCCAAAAATTCATAATCTGTAAGCGATCCTAAGAAAGCTACAAGATCATTTTTCTCTGTATTGGTTAACCCCAATGGTTTTACTTCTTCATTTTTATTCGCATGTGCGTAGCCACCTGAATTATAATGCTCTACAACATCTTGAAGGGTTTGCAACGAACCATCGAACATATATGGTGCAGTTAATTCCACATTTCGCAATGATGGCACTTTAAAACGTGCTCTATCCGTTTCTAATCCCGTTAAACGCATTCGACCTTCGTCAATGTAATCTTCGTATAGACCGTTGTTTTCGAAGGTGTAATTGGTAAAATTAAAACCCGAATGGCAGGAGCTACAAGCAAGCTCGTCGCTAAAAAAAAGATTCATTCCGCGTAGTTCTGCAGCGTTCAAAGCATTGGGTATACCTTGAAAAGCATAGCGATCATAAGCACTGTTGCCGCTTATAAGTGTGCGCTGAAAATTTGCCAAAGCGCGCGTAATTACAAACGCATCCGGCTCGCGCTCGTAAGCCGATTGAGCCATTGCCACGTACTGCTCACTCTTTTTTAATCGGTCAGCAATAAGCACTATGTTAAAGTCAAACTCATTGTGTTCTTGAATAGGCACCAAAACGTGCATTTCTAAGGTTGGCACGCCACCTTCGCGCGTAAAATAGGGATGGTAGCCAATATTTGTAAGACTCGGCACATTTCGCTTGCCCGGCGCATCGTCAACTCCGCTTGTCAAAGCAATCCTATCGCTAAAAGCGAGAGATGGCTGGTGGCAAGAGCCGCAGCTAATGGATGAATCGCGAGAAAGAATAGGGTCAAAGAATAATTTCTTACCCAAATCATAACTCGCCTTCGTAAACGGATTGTCTTCAGGAAAGGCAACTTCTGGAAACCCTTCGGGAATAACAAGCAACGGCCTTTGCGGCAGCGGCTTATCATTCGCAGAATCTTTAGCACAACCGCTTAAAAAAGCGGAAGTGACTAAAAGAAAAAAGATGGGTTTGATCCAGTTAAACATCAGAGCTTATTGAGAAATAATCTTTTTGGTGGCAACGGTTTCGCCATTTACAGAAAGGTTCAATAAATACAAACCAGAAGCAGGGAGCTGTAGATTGATATTGGCTGTATTACCAACATTAGATCGCGTTGCAACCGTTTTTCCAAGGATGTCTAGTACTGTAATGTCGTAGCCATAAGATTTATCCGAGTTAAAATCAATCGTCACATTTCCGCCAACAGCCGGGTTTGGAAATGCATTTAAAGTAAAGTCTGACCCTAACTCTGGCACTGAAACTGTTCCACTTGATGCTTCAAAAACAAGATCGCGCATGTTTTCAAGTGCTCGCTTTGCCATTCCTACTTCGCCGTGCACTATTAGGCCGCCAGAAATGTTTATATTTTCATAAATTCTTTCGTAGTTGGCATCAACGTTAATCAGCATTTCGCTGCCAGTAACATCTTGGTTAATTGGAATTATTACTTCGAAGTAATTCGCATCACCAAGGGCATGGATTTGTACTTCCTGATTGCTACCCAGCTCGGTACCTTCTATTGCCAGAAAGCGGAAACCTGCAGACCATCCCCAATGCATTGAGGGAAATCTTGGCGCTAAAGGATGTGGTGAAGTCCACGATGACGGATCACTGTGATTGTCTTCTTCATCTACTCCAACATAAAACGAAAGCGATTCTATCGTGTTCGCATCTATCTCTCCGAGATCGAGAATAGCTTCAGAACCTGCATCTATTATCGCATAATCTTGTAGAATGGTATATGTTCCACCGTCGTGAACAATGCTAATCTGAGATAAATAGTACTCAAGTCGATCAGCATTAAAATCCTGATCCAAATCATTCGTTCCCGTTTCATTAAATGCAAAATCATTCCCATTTAGTTTGTGATGAATCTGCACTGAAACTGCGGTTTGAGCATAGCTTATTGTTGCAATAGCTAAGGTGAGAATACTGGTAAGTAAAAGTCTTTTCATGATAGTTGAGTTAAAAAATGGTTTGATTTAATTTGATAATTTCTGGATTGCTAACCTTGGTCTTCTACCGAAAGCAATCAAGGAAAAATTATGAAAATGGTAAGATTCTGACGAATGGATATTTTCAGCGGTCTTTGTGAGCAGAAACACCATGAAATGTAGCGTGTCTTATACGAAGCAGACCAGTAAATTTTATCAAAGTCTAAATACCTGATATAGAATAAACACAGCCTGTTTAGGCAATGGCGGTTTATATGTCTGGAATAAAGCTTTGGGAAAAGTTTGTACAATTGAACTGACTTGCAGTGAAAAGTCTTTGACAATCGCAAAAGGAATAAAGCCAAAATCTATCGCTCCAAGATTTTGATATCTATCATTAATTTTGAAAAAGCTATGCTGATTTTCGCAACAAGGTGTTGCTTGAATTTTATTAAAATTCCAATCCAAATCGTTGCAGCTTTCCATATCAGCCATTCCGCAATCCAGATCGTAATTGCCAATTGAAAATTCACTTTTTACTGCCTTTCCCCCGCAAAAATGGGTGCTAAGGGCAATACTAAGATTTGAACTTAGTATTAACAGGGCAAGTAATATGGCAGAGACTTTTTTCAAGACCATGAATGTAGCAAAAACTGATCGATTAAAATTTATATTTTCAGTTTTAGTATTGTAATCCCAAGGAAGGAATTTGTTATTTTTCGTTCTCAAGTCTTTCAATAATTCGCTCCATTTGAGCAATCTCCCGTTTCTGTGCTTCAATGATTTCCTTGGCTAATTTTGCAGTTTCTGGATCTTCGAATGTTGCATTTTCACTTACAAGGATAGCTATGGAGTGATGCGGAATCATAGCTTTCATATATTGCACGTCCTTAACTGTGGTTTGAGTTCTAAGCAGAAATACTGCGCCAAGACCTACCACTATTCCACCAACAATTATCAACGTGTTGATTTTCTTGTTGGTGTACATTCCAAGCATAAACAGGAGCATAATAACGGCCATGGGAGCCACCATGTAAAATGCCATAAAAGTTCTGGATTCACTGATATAAATATGATCAAGTTCATTCACATTAAAGAACATGGCTGCGTACATAAATACGAATGAACACGCCATCATTAGGGCAAATTTTAAGTAGTTGTTTTTCATGATATTAGATTTTATAGGGTTAAAACTTGATAGACAAACCACCACCAACTCCAAACCGATTATCGTAGCTCGCCATCAGCGAAAAATTTCGCGAAAGAAAATACTCTGCGCCAACTTGCCAGACTAATTCATCGGTATAATTAATTTCTTTTCCGGTGTTTTCGGCATTGAGGTCGTTTACCCAGCCGACGTCAAACAGGTATTCAAACTCACCGAAGAGAACTGTTTTAGGAAAGATCATAATCTCACGGCTCAAGCCAATTTGTGGGCGCAACTCATTGTCGATTCGGAAATCCAGATTAAACATATAAGGCGTAAAAAATCGAATTCCAAGAATAGCCGTCGGGTTAATCTGGTCATATGAATCTTCTGTTTCGTTCTCAATATTTATCCCACCAAAAACGCGGAAATAATCGTATAAAAACCGCTCGTAGGTGAGCTCGCCTTCCAGATTTTGATTCCACCCGTATTCCATGCGCAATCCAAACATGTTGCGTGTATTTGAGCTTACCAGATTGAGTTCGCTCATGTGGGAAGCCACATCAATCATTCCCCAGTTGTAATAATGATTGCCTTCGTTTAATAGTTTTTTGAGCGGATAGGGTTTCATACGTGCGTCTCGAATTGTGTCATAACTAACCACGCGAGCCATCCCGCCCATCATGTGATAGAGTACGTGGCAATGAAAAAACCAGTCGCTCTCTTCTTTAGCGTCAAACTCAATGACCACCTTTTGCATCGGTGCAACATTCACGGTGTGTTTCAGCGGCGAGTAATCACCATTTTCATTTACCACCCTAAAAAAATGGCCGTGCAGGTGCATAGGGTGGTGCATCATGGTGAGATTATTCAGCGTAAAGCGTACCACTTCTCCTTTTTTGATTTTTATTTTGTCGGCTTCCGCCAATGGCACTCCGTTCATACTCCAGATATAGCGCCACATATTTCCCGTAAGGTTTAGCAAGACATCTCTTCTTGGCCGGTCTTCGTCAAAATCTGTTTTTTCGAGTGCTTTTAAATAATTGTAGTTGTACTCGGCAAACATGTTCATCCCGTCCATTTCCATGCCTTCCATTTTCATGTTGTCATGATTGTCCATTGTGCTGTTTTCCATTTTCATGGAATCGGATTTTGCCATGTCCATTTCATTGTTTTTGGAATGATTCATATTGCTGTGATCCATCTTTTTGCCGTGATTCATTTTAGAATGATCCATTCCTTTCATGGCATCCATTTGCATACCCCATTTATTCATCATCTTTTCCGGCTCGGGATTATTTGGAGTCCACTGTGTAGCTGGCGCACCCATCCGCATATCCATTTTTGCCATTTTCTTCATCATTTCAATCTTGTCGGGCCTTGCCACAACAGGTGCGTGAAGGGTGTCTCCACTTCCGAAATAGGCATATGTGATCCCAGATCCGTCTTGAGCCATGGAGCGCATTTCTATCATGCCCTTTTGGGGAATGGTGATAATGAAGTCATAAGTTTCCGCAATAGCGATAAAAGTTTTATTGTGCTTTACCGGCTGTACGTTTAGGCCATCGGCTGCAATAAGTATTGGGTCAGCGCCACCAAAAGTCATCCAAAATTGCGAGGAAGCTGATCCGTTAATAATGCGCAGCCGGATCTTTTCACCTGGTTTGTAGTGGGAATAATCTACTTTTTGCTCTCCATTTGTCAAAAAAGCATCGTAATAAATATCGGCGATATCTGCCCCTTCCATGCGCTGTTTCCAGAAATTGAGCTGGGCGCCTAAACCACCACGGCTTATCACCATGCTCAATGGCGTAGAAGTTCCTTTTTTAATCCCGTACCACTCATTTCCACGCTTCAAATTGCGCATCACATTCATTGGCTTCTGATTCGTCCAATCAGAAAGCACTAAGATTTGGTCATGATCGTATTCCAGAGTCTTTTCTACAGGGTTTATTTGAATGCTACCATAAACGCCACTTTGCTCTTGCAGCATTGTATGGCTATGATACCAATAAGTGCCAGACTGGTTTATTTCAAATTCATATTTAAAGATTGTTCCAGGCTTTATGGGCGGCGTAGTGAGATAGGGAACACCATCGTAAAAATTGGGGAGCAACAAGCCGTGCCAGTGCACCGAAGTTTCTACATCCATTTTATTTTCCACATAAATTACGGCGTAATCGCCTTCAGTGAAATTGAGCGTCGGACCGGGAATAGTGCCATTTACTGTCATGCCCCAGATGTCCTTTCCGGCTTTGTTTACCTTTTGGTTTTCAATAGTGAGATGATGCACGGTTGTATCGCGCACATTTTGGGCGAAAGCCGAAAAAGCGAAAGTTAAAAGGAGAAACGTGAGAATATAGAATTTTGTCAAAACGCGAGTTGGTTTTTTGGTAATTAGGGTTGTTTGCAGGAAGAGAAAAAACATGCGGAAATTCTGATCGGTCCGCTTAGTTTTCCCCTTTTTTTAAGCCGCTTTACAAGCCTTTTCGCATTCACGACAAGCTTTTGCACAATCCTGGCAATGTTGCATATCGTGTTGTTCGCATTCGTCAGCGCATTTTCTGCAAATGTCAGCGCAGACTTTCAGCATCGCTCTCGCGTTATCAGAATTCCTTGCCACCAATCTGTAAGTTGTGTTGCAAATATCTGCGCAGTCGCGATCTGTTTTAATGCAGCTTATCATTTCTTTTACCATGTCTTCTTCCAGACAGGCGTTGGCACAATTTTCACATGCGGCTATGCAATCAGCTAATTTTTGAAGTAAGTCTTTTGAGTCTTTCATTTCTATTTTTTTTGGTGTTTAAAACAGGTTGCCAAAATAATTCCAAACTCCCATTTGCACTATTGTCATATTTCTGATGAAACTTATCAAAAATATAATACCTTGTATCACATATCATTAAGAAGTTTCCGCGTAGATGGTTTTTGCTTACGAAACACGGAAGGACTATGACCTACGGCTAATTTGAAAGCTTTGCTAAAAGATTGTAGAGAATTATACCCAACCTTTTGGGCAATTTCTGTAACTGTATGATCTTCATAGCTCAACCATTCTTTTGCCTTTTCCATTCGCAAAGACTGCCAATCAGCTATAAAACAGACTTAGTGAAGTCTATCCAAATGATATTTGAAAGGCTGTTGATAGGATGATAGCTTTAGGTAATTTAAATCTGGCGGGTGCAATCAGAAATTGTAGATATTGTTTTCAAAAGAAAATAAACGGAAAATAAAATATAAAATAAAAACACATAGAAAGCTCTACATCAGTTGATAGCTTTATTTTTGATTAATGTTTGTAAAAAATAAAATCATCTAAACCCCGAAAAATAGTACGATAAATTATTTCGATACAACTATACATTCATGGTAAGTTCATCCAACTTTGCATTTGTAATCAGATCAATCAAAACCAGCTTTATCTTCTTGCAAATGATTTCACCCGAAAATATTATCTTAATACCCTAAAAAGCCTTTTCAGTAGAATCTCTTATTCGATTTCGAAAACGATAACTTAAACCGAATGAAATTGTCAGCGAATTTAATCCAACACGGCTTGCAGTTATTGTTTCTTGATTGGAATAATGAATGATTGTTTCATTTGAAAAGGGCTTGAAATGTGCTAAATAGCCAGCTTTCAAAAAATAGTCGAAATTACCCTTCGAACGCATTCCGATAGTGAAAACAGATTCAAATCCAAAATTCCATCTACTTTCTACTCTTACAACTCCCCAAGTAGAATCTCCGGTCGCTGTAAGAACTGGTTGAGAAGGGTCGTAATAAACCGTTCCAAACCCACTCACCACCCCAACATCTCTAGATATTATCGTGTTAAAACCAAGACCTACACCCCCGTAAAAGCGTTTATAAATTTTAAATTCCTTTCCAACGTAAAGCGGTATCCTGTAATTTTCAATACCGTCTGAAGCAGAGAAAGATTTTGATGGTTTCCAAGTGTCATAATTTATTTCCGCAAATGGATGATAGGGCTTGCTGCGATAGATTCCGGTCTGATAATAAAACCCATTCTTTCTTTTACCAAAATGTACGCCAACTATGGTTCCTACAGAGCCTTGAGAAAGTGAATACCCTTTTTCATTGGTATAGTGAAACCTGCCTGATAATACGCCCATTTCTACGCCGGCATAAAACCCATTTTGTCCAAAAACCCCTTGACCAAGAAATAAAGTCAAAACTATCAGGATAGATTTCTTGTAGTTTGTTAGTGATGAGATATTCATTGTCGGTTTTTAATAATAGTCTTTAATGCGATTCTCGGGCTTTTTAAAGGCGATACTAAACATAAGCGACACGTTATTGCCTGATAAAGCGTAAGTGCCTGTTGAGCTACCCGAAACACTCAAATTTGCAAATGCATATTCGCCTCTGTAAGTGTCTTGAAAGTTAAGGGTATAAAGCAGGTTGGTTTTTATCAAAAAACTATTAAACAATGTTGTTATCCCGGCACCAAATAAAAAACTACCGAAGTAGAATTTCTCCGTGTTTTCCATTGTTAGACGAAAAAGTTCCCGAGTGCCTGACATATCGTCTTGATATGTTAGACTGTATAGGATATCGGCGGACGGGAAAATTTTTACTTTGCCACCAGTTCGGAACTCTAAAAATTGACTTTCGCTTAGAGGAAGTTTATAAGTTATTAGAAGAGGAAGCGACAATGTCGGCACATATGAATCACGGGCTTTATCAATTAAATCAGATGTTCGTGAAGGGATATCTTCTTGTTTTATATTCAACCTAATATGATAAGATGGTTCCTTGGCGAAAATCATTCCGGTAACAAAAGACCATTGTCGTTCGGGTCTAATATCAACTTCAAATCCACCCGAAATTCCCCAAATTGGTAAATTCTCCGGTGCCATTGTGCCGGATGTTATTCGGCTTTCAGCCGAATGATACAAAGTTGGCCCAATCATTAGGCTGAACTTTCGGTAATCTCCCAATTTCTCAAACAAGTCTGATTCTTGCGCAAGCGATGAAAAAGAAGAAGCAATGCCAATTAAGATAATTAGCATTGCTTTTTGTAAGGCTTTAAAATTTACCATCAGATCAAAATTAGCTTGTGAGAATGAAATTATGTCACTACCTAAAAGTAGATAAGTTGTATCAAAATGTCATACATCAATTCGTTTATAAATATACTTCAAAAAGCAATCATTGATTCTTTTCTCGCATTAAAAAGTTAGTGGACTTGTTTTTTACAATTCACATTTTTGATGACTAAAAAAACGCAGTTAGAGTAACCTTTTCTACTGGGAGATTCCAAATAATAGAATATAGTCCAAAACGATAATTGGCGCATTACATCCAAAATTCACCCAAAACTGTGAGGAAGTATAGCCGTTGGTAATTCTACGCCTATTTAACATCAACTTATTTTACCTTCATTTTTCGATCGTAAGGTGAAGTAAGATATTATCGCGTCAATTTTTTTGGGGAAAGCCCAAAAAGAGTGTCACCTTGCACTAATTACGATTCACAGAATTACAGATCATTAAGAAGCTTTCGCGTTGATGGTTTTTGCTTACGAAACACGGAAGGACTATGACCAACGGCTAATTTGAAAGCTTTGCTAAAAGATTGTAGAGAATTATACCCAACCTTTTGGGCAATTTCTGTAACTGTATGATCTTCATAGCTCAACCATTCTTTTGCTTTTTCCATGCGGAGCGCTTGCCAGTAACTGTCTACAGAATGATTACAAGTCTTTTTAAAATAAGTGGCCGCAGTTGAATAAGGCATTTCAACTTTCGCAGAGATGTAATCAGATATATTCATGCTAAGCTCATCCAAATTCGCATTGGTAATGAGATCAATCAAAACGAGTTTTACCTTTTCGCAAATGATTTCATTATTGGAGACCAATCGCTCAAAACCTTCTTCTTTAAGCCTTTTATCAAGTTCTATAAACGAGCGAATACTTGCATTTTCAATATAGCCAAGCTTAACTACGGCATCTGAATAGCCTAAACCTGAAACAATGGATTCCACCGTTTTAATGCACCGCGGACAAACCATGCTTTTAATATAAATTGTCTCCATTGCTCTTAGTCTTTGGTGGGGTTTATATTTTCAGGTTTTGCATATATTCTATCACCAATGCCTGCGCTTCAGAATCAAGACGGGCTTCCTTGTGAAGTACTTTATAAGAGAATAGCGGCATTTCGCCATCTTTAATCTGACCTGCGATAGACTTTATTCTGCTCCGCTTTTTCCGATCGCTTAATTGCCCAAATTCACTAAAATTCAAATGCTCCTTGGCTTCATTAATATGTCCTTCCAAAAACCAACTCACCGGCTGCACCTTATTGTACCAAGGGTAAGCTGTATTATTGCTATGGCAATCGTAACAGGCATTTTGCAATATGTTCGCCACATTTTCGGGTGGGTCGTACATTTTTATAAAGTCGGTTTCGGGTACTTCATTTGATATATTCCTTTCTGTGGGAATAAATTGTATTCCGGCAAAGATGATTATGGCGATTATTAAGATGATTTTTAGCTTTTTCATATTGGTGAATTTTGACTTGGAGTAGTGGTAGAAGATTCAACTTTTGAATCTTCTACCACCTTATTTCAAAGTATTATTATCAAAGCCCACACGCGCCCCCAGCCCCTATAGGGGAGCGCCCACCGCACAGTTCATCGTTCCATTTGAAACCTTTGATTTAATGATCCAAGTACATGGTGGCGGCCTTGCTCTCCATGATGTGAGTTGCTCTTATGCATGAAGCGCGCGTTGGCGCCCTTCTGCATCCGACGAGGCCTTTCGCCGAGAGGAATGCACAGGGCGCGGGTAGGAAGTTGATTAGCAGATTTTCACAATGCTGAATCTTCTCCACCACATTCCCTTATCTCCAGACATTTGATCGACAAATGCGCAAATTTTCGTCTTGGTTGAAATCTGACAATTACTTTCTGCGCGCATGTGATCCACTAAGCTCACTCAAGTGTCTGAGCAAGAAAGTCCGATAGCAAGGCGCACGCATTTTTGAAAATCAAGGAGTTGACCCTTGTCAATGACTGTTTTCGAAAAAAGTGCAACGCCGATAGCGGGCTTTATGGACAGACACTATTTTAAAGTGATTTCCGCCTGAACCTTACCGCACTTCAGCATCTTGCTTCCATAAAAAGGATTGCGTATTTCGCTATTGTCGCTGAGCCACATTCCACCTTGGCCATCATTGTACATTGGGCAATATTCCTGATAGAGTTCCCGGTCTGCCCCAGCTATGGCAATCAGATCTTTCATATCGATACTCAACGTCTCAAAATGCTCGCGCTGGTGTCCAATATTTCCGTCATTAGCAGAAATATGCTCGGCGTGCTCTTTTGCATCTGCCAAAATTTCGACAACTTCATCTTTTTGACCGTTTGCATTTGCTTCCACATCAAAGCTTTCAATTGCCTTGTAAAGTTTTTTGCCTTCGCTCGCCGCTTTTGATGATTCATCATTTACAAGCGCATCTTTCATATCAAGATATGCCGAAAGCAAAGGTGCAGTAGCATCAGATTTTTTGATTTGCATTGATTCGGTATTGGCCATCTTTTTGTCAGATTTTTGGTCGTGATCACCGTCATGTTCATCATGCATCATTTCATCGCTATGCGATTCTGTTCCGTGTTCTTCTTTACCTGTCTGGCTGTTGCAGGCTGTTACTGTCATTGCCGCTAAGGCAAACATAAAAATTGACTTTTTCATTTTATTTGGTTTTTGTGTCCGTTTATCAGACGTTATTAAAGATTAAATATTTGTATGATAGTCAGGCTGATTATTATGAGAATCACAATTCCCCAAACAATCCGGCTGGTAATTTTTTTAAAAGTTGAAGGGGCTTTTTCGTCGCCCGTTTTACAACATTCTTTCATTTATTTTTTAAGATCAATTATTTTAGCTTTAATGCAGAATACAGACGATATGCTTATTGTGTTCCATAAATTCCGCAAGGCGCATGCCCATACATACGCACTCCTTCCAGTCGGCGGAGCGCATATTATTTTTCAATTGTCTCATGTATTTCTCCGCACCCCAACATTGCACTTCCAAAATATGGATTCTCGATTTCTTCTTCGGTACTGAGCCATATTGCGCCCTGGTTGTCATTTGCCATGGGGCAGAAATCCACGTAAATCGTTCGCCCAGAATAGTTGGTTGCCTTTAGTAATTTCAGGATACCTTCAGAAACTGTTTCTAATTGACCCCTGGCCGAATCTA
Source organism: Cryomorpha ignava (assembly GCF_010686655.1). GTDB lineage: Bacteria > Bacteroidota > Bacteroidia > Flavobacteriales_D > Cryomorphaceae > Cryomorpha > Cryomorpha ignava. The sequence continues at coordinate 16,712 of NZ_JAAGVY010000016.1, read as the reverse complement.
TATCGGTCATCTTTTTTAAAGCACCTTGAATCTCGACCTGTTCTTGCATCCAGACATCATGCGATTTGCCTTTGAAGCTTTTCATAGAAGTATTTGTCATTTGCTTGTCTAATTTTTCTACGGCGGTTTTCGCTTTGGCAAAATCATCATTTACAAGAGCGGTTTTTAGTTGCAGGTACCCATCAACGATTTTGTCTAACGCAGCAACCGTTTCGGGATCGGCTTTTTCCTTTACGGTTTTATCACTTTCGTTTGCTGTCGTCGTGCTCCCATGGTTGTGGCCGGTCGTTGCAGCACCACCATCGGGCGACATCATGCTTGGCTTGCCGGCAAGTTGTGCGGCCGCGTCTATGCTAAATGTTCCGTTTACCGCAATTTCTTCACCGGCTTTAAGGCCATCGGTTATTAAATAGCTGTCGCCAAGTGCAGCTCCTAAAGTCACTTCGCGCATTTGAAAGGTCGTGGAAGTTTCTGTTTGCTGCATTACGTAAACAACAGATCGTTTTCCAGTCCACATTACTGCTGTTTTGGGTACGGCAATTTCAGTATTTCCAGAAAGTTGGGATTTAATTTCACCGCTTACAAACATCTCCGGATTTAACTGGTTGTCGGGATTTTTTATAGAAACCCTTGCCTTCGCCACTCGGGTTTCTGAATTAATTATTGGATCGATAAAATCAATGGTTCCCGAAAATGTTTTCCCCGGAAGGGAAGCCACAGTAAAATCTACCTTATCACCTTTTTTAACCCATTGCATTTCAGATTCGTATACATCAAACATAACCCATACTTCAGACAGGTTTGCTATTTTGTAAAGTGGCTGGCCTTGGCCGATATAATCACCAAGATTTACCAGTTTTTCAGTAACATATCCCGAGATACCGGCAGTAATTGGCAAGTTTTCCTGAATATTTTCGGCACTCATAATATTCTGAATAGTGCTTTCGCCAATTTTCCAATTTTTGAGCTTTTGCATAGCTGCATTGTACAGGGCGGGCTGGGTATCTTTAATTTTTCGGGCTTCGAAAAGTTCTTGTTGCGCGGTAACCAAATCGGGAGAATAGATGCGCCCTATAACTTCTCCTTTGGAAACGTACTCGCCTGTAAAGTTTATTTTCAAGTCTTCTATCCTTCCGGGAATGTGGCTGGATTGAACATAAACCAGGCGCTCATCTTCGGTTATTTTCCCGTTTAATTTAAGCGTTTTTTCATTTGCAGATCCACCGCCTACAATTTGCGTTTCAACTCTGGCAAGCTTCATGGCGGCTGGCGTCATGGCAATGGCATCTGGATCCATACCGCTATTGCCATCACTTTCCAGAAGGATTAAATCCATGCCGCATATTGGGCAATCTCCCGGTTCGGGCTGTCGTATTTGTGGGTGCATAGAACATGTCCATACTTCGTCCTGCACTTCTACAGTTGCGTTCACACCATCGCTATCAGCTACTGTTTCAGTATTTCCAGATGAACTGAAAAAAGAACCAATGCCAATCCCCACAATCAAAGCAATACTTATTGCTATTGCGACTTTTATATTTTGTGTTTTTTTCATGATCTAAAATTTAATTGTTGCGAGACATTATGTAGTCCATTTCTGCAAAGGATATATTGTATTGTACCAAAGCGTTTACTAACGTTCGCTGATATTTCAAGAGCTGTTTCTGAATGTTTAATACGTCTTCAAAATCATTCCCGCTATTGGCGTAAGCCGATAAAAGCAGGTTCATAGTTTGCTGCGTTGTTACAACCTGCCGGCGATAGAGCGCGATAAGATCCGTTTGTTTTTTTAAGTCAAATTGAACTTTGTGAAACGACGAAAGCAGAGAATTTGAATAGTCTTGTTTTTTTAATTCAAACGACTCCTGTAATAATTCTGCTTCGCGAATGGCTCCCTTATACTTTCCCCGAAAAATCGGAATGCTCATCGTAACCATGGGCATCAAAACATTTTGACCGTTTTTGGGCATGTCCATGTCTGTGCGTTTATCGACCAAAACATAATCTATCCCAACGCCAAAAGCAGGCAACCCCTGTTTTTGAGCAGCTATTTGTTGCGCTTCGGCGGCTTGTGCCTGAAGCGAAAGTGAAGCCAAAGATGGATTGCGAGAGAGTATCGAATCTGGCTGAAACACGATGGGTGCATTCTGAACCGTTAGCGTGTCTGATATTTCAATGGCAGCATTGTACGGTCGGTTCAACAGCTTGTTAAATGCAGCGTGCATTCCATTTTCCTTTTCTTGCAAAATTGCAAGTTCCACAATTGCATCTTGAAGGGTTATATCCGCGCGCAGTGCATCGGCCAGGCTGCCACTTCCATTTTCAAATTTGCTTGTGGCAATTGTTTTGAAAGATTCGAGAATTCGGATATTTCCAACTTCAATTTCCTGCAATTCGCGCAATTCATAAAGCGGATAATAGATTGCAGAAACTTGATAGTAAAGCGCATTTCGGGCATCCAGAAAAGCCTGATATTTGGCTTCTGCATTCAGCGTAGCAACATCGCCACGAGCACTTAGTGTACCAAACCACGGAAACATCTGCGAAAGCGAAAACTTAGCTCTCTGTGGCCCTACGCGTGTTTCTACCGGTGAGAGAAAATAGCCAAAAGAAAACGTAGGATCGGGCAGGGAATTTACCTGCACAACGCGCTCCAGCGATGCTTCAAAATCGGTGTACTTGGCCTTTAAACCGGGATTGTCTTCTGCCGCTATTCGGTAATAATCTTCCAGAGTCTGAGCACTTAACTGCGCTGAAAAGAAGACTGTTAATGCGAATAGGAAGCCTTTTAAAGTCATCATTTTATAAAAATTAAACCTGCTCATCGATATGCGTGTTGATTTTAGTCCTTTGTAGATCATATCAATTCAATTTTAGGTTTTGTGTTTCGGCATTCAAACTTCTGCGTTCTTGTTTTCGGATGACCGTTTCGCGCCAGTAAGACTGTAAAACGGGAACCACAAACATGGTCATGATCTGAATGGTCATCCCACCAAAAGTGGGTATCGCCATAGGAATCATGATGTCTGCACCTTTTCCTGTTGATGTGAGTATGGGCAGTAGCGCAATAATCGTCACAGCAGTCGTCATCATTGCCGGTCGAACCCTTTTTTGGCCTGCTTCGAGCACCGAATCGCGAACTTCTGTAATGGTGTCGGGTTTTCTCTTTTCAAATACCTGATGGATGTATGTTCCCATAATCACCCCATCATCGGTAGCTATCCCGAAAAGGGCTATAAAACCTACCCAAACTGCCACACTTAAATTAATAGTATGCATTTGAAACAGCTCACGCATGTTTATATCTGCAATAGAAAAATCCATAAACCAACCTTGGCCGTAGAGCCAGAGCATTATGAACCCCCCAGCGAACGCAACAAAAACTCCCGAAAAGTGAATAGACGATGCGATAACGGTTTTGAACTGGAAGAAAAGCAGCAAGAAAATGACGAGCAAACTTATTGGAATCACAATTGAAAGGCGCTTAACTGCCCGAATTTGATTCTCGTAAGTTCCTGAAAATTTATAGCTTATCCCCGCAGGAACGGTAAGCTCACCGGTATCAATTTTATTTTGAATGGCCGCTTGAGCGCTGTTTACTACATCAATTTCAGCAAAATCTTCCCGCTTGTCAAAAAGTACATATCCCGTTAAAAAAGTGTTTTCGCTTTTAATGGCTTGTGGGCCGCGTTTGTACTCAAAATCAACCAGCTGACCCATTGGAATCTGTGCACCTGTGGGAGTAGCAACCATTATTTTCTTGAGTGCTTCCGGATCGTCGCGGAGTTCACGCGGATAGCGCACCCGTATCGGAAAGCGCTCCCTGCCTTCTACTGTCGAACCTATTTTCATACCACCAATTGCAGTTTCAATAGTTTGCTGTACATCGGCCACATTCAAACCGTATCTGGAAATCTCTTCGCGGTTTATATTTAAATGCAAATAGGGTTTTCCTACAATCCGATCCGCAAAAACGGCTTCGGCTTTTACCGAAGGCACTTCTTTTAAGATCGTTTCAAGTTCGCGACCAAAAGCTTCAATTGTTTCCAGTTTTGGGCCGTAGACTTTTATTCCCATGGGTGCACGCATTCCCGTTTGAAGCATCACAAGCCGAGTTTCAATAGGTTGTAATTTTGGGGCGGATGTTACTCCGGGTATTTTAGTCACGCGGACTATCTCGTCCCAGATATCATCAGGCGATTTAATTTCGGGACGCCAGTTTCGAAAATATTCTCCTTGTTCGTCGGGAATAAGATCGACGTCTGTCAAATCTGCTTTCAGCGCATTTTCATTGGTTAGGCTGTCGCCGGATGTCGTTATGTACCTATTCTGATTATCCACTTTAAACCTTCGACGATGTCCATCTTGGTCAAGCATATATTCGGGCTTGTAATTAATTACATTTTCGAACATCGAGATTGGTGCCGGATCGAGCGCAGACTCAACACGCCCAAGTTTTCCCACCACCATATCTACTTCGGGTATGGCGCTGACGAGCATATCAATTTGCCCCAACACTTCTCTGTTGTACTCCATTCCCGAGTGGGGCATGGATGTGGGCATCAGCAAAAAGCTACCTTCATTTAGCGAAGGCATAAACTCTGAACCTATTCCCGGAAAGAAATCCGAAGATGTTTCCCAAAATCCGGTGTCGCGTATATTCCACCCTATTTTTTCGCCGCCTTTGGCCACAAAACCAAAAGACTTGTCAAAACCTTTCCAAGCCAAAATACCCAGCAGTAAAGTGAACAAAGGGATTAGCATAAACTTGCCCTTATTGGCCAAACACCACTTAAGAACAGGCGCGTAAAAACGGACGATAGAGAGCAAGGCCGCCAAGATAATTCCGATTAGAAAAAGCACAAAAATATAGTTGACAAGCAGGCTATTTACAACGCCAAGGGGCATCCATTCTTTGGTAAGAAAAAACGAAGCCACAAAAACCGTAAGTGCGAGATTTATATAATTTGGAAACTTTTCATACCGCTCCGGCCATTTTTTCTCGAGCAATCCGTTTATACCGATTAAACAAAGTGCCAGCGGCAAAAGTGTTCCAAAATAGATGGCCACAACAAGTCCGGAAGCAATCAACAGGCTACTCCAAAAGCGACGCACTTTTTTCTTGTCGTAGTTAATTCCAAAAAGGATATGCGCCAATGCCGGAAGCACCACCAGACCGAGTACAAGAGCCCCGAGCAATGCAAAGGTTTTGGTGAAAGCCAAAGGTTTAAACAGCTTTCCTTCTGCCGCTTCCATCGCAAAAACGGGAATAAAACTCACAATAGTAGTGGCGAGAGCGGTGATAATAGCCGATGCTACTTCTGTGGTTCCTTCATAAATTACTTCGAGAAGTTCCCTACCGCGCACGCCTTTGTTTTCGGGCATGTCCAGGTGGCGCAGAATGTTTTCTATAAACACAATGGCCACATCTACCATGACTCCTATCGCAATGGCTATCCCCGAAAGGGCAACCACATTGGCATCTACCCCCGAATATTGCATAACTATAAACGTCATCAATACGCCTACCGGCAGCAGACCTGAAATAATGATGGATGCACGCAGATTTAAAACCAAAATAAGCACAACGATTATGCTGATAAGTATCTCGTGCGAAAGGGCAGTTTCGAGCGTGCCAATCGTTTCTTGAATGAGTTCCGTCCGGTCGTAAAAAGGAATGATGGTAAGCTGGCTTTCCACACCATTTGGTAAAATCTTTTTGGGCAGTCCGGGAGCAATTTCTGCAATTTTGCCTTTCACATTATTAATTACTTCCAGCGGATTGGAGCCGTAACGGGCAACTACCACACCACCTACTACTTCGGCGCCACCTTTATCGAGCAAGCCCCTACGAGCTGCTGGCCCAAGGCTAACCTTGCCAATGTCTTTTATTCGCACAGGTACATTGTCCTGCACGGCCACTACTGCTTTTTCAATATCTTCTATGTTTTTTACATACCCGAGTCCGCGTACCAGGTATTCGGCTTTGTTGATTTCGATGGTTTTGGCGCCTACATCTTTATTGGATTTTTGCACCGCCATCATCACTTTTTCAAGCGGTATTTTATAGGCGAGCAGAGCATCCGGGTTTACATCTATCTGATATTCCTGCACAAATCCACCAATGGAAGCCACTTCCGAAACACCTTCAGTGGCGTTGAGTCCGTACTTCACGTAAAAATCCTGGACGGTGCGAATTTCGTGGAGATCCCAGCCACCCGTAGTGTTGCCATCTTTATCGCGTCCTTCAATAGTGTACCAATATACCTGCCCCAGTGCGGTTGCATCTGGACCCAGTGTTGGATTAACCGCATCGGGCAAGAGTCCTGCGGGAATAGAACTTAGCTTTTCCAGAATTCGGGAACGCGACCAATAGAATTCCACATCTTCCGAAAAGATGATATAGATACTCGAAAATCCAAATATGGAAGAGCTTCTGATCGTTTTCACTCCCGGAATACCCAATAAATAAGTGGTGAGCGGATACGAAATTTGATCTTCAATGTCTTGTGGCGAACGCCCGGGCCATTGGGTAAAAACAATTTGTTGGTTTTCACCAATGTCGGGAATGGCATCTACTGGTACAGGGTCTTTCGGTAAAAAACCGGTATCCCAGTTGAAAGGAGAAACCACAATTCCCCAGGTTACAATAGCTATCAGAATAAGAATGGTAACCAGCTTATTCTCTAAAAAATAGCGAATGATTTTATTCAGCATGAAAATATGATTTGATGAAATAAAATAATGAAGCAAAAGCGATGGAATATCGGCTTATTGCGAAACACTAATTAATCATCAAATCAGATACGGAAAACCTGAAAAAGAATAGTAATATCGGGTTGTGTGACCGGGGGCAGGTAAGTGAAAAAATCGTCCCTTAGAGATTCGCGGGCGAATGTGAAATCAATAAAAGTGGCTACAAAGGCCTGAATAAAAATGGCGTTTGGAATAGGACTAAGGCTTGTTGCGGTAAAACCATCCTTGATACTTGCGGTCGTGTAGTGATTTTCACAACATGGAATGGACTGAACCGTATTGGCAGCATCGTCATTCGCGCAAGTTGTGTCCATATCTGGCATTCCACAATCCAGATTTTTTGCGCCAATCATAAACTGCGACTCCACCACTTTTCCGCCACAATAGTGGCTTGCAAGCGTTAACCCCACATTGCTGAGCAACAGGATAAACGAAAGTGATATGGCGATGGCTTTGCGCATTGGTACAAATATACGTTTTGTAAATTAAAGGGGTGTTATATGATTATGTGTGTTTGTTGTTGAATTATGTAATCATCAAGCATTCTACAGCTTTCAATTATTCAGAATTACAAGTTTCATTGTTTTAGGCGTTGTTGCTGCTTGAATTTTTATAAAATAAATTCCTTGTTCAAACCCTTCCGTTGAGATGGTGATATTGTGGTTTCCCTGGGTCATATTCTGGTCATTTAATGAGCGCATTAATTGCCCTTGTAGATTATAGACTCCGATGGTTACCTTACTTTTCTGCGCAAGCGAATATTCCAGAGTAGCCTTGTTTGTGGCAGGGTTTGGATAAAGTTTAAGATTAGATATATCATTTGGTACTTCATTTATATGGGTAGCGAAATTAGTGCCCCCGACCACATTTATATTGTCAATATACAGGTTGTTTCCCCCATCAGTAACATTTACAATTTTAAGCTGTACGTAAGGTTCATCGCGGTAACTATTGAGCGAGATATGCGCATTTTTCCATTGGGAAGAATCGGGAACAAACGGCGTTGTTTGGACGGGCCCAGTTGTTAATCCATTTTGAGTTCTGTAAAATATCTGACTGTAATTAACACCACAATCTACAGAGAGCAAAACCAGCATTTCATCCGAAAAAGTTGGATCGGATTTAGCGTAAGCCCATTTATAATTCATATAAACGTTTGAATCAGGATTAGCGGTAGTTAGATCTAAGTAAGGCAATACAAGTTCGTCTGTAGAGCCATAATTCGTATTAATGAGATTGTTGATTTTGATGGAATAATTTCCTGAAACCGATGCCATCGAATCCAACTCCCAGGTTATGCCACCATCCAGATTATTAATAATCAGGTTGGAAGGGGGATATATACCGCTGTCAAAATTTTCTTCAAATCCAAGAGCGTCGCCTGTACCTGGTACACTTACCGTGATGTAACCCGTTGTCTCAAGACTATCGCTGCTGATTCCATCAGAAACGACCAGTTTTACAGCAAAAGTACCAACAGAATTGTATGTAACAGTTGGGTTTTGTTCCGTTGAACTTTCCGGTTCGCCACCTGTAAAGGTCCATTGCCAGCTCGTTGGGTTATTAAGCGACTTATCCATAAAATACACACTATTTCCATTGCATATATCTGTGTTGAGCGTAACAAAATCAGCCGCAATAGGACAATTTTCGGGGGCAACATAATTACTATCACACCCCGTAGCCACAAGGTTTGTTGCGAGCCAAATTTCTGTACGAATGGTGTCGAGTGTAGCATGTATTCGTTCCGACTGTCCGGCAGTAAACATACTCTGACACGCATCCGGTGTGTAATTCAAATAGTTTTCTTTCAAATCATTTAAATCTGGCATATCATTGGAGCAGGTGTTTTGGTTAACACAAGTGTAACTCGGCCCGGCCTGTGGTGGTGTATCACATACGTAGTCTCCATCTGTACAAGGGTCTGTACCACAACCATTATTGAAAGTGTGATAAAGTCCAAACCAATGACCAACTTCGTGGCTTGTTGTGCGTCCAAGGCCAGCAGATGCTGTTCCCATATTTCCAAATAAGTTATGTCTCACAACTATTCCATCTTCATCTGGCGGGCCACCTGGAAATGAAGAATAACCACCAACATTACCGTTGATGCTCTTTACAATGTAAATATTTAAATAGCGGGTATTATCCCAAAAGCTAAGTGCTTTGAGCAATGGGCGCTGATAAGCTTGATGGTTGCTAAGCGGAGATTTTACCCTTACTATTCCATTTGTGCAGTTGCCATCAGGATCTATTTTTGCCATACAGAAGCGTACTTCTGTATCTACGCCGCTGCCATCACCGTTTGTGCCAGCAATTTTCCCGAAGTCTTCGTTAAGGACTTGAATCTGACTTTGCACTTGAGCTTCAGAAATATTTTCTATACCGCCATTATGGATAATGTGTACAACCACAGGAATCGTTCGAATACTATCTGATGAAGATCTCTCATTTCCGGAGATTAATCGCTGATTTATTTTCGCCTGAATTTGACGTTCAGATTCCAATAAGGATTTTTTATTCGTTACCTGGTCAAAATAGCAAGGCTCACTATCCTGAGAGAATAGCGACAAGCTGCTTGCCGTTATAATGAGTAAACATATAATTGTTTTCATAATCTCGTTATTGTTTGATTTCATTTACTCAAATCTTCTTGCAATGTAAGGAATTGCAAGGAATGTCGTTTTTTCACTTGTCTAATTGCATGACATATTCACACAAACATATTTTGAAAATATTTTTCTACTTAACCTGACGTCGTTTTCAAGATGTCAGAATCCCATCCATCACTTTTCAAGATATCCTTAAAGAGTGCTTTTCGAATATCCTTATCGGCAAGCTTGTCATTCTCATTTTCGGATAACGTACCCACCGTTTTTACGAAAGTGCCATTCACCGTATGTAGGTAGCTGTTCATAGAGTGGTATAGTGGGTGCAGGGTATTACTATCAACATTGTTTTTAAGCGCATCTACCAATAGCTGATCTATGCGCGCCAGGTTAGGTGCAAGAGATGTAGTTTCGTCTGTACTATAGAAATAATGTACAATAGGATAGGCTAGATGATTTTGATTGTGTTTATTGATCATGTTTCGAAGCTGATCTCCATTTCTAATGACAGCCTGAACCTTATCGCCTTCATCTTTCACATACAGCAGGTTGGCTATAAATAAAGCCAGTGACCTTTTGTGTAATACAGCTGATGATACTGAAATAAGATAAGTCATACCTGTAGTAATAAAAATGAAACCCGAAAAAGAGAATATCGCTGTCATTACCTTCCAGCCCGATGATCCAGGTACAAAATCACCATTCCCTAATGTAGAAAGCATATAGCCACTAAAATAAAATTTATCTATCGTTGGAGCTGCTGTTGCACTACTGGCATCCATGACTGCAGTATGGTCAGATAATAGTGACAAGAAAAATCCAATCCAAAGTGCACCAAGCCACCAACATATTAAAGCAAGTATTATGGCAACACCCGAAAATCGTAAAATGGTTCTGTTAACAGCTTTGGTGTTCATCCAAAGAAAGCATCTGGCTATTCCTTTAGAGATCATGGACGTTATAAGACCTGCTCCGTTAATAGAAATAACGGTAAAGAAAAAATCATAAGCCACAATTATTAAAAGACAAATGGCTATGTATAAATAAATTTCCATAGGTTAGTTTTAAGTTTCATCCTTTTTATTTTCCTGACTTTTAGTGTTTGCAGGATTTTGTATAGACAAATTTAGCAGTTCCACACAGAGTGTTCATTTCGATTGTTTCAATGTGTCGAATTTCACAATCTTTTTCGTGAGAAAAAATATGATGGTGGGAAGCAGGGTGAACTGTAGCACCGGTAAAAGCCCGGCATCCACCCACGGAAGTAAGGGCATCGCATCCGCATAAGCCCAGTTGCCTGCTGAAGTATGGCGTATCTCCGCCAGGATTGCTCCCAGCCATCCCGCCAGCATCAACCACAAAACACCTCGTATGGTTAGTTTTTTGATCCAAAATACATCCTTGTATATGAGGCCAAAACCAAACAATAGTGCATACACCATGAGCATATCGGCAACAGAGGCCAGTCCGCAAAAACTGATGTGTGCCAGATCAAACTTAAACCCTGCATAGAGTGGACCTTGAGTTACTTCCCATGCCCAATTAAAGAAAAAGGCAAGGCTGCCTACCAGTATCAAATATTTGTGATAAGCCGGGTGGCTTTCTACCCTTTTTCTAGAATAAAAATACGCTAATAGCACGAGGCCGAGCGCGATAACCGGAGTGATAAATAGGTTCAAATTAAAATTCATGTCTAACTTCTATTTATGCTTTTCTTGATCAACTGCGCATTCAACGCGAATATCGCTATATGATCAACACGCTTTATCTTCATTACAGGCTCGGTTGCTCATTCCTTTCTCAGTGCTTTTTTAGCCTCAGTTCTATCAGCTTGTTTTGGCGGAAGCGTGGATATTTTATTAGCTCAATCATTAAGCGGTCATTTTAAGTTTTTGAATCATTGCTTCATTGAGGCTGCTACTGTATACCCCATAAGCATCAACCAATATGCCTTTAGTGCCATTGTTACCGGTGATGGCATACACAATGCTATTATCATCAGCGTTACTCATTCCTTCAAACCGATAAAAAGCATCCACTTCAAAATCTTCCGGGTGCAATTGTAGTTTGGAAGTGAGGCATTCCAGGCAGTCAGGTTTCAGATTGAGGTCTTCTACATATCCTTCCTTTATTAATGCGTTAGTAGCTTCGCTCAATGTGTCGTAAGATGCCTTGCTATTTGCTTTAGTCATACTTTCTATTTTTTATTCTTTTTCATCTGATTTCCATTGTAAAAACCACCTTTCTCCAACAAATACTAAAAACATCAGTATTACGGAAACCACTATTACTAAAATGTCGGTGGAAGCTTTGATCCAGAGAAATGCGCCTAATACTAGTAGGTCAAGTAGAATGGCAGCAATAACGATTGCGCCATTAATTTTTACTTTTTTTCTAAGATTTTTTAGTACACCCCACTGGAGTATTATGTCCATGGTTAAGTAAAAAATAGCTCCCAGAGAAGCGATACGGGTTAAGTCGAAAAATGCCGTGAGGGTAATGGCAATAATTACAGTATAAACCAGCATGTGCTTTTGCAATCCACCTGGCATTCCGAAATGTTTGTGTGGGATTAGTTTTATTTCAGTGAGCATTGCAGTCATCCTCGAAACGGCAAATATGCTGGCAATGACCCCTGAAATAGTAGCTACAATGGCAATACCCACAGTAAACCATAAGCCGTATTTTCCAAATGCAGGTTTAGAAGCTTCTGCCAGTGAAAAATCTTTGGCGGCTTTAATCTCCGGGATTGTCAAATTTGCTGATACTGCCAAAGCCACGAGTAAATACACCAACGTGCAAATAAAGAGCGAAATGATAATGGCACGACCCACATTTTTATTTGGCTTTTCAATCTCACCCCCGCTATTTGTAATAGTGGTAAAGCCTTTATAAGCCAGAATGGTAAAAGCCAAAGCCGCTATATAACTGGTTGCCGTATGGTCACCAGAGATAGATGAAGGCAAGGCTTCAGAAAACGAGAAGCCTGCTGCCCACAGGCCACCAATGGCGAAAATGGCCAGACCTCCTATTTTGATAACTGCCAATATCAGAGAAGAGCGGCCAATCACCTTATTACCAGAAATATTAACCAAAAAGGCAACGACTAATAGTAATACACCCAAAATAGGTATCCAAACACTATTTTTCTGTACATCAAAAAGCTGTAAAGTATATGTTCCAAATGTGCGCGCTACCAAACTTTCACCAATCACCATTGAAAAAGCCATTAATAGCGATCCCGCGGCAGTGATTGTACCCGGACCATAGGCCTTTTTTAGGTACATGGCAATGCCACCGGCTGATGGAAAAGCATTGGACATTTTGATATAAGTATAGGCACTAAAAGCAGAGATGACGGCTCCTACCAAAAAAGCTAAGGGAAACAAAGCTCCGGAAAGCTCAGCCACCTGACCGAGCAAAGCAAAAATACCAGCACCTATCATCACTCCAGTACCAAGCGCCACTGCTCCGGTTAAACTTAAACTATTCTTTTTGTAAGTATCCATAACTTCTGTTTAGCAAAATTTAGTCATCAGTATTCGCCACCATAACTCATAGTAAAATAAGCTCCAGTATCCTCTGTGAATTTCTGTTGTTGTAAACCATAATCTTCTGTAAGATACTCTTCTATCTCAAAATTGATCGTTTTGATCTTAATGCCCATCAAATAAGCTTCAACTACAGCATTGCTGCTGATATTTATCTGTCCGTTTTCTTTTTTCTCGTTTCTATTTTTAATCGTAATTAGACTTTTTGATCCAAAAAAGCTTAGCACTCCTGACTCTATGCTCATCTTCAAATGAATGTCTTTTAAGTCACCCCCACGTCGTAAATCATACATATCCTTAAAATCTTCAGAGGTTACCTCCACTTTTATCTTCTCATCATCCGGATCACTAAATGGAAATACGTTCAATAATACATCTAGCTCTTTGGGATTGCAGCGGTAAGTGGTGGTGTATTTTTCATTTAGTTGGCTCTTTTCATTGTACAACTCTGTAACCACATCTACTTTATACGTTTCCCCATCGTGCTTCAAATCTCCTATTATGAAAATTTGTTTGCCTAAAAGCTGTTCGTTCTTGTCAAAGTTTTCACGTTCTATTTTTTTTCCTGCAATTTGTTCAATAAACATTTCTTTCGCCTGACCATGCATTATTACAGAGACAAGTTGAAGGCATGTTATTATGACGAGCAAGGCATTACGCATGATGGTTGATTAACTTTTGTGTGTAATTAAAAATTCCCCAATAATATTCACTAACAAATCCTTTTTACACCACATATTTATCCCAAAGGCCATATTTTTCTTTGATTTTTCCTTTTGAAAAGGAAAGTGCCATTATGATAAGTCCGGCCAGACTACTGCTTATCGTATGTATCATATTGCTATCTTCTACTAACCACGGCATCACAACCAGTGCCAAGCCTAATAAAACGTTGAAATAACGAAAGACTCTAAGTACTTCAGCCATAGCTACTACCGCAAAACGATCGCGAGTGCTCCACCCAAATGGTTTAGATTGGCACCGGATGTTTCAATTCCCATCTTGAAAACGAACGGAGAAATCATCAACCAAAACCCAATAAATACAGAAATTGTTAACTGCCAAGGCGCCGTCATTCCCCATAATGATGATTTGGAAACTTTCCACGGGCTATCAACAAATGTTGCCAATTCAGGAGAACGTTGATCGTTTTCAGTAGAAAGTGCATCGCCACCTTTCCAAAACACTTTCCATAACGAATCCCCTTTTTGTTTTCGTTGCACCATGTGTTGCCACATAGCTATTACTTCATCAATTTGTAAGGGAATCATGGGAAGCATAATAATGGCGGAAAAAAGGCAAAGGGCACACCAGGCGCCAACCGTAAGCGGCTGGGAAATCACTAAGAATATACTCACCAAACCTAGTGGAATGACCAAAAAACCAAAAAAGGTGACCATCCACGGCATAGTTCGCCATCGGGAAGCTCCCCCCATAAATCCCATTAAAAATTCCAGCGTGTAGGCGAGTGTGCCGAGTGCCGCATCTGAAATGGGCCAGCTATGCGACATATCGGAGTTCAAAACATTTAAGGTGCCGTCGCCAAAAAAGGGATCCCAGGCAATATCTACATAGCCTAATTGAAATGCCCCCAAATAGCGGGATGCCAGCCACCCGATAAATGCCAGGCCAATCATAATAGCACGCTGCGGCCAGCTTGAAGGATTGTAACTCCAACCGGTTGGCACATTGCCTCCCATTTTCATAAACGTAATCATGTTGGGCATGCCGGGTATGAGAATAGATAAAGCAATAATTAAGGCTCCGACCATGGTTCCGTTATAATAAGCTACAGCGGTTGGTGCCCAAAACAACAGCGGTGCCATACTGATCCAGATCCCGATAAAACAAATGATCCAAACGCTATAAGGTCGGTTAGGCTTAAGTGACCGCCAACCAAAAACAACCAGTAAGAATCCACTGATGATATCACTCCAATACATGGCTGCAATGCGATCACTAAGTGACAACCATACAGGCCTTCCGCCGGCAGGTGATACTACATTTTTTCCATAATCAAAAGTGAGCGGGGAAGTGATCATCCAAAGACCCAACAATACAATGACCCAGTACACCCAGAGCGTTTGTTTGTGGTGTTCTTTCAGCATTGTCATGCGATCATCTGTACTCATTTTCATGGCACTCATATCCATGTGCTCATTGCCTTCCGTGTCCATCATCGGTCGGGTAACACCTCGTGAACCCATACCTTCCATTTTATGCTGTTGATCTGCCATCATTTTTCAGGGCTTTCCCCTAGTTTATTGTCTTTGTAAAATTTTTCTGGATTGGCCTTTAATTTCTCAATCATTTTGGGCAGGGTATCTCGCAAACCGTGTTTGGGTTGCCAGCCCAACAACTTTTTAGCTTTGGAACTGTCCATTTCAAAGTGATCGTTGGCCAAGTCGATCATCCAGGGTTTTATGAAGGTTTTTCCAAATAGGTTTTGCATAAATGCCCCAGCTTTGGCAAACCATTTAGGTATATGAATAATGTTAGATTTCTTCCCATTAATTTCCGTACTTATTATGTCCTGCAATTCCTGATAAGTCAGGGTTTCGTCATCGCCAATATTCAATATGACTTCCTTTGGAACGTCATTCCTTTTTTCAATGGCCAGTGCAATGGCATTGATTACATCATCACGGTGCACATAAGTGCTGCCATGCGCTGTGTTGGCAGGATAGAGCCGTGCTGAAATTTGCTTTTCATAAATACGCTGCACCTGATTTGTGATGGGAATTGAACTGCCTTCTTCACTATACACCCCCGCTATGCGCATTAGCATTATTGGAATTTCACCCCGTTTTTCATGCATTACTTTTTCGGTGGTGACTTTAGATTTCGGATAGTCCCATTTGGGTTCCAAAGGTGATGCTTCAGTGATGAGAACTCCGGGGGACGAAGGTTTATACACCAACATACTGCTTGAAAAAATGAATTGCTCAACTTCAAAATCCTGCAAGTATTTCAGCATCCGCTCCGTACCTTTCACAGTCACCTTATCATACAGATCAGAGGGTTCACCTAAGAAATCATAATAAGCGGCCAGATGCACAACCGATGCTATTTTGTTACCATAGGCGTAGCGAATTCTTTTGAATGCAAAGTCCATTCGGTCATCGCTGGTGAGATCCACACATACACATTCTGCTTCCACGGGCGGAAAAGGATAGCCGTCCTGGTCAAATCCAACAACATGGTATTTTTCAGCTAGCTTATGAATTAAGGTCGAGCCTATCATTCCACTGCTTCCCGTCACAATTACTACTTCGGTTTTATCTTTCATTTGTTTATTTTTTATCCACTACTATCCTTACTTAATCATTGGTACTTTTTGTTAAAAGAGATATTGTAAACCGCTGCTATCAGCGCTCCAAATAGCCAACCCAGAATAAACGTTTCTACCAAGCCTATTAATGCTTCAGTCCAGGGTATGTTCATTCTAACGATAGAGCTGATATCAAGTCCGTGAAGCAAACTGTTGAAAAACCAGATGGTACCTTCATGGCCTATTGTGACCATCAGTATAATGCAGCCCAGGTAGAATATAACTCCTGCCACTCCCCAGGCCAATGCAAATTTTTTAATGCTGATGTATTGCATGATCGTTTTCGTTCTTAGATTGATTTTCTTGATTACTGTCTGGCTCGTAATGGTCTCCGTGGCTGTCCCGACCCCCTATAAATTAGACTACAGTTAAAGTTTGAGATTTGTTGAATAATTGTCTTTAGGTTTTTTTTAGGCATTGGCAAGTCAAGTAATCCTACCTGACTTGCTTACCCATTTTACTTTC
>NZ_JAAGVY010000015.1 GCF_010686655.1 Cryomorpha ignava | reverse complement strand
AATGTAACGATCCACCGCAAAATCAAAAGTATCAGGGGGTCCTTTTTTGAAAAACGCGAATATTGGACCGGGAAGTCAGTAGAAGCCGCTATTTTTATGCAAATTGAAATCGTTTAGGACAGTATTGCAACATGATATATAATTATATAAACAGTATAAATTAAGCCCCGCTATTTAGAATGAATAAAAATAATCAATTAGAAGCTTTAATATCTCCTAAATAAAACAAATCTTTGCGCATAAACGGATATGCTTATCCTAATATCGACTTATCAAATTAAGATTATGAAATCGCTGTTACTGCTCTGCTCACTTTTACTTAGTCCATTGCTTATTGTAGCTCAAAGCACCACAGTCACCACAGACCAATGGCTTTTAAGTCCTGGTGTAATTGGCACTCTAATTTTAATTGGTATTGTGCTGATAGTGGGTATTCTGATTGTGTTTTACAGAATAGACGCCTTCGTACATCAATTACGAAAAAAGAATTCTCAGGAGAAAGACACCGAATTCACGCAAACCTTGTATTCTTTAAAAACACAGGAAATTGACGAAATTCTAGAAGCACGTAAAAAGGCACTTTCATATAGCCTTACCGGAGCAGAGCTGGGAAGCGAAGTGGAAGTGATGGACAAAAAAGGGTTGGTTGGCAAGGTAACCGACAATCCGAACAATCCACTCTTCGATGAGAAGCAGCAAGCGAAACTGCGTTTGGATGTTTCTCCCGAATTGCGAAAGATCGTGATTTGGTATCTTGGAGCAGCAACATTTTGGCTGGTTTTTGGAACATCAATAGGACAGTATTTAGGCATGAAATTCTTTTGGCCCGACATGGAGAGCATCTCATGGCTCGGATTTGGTCGTCTGCGCCCTGTACATACAAATACTGTTTTTTGGGGTTGGTCATCTATGGCAATGATAGGACTGGGCTATTTCGTTATTGCTCGAACATCAAACACCAGAATATTCAGCTATAAAATGGCCTGGTACGGATGGGTTCTTATCAACCTTACTGTTGTGCTTGGCAATATTGCTTTAATGAGCGGTGTAAACAATGGTGGTGGCGAATACAGAGAATATATCTGGCCAATCATGATTTTATTCATGATAGCACTAATACTTACGTTTATCAATTTTTATAAAACGGTGGCCCGGCGTACTATCAAAGACATTTACATTTCGAATTGGTTTATTCTCGCAGCATTGGGTTGGACAATTATCTTATCGGTAATTGGTTATTTACCCTTTTTTCAAAACGGGCTGGGCGAAACCGTAATTCAGGGTTACTACATGCACATGGGTGTGGGAATGTGGTTTATGACCTTCACTCTGGGACTTGTCTATTACTATTTGCCGGCATCACTCAATAAGCCTATTTATTCATATTCATTGGGAGTATTGGCTTTTTGGACTCAAATGTTGTTTTATACAATGATCGGCACCCATCACTTTGTATTTAGTCCTCTGCCATGGTGGCTTCAAACCATTGCAATAGTATTTAGTATGGGAATGTTTATTCCTGTTATCGCAGGAACTACAAACTTCTTAATGACCATGCGTGGCAGCTGGAGTCACATTTCTAAAAGTTATGTACTTCCGTTCTTCCTCGTAGGAGCCATTTTTTACTTCGTTGGTTCTGGTCAGGGTAGTTTCCAGGCTTTTAGATTCACCAACTTTTTATGGCACTTCACCGATTTTAATGTTGCTCACTCTCACATGACCATGTATGGAATTGTGGCCTTTTTTCTCTGGGCATCATTTTACGCCATAATGCCGAAGCTCACCGGAAAAGAACCTCCGCAAATATTAGTCGGTGCGCATTTCTGGATGGCGTTTGTGGGTCTCTTTTCATACATGATATCCTTAATGGTAGGTGGGACCGAGAAAGGGTTAAGCTGGATTGACAACCGTCCATTTATCGAATCAGTTACCCTTATGGCTCCATACTGGGTTTGGCGTGCCGTAGGAGGAAGCATGATGCTGATTTCGCACATCATTTTTGCAATCAACTTTATAATTATTGTGCGCGCCAGACCGTCAAATACCCCAATAGCTCCTACTGAAACTTCAGATAATTCAAACACTAAATTATACGGCCATGTTTAATTTTCATCGAAATCATAAAGTGCTTGTTATCATGTCGGTGGGTGGATTCTTATTGCTCTCTATTTTGATTGGAGTTGTACCTGCATACCAAATGCAAAATACCGAACCTCTTCCAAATCAGGAACCTTTGACTGAACTGGAACGCACAGGATTAAACATTTATATCTCTGAAGGTTGCGTAGCATGTCATTCACAGCAGGTTAGAAATATAGAAATGGATAAAGTATGGGGAAATAGACCATCCATGCCATCAGATTATTATTACACCAAGAAGCGACTTGACATCTGGCGACAAAGCCCTTCTCTATTGGGAAGCGAGCGCACCGGTCCTGACTTGACTAATGTAGGTTTGCGCCAGCCTATTGCCGACTGGCATTTACTTCATCTATATAATCCACGCACCGTTGTTAGTGAATCGATTATGCCGGCCTATCCATGGCTTTTTGAAATAAAAAACAGTGATAAGCTAACTGACGATGATAAAGTTGTTCCCGTACCGGAACAGTTTTTTAACACTCCCGGCAAAAAGGTCGTTGCGGGTGAGGGCGCGGCAGCTCTCGTAGCATATCTACAATCGCTCAAGCAACCCGAAATACCCGGCGAAATGCATAAGCCATTTATTCCTGCTCGCGAAAAATCGCCTTTAACAGCAAATGAAAGACCTGATCCGGACAATGCGGGTAAATCGATTAACCGTCCTGATGGCAAGCAAATTTACAATTCAACATGTGCTGCTTGTCATCAACCAACTGGAAAAGGTATTACAGGAGCATTTCCGCCTTTGACCGGTAGTCAAATTGTGAATAATGAGGATCCGACAATGCTCATAAAAATAATACTTCAGGGCTACGATGCCCGCACAGATTACGGTGTAATGCCCGGCTTTGCCGATCAGCTTACCGATGCCGAAATTGCGGCCATCACCACGCATGAGCGAAGCAGCTGGGGCAATGATGCACCGGCCGTAACGGTAGAGCAGGTTACAAAAGTTCGCGATGAAGTTATGAATGCACAAACTCCTTAAGATTATGAAAAAGATTATCAGTTATTTTTCGGTCACCTTTATTTTTCTCCTCGCTGCAAAAGCACTTTTGGCCTGCGAAATATGCGCTGCAAACCAACCTAAGGGACTGGAGAACATAACACACGGTCCCGGCCCGGCAGGAGATTTTGACTACATAATTTCCATTATTGCCATCATAATCGTGCTTTTGTCGTTATTTTACAGCATTAAGTTTTTGGTTAAACCCAAAGAAGACAACCCCGATCATGTTAAGAATATTGTTTTAAATCAAGGCCTTGGACTATGAAAGATTCTAGAGTAATAAAGGTATATCTCGATGATGAAGAGCAACCCTTTGCAGAATTTTCACCACCGGTAAAGTTTGAGCTCGATACAACAAAAATTCCGGACGGATCTCATACCCTGCGCATTGTAGCACGCTCATCTCGCGGTGTGGAAGGAGTACGAGTTGTTCCGTTTAAAGTGCGAAACGGCCCTACGATTTCGCTCGTAGGATTAAACGATAACGAGGAAGTAACCCAGCAAATTCCAATTACTATAAACGCCTACGGGAGCGAAACAGACGATCAGTTTGTAATTCGCGGATCCGAAACGCCTAAGGCCATTCCGGCGTGGGTATGGGCTTTGGTAATTTCGTTTATTGCTTTTGGTGCGGCTTATGCTATTTTGTATTGGACACCTGATTTTTATATTTCGTTTTTTTAAGTTTTGGTTTATTTAGAGTTTTAAGAGGTCAAGTCTAAATATTAGGCTTGACCTTTTTCTTATTTGGTACTGTTTTTAGTGTTGCAATAATTATCTACGGATTGATTGACGAGTGAGTCTTTCCTCAAATAGCACTCAGAAATTCTGTATATTTGATAAAAATCAAACTGAAATGACTTTAAGGCATCAGATGACCAAGGGAGAATTAAAAGACAGGATTGAAAAGTCAGAATCTGATTTTAAAAATAATCGATTTAAAAAGACTTCTGAGCTTTTAAAGAAATATAAATGATGGAATTAGAAATCATTTGGTCGGAATTTTCAGAATTTCAACTGGATGAAATTTATGATCATTAAAAGAGAAAAGCGAGTTTAAAAGTTGCAGCAAGGCTTATTAGAGGTATTTTAAGTGAACCGGAAATACTTCGCAAAAGCCCATATATCGGACAAAGAGAATATCTTTTAAAAGATCGGGAAACTACGTACCACTACCTTGTACATAAATCCTATAAAATTATTTATTCAGTTGAGGAAGAAAATGGATTGGTTAGAATTGCGGACGTATTTGACACTCGGCAGTATCGCAAAAGATTCATTGATAAACTATTAAGAAATGATAGATGTCATTATCTATGTGATCCTGGATAATTGCATAATAACCAATTGCCAGTCTATGAGAGAGACTTCCTTGACTTACAATTCAATAAACAATTCACTCACATGAATTTTTAACGCTTCCGCGAGAATGTATGTAGTGCCAATAGATGTATTAAGGACACCGCGCTCTATTCGGCTAATTTGCGAAATTTCAATATTGGCATCCGCGGCCAATTGAGCTTGAGTAACTTTGAGAGATTTCCTTTTCTCTTTCAACTTTTCTCCAAACTTTATAACAAAACTATGTGATTCGCGAATATCCACATAGCGAAGATGAAGGTGATTATGAAAATAATTGTAGGCATATTTGCCTATATAACAAATTATATTATTAACTTGTGCGCGTTAAGCGATAGCTTTCTGAACCAATCACTTTCAAAAAAACCATTATTCGCCTCTGGGAGACACCAAGATTTGCGAATTATACTCAGGGAAGTAATTGAAGCATTTTAGTTGAAGTCGCATCTAAATAGTTATTAACTTTAAAAATCAAAAATTATGAAAAAGATTAAATTAGACACGCGCCTAAACCTAAACAAAGAAACAATTTCTACCTTAAATGATGATCAGTTGAAAGGAGTCAAGGGGGGTGGATTTATGTCAATTGGTGCATGCTGTACAAATATGAAATCCGGTGGATGTAATAGTAATAACGTTACTCGTGGAATATTTTGTAGTGCAGATACACCTCACTAATAGCTTAATTAAATCAAGCTATTTTATTCTAATACAACTTTGTGTGCACTTGCCAAGAAACTTGACTGCCAGTAAATACAATTTTAATTTACTTTCAGATCTAGTGAAAGCTTCTGGTGCTCGTTATTCAAGGTTGAATTATTTGCTTAGAAATCAATTATTAACTTTAAAATCCAAATATTATGAAAAAGATTAAATTAGACGGGCGGTTAAGCCTCAACAAAGAAACAATTGCTCTTCTTAATGAGGATCAAATGAAAAACATTAATGGTGGAGGATTTCTGTCTTTATTCGGTAAATCCTGTAGGAACAAGGAACCGGATACAGATATTAATTCTACGCCACAAAATAATGCTACCTGCGAAGGTGCAGCGAACACGTGTGTCTATGTTGATGGGTGTTAAATAATTTTTTTTTAATTAGAAAGCACAATGCACTTGAGTGAGTATTGTGCTTTTTTTTAATTTATTTATGCTGTCCAAAAACCACTAATTTAAAGATAAGACTGTTCCCAATCTATTATTTATGAAAAAATTTTCTCTTTACTTCGGAGTTGTTTTTTTTCTACTAATCAACTTCTTATCTTTTGGATATTGTCAGCGAGGTCCAATAAATCCCATCCTTTCAATAGAATCAAATGACTTTGCTGATCTAGTATTTATTGACTCTCTAATTGCAAATAAAAGCATCGTTTTCTTAGGAGAAAGCAAGCATGGAGTTGAAGATTTTAATAAAATGAAATTCCGGATTATTAGATACTTGCATGAAAAACATGATTTCAATTTAGTAGTCTTTGAAGGAAGCGTGCATGAGGTGGCTTTAACAAATATTCTCAGGGATACTCTTAATAGTTTGGAGATGCTGACTCAAGCATTAATGGGATACTGGAGAACAGAAAGTAATTGTAATATGATGAAATACTTATCAGAAAATCAAATAGATATCGCTGGTATGGACTTAGTTTCACATGCGCTACCGCCAAAAAAGGAGTTCTACAAGATTATTTATAAGGATGATATTCTTGCAGATAAGTTCTTCGCGCTGGATAGTCTGTATAATTTTAAGTATCGTTTTGAGAGGGTGAATTTTTACCACAACAACAGAAAGACATCCATAATGGGGGAAAATCTTGACTCATTGGCCAAACATTTAATCCATAATTATGAAGAAGCAGTAAATGAATTAAAACAAATACAAATACCTAACCAGAAGCTATTGCTTTGGGCTAATAATTCATTAATTCGCCAGATAAAAGAAATGAACAAGATTAATGGAGGATACTTTAACTTGCTTTCAGCCTGGCGGGATAGTTCCATGGCTTCAAACTTAATGTATGCTATGAGTACAATTTACCCCAATCAAAAGACTATTGTGTGGGCATATGATGGCCATATTTCGAAAAATGGGAATCATCAATTCTTGAACTCAATAGGTATGTATGTCGACCAAACGATTAAAGACCAATCAGTATTTATTGGATTGAGCGCAATAGATGGAACTTATAGTATAGGTATGAATCCACCTTATCCAATTAAGCTCAAGCTAAAGAATATTGAGAGAAAATACAAAAAAATAATTACTAAAGGGGTTTTCGTACAAGCAACGAATCTGAACTTACCCGGGGGTATGAGCTTTGTGGGTTCCATCCAATCAGAAGATTTGCAGGAATTGTTTGACGGCTACATTTTTCTTAAGGACGTAAGAGGCAGTCAATTGATAAAATATAATGAACCAAATAATTGTAAATGACATCACGGGTAATCGAAAAAATAACAGAAATAGACATTATTCTTAGAAAAACTTTAATTACAAATAGTAAATCTGACAATAGTAATTATAGAATGGGTTTTCTTACCGGCGAACCGGGCATTTCCCTCTTTTATTATTTAAATTATCTACGCACAAGAGATGTAGAGAACATTGCTTTATTAGAGTGCGCCATAGAAAAGAGTTTCTCCATACTGAATAACACATTAAAGTTAAACTCATTTCATTGCAATGGAATATCTGGATTTATGAGTGGTCTTATGCTCATACACCGCGGAAACATCATAGATTTAAAAGATCTTCTACACTATTTTTCTTTTAATACAGATAATTATTTAACTTCTTCATTTAATAAAGCACTAAATGGAAAAAACTTTGATTTTTTGCATGGAGCTGAAGGTATTTTAAATTACTTTCTATTGCAGAATAAAGCTGAAAATAAAGTTGCTGATTACATTAATGTCTTAGATAATACAAAAATAGTTATCCCGAAAAAAGGTGTCGCATGGAAGTCGAATCTACTTATTGATAAAAAGCGATCAGGTGTTTATAATCTCGGTTTGGCTCATGGGATGGCTAGTACGATCATTATTTTGTCTAAAATAATTGAGGGTTACGGGAATTTAAAAGCACAACAACTATTAGAGAGGAATTTAGAATTTTACTTTTCCGAAGAACTCTCAATGGAATATAGTGCATCATTTCCAAATTTGTCTTCGTTGGATGAACCTCCCAAGAATTCACGATTAGGTTGGTGCTATGGAGATTTAGGAATTAGCATAGCTTTATGGTATGCCGGAAGAGCATTGAAGAACGAATCAATTAAGAAAAAAGCAATATCTGTTTGCGAAAAAACTCTTGTGAGAAAGGATTATCCTCTTACCGGAATTAAAGATGCTGGATTATGTCATGGTACGGCTGGCATAGCTGCTATTTATAGTAGAATGTATATCCTAACCGGCAAACTTGAATTTAGAGTTGCATACGAATACTGGATTTTAGAAACGTTAAATTTCGCTCAAGAGGATATTAAAAATGCGGGCTACAAATCTTGGACAACTGAAGGAGGTATTTACGAAACCAATGTTTTAAGTGGGATTGCAGGAATCGGCATTGCTTTGAATCAATATATACATGAAATAGATACTTCTTGGGACAATTGTTTATTGTTATCATAGTCGTATCTCTTCTGAAATAGCTGTTTTCTTATTCAAAGTGACAACAACCCAGAATATCATCATGGATGTGCGCAAATCTATTAACAGCGAGATAAAATAGATTAAATCTTCATTAACCCACAAGGCCTTTACCAAGCGCCATATTTTATTATAAAATCGGATTTCATTGTAATTCAATCTGAAAAGTTGCAAGTGTTAATTTATATAGATGAGAATAAAAATAGGCATAAATGCCTATTTTAAAGTATTTCTCTTATCTTTGAATACAGAGAAACAATTATCAATTGAATCAATCACTTTCAAAAAAAACAGTTATTCAATTTTGGGAGACACCAAATGAATCTGAATAAAGCACTAGGAAGTTGCGAAGATATTATAATTGAAAAATGCATCTCAAAATTTATTAACTTTAAAAACCAAACATTATGAAAAAGATTGAATTACACGGGCGGTTAAGCCTAAACAAAGAAACGATTGTAACCTTAAATGACGATCAGATGAATTCTCTCAAAGGTGGTGCCCCGGGGTTCTTATCAATTGGTTCCAAATGCACTCAAGCGACTGAAAAGTGCAGGAGTCAGGATATTTCACGCCCAATTTTTTGTAACGAGCATGATTAAAATCCTTAAAATATGATAGATAGATGCATTCTTTACGAGTGCATCTATATTTATACTTTCATTATACTTAACAGCATGTCGAGATTAATTTTAGTGGCTCTTTTTTCATTCTTTTCTTTTCTTGCATCAAGTCAATATTCTTCAAAAGGTTTTAATCTTGATAATCTTACTTTCCTAGATTCAACTATTACCGATTATGACCTCTTTTTAACTGCAGAATGGCATTGGCGCAGCGAGAATACAGGTCGGATGAAAAAAATGATAGAATATTTAGCCAGCAATAACTCATTGAATGCTATTATAGTAGAAAGAAGCTACGATTTCGGGCATTGGGTGAATTATTTCTTAGAGACCGGGGATAGCCTGTTTTTAAAGGAATTTTTGGAAATCGATAATTTCTTCAGTGTTTATCATGGTGTTTTATTGCAAGATGAATACGAATTTTACTGCTGGTTGAGGAGGTTTAAAATCCAACACAATCTATCTATTAGGGTAATAGGTATCGATTTGCATGCCTATTGGGACGAAAAACCAATTCTTTGGTCATTTTTAAAATTAGTTGATCAGAACCCCAGCCTCCAAAAACCACTGAAGGAGAATGTAGATTTGGCTGTCAAATTGTTTTCTATGAAAAATGTGAGTATCCACACTATGTTAAAATGGAATCGCCATCTCCAATCTTCAGCTCTCGAGATGAAAATAAGCGACACTGTGTTTCTAAATTTTCTATTCAGTTTAAATCAATCAGTGAAATACGCTCATGGTGGCAAATTTAATTATAGGGAAAAACAGATTGCCGTTAATTTTTTAAGATATATTGAAAAAGGCGAAAAGGTTTTTGGCCAATTCGGGCTTGGACATAATATGCTGCAACCAGAATACTCTGAGCGAACTATACCGTTCAATTTTTTTATGAAGCCTTACAGGTACAACTCTTTTACCTATCTGCTTAATCAAAATGACTATTATAAGGGTAAAATATTATCTATTGGCAGGATTTGTTTTGATTGTAAAGATATTGGTCCAGAATACGGGAAAGATATTTCCGCTCCATATGTATCAGATGAA
Organism: Cryomorpha ignava; assembly: GCF_010686655.1. GTDB lineage: Bacteria > Bacteroidota > Bacteroidia > Flavobacteriales_D > Cryomorphaceae > Cryomorpha > Cryomorpha ignava. Next base: position 75,987 of record NZ_JAAGVY010000015.1, on the reverse strand, counting down.
GCATTTATAAAACTAAAACCTCAATTTGAAAATCTTCCTGACAATACAATTATTGATTTAAGGGGGACAAAAGAAAAAATAACAGAAAACTCTCAACTTTTATTGTTGGAGTTTGACTGAAAGTTCTTAGAAGTTAAAGGATTATAGATGTGGTCACTCCCTGTTTACTTAAGAAATAACTTATTAAAATATGCCATTAACTGTGCATGCATGCATATTTGGGCTTTCATTGTACATGCCACTTTTACTAAATTTTCTAATAATTCAATTCGAATTATCTACTAAATAAATTCATCTTCGAAATAGTTAAACTACATGACGAAAATTAACATAGGCATATATGCCTATGTTTAAATATTTCTCTTATCTTTGAATACAGAGAAACAATTATCAATTGAATCAATCACTTTCAAAAAAAACAGTTATTCAATTTTGGGAGACACCAAATGAATCTGAATAAAGCACTAGGAAGTTGCTAAGATATTATAATTGAAAATTGCATCTCATAATTTATTAACTTTAAAAACCAAATATTATGAAAAAGATTAAATTAAACGGGCGGTTAAGCCTAAACAAAGAAACGATTGCTACATTGAATGAAAACCAGATGAATGCTGTGAAAGGTGGTGCGCCAGGATTTTTGTCAATTGGAGAGTTTTGCTCTCGTACTGCAACTGGGTGTAAAAGTAATGAAATATCAAGACCACTATTCTGTAAGGGAGATAACCCAGGGGGATAGATTAAAACTGAAAAATAATCTGAATAGTTGAATCAAATGGACGTGTTTTTATATAATGCGTCCATTTCTATTCTTATGCTTCAATAAAATATATTATGGTTAAGCTTATATTATCTTCATTTTTATTGTTTCTTTCTTTGTCTGTGTTTTCCCAAGAGGACACCATCAGCTTCAACAGAGAAAACCCACCGTTTCTTGATTCAACCATAGCTGATTTTGATGTGTTCTTAACTGCTGAAGTTCATTGGGGAGAGAATAATTCAAGTCGTAAAAAAAAAATGATTGAATACTTATCAAGCAATAATTCATTGGATGTTATCGTGGTGGAAAGAAGTTATGCTTTCGGGCTGTGGGTGAATTATTTTTTAGAAAGTGGAGATAGCCTTTTTTTGAAGGAATTTCTTGCTGTTGATGATTTTTTCAGTACAGTTAATGGAGTGGTTTATGATGATGAATACGAATTTTACTCTTGGCTTAGAAATTTTAAAATAGAGAATAATCTCTCAATCCAAGTAATTGGGATCGATATGGCATCTTTTTGGTTTGGAAAACCAATTCTTTGGTCATTTTTAAAATTTACAGATCGAAATCAGGATATGCAAGAACTACTAGCAACAAGCATAGAAAATGCAAATATCCTGTTGTTAAAAGAAAAATTAACAACGCGGGCAATATTGAAATGGTATCGAAAACTAAAATTAACAACCAGCCAAATAGAAATTGTTGATCAGCAATTTTCTAATTATTTATTTAATCTGCAGCAATCAGTAAAGTGGTCAAAAGAACGGAACATTGATTATAGAGAAAACGAAATAGCAGCTAATTTCACAAACTATATCGCAGAAGGACAAAAGGTTTACGGTCAATTCGGAATGGGGCATACAATGCTTCAACCAGAAAAACTTATTAGGTCGAAACCATTTACTGCCTTTAAGTCCAGAACGTTTATGTCTTTTGCCTATCTGCTAAATCAAGATGAATATTATAAGGATAAAATTCTTTCAATAGGTCTAGTTTGTTTTAATTGTGACCGATTTAATGATTTTCCTGGTCCCGACTTATTTTATCCTTTTTTGACTTATGAAGATTTTGAAAGGTTGAAATCAGAGTTTTTGAAACTTTCTCCAAACACCCTTATTGATTTAAGAAAAACGAATGAAAAATCAAAACATAATTGCCAATTATTGTTGATTGACTTTGAGTGAAGTTGCTTTAGGTAAAGAAACTATTAATAATCGACTACTATTTTTCACGAATACTTTTATCTGTTTCTAGTTAACCTTTAATATTGCGGCAAAATGAAATTGAAATTAGACGAGATTATTCTTGACTACATACTTTACTTGAAGACAAATTCAGAAGTGCCGTTTTCGTTATTAAGTGGTAATTGTGGCATTTTTTTGCTGGTTTTTTTATATTTTAAGAACTATAGTTTGGATCTATCTAAATATGATGTCGAAAGCTTGTTTTTAAAAAGCCTGACAGAAACATTCCAGAATCCGCCCATGAACTTTACTGACGGCATTTCTGGCATTGGCTGGATGTTACAATTATTAGTGAAGGAAGAAATTTTGGAATATTCTGAGGTAACAAAAGTTTTAGACCAAATTGATAGTCTTTCTAGTCAATTTGCCATTCACTCTTTGCGAAATGGCAACCACGATTTCTTATACGGTGCCGCTGGAGAAATGCTGTACTTGCAAAGTAGAATGAATTATAATAATAAAGTGAAAAAATCCCTTATTGCAATCAGCGATTCCTTAATAGATTCGAGTAAAAATTCCGTCGATGGAATTTACTGGCAGGAGAGTGGATTTATGCTGGAGGATGAGCAAAAGAATAAAGAAGTCAGTAATTTGGGAATCTCTCACGGACAGGCAAGTAAGATTGTAATTTTATCTAAACTCGTTGAAAACGGTATAGAAGTAGAGCGTTATAGCAAAGTTTTGACTGAAGCCGTAAAATTCATTCTATCCTGCAAAAATAAATTCACACAAAACTGTTTTTTTCCAAGTATTATTGAGAATAATGTAGGACAAGAGTCCGCGTTTTGGTGGAGTTATGGTGATTTGGGTATTGGAATCGCACTTTATCAAGCAGGAAGAGCTTTAGGTAATCCTGAAATCATTAAGGAAGCGGAAAGTATTTACCACTATTATAAAAATACGAAAATAGAAGAAACAGGTATTTTTGAGGCTTCGCTATGCAGAGGAACAAGTGGGGTAGCTTTAATGTACCACAATATGTTTTTGAATACAGGAATTGACGCGTTCCGAGTTACTTCTGATTATTGGTTTGATGAAACCTTAAAGCTGGCAAAATATAGCCATGACAGTGACAGTATCAGTGGGTTTAAATTCTTGAATAATTATTCCACAAATCGCGATGAATGGTTTTACCAAAGCAATCCCGGCCTGTTAATGGGTACCGCAGGGGTTGGTCTTGCTATGTTAAGCAAATTAAGTGGAAAGAAAATGGCATGGAGCCAGTGTTTACTTTTAAATTAAATTCTGGATACAGCAATTATGAAGTACAGTTTTAATGAAAAGACCATCTTACGTATTCCTGCGCAACCGCTAAAAACAAGTTTTTCAAAAGAAGAATTGTTGAGCTTTTTCTCGAAAAATGAAAATCAAGAAGCCTTGTTCTTGTCATCTCCAGATCTTTTAGATGCCTTTAATAAGCAGCAAGCAGGAGATGTAGATTCAGAAAAAGAAAAGAAACTAATCACTTCGTTATTAAAATATGCAACTCGGATGCACAGCCGCTGTACTCCATTTGGTTTATTTGCAGGATGTGGTATTATAGAGAGTAATATCGAAGATATTAGTGTAAATACTGGAAATATTCAGAGAAGCACGCGCTTAGATATGCACTTTACTTGTGCCTTAGCCCAAAAGTTGGCTGAATTGCCATACATTCAAAAGCATTTAAAATTTTATCCTAATTCAAGTCTTTATTGCATTCAGGATAAAATTAGATATGTTGAATACTTTTATAGAGATAAAATCAGAATTCATAAAATTAGCGCTGTTGACAATTCTGTCTATCTACAAACGATATTACAGAAAGCAGCAAAGGGAGCTACTATTAATGAATTAGTGCAATCTATTTTATCGTCTGACATTCGTTCCGAAGTGGCTTCAGCCTTCGTTAAAGAAATCATTTCAGCTCAAATTTTAATAAGCGATTTAGAGCCGGGAGTGTCGGGTGAAGAATTATTAATACAAACAATCGAAGTTCTAAATGGTATTTTAAAGTGTTATGAAATACCAAGCAGAGAAATGGAATCTGAAAAATCTTCTTCAGATCAAGAACTTCGCGCGATCATTGAGCTGCTCGAGAATACTAAAAGTGACTTACTAAATATTGACCATTCCATAAAAAATGACATTTTAGTTTACAAACAATTGGTGGAAAAGTTGAGCGCTTTAGAAGTTCCTTTTGAACTCAATAAGCTCTTTCAAACAGATATGTTTATTGCGCCTCATGAACGAGTTCCCAATATAGAAACTTCTATAGCTTGTGCGAATAATCCAACGGAGCAGAGCGAAAGTGAATACCACACCACGCCATTAGTCAAAAGTAAACAAGAAACAACCATTAGAGTTAACCGGACGAGACCAGAATCAGGAAGAAAAGACAATGAACTACAGAAACAAATAACAAAAGCATTAACAGTTCTCAACCAGTTAACAGCAATACCATCCAAAACAAATCTCACAGAATTTAAGGAAAAATTCTTTGAACGGTATGAAGATGAGGAAGTGGCACTCTTGGAAGCGTTAGATACTGAGACTGGAATAGGTTATGCGTTAAATACGAATAGGAGCGGAGATTTAAACCCTTTGGTAAACGATCTCTATTTATCTTTTAAAGATGATGATGACACGAAAATTAATTGGAATAAAAGACAATCCTTTTTATTCAAGAAATTATTGAAAGCTCATAAAGATAATGATCATTGTATTGTTCTAAAATCTGAAGACCTCAAAGATTTTAAAAGTAACTGGGACGATTTACCTGATAGTTTTTCTGTGATGTACAAACATCACGGGAAAAGAGACGAACGTGATTTGATAAGTGTTGAAAATGCTGGTGGATCAAGTGCCACTTATTTATTGGGCAGATTCGCTTCTGGAAATAAAGCCTTTGATGATTTGGTTAATAACATTGCCAAATCTGAGAAAGAAAAAAATCCGAAAGTCATCCTTGCAGAAATAGTTCACTTACCGGAAAATAGAGTTGGAAATATTCTAATGCGACCAATATTTCGTAATTATGAAATTCCGTATTTGTCCAATTCAAGCTTACCTAAAGACCAGCAAATAACTCTAAACGATTTATTTATTTCAATAAAGTATAATCAATTAGTTCTTTGGTCTAAAAAATTAAATAAGCAAGTGATTCCGCGAATGGGAAATGCACATAATTTTTCTTTCAATAGCTTACCTGTTTACCATCTCCTCTGCGATTTACAAACTCAAAATATTAGAGGTGGAATTTATTTTGACTGGGGAAGCCTAAAGCATCAATTCGCTTTTTTACCACGTGTGGAAGTTGATAATGTTATACTTTCTTTTGCTACTTGGCAATTAAAAAAAGATGATTATCAGGTGCTTTTGAAAAAGGAGATCAACATAATGGAAGTGGTTCTAAAATTGCGTAAAAAATGGCGGTTACCACAACTCATCATGCTCGCCGATGGCGATAATGAACTATTAGTTGATCTGGAAAACAGATTGAGCGTTGAGATGCTCATTTCAATGATCAAAAAAAGACCTGGCATAGTTTTAAAAGAATTTTTATTTGATGAAAAAACGGCAAAAGTAACTAACGAACAAGGAAATGCTTATGTCAATGAATTTATAGCAATTCTCGAAAAAAAGAAATCCACTGATACACAAATTGAATTTGAAAAAACCGATAGTGTTAGATCAAAAAGTACTCAAGCTCAAGTTCAAAGATTTTTCGCAATTGGTTCTGAATGGCTCTATTTCAAAATATATTGTGGGGTAAGAATTTCTGACAAAATATTAACTGACGTAATAAAGCCTTTGACCCAGAAGTTGATTAAGGACGAATTAATCGACAGTTGGTTCTTTATCAGATATGCTGATCCAGAATTGCACCTTAGGATCCGTTTTCATTTTACTGATTTAAAAAACATTGGCCATGTTATCGTCATGTTCCAAACATCTATCGATGAATACATTAAAAGCGGCATGATCTGGAAAGTGCAGACTGATACCTATAAGCGAGAAATACAGAGATATGGTTCAAATACAATTGAATTGGCCGAACAGCTCTTCCATTTTGATAGTGATTTTGTAGTTGGTTTATTAGACGAAATTTATGGTGATGAAGGAGAAGATATTCGTTGGTTAATTTCGATTAGGTCTGTAGATAAACTCTTATCAGATTTTAATTATTCAATGGCAAGTAAGCAAGCTTTGATGGAAAATTTGAAATTGGGATTTGCGCATGAATTTAATATGGATAAAAGTTTGAAGATTCAATTGGATAAGAAATATAGAAAACATAGAAGTTCCATTGAATCTATTCTGAAAATAAATAAAGAAAACGCAAATGAACTATCACTTCTGTTTGAATTTTTAGAAATGAAATCAAGAAGAATCAAGCCTATTGCCGAAGAGATTTTATCGCTAAACAGAAAAGATGAACTGTCAATGCCCTTGAACGATTTGTTAGCCAGTTATATTCACATGTTATTAAATCGGCTTTTTAAAAATAAGCAACGCTTACATGAAATGGTGCTTTATGATTTTATGTGGAGAACGTATAGATCGGAATTAGCTAGAAGCAAAAAACTTAATAAGGTTTAAATTATATGACATTTCCCTTCTATAAACAACCTGATGCGATGGACTGCGGCCCTACATGCATACGTATGGTTGCGAAGTACTACGGGAGGCATATTTCATTATCAAAAATACGTAGCTTATCAGAAACCACTCGCGAAGGTTCGTCGTTAAAAAATATTGCTGACGCAGCCGAAAAAATAGGGTTTAGAACAATAGGTGTTAAAATCAATTTTGAAAGATTAATCGAAGATGTCCCATTACCATGCGTTGTTCATTGGCGGCAAAATCATTTTGTAGTCATTTATGAAATCTCGGGGCAAAAGAAAAACAAAAATACAGACAGTCTAAAAATAAAAATTGCAGACCCTGCACACGGCTTAATAGAATACACTACTGAAGAATTTCTGAAAAATTGGATTGGAGCTGATGCTAAAACATCAACAGAAGAAGGTATTGCTTTACTCCTCGAACCAACACCACGCCTAAAACAAATAGAACCGGATGACAACGAAACCCGAAAGGGTTTTTCTTTTTTGTACCAATATCTGTTTCGGTACAAAAAGTTTCTGATTCAGCTTGCACTTGGCTTGTTAGTTGGTAGTCTGCTGCAACTTATCTTTCCTTTTCTTACTCAGAGCGTAGTAGATGTTGGTATTCAAAACCAAGATATCAATTTTATTTATTTAATACTCATTGCGCAGCTCTTTTTGTTTATCGGTCAAACAAGTGTTGAAGTAATTCGTGGATGGATACTGCTCCATCTCAGCACACGCATTAATATTTCATTGGTTTCTGATTTTTTCATTAAGCTCATGAACTTGCCTATAGCATACTTTGATGTGAAGATGACAGGCGATATTATGCAACGCATTAATGACCACCAGAGGATAGAGAGTCTGCTGACATCCAGTTCTTTAAATGTCTTGTTTTCATTTTTCAACCTTATAATCTTTGGTGGGGTACTAGCTTGGTATAACTTAAGGATTTTCGCGGTTTTTCTTGTGGGTAGCGCTCTTTACTTTATTTGGGTAATGCTCTTCTTAAAGAGAAGAAAAGAGTTAGATTATAAACGCTTTTCGCAAATGAGTGACGAGCAAAGCAAGGTAATAGAAATGATAAATGGCATGCAGGAAATAAAAATGCACAATGCCGAGAAACAAAAACGCTGGTCGTGGGAATTCTTGCAGGCAAGGCTTTTTAAAATCAGCATTAAAAACCTTTCGCTACAACAAACCCAAACAGTAGGATCTAACTTTATCAATGAAGTAAAGAATATTTTCATCAGTTTTTTGTCTGCTAAGTTGGTAATTGACGGACAAATAACACTAGGTATGATGGTGGCCATTCAATATATTATCGGACAGCTCAATAGTCCAATTACGCAATTAATCGGATTTGTTTATTCGGCTCAAGACGCAAAAATAGCCTTAGAACGCTTGTCGGAAATTCACAATAGACCAGATGAAGAAGAAGGTGAAATTCACGATATTCCGGCAGATTCTGATTTTGAATTAAAAGATGTGAGCTTTCGTTATACCGGAAGCTCTGAAATGGTACTTGAAGATTTAAACCTCATTATTCCTGCCAATAAAATTACTGCAGTAGTTGGGGTGAGTGGCAGCGGCAAGACGACGCTTATGAAAATGCTGCTCAAATTTTATGCGCCCTTAGAAGGTGAAATTAAAATTGGCAATTATAACCTAAACAATGTATCTCAAAAATCCTGGCGCGGGCAATGTGGAGTAGTAATGCAAGAAGGTTATATCTTTAATGATACCATTGCAAATAATATAGCCATTGGAGAAGATATTATTGACAAGATCAAATTGCGCAAAGCTGTCGAAATAGCTAACATCAAAGATTTTATTGAAAAACTGCCATTGGCATATAATACCAAAATAGGGATGGAAGGAGTTGGTATGAGTACGGGTCAGAAACAGCGATTGCTTATAGCTCGCGCCGTATATAAAGATCCACGATTTATATTTTTTGATGAAGCCACAAGTGCTTTAGATTCAAACAATGAAAAGGTTATTATGGAGAAACTCAATACATTTTTACAAGGGCGAACGGCTGTAATTGTAGCGCATAGGCTGAGTACCGTAAAAAATGCAGACCAAATTGTGGTTTTAGACAATGGCAAAATCATTGAACGTGGAAATCACAGAGAATTGGTTGCATTGAAAGGGAGTTATTATGAGCTTGTTAAGAATCAACTTGAACTGGGTAATTAATTACGAAAAATTAATTACGAATTACGAATGGGAGAATTTATGAGGGGAGAATTACGAATTACGAAAAATTAATTACGAATTACGAATGGAGAATTACGAATTTGAAGTACATAGAGAGAAAACAAAAGTATTTACAATCTAAGAAAGGTTGACTAATTATGAATGTAGCCGTGCGTCAGGCTTCCCTTTAGGGATTGAGGGCGCGCGCGGGAATAATTACGAATTACGAATGTCTCAATACACTATACTCAATACTAAAAACCAAGCACTAACAACCAATCCTGAAACAAGTTCAGGATGACATACCAAGAACTAAGAACTCCGGTGGAAGAAAAAGAAATAGAAATAAGAAGTGATGAAGTTCAGGAAATCCTTACGGAAGTTCCAAGCTGGATGATTCGCTATGGCATAACGCTTATTTTTGCAATTATTTTTTCTGTTCTTATTCTCTCGTGGTTCGTAAAGTACCCCGAAACGATAGAAGGGTCAGTTGAACTTACCACAGAGCAGCCACCCGTAAAACTGGTTGCAAAAACAAGCGGCTACATTCAAAATATTAAGTTTGCCGAAGATGAAATGATTAGGGGAGGAGAAGTTATTGCTGAGCTTGCCAATCCGGTCAATAAAGAAACCATTGATAGCCTTAGAATCTTTTTAAATTCATTTCATCTGGATAGCGCAGGTGTGCAGTCCACTGAGCTTTCGCGACTAAAGTCATTAGGACAAGCTCAAATTCAGGTCAACCAGTTATATAATCGGTTGGTGGAGTATTATAAATTGGTGAATGATGAATCCTTTCTACGTACTATTCACAACCTGGATGAGCAGGTTGTTTACAATACCCGTTTGGCGAAAATCTCTGGTGAACAGTTAGATTTATTTACGAATGAGATGAAGTCAGCAAAAGAGAAATATAAATCTGATAGTGTGCTATATGCGAGCGGAGTGATTGCCAAAATTACTTATTTTGCCAATCAAAGTGAGTATTATGCCAAAAAGCAAACCTTGCTGAATGCAAAGAAAGCAGCAATTCAATATAAAATCACAGCTTCAGATTTTGCAGAACAAAAGAACAAACTACTTAAAGCACGCGAGGATACAGAGCGTAACTTGACTACGGAAATTCAATCAGGAATAAAATCGCTGTACAGCTTTGTTGATGAATGGAAGCTAAATTATATTTTGGTTTCTCCGTTTGATGGTAAGTTGGCTTATTTAAGTAATCTCGCTGATAATGAGTTTGTAACCACAGAGCAGCCATTATTTGCCGTTATTCCAAATAATGAGCATGTACTTGGTGTGGTTAAAATTGAACAGCAAGGTTATGGTAAAATTGAAGTGGGTCAGCAAGTGCGTATGAAGCTCAATAATTTCCCTTATATGGAGTACGGTCAGTTGAAAGGTCGCGTAGACAATATTTCAAAAATTGCAGGTACAAGTGGGTATATTCTAAAAGTACGATTAGATCAAGGCTTATCAACTACCTATAATAAAGAGATTGTTTACAAACCCGGAATGACCGGAACTGCAGAGATTGTAACTGAAGACTTGAGGTTAATAGAACGAATTTTCTATTCAATTCGCAAGATTTTTGATCGATGACAGTTGACTTTGACATGGAGTTCTCTACGTAGCACTCATCCAAAAACCAAGAACCAAGAACCAAAAACTACCCCCGCGCAAGGGATAGCAGCGTCATCCTTTTTGGTTTTTGGGCATTGTGGCTGCCCGCTGGCAGAGCGACCGGAGGAAGCTCCTGACCAGCCGATGCAGACACTGATCAAAAACCAAAAAGATATAGCGGAAAGCCCGACCCGTAGGGATGCGCCCAACAATCCTAAAATCAAATACTTAAATGCAAATAATTCTTTTTTGAGTTCCACTGACAATTTTCTGACTATAACGCATGGAAATTTCATATAGAATCACTACCTTTGCCGTCCGAAAAAACGGAGCCGTGGCCTCTTATTTATATATAAACCGCTCTCAACTTGCCACAGCGAAGATGAGATACAAATTTTAGCCCATTTAATGGCAAACGAAGAAAACAAGGTTTCGGAAGAAATCGAAGAATCAAAAAACACTGCTGAAACTTCAACCGAAGAGACAAAAGCAGAAACTCCAAAACAAGAAGAAACCAAAGAAGCGAAAGCCGATGAAGTGAAAGCTGAAGAAGCTAAAACTGATGAAGCAGAAGCTAAAAAGGTAGAATCTGAAGAGGAAAAGGTTGAAGAATTAGCCGAAGAAATTAAAGAACACCCAAAAGCTGACACGTCGATTGCTGCGCAAAAAGTAGCTGAAGGCAAAGCTGATGATGCTGATAAAAAAGACAGCAAAGAATCTGACGAAGCGGATGCTCAAAAAGCAGATGCAACAGATAAAAAAGACAGCAAAGACGCTAACGAGGCAGATGCGCCAAGAGCAAGAAAGAAAGCAACTGACACTGATGACGATGAGGACGATGAGGACGATGAAGAGTTAGACCTTTATGGTGATCAGCCAGATTTTGACGCAGAAAACTTTGACTGGGATGCATATGCGGATGGCGAAGACATTTACAATAAGGAAGAGCGCTTAAAGCTAGACGAACTATACGACGACACGCTGAATGCTGTACAGCAAGGCGAAGTGGTTAAAGGTTCTGTAGTTGACATTACTAAAAAAGAAATAGTTGTAAATATCAACTACAAATCTGAAGGTAGTGTTGGTGCAACTGAATTTAGATACAATCCCGATCTTAAAATAGGTGACATCGTAGATATCTACGTAGAAAACCTTGAAGACAAAGATGGGCAGCTCAATATTTCGCACAAAACTGCGCGTATGCACGAGGCATGGCGCAAAGTAAACAGCGCCCTTGAGCACAACGAAATCATAACTGGTAACATAAAATGTAGAACGAAAGGTGGACTTATTGCTGATGTATTTGGCATTGAGGCTTTCCTTCCGGGATCGCAAATTGATGTAAAACCTATCCGCGATTACGATATGTACGTGGGTAAAAAGATGGAATTTAAGGTTGTGAAAATCAACCATGAGTTTAAAAACGTTGTTGTTTCGCACAAAGCGCTTATTGAAGCGGAACTTGAAGAGCAGAAAAAACAAATTATTAGTGGTCTTGAAAAAGGACAGGTACTTGAAGGTACGGTTAAAAACATTACATCATACGGTGTATTCATCGATCTTGGTGGTGTTGACGGACTTATACACATTACCGACCTTAGCTGGGGCCGCATAAACCACCCGGAAGAAGTGGTGGAGCTGGATCAAAAGCTGAATGTTGTAATCCTGGATTTCGACGACGACAAGAAGCGTATTGCTCTTGGCTTGAAGCAGCTTAGCGAGCATCCTTGGGATACGCTACCTGAAGAAGTTCAGGTGGGTAGCAAGATAAAAGGTAAAGTTGTGGTAATGGCAGATTACGGTGCGTTTATAGAGATTGCTCCCGGAGTGGAAGGTCTTGTACACGTAAGCGAAATGTCATGGTCGCAGCACTTGCGCAGCGCTCAAGATTTCTTGAACGTAGGCGACGAGGTAGAAACTGTAGTACTTACACTTGACCGTGAAGACCGCAAAATGTCTCTTGGTATCAAGCAATTGATGCCAGATCCATGGGCCGATATCGCTGGTAAATATCCGGTAGGTAGCAAGCACAAATCAACTGTACGTAACTTCACCAACTTTGGTGTGTTTGTAGAGCTTGAAGAGGGTGTTGACGGATTGGTACACATCTCTGATCTTAGCTGGTCTAAGAAAATTAAGCACCCATCAGAATTCTGTAACATCGGTGATGAAATGGAAGTTGTGGTACTTGAAGTAGATGAAGAAAACCGCAGATTGAGCCTTGGACACAAGCAGCTTGAAGAGAATCCATGGGATGTATTTGAAACCATCTTTACAGAAGGTTCTAAACACGAAGGAACAGTTACTGCCATTGAAAACAATACTGCAATAATCGCTATGCCTTACGGTGTAGAAGCAGTAGCGCCGGTAAAACACTTGCGTAAAGAAGATGGTTCTAATGCTGCAATTGAAGATAAACTCGACTTTATTGTACTTGAGTTTAACAAGAACAGCCGTAGAATAATGGTTTCTCATACCCGTACTTTTGAAGAAGATCCGAAACATACTAAAGCGAAGGAAAGCAGTGATCGCAAAACGCAATCAAAGCAGTCTTCAAAAGCTTTGAAAGACATCAACAGCAAGCAAGAGAAAACGACTCTTGGTGACTTGAATGTACTTGCCGGACTGAAAGAAGAAATGGAAAAAGGCGAAAGCGAAAGCAAAGGCAAAACCGAAAGTAAAGGTGAAACCAAGAGCAAAGCCGAAACCGAAACAGAAACCGAAACCGAAAGCAAAGCTAAAACTGAAAGCAAAGGCAAAGCCGAAAGCGCTAAAACCGAAAGCAAAAAAGTTGAAAGCGAAGGCAAAGCCGAAAGCGAGGACGAAAGCGAAAGCAAAGTTGATAGCGCAGACGACAGTGAAGACGAAAGCGATAACAAGAAAAAGTAATCGCAGTTTGATTCTTTAAAATAGTAAAGCCGCTCTGAAAATTTCAGAGCGGCTTTTTTTATCTTCGAACATAATTTCAAATTTTTCAACGAACCTCAATTATTCAAATCAATTAGTTTTGATTGGTTGCTGTAATCTCTATCAGCAATATTACGTATCTTGTACTTATGAAAAAGGTCGTCATAGAGTTACCCGAAGATTATAACATAAGTGAATCTGAAGCTGTAATAGCGATGGCGGCTCAACTTTTCGAAATGGGTAAGCTTTCTTTGGGACAAGCAGCACAACTGGCTGGATACGAAAAGAGAGATTTTATAGAAATACTGAGTTCATACGGAGTTTCTGTTTTTAACTATTTAGCTGAGGATGTGGACAATGATTTGAAAAGTGCAGACCTTAATAATATCTGATACTGCTTGTCTAATTCTTTTCGATAAAATCGGAAGGTTTGATATTCTTCAAAACCTTTACGGTCGAATAACTAGTCGTAGCCCCGCGATGAATCACGTGGTTACAACTTGTCAGTGATCTTTTCATCAAAATGATTCAGCACAAAATTGCAAACTGCCGATATTGCCTTAATTTCGCGGCTCATCAATAAAGCATTCATGGCAGAGATTATTCCATTCAGAGCTGTACGACCCACGCGCGACAAGGTGCATCTGGTTGCTACACGGAGTTATGTAACTTATCAACCCCGGCATTTGAACAGGAAACTGCTTGAGAATCCCTTTTCGTTTGTCCACATTATTAATCCCGAATTTGGCAAAAGCAGAAAGTCTCGACCCAATTCTGATACGCGCTTCAACAAGATAAAACAACGCTTTGAAGAGTTTTGCGATGATAAGATTCTGGCTCAAGACGAAAAAGATGCGTTTTACGTTTACCGTCAAATAACGCCTACACACTCATTTACGGGAATTATTTGTGGTGTAGCGGTTAAGGAATATACCGAGGGGCACATTAAAATCCACGAGCAAACGCTCACCTCGCGGGTGGGAGTTTTCACCAAATATCTGGATATCTGCGATTTTAATGCCGAGCCGGTTCTATTAACTTATACAGATAAGGGTACCCACATTGACCCGCTTATCGCGAAAAGCATGAGTGCCAGGCCCGAATACGACTTTACGACTACCGACCGTATTCAGCATCAGCTATGGCTTATTGACAATAAAGAAGATATAGCGGCCGTGCAAAAGGAATTTGCAAAACTGGAATGCTTGTATATTGCCGATGGGCACCACCGCATGGCAAGCTCGGCACTGCTGGGCGAAAAACGGATGAAAAGAAAAGGCTGGAAACCAACGGATATTTCTAACTACGCCCTAGCGCTTATTTTACCAGAAAAAGAATTGAATATCAGGCCGTTTCATCGTGTTATAAGGCTCGATGAACCCATTGACGAAAAGCAATTATTAAAGGATTTGGAATCTCATTTTAAAATTACAAAAAAGTCACGAACCTATTTCCCGAAAGCAAATCACGAATTTGGAATGCGCATTTCTAAGGGTTGGTATTCGCTAAAGCTGAAAGATAAAATGGTATCTGAAAAAGTCGTGGAACACTTAGATCCTATGATTTTAACCAACACAATTTTGGAGCCTCTCTTTGATATTCACGATCAAAAAACCGATCGCCGGATTCAATTCATTCCCGGAAAGGAATCGATTGACAAGTACGAAAAATCGATTGATCAAGGATTGACAACGGCCCTTTTTACGTTGCACAGCACCAGTACGGCGCAACTATTTGCCGTAAGCGATGCCAATGAAATAATGCCACCTAAAAGCACTTACGTGGAACCAAAATTGAGAAGTGGACTTACGATAATGAAGCTTAGTTAGTGTTTGTCAATAGAGTCAAGTGGCTGGATCATAAAGTTCAATAGCAAGGCGCATGCAGAATTGAAAATCAAGGAGTTGACATTTGTCAATAACTGTTTTCAATTCAAGTGCAACGCCGATAGTGGACTTTATGGACAGACACTAGTTAGTGTCTGTCAATACACTCAAGTGGCTGGGTCAGAATGTTCGATAGCCCATACGGGCGCCCTCCGGTTGCAAGGCTGCGCGTAGAATTGAACACTTAGCGAAGCGATCACAACCGAAGGGCGTAATCAAGGAGTCCCGCTGGGGCGGGATGCGATACCTTGAGTGGTTATTGAGCCTGTCGAAATGCGAAGTCGAAAGGACTGTTATCCGAAATGGCTTGATAGTGGACTTTATAGACAGACACGAGTTAATCTCTTTTCCAGATTCGAATAAGTCGGTCATCGCCGGCAGTGATCAAGAAATCATCTGTTTTGCAAAGTGCATTTACGGAATTGCCGTGGGTGGTAGTTCTATCTGATTTGAGCCTTTCGGGATTTTCCAAATCGTTCATGTCCCAAATTTTTACATTTCTATCTCTGCTTGCCGAGGCGAACAAGCCTTGCGCAAGCGGAAGAATATCGTAAATGGCGTAGTTATGTGCCGGAATATTGCTTGTTTGTTTCAGCTCATTATTTTCAAAATTCCAAAAGCGCAAATGTGCATCACGTCCACCTGTTACCAGTTGTTTTCCTCCTTCCATCCACGCAAGTGAATACGTGCCCCCATCATGGGCATGTACAGTTTGTAATTGATTGAAATACGCGGTATCAAGCACATGTACATTGCCATCACTCGCAGTAACGATGAGATGCTTATTATCTTCTGTAAGTAAAAGTCTGCGCAACTTGCCGTCTGACAAGGGTATTTGGATTTGTAGCGTAAAATCATCGCCATCAAAAACAGCAAGCGAACCTCCACCACCGGTGCTATAAAAATGGTTTTGAACGGGATTGTAGCAGATATCAAACACCCCTTTTTCGTGAAATTTCAGATGTCTGATTTCCTTTTTTGACTCTCGGTCAATAACGTGTATTCCGCCGTGCCCCTGCCCTATCAACATTTTATCATTTTGAATAGCAGCAGCGTAAATAGGCAAGCCAACTTTTACTGAAAATGGTGCCGATTCAAAGGTTTTTAAATCCCAGGCTGCCAGCATTCCATCGCCAGAAGCAGAAAATAATAAATCGTCTTCCACGAGCAATTTGTAAATTCCGGAAATATGACCTTTTAGTGTTGCTTTGAGTTCCATAAATCAAAGGAAAGGATTTTTTATTAGCTGCAAGCACCAGGCTTAAAGCTGCAAGGGAGAATTGGGTAGGCAGCCTCAAGCTTTAAACTTCAGGCTGCAAGCGAGAATTGGAGTGGATTTCCCTTACCCGCCAAGATGTCAAGGAGGGCAAAGAACGCAAAGTGAGCATTTGGTGGAGACTAATTGGCAATTGCTTACTCCGCTGCATAAGGTCGCTTAGTTGACAATGAGCAATGGGGCAAAAGAATTTATTGGAAAATAATGGTCAGTAAGACATTTATTTTACCAGCAATCAATGTGATATATTAGACTTTTATCCGACTTCAATTTTATTCGTGTATTCTAAGTATTTTTTTACTTGAATCAATATTTTCCGAGTTCTCATCCAAAAACCAAGAACAAAGAACTAAAAACAAGAAAAAACCCGTCAATTTGTCAGAAATAGTCAACTGGCACAGGGATTGACAATACCAAACCATCTAAAACTTAAATAAAATGCAACAAGGAAGTATCAACGTACAAACAGAAAATATTTTTCCAATAATCAAGAAATTTCTCTATTCAGATCACGAGATTTTCCTTAGAGAGTTGGTATCAAACGCGGTAGACGCCACCCAAAAACTCAAAACGCTTGTTTCGCTTAGCGAGCTTAAAGGAAACACCGAAAACCTGAAGGTGGATGTGATTCTTGATAAGGCCAAAAAAACCATCACTATCCGCGACAATGGAATAGGAATGACTGGCGAAGAAGTTGAAAAATACATTAACCAAATTGCCTTTTCGGGCGCTGAAGAATTTGTAGAGAAATACAAAGATTCGGACAAGAAAAATGCTATTATCGGACATTTCGGACTTGGTTTCTACTCGGCATTCATGGTTGCCAAAGAAGTTGAGATTATTAGTAAATCACAACGCCCCAATTCTACTCCTGTAAAATGGACTTGCGATGGGAGCCCGAATTATACCATGGAAGAAACCACCAAAAAAACCAAGGGAACAGACGTAGTGCTTCACATTGCTGACGACTCACTTGAATTTTTGGAAGAAAGCCGTCTGCAAGGTATTTTAAATAAATACTGCAAATTCTTACCTGTACCAATTAAGTTTGGAACAAACGAAAGGACTGAAAAAGAGAAAGATGCAGAAGGAAAAGTTGTAGAAGGTGGAAAAGAGGAAAAAATTGTTGAAGACAACATTATCAATATTACAGATCCTGCTTGGACAAAAGCACCTGCCGATCTGACCGATGCGGACTACAAAAGCTTTTACCGCGAGTTGTACCCAATGACTTTTGAGGAGCCAATGTTTCACATTCACCTCAACGTAGATTTTCCGTTTAATCTTACCGGTATCTTGTATTTCCCTAAGTTGAAGAACAACTTTGAAATGCAGAAAAACAAAATCAGCCTTTACAGCAATCAGGTTTTTATTACCGATAATGTAGAGAATATTGTACCGGAGTTTTTAACGATGCTGCACGGAGTAATTGATTCACCGGACATTCCACTTAACGTTTCTCGTTCATACCTTCAGGAAGATGCGAATGTGAAGAAAATATCTTCGCACATTACCAAAAAGGTAGCTGACAAACTGGCGAGCATGTTTAAAACCGACCGTGCCGATTTTGAGAAAAAATGGGATGACGTGAAGATTTTCGTTGAATTTGGAATGCTTACAGATGCGAAGTTTTATGAGAAAGCGGCTAAGTTTTATCTGGTGAAATCTATTGATGGTAAATATTATACCCAAGAAGAATATCTTGAGAAAATAAAAGCCAATCAAACAGATAAAGAGGGGAAAACAGTATTGCTTTACGCAAATGACGCGAAAGAGCAGTACAGCTTTATAGAAACGGCCAAAAATCGAGATTACGATGTAATCATTATGGATTCGCCGCTTACCAGTCATGTAATAAGTAAGATTGAGCAAAACGGCGAGAATATTTCATTTGCCCGCGTTGATGCCGACACGATTGATAAGCTAATTGAGAAAGAAGAGAACCTTCCTTCAAAGCTTACCGAAGATGAACAGAAAGCCCTGGAGCCTGTTATTACAGAAGCCATCGAAAAGGAAAAGTTTACTGTTCAATTTGAGAGCATGAGCGAAAACGACCAGCCGATGATTATTACCCAAAGCGAATTTATGCGCCGTATGAAAGAACAGCAAGCTGCCGGTGGTGGAAATATGTTTGGTGCTATGCCCGAAATGTATAATCTTGTGGTTAACTCTAATCATGCATTGATTGGCGAAATAGTAAATGAAAAAGACGACACCCGCAAAAAGGAACTTGTTTCGCAGGTTGTTGACTTGGCCATGCTTTCGCAAAACATGCTGAAAGGAGAAGCGATGAGTAAATTTATACGTCGAAGCATTGAACTAATTAAATAAGAACCAACCAACTAAACAAAAATGAGAAAGTATCTGATTATTATTCTGGGCGCCTTAACCCTTAGCTCGTGCGGCTACAACAGCATGGTAGAAAAGGATGAGGGAATTGCCAAATCATGGGCGAGTGTAGAAACGCAGTACCAGCGACGAAGCGATCTTATTCCAAACTTGGTGAATACCGTAAAAGGCTACGCCGACTTTGAGCAGGAAACACTAACAAAGGTTGTTGAAGCCCGCAGTAGAGCCACAGGTATTACGCTAAAGGCAGATGAGCTTACGCCAGAGAATATCGCGAAATTTCAGGAAGCGCAGTCGCAATTGAGCGGAGCTTTATCGCGCCTTTTGGTATCGGTAGAGCGCTATCCTGACTTAAAGGCTTCTACCCAGTTTTCGCAGTTGCAGGCGCAACTTGAAGGAACTGAAAACCGGATAAGTGTAGCTCGGGACAAGTACAACGAAAGCGTGCGCGATTACAACGCCTACATTCGTAAGTTTCCGAAAAACATTGTGGCAGGAATGTTTGACTTTGATCAAAAAGGATACTTCGAATCTGATTCAGGTACCGAAAACGCACCAAAAGTAGAGTTTTAAATATGGCCGAACCTTTTTTTACAAAAGCACAGCAAAAGCAAGTTACAGATGCCATAACCCAAGCCGAACTGAACACCAGCGGCGAGATAAGGCTGCATATAGAGGCTACTTGCAAGGAAGATGTTCTTGACAGAG
The DNA here is from genome assembly GCF_010686655.1 of Cryomorpha ignava. Lineage (GTDB taxonomy): Bacteria > Bacteroidota > Bacteroidia > Flavobacteriales_D > Cryomorphaceae > Cryomorpha > Cryomorpha ignava. The sequence goes on along the minus strand of NZ_JAAGVY010000015.1, from coordinate 56,440 downwards.
CAGCTTTTATTTTCAAAAAATTGGAAATGCACAAAACAGAACTCCGCAATGGGGTTCTGTTTTATTTAAGTGTAGAAGATCACAAGTTGGCTATTTTAGGCGATGGCGGAATAAATGCCAAGGTGCCTAAGAATTTCTGGCATGAAATAAAAGATCACCTCATTTCTCAATTCGGTAACGGAAAGTACGCAGAAGGTATAAGTGAGGGAATTATTATGGCGGGAGAACAATTAAAACAACAATTTCCGCATCAAACCGACGACGTTAACGAGCTTAGCAACGAAATTTCATACGGTAAAAACATGGGTGAAAATGAGTAAATTAAAAGCACTGTTTTCGGGCTTCCTTATTCTTTTTGTGTTGGGTGTTTCTGCTCAAAGCACAGATGATTGCTATCCCCCTAAACCAAACAGGCTAGTTGTGGATGCCGACAACATTCTTACCGACCAGGAAGAAAGCAGGCTTGAAGAAAAGCTTCAGAAGCTAAATAAAGAAACAAGTAATCAGGTAGTTATTGTTACGATCAATGAGCTCTGTGCCGGCGATGCCGCTATGACAGCTTATGAAATAGGCGAGCGATGGGGCGTGGGCCAAAAAGGCTTTGACAATGGTGTAGTAATATTGGTAAAGGCCTCTGGCGGTCCTGGCGAGCGTGCTACATTTATTGCTCCCGGTTACGGGCTTGAAGGAATTCTTCCCGATGCAACGGCTAAATTAATTGTGGACAGAGAGATGGTCCCCAATTTTAAAGGGAAAAACTATTATGCCGGTCTTGATAAGGCTGTAACCATAATTTCAGAACTTGCAACGAGTGAATACAGCTACAAAGATTACAATGAAAAAGAAAAAGGCGGCGGATTTATGGCACTTCTGCCAATTTTGTTTTTCGTTGGCATTTGGTTCTTCTTAATGTACCGGCGTACAAACGTATACGCACGAAACAATAATCTAGGGTTTTGGGCTGCGCTGGCATTAATGGGTGCTGCAGGAGGCAGGAGTCATGGAGGAAGTTTCGGTGGATTCTCCGGAGGTAGCGGAGGATTTGGCGGCGGCGGCGGCGGTTTCGGTGGTTTCGGAGGTGGAAGTTTTGGTGGCGGCGGAGCCGGTGGATCTTGGTAGCCTCGCGATTTATCGCGGGGAATTTATTCATGAGAAAGTACACGCGATTTATCGCGGGGAATTTATTTATGAGAAAGTACACGCGATTTATCGCGGGGAATTTATCTTGAGAAAGTCATATCAATAAGAGTAATTGATTAACGTTTAGATTTATCGAAATATAAAGTCACATCCCAATGCAAAGTAAAAAAGAATGAAAAAAAGTTATTTAAAGTGGATTGGAGGCGGCCTTGGATGGGCACTCGGTGGGCCTATTGGTGCTATTATGGGATTTGCGCTGGGATCGATGATCAGCACCACCGAAATTGTAACCTCTGAACAAGCGCAATCTCGTGGTCGCTCGTTTCGTCGCACCTCTACAGACGATTTTGTTGTAAGTCTTCTAGTTCTTTCTGCGGCAGTGATGAAAGCCGATGGAAAAGTGGTTAAATCAGAGCTGGATTATGTAAAGCAATTTTTTGTTCGGCAGTTTGGTGAAGCAAAAGCACAAGAACAACTTTTATTGCTGCGCGAAATCCTAAAGCAGCCTCTGCAGCTAAGGCAGGTATGTGTGCAGATACGCGCGAATATGCAACACCCGCTTAGGCTTCAGCTTATCCATTATATTTTTGGTCTCGCTCAAGCAGATGGCAGTCTCGATACGAGTGAATTACGCGTGATTGAAAATATAGCACGCGATCTGGGAATTAGTCAAAAAGATTTCGACTCTATTCGCGCGATGTTTAAAAGCGATACTTCGAGTGCATACAAAGTTTTGGAAATAAGCGAAGATGCTACAGAACAGGAAATTAAAAAAGCTTACCGCAAGATGGCCATTAAATACCACCCCGATAAGTTGAGCTCCTTAGGTCCTGATATTCAAAAAGCTGCGAAAGAAAAGTTCGTAAAAGTACAGGAAGCTTATGAAACAATAAAGAAGCAAAAAGGTATAAAGTAATCCATGCCCCAGGCACAAACATATAGTTCAAAGTCAATACTGGCATCGCTTATGGTGCCGCTCTTTATTGTGCTTGCTATGTGGATTGTTTTTTTGATTGAATTTGAAACCGGCGCCAATTTTGCGCACTACGGTTTAAAGCCCAGAACGTTATCAGGGTTATTGGGTATTTTCACCATTCCTTTTTTGCACGGTAGCTGGTCGCATTTAATTAACAATAGCATTCCAATGTTGGTTCTAGGTTGGGCTATCTTTAAGTTCTACCCAACTCTTGCGATAAAAACACTTATTTGGATTTATTTGATGGGGGGCATTTGGCTATGGATTTCAGGTCGCTCGTCTTACCATATAGGAGCCAGCGGAATCGTTTACGGCCTTGCAGCCTTTCTTTTTTTAAGTGGCTGGCTACGCCGCGAAAAGCGAGTAGCAGCCTTATCTCTTCTGGTCGCCTTTATATATGGCGGAATGTGGTGGGGTATTTTGCCGGTAGACCCAACGATTAGCTGGGAAGGACACTTCTGGGGCGGACTCGCAGGGGTGGTTCTGGCATTCGTTTACCGAAAAAAAGGACCTCAAAAATCGGTTTACAAATGGGAACTTGAAGAAGAGGAAGACGAATTGGAATATCTCGAAGCCTCTGATGATATCCAAAAAGTGCAAGTGAACGGTCTGGAAACTCAACCTACGCTACAAGGAAATCCTGTAAAGCTTACTTATTCTTTTAAGCCTACTCCGCCTGCGGAAGAATCTAAGAACTAATAGCTCTACTTTCTCTAAAAATGCCCCGCTCCGAAGGGTATCGACCCTTCGGCTTGACGCATGACGAAACATTCAGGTCTAAAAGATTTAAACACTAACTCCTAACAGATTAAAATTGAAACCAATTATAGCTACGCTGCGTTTTATGGCAGGCAGGGTAGATACCGTGCCGAGCTGCAAACCAATTCACCAGTTGCGTTGGCAGACGCGCTCAGAAGAGTACCCGCTCCAAAGGGTATCAACCCGCTCCGAAGGGTATCGACCCTTCGGCTTGACAAACGACGAAACATTCAGGTCTAAAAGATGGAAAACACTAAATCCTAATAGATTAAAATTGAAACCAATTATAGCTACGCTGCGTTTTGCGGCCGACAGGGTAGATACCGTGCCGCGCTGCGGAGCAATTCACTTTCTGCCTTAGCAGACCTTAATTAGAGTCTGTAAATAGAGTCAGGTGGCTGGATCATAAAGTTCAATAGCAAGGCGCACGTAGGATTGAATACCTAGCGTAGCGATTTCACAACCGAAGGGCGTAATCAAGGAGTCCCGCTGGGGCGGGATGACTGTTTTCAAGACAAGTGCAACGTAGATAGTGGACTGTATGGACAGACACTAATTAAGTGTCTTGATATCGATAATCACAAATAACAAAATAAAAAAGCCGAAGAATCAGATTTGGAAACCCAAACCAACCCTTCGGCAAATTCTGTAATACGCGTTTCGAATTATTCGTTTTCCCAAACTTTGGTAAAACTTAAATTCTCAACAATTAAGCGTCAATCTTAACAACTTCTATATCAAAATTAAGCGTTTTACCAGCTAGTGGATGGTTGGCATCAATGGTAATTTCATCTGCCTTCACATCGGTAACAGTAACAATTACTTGCTGACCATCAGGCATTTGAGAAGATAGTTGTTGACCAACGCTCACTTCTAATTCTGGTGGAAGTTGCTCTTTGGTGATCGTTTGAACCATATCTGGTTTAACATCCCCATAAGCCTCTTCCGGCGCAATGGTGAATTTTTTCGATTCATTAAGCTTCATTCCTTTTACAGCCTTTTCAAAGCCCGGAATCATCTGACCTTCACCAACAGTAAATGATAGCGGGTCTCTTTCGCGAGACGAATCAAATACTTCTCCTGTTTCTAACGTTCCTGTGTAATGTACACTAACATTACTCTTTTCTTGTACTATATCCATAATGTATATTAATTTAGCGCAAAAGTAAGGAATTGAGGTACGACGACCCAATTTTAAGGGAACTATCTTCCCTATTTTTAATAATTTAAGACCCAATTAACATGGAACCCAATCAAAGAAAATTAATTATTACTGTCATTGTAGCATTCGTATTGCTTCTGATACTATGGCAAACTTCTACCATCAAACTAAAATCGGGTGAAGCCGGCGTGCTTTACAAACAGTTTGGACAGGGTACTGTTACCGATTCTCATTTTTCAGAAGGCTTTCATTTTATTGCCCCATGGAACGATATGTTTGTGTACAATGTGCGTAACCAAGAGCGCCAGGAAGTTATGGAAGCACTTTCTAAAAATGGATTGACAATAAGAATGGAAATGTCTATTCGTTTTCGTCCTGTAATTAGCGAGGTGGGGACCATTCACCAAACGCTCGGACTGAATTATACGGAAGTTGTGGTTCTTCCCGAAGTGCGGTCAGCTGCCCGTCAGATTATTGGGCGGTACGACCCTGAAGAACTTTACTCCACAAAGCGTGATTTTATTCAAGACGAAATTTACAATAGTGTAAAAGAAAGGCTTGCTGAGAAAAACATCTATCTAGATGCTATTTTGATTCGAGGTATTGAGCTTCCGGCAAATATTAAAACGGCAATTGAGCAAAAACTTAAACAAGAACAAGAAAGTCAGGAATACGAATTTAGAATCCAAAAAGAATCTAAAGAAGCCGAGCGGAAACGAATCGAAGCACAGGGTATCAAAGACTTCCAGGATATTGTATCTGAAGGTATAAGCGATAAGCTTTTGCGCTGGAAAGGTATTGAAGCTACGCTTGATTTAGCAAAATCACCGAATAGCAAAGTCGTTGTTATCGGACAAGGCGATGACGGCTTACCTCTTATATTGGGTGGCAATAACTAATCAGGCCATCTATAAAGTCCACTACCTGCGTTGCTCACTTTTTTGAAAACAGTCATTGACACTTGTCAACTCCTTATTTTCATAAAAGTGAGCGCCTTGTTATTGAACTTCAGAGCTTAGCCACCTTAGCGCATTCAGACTTACAAAATTCAAAATAGTGGATTATTATTCAGTTTATAAACCTTATGGAATGTTGTGTCAGTTTTCTCAAGATGGCGATAAGCCTACCTTGAGAGAACTGGACAAATTTCCCAGAGATGTTTATCCTGTAGGTAGGCTTGATACCGATAGTGAGGGATTGCTTATTCTCACCAACGATAAGCGATTAAATAATGCATTGCTAAATCCTGAAAACAAGCATTACCGTACCTATTTGATTCAAGTAGAAGGGCTGGCTACACCTCAGGCTATTCATGATTTGGAGAGCGGAGTAGAAATCAGGATCGACAAAAAAAACTATAGAACCATGCCGGCTCGTGCAAGAATTGTGAAGGAGGCTCCTACCCTGCCCGCTCGCAATCCGCCTATACGCTTCCGCGAAAGCGTACCCACCTCGTGGCTTGAGCTAAAACTACAGGAAGGCAAAAACAGACAAGTGAAGAGAATGACTGCCAAAGTGGGCTTTCCCACCTTGAGATTGGTGCGCTGGGCTATTGAAGAATTGAGCATTGATGGCATGAAGCCGGGAGATGTACAGAGACTGGAAGCAGAAAAACTTTACGATTTTTTGAATATTCGTACCATTAAAAACTGATTTAAGTTAAATTCGCTCTATGTTTTTGAGTCGTTTGGTCAGAGCCATAGGCATAATTGTAATTTGCTTTTTATCTGCATTTTTTATTTTACTTTTTTCGTGGTTGCCGCGTGGAGGAGTTTATTCGTTTGTGAGCCGCAAAATTTGGGGACCCGGATTGCTGTGGTGCGCCGGTGCAAAATTGAAAGTAGAAGGTGCAGACAATATTAAAGGAAAATCGCATGGAATATATTTTTCTAACCATCAGTCTAATTTTGATATCCCAGCTATTACTGCTGCGTTGCGCACCCCGCTTTATTTTATTGCTAAAAAAGAGATTAAGAAAATTCCGATTTTCGGCTGGGGAATGTGGGCCATTGGGATGGTATTTGTAGATCGCAAAAACAGTGAAAAAGCGCGAAAATCTATGGAGCAAGGTGCACGGGTGGTAAGAGGCGGAAAATCTTTAAGCACATTCCCGGAAGGCACTCGCTCTAGAACCGGCGAAATACAGGCGTTTAAAAAAGGAACTTTTCATTTGGCAAAGAGCGGACCTATAAGGCTTATACCTGTTGCCATTATTGGCACAAAGAACATTCAGCCACCCGGCGGCAAATTACAAATAGGAAAGGAAGTTATTGTGCGCATTGGCAAACCCATATCTGAATCTGAAGTTGATGCTATGCCATTAAACGAACTCGCCAAATATGCCAGAGACCGGATAATTGAGTTGATGGGCGAAAAAGAGAAACCAGATTTGGATGAGCCAAGAAACGCATTAAATTTGCCAAAAAAATAAACCATGGGAAGAGCATTTGAATTTCGGAAAGGACGCAAAATGAAACGCTGGGCGGCCATGAGCAAAGCTTTTACCCGATTGGGCAAAGATATTGTGATGGCGGTTAAAGAAGGCGGTCCCGATCCCGAAAGCAATGCAAAGCTGCGCGCAGTCATTCAAAATTGCAAGGCAGTAAATATGCCCAAAGACAATGTAGAGCGTGCGATAAAACGCGCATCGAACAAAGATCAGGGCGACTATGCCGAAATAGTTTATGAAGGCTATGCCCCCCATGGAATTGCCATTTTAATAGAAACTGCTACCGACAATCACGTGCGTACTGTCGCCAATCTACGCTCACATTTTAGCAAGTGCAATGGCACACTCGGCACATCTGGATCGGTAGAATTTATGTTTGATCACACCTGCTTTTTTAAACTCGAAAAAGGCGATAATGATTTGGAAGAACTTGAATTAGAGCTGATTGACTTTGGTGCCGATGAAATTTTTGAAGAAGAAGATGGCATACTTATTTACGCCGCCTTTTCAGATTTCGGGAATCTTCAAAAAGCCATTGAAGAAAAAGGGCTTGAGCTTATCAACTCCGGATTTGACCGTATTCCGATGGATATCAAATCGCTAAGTGAAGAAGAGGAAGCCGATGTGGACAAGCTGCTTGAGCGCCTAGAAGAGGACGATGATGTGCAGAATGTGTTTCACAATATGGGATGACGCTTTTTACCGATCAACTTTTACAATCAAGTCTCTGCCATTCCAACTGCAACTTGCCGTAGGCTTATATAAAAACAATTTAAATCCGTGCTCAACCAATACCGTCTACTAGCCTCATCTAAGAAAATAGGTTTTTAATAGAGAATTGCTACTAGTTTATCGACTTTTTTATTTGATTCTATTTTAAGATTATGTATTTTTGTTTCTGATTCCAAAAGATTAGAAATTTTCTAATTTCAGGAAGATTGAAACTAACCAAAACATCAATCTTGAAAATAAACCTACTTTTCATTTCTCTATTTATTTTTCCCATTTCTCTTTTCGCACAAAAGGGACCAGGAGGAGTGAGTGTCGAAACTCCTTCTCAGAGCACATGCCGCATTTGGCTTGATGCGAGCACCTTAACTTCGCTTGCAGATGGAGATGACCTTGTGGATTGGCCTGATGTGAGCCTTTCAAATGTAAATGACAAAGCAACTCCGTTAAACTCCTCACTGCCACCCTACTTCAGAGACGATGCCGCAAATACGATAAATGGCTTTCCGGTTGTGGTTTTTGATGATGGTCGTTTTTTGCTCATGCAATCTACCACTGATCTGAACCTTGCAACTATAACTTTTACAAAGACCGTCTTCTTTGCTTTCAGAACATCCACGGATGTGACTTCAAAACAAGTATTATATGAGGAAGGCGGATGCTGGCGTGGGTTCAACGTTCACATTCAAAATGGAAATATTCATGTAGGTGCTTACGACTTAAATCAAAGTGGTGTTAACAACAATGGCACCCAGACAGATGGTGACGGCACTCCACAATGGGGGTATACTTACGTAAAAACCCCTGTCCAAGCCAACAGCACATATATTTTATCGGCACAATTCTATGCTCAAAACCAAGGTGTGGTCAATGCCAATGCCAATTACTTTATCAAAGGTTGGCTCAATGGATTGGAATTTGACAATATGGAGCTAAACGATGGAGACCTTACAGTAAATGGTAACAATGGAATTGGTTCGCTTCACTTTCATCCAAACCCAATCGGCTTGGGAGCTGTAAATGATGATTTTGTAGACCAAACCGGGATTTTTTGCAGTAATACCGGAAGCTTTACCTTTCAGGGTAGGTTAGCCGAGTTTTGCTACTACAATGATTTGCTTTCAGAAACTGAGCGGATAATAACTGAAAATTATTTGGGCTCTAAATATTTTGCAAACCTTATTAATAATGACAAATATATCCATCAGGCACTCTATGGAAATGATGTAATTGGTATTGGTCAACAAACAAATCAGGTAGGCAACAGGCACAATTTGAGCCAGGGTCGAAATCCGTTTTTAATATCTGAAAACGCTACAACTGCTAACTCAAATCACTACTTTCTTACAGGCCATAATGGTGGAAATATGGTTCTTACAGGTGCTGACGTGCCTGGGAATTCTGTCAACATCCAACGTTTGCAGAGAACCTGGAGAGTTGATAAAACAGCAAATTTCGGGACTGTAAAATACAAAGTGAAATCAACCGACTTGCCCCCTGCCCCTGCCGGATTTACTAAATTGGTTATGCTGATAGACAGTACCAACGCCAATTTCCCTAACTTTTCATTGGCCTCAACTGTCGTTAAAGAAATTCGACTTATATCGGGGGTAAATCATGAAATAGAATTTGATTTTCAAGACGACTCCTTCTATACACTAGCCTGGCTCAAACCAGAGGTTGAATTTACATTTTCGGAATCTTCTGCTCTTGAAGCTGATCCGTTGCCAAATGCTACTACTACGTTTTCTGTGGGGGTTCAACTCAATTACGAGCCATTGTCTGCGACTGGAAATACCATTGATTATATTTTTGTTGATGCTGGCCAAACTGCCGAACCGGCAGATTATTCTTATGACGCAACAGATCAGGCGGATGGTTTAACAATTCTTCCCTCCCAGCGCTTTGCAACACTCGATTTTAAAATTGTAAACGACGATGATGCTGACGACCAATCAACAGAACAGTTTCTGATTATTCTGCAAAATGGAGCAAATACCACTTCGGGGCTAAGCGTAGGATTCAGAGATACCCTAGTTGTTTCAATTTTAGATGATGACCCACCACCAAACGGGAGCTTTGTAAGCTCCAGCGGGAATGTCTCTGAAGGAGCAGGCTTTTACTATGTAAAAGTGCAGCGAACCGGAGATCCAAGTGACATGAGCAGTACATCTTCGAAGATACGGGTGAGAAGAAAGGCGAGCCCAAACCAAGGAACAGCCTCGTACAACAGTGATTTCACACTCAACTCGGCAGATGGATGGAAAGGTAGTATCGCTAATAGAGTCGATACCGTATTTTTTCCTGCAGCACTGGTTTCAAGCCAAATTGACTCAATTAGAGTTGAAATACTTGATGACGACATCAATGAAAATGACGAGACAGTTAACCTGGTTCTGGAAGGAGCTTTAGATATCGCTATTGATCCTTCAGCTACCACGAATTTCACATTGAATATCATTGAAAACGACCCTCTTCCCCAAGTAAATTTTTTTACTAATAACCAAACAGGGTACGAGTCGGTAGGAGATCCCGTAATTTTTGTGGAGCTTGACAGACCTTCAGCCCGAGACGTCACCGTTTTTTACACAATCGATGTAGGAGCTAGTACTGCTACGTACGACAATGATTATACGGCTTCAACCACAGGTAGTATTTTATTTCAGCCTGGTGATACGCTCAAATACCCTACGCCTTTTAATGTAGACAATGGAGACGTAGTTGGCGAACCGGATGAAACAGTTATATTCAATTTAACCGGAGGAATAAATGTAGCCAACGGAGCCGTAAGTCAACATACATACACCATACTCGATTATTCTCCATTTGAATGGAAAGGTGCTGCCGGAGTTGGAAAAAATTCTGATAATATCGTTTGGATTGATGCCAACCGGATGGGTCCATTGGGAATTAAAACTGCAATAAACAACTTTTCACCCAGAGATATCGAGATCAATAGAAAAGGTGGAGATAATAATCGGGCTGAATTGATTGCCAATGGAATTAATGGAAGGCAATCAATGGCATTTGATGGGATAGATAACAGCACAAATGCGGACTGTTATCAAATTGACGACGACTCATTTACCAATTTGGCCGGTTATATGGAGAAAAAGTCATTTTATTTTGTAATTAAACCAACAAGTGTACCAATGGGAACTGCAGGAGTTAACTCTACTCCCTCGGCGTCAAATTGTAGATTGTTGTACGAGCAAGGTGGAGGAATACGTGGACTGTCTATTTATCTTTACAACGAAAGGGTTTATTTACATGCATGGAATGATAATAATGACGGACCCGAATCTCCATGGGGATATGACAACGGGGCTTCCGGAGGAAATGCAAATAAAGTGGCTTCAGCGGTTTGGGCTCGTTCGACGCAAAATATTGTTGCAAATCAAGAATATATTATTTCCTGCCATTACAACAATAAATCTGATGAGCCTTTAATGGTTTATGTAAACGGTCGGAAAGGTGAAATGAATACTAACATTGTAAATCCAAACGATGTAGGGCGACTCTATGGCCACAGTGGCGATATCGGACTAGGAGCTCCGACAAATCAAGGACGAGTCCACTATACTGTAAACCAGCCTGGAGAAAGGCGTTGTCCATATGAAGGCTTGCTTTCCGAGTTTATCATGTACCATGAGCCTCAATTGACAGAAGCCCGCAGAATTATTATAGAGAATTATTTATCAGCCAAATACAACATTCCACTTTATGTTTCTGATACAAGGCAAATTTTTGACTTGGCCTTCGCTGATAATCTTGCAGACCCCAGCAACGATTTTAACAATGAGGTGGCTGGAATTGGGCGAATTATTTCAGCAGCTGATACCGCCTACCATGGAGATGCTCAGGGGACTGCGATTTTGAGAATTAAAGATCCTGTGTTTACGCAAAACACCGCATTCCTGACTTGGGGTCACAATGGTGACGAATTAATTAACACCTGGCCATATTCTTACGGTAATGCCAGCCTTCCATCAGGAATCCAAGAAAGATCTGGTAAAGTGTGGAAAATGTTTGAAAGCCCAAACGGTTCGGTTACTTCTGCTGATGTGTTTATAAACTTCAGTGCTTCGGCCAATGCACCTGATTTTAACCTAGATAATTCCCTGTTAAAACTGCTCGTCCATTCCAACTCAGATCCTCAGAATTTCAGTAATGCCTCAGTATATGACGTGTCAGAAATCAGAAGCGGAAACATTGCTCTTTTCTCTGCTGTAAACATGAGCAACGGTATGTATTTCGCATTGGGGAACACAAGTCCGATAAGTATTTCGCCGCTTCCCGTAGAACTTTTGAATTTTAACGCGCGTTTAGAAACAGATTATGTTGATATCACCTGGTCAACCTCCACCGAAATAAACAACGATTATTTCATTATCGAACGTGCCGACGCATCGCTAAACTGGAAGGAACTTTCAACTGTAGATGGCGCCGGAAACTCGAATACTACCCTCTCCTATTTAGAAAAAGACCGCGAACCCCTTCCGGGAATATCTTATTACCGCCTCAAACAAGTTGATTACGACGGCGTATACAAATACTCTGACGTAGTATCGGTAGTGAATTCAGAAATGGAGAGTAATGAAGACGTATTTCTTTATCCAAACCCAAGTAGTATGGGATCTGTTTTTGTGCGTATTCCATATGCATATTCGCGAACAAGCACAAACGTATCTTTCTACAATCTTTCGGGAGTTAAGGTTTGGGAAACAAAATTGAGAAGTGATGCCACCCTTTTTGAATTAAAATATGGTGATCTTCCAATGGGTGTTTACATCGTAGAGCTTAAAAGTGACATCTTATACGATGCTAAGAAACTTGTCATAAAAAATTAAGTTTCGTTCTTCTAAAAACAAGTCAATGCCAAAGTTCGCTTTGGCACTTTCTAATTGCCATGACACTCCCTAATCTTATACAACCTAAAAACTTTAGAATCTGTATGGAGTGGTCTGCTTTCTGCAGAACAGGCTTGGCATCAATTCAAATGAATTGTTAAACTCCGGTTAATAACCAAATGAATCAATTAGTTTCGTATATTGATTTGCGATGAAATTAAAAATTGACGATCAACAATTTAAAATGGTGAGACTTCCTATTTGGTTTCTATTTCTATTTTTAATATTGCCTTTTTTGGGTATAGCCCAATCGGGTCCGGGAGGGGTGAGCAATGATTCTGATCCTGTGAGAAATTGCCGGATGTGGCTTGACGCCGGCGATCTTGCTTCGCCCACGCAGCCCGATGGATCGGAGGTTACGCTCTGGCTAGACAAGTCAAATTCAACAGAGATCGACGAAGCCATTTGGATTGAATCTCATAACGGCATAACTTATAGTGAGTTTTTTACAGCACCTCTTTTTAGGAGCGATCCTGCATTTAGTATAAATGGGAATCCTGTTGTTTCTTTTGAAGATGGTGGAATGCTTTTAATGGGGCTCACTGCTAATGCAAACCTTAATACTGATTTGGTATCAGAATCAAATGGTATCACAAAACAAAGAACTGTACTTATTGCTTTCCGAACCGGAAATGACATTGCCTCGCGTCAATTTCTTTGGGAGCAAGGAGGAGGATGGAGAGGTCTTGGAATATACATCTACAATTCTGAATTATATATCGGAGTCTATGATATAGAAGGCTTGGGATTTGGATATTCTTATAAAAAAACGACCATTCAGCCGAATACAACATATATAGTATCACTCGTTTTGAATGTCGCCAATACGACCACTATCGATACGGCTACTGATAATCAATCTTTAAAGGGATCAATAAACGGCGAAAATTTCGGACCCTTGCAAGTTGGTGCTGACCATCCCAACGGAAGTTTTGGAGTGGGAGCAATAAAAAAGCAGAATGATCCAATTGGAATCGGCGGAGTAAATTCATTGACTGCTCACGAATCTTCTATGTATGACTGGACTTCTCCTGTTGGAGATTGTAAAGGTCATATTCCCTGCAATAATACACAAGTGAAGCCGTTCGGCCTTACCGGTCAATTTTCTTTTGAAGGCAGAATTGCAGAAATATGCTATTACGCTTACAGTCTAAACACCGCAGAGCGAATTATAGTAGAAAACTATCTGGCTGCCAAGTATTTTGCCAATGTAATAGCGAATGATAAGTATGAATTTCAAGCTAATTATGGTCACGATGTAATAGGTATTGGAGCAGATGCGAATGGTGATGATCACAATTACAGCAAAGGCGATAATCTTTTCGAAATAAGTGTTGGCAATATGGACAACGCCTTTAAATATGAGCCGGGGTCGCACTACTTACTAACGGGTCATAATGGCAATCCAAATCAGTGGACAAATCAGAACACTCCTGATAGTTCTAGTGTACAACGCTTACGCAGAACATGGCGATTTGACAGAACCGGCTTTGACGGAACTCAAGGTAATCAACAACTCACTTTCAAATTAAATCCTGCAGATTTACCAACACTTCCTACTCAAAACCAAAAACTAGTGGTTTTAATTGACAACAGTAACGGTCCGCTTCCAAACTTTTCTGTTTCGCCTAAAATAATTGAATTACCACTTATCGGTGGTGTTTATCTAGGCACATATCTTATTCCCGATGGAGCATATTTTACCATTGCAGCAGTGAAACCGACCATTCAATTTAAGCAGAACTCTGCTTATGCCCTTGAAAATGATGACCTCACACCAACTGTTGCGAGTGTAGAAGTGGAATTAAACTATACTCCTCTTCAAAGTTCTATCATCAATACAGGTGTTCTTTTCTCATCATTAACTGCAATAAACCCTACTGATTATACTTCGCCAAACACTTCTATTACAATCACTCCACCGAGCAGAACAGGATCGATATCTTTTAATATAATAAATGACCTTGTAATTGATATCCCTCCTGTAAAAGAGTTTTTAATCATACTCAACCCCGCAGCCACCGATGGCGGTTATAATATTGGCCAGCGTGATACTTTAGTCTATAAAATATACGACGACGACCCCGATCCTAAAGCAACTTTTGAAGCTGCAATAAACGATACTATTACTGAAGCAGGTATTGGCGGTACAGGATTAGCTCAAATTAATGTCCGCATTAACGGAACTACAACATCATCTGACAATAGAACCATTCGGATTTTAGATAACTTTAACGGTACGGCCACTTACGGTGTAGACTATGCACTACCTAATGCATCCGGCTGGCAAGACATGACATCTCCTTTGGGAAGATATAGAGACATCATCATTCCCGATAGCACCAATATGACCGCTTCAGTTCAGTTTGAAGTTTTTACCGATAATCTTGATGAAGATGAGGAGACAATTCAGTTTACTCTAGAACCCGGAGGTAATATTGGTGTAGACTCCAATTCAATTATAAACCACACCATTAATCTCGTAGACATAAACCCGGAACCTGAAGTTGAATTTTTAGCCACAAATTCTGAAGGATTTGAAGCAGTATCCCAACCGCGAATTGTAGTAGTACTAAGTGGTCCGAGTGCCAAAACAATCGAGGTACCATTTATAATTACAGGCGGTACGGCAACAAATGGTGCAAATGCATCAAACTCTGATTATACTGCGGAGATATCAGGATCTGTTATTTTTCCGCCGTACGATACCATCTCATACTTGTATTACGATTCAAATACGGGTAATGTCGCCTTTCAGGTGTACAGCGATGGTGCAGAAGAATCGGAGGAAACGATACATTTTATACTTCAGGAACCGGTGGCGAATGCCACATTGGGATCTAGATTGAATCATACTTACACTATAAAAGATTATGTCCCTTTTGAATGGTCAGGAGCATCAGGTGTAGGACGCTTGCGAGATAATACATTTTGGATGAACTTGGAAAATGCAACTCCGGGTCAAACTTCGGGTGTGCCCCAAATATCTACAAGGCCTATTAACATAAATCAAAGTACCAGTTTTTATCAACCAACTGTAGTTATGGGAACTAACAATCAAAAGGCCGTTTCTTTTGATGGAAATAATACAGTATTAAGAGTAAGCGGCAGCACCAGTGGAAAAAGTCCGTACATCAACACTTCAGGATTCTACGACAGCAAATCTATTTTCTTTGTTGTAAAACCTACTACGGTATCTTTATCGAAAGAAAATACGCCTCAGGTCATTTTTGAAGAAGGGGGGACTGAAAAAGGGCTCAATATTTATCTCCAAAATAAAAAACTCTATTTCCAGGCATGGAATACCACTGACGACGATGGAGAAGATGGTGATTTAGCTCCATGGGGGGATAATAATAGCTATGCGGAAAGTAATGAGTTAAACTACGATAGTACGTATGTGGTAAGCTGCCATTATTTAAATGATACATCCTCCACACCCGGCCTTCGTATTTTTGTAAATGGCCAATTACAGGGAACCTATGGGAATGCACCCGGTCAAAAAGTTGGCCGACTGTATGTGCATAGCGATGAAATAGGTATTGGCGGAATTTATAACAAATCGCGCTTTAAAGACGGACCAGATAATAGCTCAAGCGGAAAGAACCTGAAAGGAGAGATAGGTGAAATGATTTATTATAACGAAAGTGGGTATGCTATGAACACGGCCCGTATTCGAATAATACACAATTACTTATCTGCCCGTTTTAATGTGCCCTTAATCCCTTCTGAACAGGTTTTTGATTTAGCTTACGCAGATCGTACCAATACAACCGGCGGGTATGTTACTTATAACAATGATGTAGCCGGAATTGGAATAATGAATGCAGGGAATTTGCACGGAGTAGCTCAAGGAAAATCCCAATTAAAAGTAACGGGTACCGGACTTTCGGGATCAAACAAATTTTTAGCATGGGGTCACAATGACGAATCTCTTACGAATACTTGGCCATTTTCTTATGCCAACGCAGCTCTGCCCGGAGCGGTTCAGGAGCGATCAGGAAGAGTTTGGCGTTTTTCAGAAAATAATGATCTTTCTACTTCAGGCTTAACATTGGAAATGAACTTTTCTGAATCGAGCAATGCAACGGATTTGACCAACAATCGCCTGGAATATTTAAGACTTTTAGTGAGTTATGACGCAGCTGATTGGAGTAATGCCGCCGTTTTCAGTCCGTCGCCCACTCAACCAAATATTGAGGAAGGAGCTCGGGTGATTTTTGATAATGTTACCATTCCAGACGGTTCTTATGTGGCGCTTGGAAATACCAGTCCAAAAAGTATTTCTCCGCTTCCTGTGGAGTTACTTTCTTTTAATGCCCGTTTTGAGGTTGATCATGTGAATCTTTCGTGGACTACCTCTACTGAACACAACAACGATTATTTTGAGATAGAGCGTGCCGGCGATGATTTAAAATGGACAGAAATGCTACGAACACCGGGTGCAGGAAACTCAACAAGTCAAATCTCTTATTTTGAAAAAGATCGAAACCCGCTTCTTGGCATTTCTTATTACCGATTAAAACAAGTTGATTTTGATGGTCAATACTCCTATTCAGATGTGGTGTCGGTGCTCAACACCAATGAAACAGATGAAGATGCTGTATTCCTCTATCCGAATCCTAGTAAAAACGGAATGGTGATATTGCGTATTCCGGCTTCCGCCGAAAGGTTTTTGACGCAAGTAAGAATAATTGACCTTCAAGGTAAAATGGTGTGGTCAGGCGCTTTCGCGGAAAGCGAAAATATATTGGAGATAAACTACGGTGATTTAAAACCGGGAATGTATCTCATTGAAATCCAATCAGAAATAATTTACGAAAGTAAGAAACTTGTCATTCAATAATTCATTTCTGCGTATTTTACAAATCCTGATAAAATTCGAAATTTAGTAGCCTGCAACGTTCATTTCTAACTCATCCTTTTATCAAAAAGCTTATCACATATTGCCGCTAAAAGTGGAAGGGGATAGAATTATATTTTTTTGGGATGAAGCTTTGATTATACTCGACGATCTGTAACCTTTCCTGCAGTTTTTGAGTAAAATGTGTCGCAACATAACATTCGCGCATGACCCCCTATAATATTGTAATTCAGCTTTTTAAGCAGGTTTTATTACTCTTTTTATTTTTTACAATTTCACCTTCTTCCTATTCCCAACTGGGTCCAGGGGGTGTAAGTAACGAAACTCCCAATACACAAGCCCCAACCCAAAGTGATTTACGCTTATGGCTAGATGCAAGCACACTTACAACACTTGCCGATGGTGACCCTGTTGACATTTGGAACGATATTTCATACAGCGCCGTTAACGACAAAGGATTTAGACAAAGTAGCGACAATTTCTTACCCCCGTATTTTCGCGATGATCCCAGCGCTGCGATAAACGGATACCCCGTAGTGACCTTTGAAGATGGTAGAATGCTAAAAGTAAACTCGAGTAGCGATCTTAATACTTCCATCACTACAACATACGAGCAAACGATGATTTTTGCTTTCAGAACATCAGAAGATGTCACAAGCCGCCAAATACTGTGGGAAGAAGGTGGAGGATGGCGCGGAATGAATGCCTTTATTTATAATGGAGAAATATATTTGGGTGCCTACGATAAGCAAGTTGATAATGACCCGGGACCAAATGTTCCCGCTTTCGGCTACAATTATGTAAAAAGCCCAATCCAGCCGAATACGACTTATGTACTTTCGCATATATTCTCAGCTCCTACAAACAATACATTGAACGGCTATGTAAATGGCTACCAAAACGGTTCATATTTTGGAACCCTAATAAACGGTGGACAATATAACGGTGGAATTGGCGGGGTGTATCGTCATCCCGATGCTATCGGGATCGGGGCAGTAAATTCAGATTCATTTAACGAACACGGACCTATAAACAATCAAACCGGGCTGTATTCTTTTCGGGGGAGACTTGCCGAAATATGCTATTACAATAAATTGCTTAATGATGCAGAGCGCATTATCGTAGAGAATTATCTCGGTGCAAAATACTATGCAAATATTATTGTAAATGATAAGTATGCTCACCAGGCAGATTATGGAAGAGATGTTATTGGAATAGGACAGACTTCAAATTCGCCTGCTACTCGCCACAGCGTGAGTCAGGGTCGAAACCCCTTTGAAATAAGCCCATTTAATTCTGGAATTTCGTTTAATACATCAAATGAGTTTTTATTTGTAGGAAGCAATGGGTTGCCATTAACCCTCACAGAAGATAACGTGCCAAACGATCCCGGAAGCACAAAGCGTACCGAGAGAATATGGCGATTTGACGAAAGTGGCGATTTATCTTTCGTAAAATTCCGATTCCATATTTCAGATCTCCCCCCCCTACCTGCGGGTTTTTCTAAACATATTTTAATCTTTGACAATACGAGCCCTAACTTTCCCAGTTTTACTACTTCAAATAGTACAACATACGAACTTGCCGATGCAGGAGGCGGATTTTATGAAGCCAAAGTAAATGTGATTGATAATTCTTTCATGACCATAGGGGTTCTAAAACCGCAAGTGTCTTTTGCGAATAGCGAGGCATTTGCCGTAGAGGGTGATCCCGCACCGGATAGTACCGTTTATGTCAACAAAGTATATGCCCGGCTAAATTATATCCCTACAAGTTTGGTGAAAATTGATTTTTCGTTTACAGATGGCACTGCCACCAGAAGTACTGACTACGGCTATTTAAACAGTGATGTAAGTAACGGGGTAACCTTTCCGCCTGGTGTTCAGCAAGTTCCCATTCGCATTTGGGTAAAAAATGACATAGTATTAGAGGACAATCCCAGCACCGAAAGTTTCTACATAAATTTGGAAATCGGCAGCAACACTACTACAGGTGTGGGTATGGGGACACCGAGCCAGCATACATTTACAATCTACGATAATGATCCGCCCCCAAAGCTCAGTTTTGCACAGTCTACCAGTCAGGCACTGGAGGGCGTAGGAAGCCATTCAATTGATATAGTAAGAACAGGTAGCACAGCAGGGACAGCTTCGGCAAGAGTAAAGATCAATTTGGGAACATCTACCACTGCCATCGCCAATGAGGATTATACTTATCCGGTATATAAAACTGTAGTTTTCGCCCCGGGAGAATCCATTAAATCTGTTACGGTAGATATTCTGGATGATGACATTGACGAAGTAAATGAATTTATAAAGTTTCAGCTATACTACATTGCTGGAGCGGGATCTGAAGCAAGCTCTATACTTTTTCATACTGTAGAGATACTGGACGATGACCCTCCGCCCACGATAGAATTCACATCGGTAACCTCTCAAAATTATGAAACCAACGGCACCCCCCTAATTCTTATTGAATTAGATAAACCCAGCTCTAAACCGATTTCGGTAAGCTATACCAAAACAGAACTATTAACGACGGCTGCGAGTTATGGTCCGGATTATGAATTAACTTTCCCGGCTACAATTATTATCCCGCCCGGAGATACGCTTGGATATCCCATAAACTTCTTTGTGCAACAAGATGGTATTGCTGAAGACGATGAAACGGTAGAGTTTGAAATAACCGGAGCTTCAAATGCCAACGTTGGAACAAATACAAGGCACGTTTATACCATTAAAGATTATTCTACTTTTGAGTGGAAGGGTGCGGCCGGAGTTGGAAAAGATAGCGACAATATTTTCTGGCTCGATATTAACCGGCAATCAGGTTCACATAATTCGTCGCTTCAAATATTGACAAATTTTAGTCCACAAAATATAGACATTTATCAGAATACCGAGGGCCGAAGAGCAAATATCCAAACGACATCCAATTTGATCAATGGCAAAAAGACGATGAATTTTGATGGTGGGGATATGTACAAAATAAGTAATAGTGGTTTAATTAATATCGCTCCTTATGTTGTAAATAAATCGTATTTTATGGTAATTAAAACTGGGGTCTCGGTAAACGGGTGGCATACAATATATAAACAAGGAGGTGGCAGCCGGGGCCTTGCTATATACATTCAGGATGGATCGCTTTATTTTCATGCCTGGAATAATCCAAATGATGGTTCTGAATCTCCTTGGGGAAGCGGCTTTGGTCCTGCACGGTATGCGCGTTATGACGGATTATTACCGAATACTGCCTACGTAGTAGAATGTTTATTTGATAAAGATGCAACCAATAAACTGCGTGTTTATGTAAATGGAGAGCTCGGACAAAGAACTGAAACCGGATCATGTGGCAGAATATACTCTCATTCAGGCGCTATAAGTTTAGGTGGAGCCGATGGAGATGCGCGCTATCATGATAACAGCTCAACTAGTGGAAGATACTTTAAAGGCTATCTGGCCGAAATGATTCATTTTAGTGACGCCCCGGTTAATGAAACCAGGAGAAAAATACTCGAAAATTATCTTTCCGGAAAATATAATATTCCATTAAATACCGGACAGCTCGTTGAATTAAACACTGGTTTGGATAATGATATAGCTGGAATTGGACAATTAAATGCCAGCACGGTTGATACCCATACAGACTCGCAGGGCAGCTCAATTTTGAGAATCAAGACACCTTCAATCATTACAAACAACTCATTTGCATTTTGGGGTCACAACAATGTAGCACTAAGTGAAATATGGCCATGGAGCAATGCCAGTCTTCCAAACGGCGTAGTAGAAAGGTCTGGAAGAGTATGGCACTTTTCGAAAACCGGAAGCATAGACGGTTTTCAAATATTGATTAGATTTAACACAGCACTGAATGCTGCAGATTTCGGTGTTAACGATTTAAAATTATTAATACACGGAAATCCTGACGCCCAGAATTTCAACGGTGCCCGTATAATTAACGCGAGTGAAATCATGTCGGGATACGTTGCGCGATTTAACAATGTATCGATTGGGGATGGAGAGTTTATAGCTTTGGCGAATGCAAGCAGTATTACTCCGCTCCCTATTGAACTATTGAGTTTTGAGGCTTCGGCAAGTGGATCATTAGTAAATTTAAACTGGATAACTTCCACAGAGATTAACAATGAATTTTTTGAAATACAAAGAGCCGATGCAGACCTAAAGTTTGAAACTATTGCCGTAGTAAACGGTGCAGGCACATCAAACCGAATGCTCTTTTATTCAGAAATAGACAGAGAACCATTACAGGGAATGAACTATTATCGTTTAAAGCAAATTGACTACGATGGTGTATATGAATATTCAGATGTAGTTTCTGTTTTGTTTGATAAGGAGCAAACAGCCATAGACAATTTCGATTTTATAGTATATCCGAATCCTACGAAGGGTGATAATCAAATAAATATTATCAGCAATAGCAAAATGGGCGATAGTACAGAGTGGCAAGTGCATATAACTTCTACCACAGGCAGCGTTTTACTAAAGCTGAAATACGAGGCTAAAAACGCGTATCAAACTATTAACCTACCGAGCAGAATATCGTCAGGGGCATATTTAATCACCTTGTCTAACAATCAATTTACAAAGTCTCAAAAAATCATTGTGAATTAAAAAAATCCCGATCTCAAATAAACTTCCGCTCAATAGTTCAAACATAACTATTGGACTTTTTTATGACCCATTAGCTTTAAGACTATTCCTTTCAGCGAATAGCCGTTAAAAAATAACCGCTAAAAAAGTTTATGGTTTTATTTTTTACTTTTTTAATAAGTTATGTAGAACAAAACTTGAAACTTCCTGTTTTCATGGGTGATTACCCATTTTAAACAATGGCGTATTAGTAATTTAGAATTAATAAAAGAATCTAAACTGGTCGTTTAATCGTAGAATAGTAAGGACATTAATAATCGAATATGGACAGATATAAAGAAATCAGAGAAATAATAATTACCAGCTCTAAAAGTGAGTTAAATAGCATTGAGGCTCATATAGCGAGCATGCCAACGGTAAACACTTCTCAGGTTTTAAAATCGAACGATTTTATTAAGGCAATATCAGAATTTCCTGAAAAGTCGGAAGTTGAAATTTTAAAAACCATTGGATTCGAAACCAAAACAGATAATCTTTCTGTTTTCTACCGTGCAACGCGTAATTTAATTCACGAAGCGTTACTTCTGGATATCAACCTCGATAAGCAATTTGAGTATAGCAATAGCTTTAGAAATAAAGCCACCGGCAGGAAAAAATTGATTCTGGCCGAAATCTTCCTCAAAAAAGGACTTTTAGAAAATGCTAACTTTTTGCTAGATGAGATCATATCGAGATCTACGAAATATGAAGAAATAGACCAGGTGATAGAAGGTTATGAGCTTTTAAAATTAAAAAGCGTTTTAAATGCTGATGTTAAAGAATACGATCAATACGACCAAAAATTAATTGACCTCGAAGAGCAACGCACTGGCCTTCATAAAGCTCGAAAACATTATCAAAATGTGTCTTTGCACACTGGTTTACCTTTACCGAAGGCTTTTAAGGCAGCGATTGAAAATGGTCTTAAAGAAGTAAAAGATATTTCCAAAAAAAGTGATCTATATTCGGTTACCTACTTTTTATGGCTTATTGAGGGTGAGAGCCTGAAACTCAAAAAAGATTATAGTGGAGCGGTTAAAAAATACCGTGATGTTTTAGAAATTGTGCGATCAAAAGCTCCTTTGCAAAGCTCTGAGCGCGAAGCGCAAATATTGCTAAAGATTGCGCAGTGCGAAGTATTAATAGAGAATTATAAAAAAGCAAAAGAAATATTTAGTGAAACGGCTAACCTATTTAAGAAAAGTGATTACGAGCATTATTTGATTTCTTCTAAAATAATGTTTCTTGATTTTTATAACGGAAACTATAGTGAAATAAAAAGCCTTCTGGATCTGCGAAGTCGTTCCAGATACATTACAAGTCTCCCTTACGCCACGGCGCAATACGAATTTTTTAATGGCGCATTTCTATACTTAAATGACAAACCTTTAACTGCGGCGAAATTTTTATTCTCCAAAGCAAATCCTACAGCAAGTATTCCCTTCGAAACTCAATTGGGCATCAATTTTCTACTATTGATATCCGGAATTGATATTTTAAGTACCCACCCAAAAATCGCGGATAAATCAATAAAAGAAGCCTTTAAAAACCTGGAAGAGATAAAGGCTGATCATTCTTTAGGAAAACGCGATAAGCTTTTAATCAGAATATTTAAAAAGTTAAAAGCACGTAACTACGACTTTGAAGTAACGCTGCCAGTTATTGCAGAAAACTTACAGGAATTAAAAAGAGATTCTGATTATAAATGGACACCATTTTCGCATGAAGTAGTGCGTATTGAGGAATGGATAAATGCTAAAAATCAAAAATCTGTAAAGCCCACTAAGAAAAAAACCACACGCAAAATAGTTGCTAAGGCTTAACTCGCGCGTTGCGCAGAACATAAACCAGCTCGTCAACATTTGTGTCATTTAGTTCAAGCGTACCTTCTAGCTTTAGTCGCTCGTCGGTATTAAAAACGCGTGTATTGCCTTGAAAGTAAACCGCCATGACAGATTCGGGGCCTGCGTTTCCGCAAAAGAAACAAGCACTAAATGGGAATGCGGATAAAACGTATTGGTTTTGTTCTACATCTATGGGAATGATGTAACCTGTTATTTGAATTGTTTGTCCATCATGTTTTTTCTGCTTTTCGCCAAAAAGCGGGTAATAGACGTAAATATCATCCTTTTCAAGATAAATATCCTTGAAAGTGATATCCATTAAATTTGTCCAATTTACTTCCGGCACATTTTGAGCAACCAGGTTGAAGCTCATAATCAGTAAGATAAAAGATAGGATTCTAATTTTCATAACGAGATAATATTTTTGAAACGTCCATTTTTATAGTGGTTATTGACGGCAGTAAGGCCGCAAAAATACACAGAACGATGGTAGCAGTAATCAATAACCATTCCAGCGGATCTAAAGCCCAGATAGACACGTTAATTCCAAACTGTTCATTCGCGTAAGTATTTAAAAACGCTATGCCTATGTGAGAAAGTATGAGTCCTAAAACGGTACCTATGATACCGAGCATCAGCGCTTCTAGAAGTATCATTCCAAATATCTGACTACGTGAAGCACCCATTGAGCGCATCAGAGCCATTTCAAATGCTCTGTCCTTCAATGCATTGACCATTGACACAAAAACACTTACCGCCCCGAGCAACATGATAACCAAGGCCACAATCTGCAAAGTAGAAATGGCGACTCCAAAAAGCTCGAATAGCCTATTTACTTCTATAGCAGGCAAAGCTGCCTGCATGCTTGTTTGCTGATTTACAACACGTGGCAGGGTCATTATGCCCATTTTACTGCGAAATTTTACAAGCATCGCTGTTATCTCAGGTGTCGCCGAAGAGTCGTGATCGGCATCGGCGTGAACCTCCCAAATACTTTCAGGCGCAGTTAGTATGAGTTTATCTAAAACCGAACCCGAAGTATTGAGTACACCCACAACCGTGAAAGGATGCTCTTCGTGGTCGTGACCCATACCATCTACTCCATGAGCACTGTAAAATTCATCTCCGGTTTTTAAATCAAATTCTTGGGACACTTGTGCACCAACGACTGCTTCAAAAGGTTTTTCCCATAAAATCCCATCGGCCATCGAGCCATCGTAAAGGGCAACATACTTTTGAGAGGTTCCTACAATTCGCCTGCCTTTATAGCTGTCGCCAAAAGAGAGTTCAATGGTTTCTTTAATCTGAGGATTTTTTGCCAGTTTGCGGGCTTCAGCTAAGCTGATATTCCCAGTAGGGCTATCTATTTGATATATAGCAGATAAGATAAGTTGCAGTGGACTTCCCTTCGCTCCCACCACCATATCTATTCCGCGAATGTTTTTCTTAAAGCTATCGTCAAGCGCATTGCCAACCAAAATAAGTAATGAAGCTAATGCCACACCCATTGTAAGCATAGTTACTGTTAACACCGAGCGCATTGGGCGAGCAAATAAATTCTTAAAGCTCAATTTGAAAACGTTCATAGCGCTACCATATTTTCAAATTTTGATTTTAAACGCTGGTCATGAGATACGACAATAAGCGTAGCGCCATTTTTTACGGCTTCCTGGTGTAGAAGCTCATATACCATTTCGGCATTATCGTCATCAAGGCTGCTGGTAGGCTCATCGGCCAATACAAGAGTTGGCTTAGCCGCAAGCGCGCGCGCAATTGCCAGCCTTTGCCTTTCGCCACCGCTTAACTCATTCGTGCTTTTCTGAGCCTTATCGCCTATTCCCAATTCGTTCAGCAAACTTGTAGCATCTTGCGTATTTACTTTTCCAAAGCCAAAAAGCTGGGCGACTTTGATATTTTCTAACACATTTATTGAACTGATAAACTTTGGCTGCTGAAAAACCAGACCTATGTTTCGGCCACGGAACTTATCCAGTTTCTGTTGCGATAAGGCACTTAAATTGCTGCCCGAAATAATAATTTCACCTTTTTGCATCATCAAAAGTCCACTCAGTAAGTGGAGCAGAGTAGTTTTACCCGTTCCGGAATTGCCCGTTATTAGCAAACGGTCATTTTTCGAAATCTCAAAATCGGGAAAAGAGATCATAGTCCCATTTTGGTAGGAATAAGACAAATTTCTTACACTTAAAATAGATTCATTCATATTAGCCATAGCCGCTGCAAATCTAAGGTAATCCTTTCGGAAAAATTGCCTAGTTAAAATGCACCACCGATTTCACATTAGATACATTTGGATAACCCAATATTTATAGAAGAATAAACTGTGGAACATGTATTAATAACCAGTAAGATTCACCTTTGCCCCGAAAATCAAAACAGAAAACAATGAAAAAGTTGAGTACGCTTATTTTAACAGTACTTATCATTTTATTAAACTTTTCAGCTCATGCAGGATCAAATCCCGGAAGTGAGATGCAAAAGCTCATTAGAAAGGAAATCTCTTACCCAAAATTCGCCATGAAAAACCAGCTACAAGGAGTTGTTATGGTGCAATTTGAAGTAAGCGACATGGGATATGTGCAGGTGAAAGAGATGAACGCCTCACACGATGAACTAGGGAAATATGTTCGAGATCAATTGGAACAGCTAAGACTTGACCCGCGAAAGTCAAGTGGTATGCACTTTGCTAAATTCACTTTTCGATACGAAGAATTGTAATTCTCAACCAAATTAAAAATAAAAATCCGCCGTCTTAGATAGCGGATTTTTAGTTTATTTTGGGCTGTGGAAATTTTTACCAAAATAGCCTTTTCTGTTTTTGAATCGAAAGTAGATTACCATACTGAATGTGTCTTTATGGGCAGCTGCTTTTCTGAAAACATAGGCGGCTGGTTGAAAGAAATGAAATTTGATGTACAAAGTAATATTTGCGGCATCACTTATAATCCAGTCAGCATCGCAAGACATATTTCCAGAAGTCTTGAAGGTGAACTCATTTCAGAATCAGAGCTTCTCAAAAGTCGTGAAACCTATGTGCATCCCGACTTTCACAGTTTCTTTAAAAATGTGGATGCAAAGATCGCTGCGAAGCAAATAAATAATGCTATTCAGGGGCTTGGAATAGCGCTTCGTGCAAGCTCCTTTTTATTTCTCACATTCGGAACCTCAATTGCATTTGAGAATAAATCGAATGGGCAAATTGTAAATAATTGTCACCATTTACCTTCTTTTGATTTTTTAAAGCGTATGCTTAAAGAAGACGACATGCTAAACGCGCTTGATGAGGCATTCGAAAAACTTCTGAGCATAAATCCAGATCTTAAAATCATTTTAACCGTTTCACCTATCAGGCATTTGCGCCATGGAGCTACAGACAACAATCGATCTAAGGCCCGATTGATCAGACTCTGTGAGATGCTTGAAAATAAATATCCCAACACAAAGTATCTTCCTATTTTTGAATTTGTAATGGACGAGTTGCGGGATTATCGATTTTATCGACAAGATGATTTTATCCATTTGAATGAGCTAGGTATTCACCTTATTCGGGAGAAATTTAGCGAAGCGCTTATTTCACAAAATGCATTTCCCTTGATGGCGAGAATTAAGAAATGGAAAGCGATGGCAGATCATAAAATAGAGAATGCCGGCAGTGAAGAATCAAAGGCGTTTTTGAAAAAGCTAGAAAGAGAAAAAAACGAATTAGCTAAGCTATTACCAGGACGGTTTTAGTTTTCTATTGGTCGAGTCCCGCACCGGATGATTTGTCTGGCGTTCCGTCTCTAATCCCGAAATATTCGGGGTTGCTTGAGACAAAAGTTATTGTATTAAAGAGCTTAGTGAGAAATGAAATCGTCTCATTAATAGCCCGGCAGGATACCGGAAAAAGCGTCCCTCGAGAGACGCCACGCTCGAAAGCGCGGTAAACTAGAGCGACTGCTAAAGTGACATTTATTTAGGCCATCTCAAACGGATCATTAAACTCAAAATCAATTGTCTCGGCTTGTGTTTTATCACCTAGAATTAATTTTCCGCCACTCATATCTCCTTCATCAAACTCCGGCTTTTTCAATCCCATTTTTTCCGCGGCAGCGATATAAAACTCCTTTTTTAATGGATGTTTAGACGCTATAGCGTGAAAGCACGAACGATTGGTTTTATTCTCGATAAGAAATTGAGTAAGCGCAATAAAATCCTTTCGGTGCACCAGATTTACCGGGTGATTTTTTCCGGATACATTTTCTCTCCCGGCAAGATATTTTGCGGGATGCCTTTCCCCACCAACTAAGCCGCCCGGGCGAATAATGCTTAGCCTTCCGGCAAAATTTTCGGCCAGATAATTCTCTGCGCGCTTAAGAACTTCTCCATTTCCGCGGGTTGGTTCTGGAATCGTGTCTTCATCAGCATTAATCTGATGCTCGCCAAAGACTCCTGTTGACGAAATAAAAATGAGGTGTTTTAGATCGAACTTTTTAATTCCTTCAAGAATTTTCATCATCTGATATGAATACGCCGTAGTTTTTGCAGCTGAAGGTGGAATATTTAAAATCAATACATCAACATCAAAAACCGGTTTTAATTGAGCATAATCCAGTTCTTCATTCAAATTGAGATAATGTGCCGAAACAGAATCAACATCCCAGCTCGATACTCCATCTCGTGATGATTTTGTTCCAACCACTTTATAAGAAGCAGATAATTTTTCAGCCAGTGGCTTTCCGTACCAGCCCAATCCGATTATACTGACTTTCATAGTTTTGGATTAAAAATGAGATTCTCGTTTTCAAAATAGATATCCGATGTTTTCAAAAAGCTACACATCAATTCATGGTTTGCCACCTCTTTTGGTGTACCTGAAATGTACCTTCCGGAATCATTGAGCAGAACAATTTTATCGACCATTTTAAAAACCAACGATATATTGTGAGAACTCAATAGAATGGTTTTTTGTTCGTCGCGCGCAAGCTTTTTGAGCAATTTTAAAAACTCAATGCCGCTTGGCAAGTCCAGGTGAGTCGTTGGTTCATCGAGAATCATTACGGGCGCATTTTGCGCGAGCATTTTTGCGAGCATCACCTTTCTAAATTCGCCATCGCTAAGGGTACCAATTGGGCTTTTCCAGAAGGCAGACATCCCGACTTTTTCAAGCGATTCAATTATTACGCCTTCATCCTCGGCTTTTAACTTTCCAAAAATGCCCGTGTAAGGCTGCCGACCAAGAGAAACAAGATCAAAGACTGAAAACCCATCCACCCGTGCATAGTTGCTAAAAAGATTGGAGAGGTAACGCGGACGACTGCTCCGGGCAATCGCTGAAAGATCTCTCTGATTCCAAAACACCTTGCCGGAATTAGATTCCTGCAATCCCGAAAGCACACGAAGCAAGCTTGATTTTCCCGAACCATTCGACCCGATTAGCGCAAGCATCTCTCCTTTTTGCATAGCTAGATTAAAATCGGTGAGAATTACGCGATTCTCCTTTCTGGAATGGTAGGAAATTGAAATATTTTCGGCCTGAATCGCGGTCATAGTAGAAATTTCTTTTTTCGGCCGGCAACGATCAGATAAATAACTACCGGTGCACCCATAAATGCACAAACTGTATTGAGCGGTATGGCGTAGTCGCTACCCGGCAAACGGGCAATAATATCGCAAACTAGTGCGAGAATTCCTCCGAGTAAAATGGTAGCTGGAAGGATGATTCGGTGATCGACAGACTTAAAAACAAAACGGGCTATATGAGGAGAAGCCAATCCCAGGAAAGCCACCGGGCCGCAAAAGGCAGTTACCACTCCGGCTAAAATTCCTGTGGCCATCATAATTTTTATGCGCAGCGACTTTATGTTTATCCCCATTGAGCCCGCGTGCATTTCGCCGAGCAATAGCGCATTGAGGGGTTTGATAAAAAATGGAGAGAGAATAAGAACGAAAATTATTGGCAAAATAAAAATATAAATATCCGCCAGAGAGACACCTGAAAAACTTCCAAATCCCCAAAACACGAAGGTTTTAATCGCATCTGCGGAAGCAAAAGATTGTAACAGACTTACTATGGCTGATGTAAAAAAGCTCAACATTAAACCCACGATTAAAACAGCTGTAACATCAAAAAACTTTTTGGCTACAGCCAGAATAATGAGCAAAACAGCAAAAGCGCCAATTACTGCCGCTAGGGCAATTTGGTATTGGCTAATTATAGAAGCCGTAACTCCCAGCGTTAAAACAGCCACTGCCAGTGAAGCACCAGAAGTAATGCCGAGAACCGATGGTCCGGCAAGCGGATTTCGAAAAAGCGTTTGCATAAACAACCCTGCCAGAGCCAAGGCTGAACCACCAAACAAGGCAACTATCGCTCTTGGAAACCGTGATTCAAACAGAATATGTTGATCAATTTGCGCTAGCTTATCCGGCGCAAAAATAGCAGTTACCGGAATATGAACTGACCCCAAAAACAGACTTACCACAAAGAGCACAGCCATAATTAGCGTGAGACCTATCCAAAGAGGAAGCATTTTTTTTGCCATTGCGCAAATATAATCATAGCTGATTTACGGAGAGGAGATATTTAAGAAGTGAGGGAATCAAAATTAGGGAAACTAGAATTGGAGAATTTCGTTGTGCTATTGCTTTATACTCTTAGCTGTTGAACTGTAGGATTTAACAGCTGGCAGGTCTCAGAATCAAAGTGACCCAACCGAAAGGACGTAAACTTGGCAGGCTTCAATGAAACAACTTTGATCGCAGTCTCGCTTGTGTTGTTACGATAATTAAAGAATTTCAAATATGAATATGACATAAAGATGGGAGCTCTTTTTAATCTCTATTACTTCCTACTCCACCCTCCTAAAATACTTCCCCACATAATTTGGCAAAACATCAGGGTGTAAAATAGCTATCATATCAGCCAAAATAACATCAGGCTCCATAACAGCATCGCCAAAGTAATCGGTTTTGGCGGCATTACAGACGAAAATATTGCTGTCGCGAAATGATTTAAATGTGCCATAATAATCATCCATTTCGAGGATAGATTGCATGGTAAACGGATCGTCTTGAGAAGTAACCATTCCCCAATAATCAGCGTCAGAAATGGCTTTTAGTGCCACTTCATAATCAATTTCATGACTTCCGGCTCCTTCCAGATTATTGAAGACATAGCTACCTCCAGCATCGCGAATATAACTGGCAATATAGCTTTCGCTGCCTGGCGCATACCAAATGTCGCTGTATCTGCTTCCGGTAAAAACCGAAGGAGAAGATAAGCTTCCTTCAACTTTTGTTTGCAAATCGCGGTAACGGTTTTCTATTGATTTAAAAATGCTGTCAGCTTCCTGCGCTTTTCCAGTAAGAATTCCCGCCAGCTTTATCCATTCTGCGCGGCCAAGTGGATGGGTTTCGAGATACTCCATGTTAAGCACAACTGGAATCCCCTGTTTTTCTATTCTGCTAAAGTCACTGTCGCCATAGCTGTACACCATAAATACATCGGGATCAAGTGACAGAACCTTTTCAAAATCAAGCTCACCAGCCGAGATCAACTCAATGGTTTTTCCTTGAGCGACCTGATTGAGCAGGTTTTCATTCATCATTCTATCAGCAAAGGTTACTCCGGTAACCAAACCGGCTTCGCCAAGTTTATCGAAATACGCAATAAATGTGGTGCTATTGAGGGCAGCAGTTTTTACCGGGATTGAAATAGAATCGCTTTTGTTATCGATATTTTTAATGGTGAAAAAATAAGATTTCACGCCTTCACTTGTGTCGCGTGGGTTCCTAATTTCTACTCGGTATTCGTCTCCTTTTTTCCAAATTCGCAAACCTTGGGCATAATCGATTTGAAGTTTTTGAAAATCGGGATTTTCAAATTTTTCGGAAGGATGATTAGTACAAGCGAAAAGTGAAAAGCCAACAAGAATTGAGAGCAGGTGATGAATCATTTTTACTCTTCAGTTATTGGTTGATTCCACACCTTAATGGCATCTCCTGCGCCAACTCCCGAAAGCACCTGCACTTTTATTCCATCGCTAAGGCCTAATTCCACTTTGCGTCTATCGTAAGTTTGCTCGCCCGTTTTTACATCTACGTAAGTGTCTGTTTCGTTTTCGTACTGCACCAACCCTTCGTTTATTGCCAAAACACTATCTCTTCGCGCCAAAACCACATTGGCATTGGCCGAATAGCCGGCACGAATAAACTGATCTGATTTCGCATTTACGGCCGCCTTGATTTCGAATTGAATCGCTCCATTTTCTTCTATGCCTTTGGGCGAAATGTATTCCAAAACGGCATTGAAATCTAAATTTTCAATGGCGCCAATGGTCAAAATCAAATCCATTCCCTCTTTGATTTTCCCAACTTCAGACTCATCTACTTTTCCCTCAAAAATCAAATCGCTCATATCTGCAATTGTAGCGATGGTAGTTCCTTCGTTGAAGTTATTGACTTCGATTACCGAATTGCCAATTTCGATTGGCACTGCCAGAACCATTCCAGTAATTGTACTTCGCACCAGGGTATTTGCGGTAGCGCTATTCTTTTTGGAAGCACCTTCGCGAATAATGCGGAGATTATCTTCAGCTCCTTCCAGTTCCGTTTCGGCATTTTTCTTGGCAAGTTGAAAAGGTTGGAAATCGGCTTTGGAAATTACACCTTGATCAAAAAGAGTTTGATTTCGAGTGAAATCAACAATTGCATTGTCACGTGCAATCTTTGCTCGGTCAACCCGATTTTCGGCATTGTTAAGCGATACCATGTCGGGAATTACTTTTATCCGCGCAAGCACATCGCCTTCCTTCACCTGCATTCCTGGCTCTACCAAAAGCTGGTCGATTATTCCGGAAACAACGGGCTTAATGTCTATCTCCCTTCTGGGAACGACAGAGCCAGTAGCTACTGTTTTTTGAATAATATCGGTGTAATAGGGTTCTTCGGTCTCAAAAGAAATCGCTTTTTCCTGCGATTTTTGATATACATAATACAGTGTCCACGCCAGCAAGCCGACAATTAATAAAGAGACAATGATAAAAATGACTTTTTTCATGGTTGGTAATTTGTGTTTCAAATATTATTCAGTCCGCAAGGCTTCTACGGGTTTTATGCGCACAGCGCGAATGGCGGGAAGCATCCCGGCCAATCCACCGCACACGATCAAAACAGTTAATGCCGAAAATAAAACGGTAAAATTAACGCCGGGATTTCTAAATGCGCCCGAGCTACCTTCGAGCATGGCACTCACCCCTTCGAGAAGCCATACACCTACAATCACGCCGAGAAATCCGGCGATAGCGGTCAAAAAAAGTGATTCGAGCAAAATTTGCGAAATAATATTCCAAGGCGTTGCTCCGAGCGCCTTTCGAACGCCGAGCTCGTTTGTTCGTTCTTTAATAATAACCAGCATAATGTTACTTACACCAATAATGCCGGCGAAGAGTGTAAGAATTCCTACAAACCAGGACAGTGCACGAATGCCGGTAAAAATGCCGGTCATTTGATTAAACTTTTCCTGCATATTGAAATAGCCAAAGGCTCGTTCATCTACAGGATTAACCTTATGCCGCGCCTTTAATTTTTCGACTATCTCGATGCCCATTACTTCCACTTCCTTATTTTGCTTTGTAGTAATACTTAGCCAGCCTACAGTCGTACCCCAATTAAAAGCCTTTTGAAAAGTAGAAATAGGAGTAAAAATTGCCTTGGTATCCTCTTCGGCACGCTCACCGGTAAATGTAGATTTGTAGACCCCAACCACCTGAAAATTCACACCGCTAATTTCAATGTATTTGCCAATGGGATCTTCTCCTTTATCAAATAGCTCGGCATAGACGCGCTCGCCTATTACGCAGACTTTACGCCCGGCTTCCAAATCGCCCCAATTAAGAAATCGGCCATTGGTAATAGGGCGTGGTTCTATCTTGATGTAATCTGGTGTATCACCAAAAACGGTATAAGCGCCAGTTTTAACACCGCGATTTACATTGTTGTTTCCCCGGTAGCCACCCAACTGGGTTCTGGGAGAAATAATATCAATATCGGGTACGTTGCTCTTTAGATATTCTACATCGGACATTTCCAAGTCGATGGATCTACCACGCTTAAAGCCTTTATAAGGCATAGTGGTAGATCGCGACCAGAGAAACATACTGTTTGTAACCCGATTAAAATTAGCTTCTACTCCATTTTGCAATCCATTGCCCGAGCCCATCATCACAATAAGCATCATTATTCCCCACATTACCCCAAAAGCGGTGGCGGCTGTGCGAAAGGGATTTTTTCCCAACACCTGAAATACCTCTGCCCATTTATCTCTGTCAAACATGGCTATTCGTCTCTAAGTGCTACAACGGGTTTGATACGAGCTGCGCGCAATGCAGGAAAAAATCCTGCAAAAGCTCCTGCAGCTACCATAATAATTAAAGTAGCAATGGCCACATTAAAATTCACCTCGGGTCGCTCAAACATTTCTTGTTTCCCGATAAGGGCAGCCATACCTTCTATAGTAAAAACGCCGAGCAGCAAGCCGAGATATCCGGCTACAGCGGTTACAAAAATAGATTCTTGCAAGATAAGACCAATTACAGATGCGGGGGTAGCTCCCAGAGCTTTTCTAACGCCAATTTCTTTGGTGCGCTCTTTTACTACCACGCTCATAATATTGCTCACCCCAACTATGCCTGCTATTATTGTGAAAATTCCAATTATCCACACAAACACCTTGACTCCCAACATAATATCCGAAATTTGTTTAAACTCTTGATTGTTGTTTCGCACATAGATAGCGGCATCATCATCTGGTGCAACCGTATGCTTTCGCTTGAGCAAGTCTTCAATCTCTTCGCTCATCTTAATGGTCTGCACAAGTGGCAAAGTACCCGTGGTAACCATAAACATATTGATATCATCGCCAGCGCCAAAAATTTGCTGACCAATTGTAATTGGTACATATATATAGCGCATTTCGCTATCGCTACCGGTATCTTCAAAAACCCCAATGACCTTAAAAGGAATACCGAAAATTTGGATGTACTTGCCAATTGGGTCTTCGTTAGGGAACAAATCCTTCTGAACATCTTTGCCTATTACGGCCAGTTTTCTTTTTGAACGAACATCTTCACTTGATAAATACCGACCGCTTAAAATTGCCGAATTTTCAATAAATTGATGATCGGGATTTACAGCTCTAATGGGATAAGAGCCGTATTCATTTTGATAAGTCACTTCTGCATTCCACACCATATAGCGCATAGTGGCATACTCTATACCTTGCACTGTGCGCAGTACTTCGTTAAAATCTTCGGTAGTATATTGAATTTGTCTTCCCGGCTTTAAGCCTTTGTAGGCTACACTTGTTTTACCCGAGCGCACCCAAATGCTGTTAATCGCATCATCGTTAAAGCTGGTTTCAATACCGTTTTGCAGCCCTTCACTAACGCCAAGCAAAACTACGAGCATAAAAATTCCCCACATTACAGAGAATGCCGTTAAGAAAGTTCGCAGTTTGTTCTTCCCTATCGTTGCCAATATTTCTTGCCATTTGTCTATATCAAACATGTTGATGCAGGGCGTTATGACTTTCTATTACTCCATCTTTCAGCCTGATAAGCCGGTTTGTCATTTCGGCTATGTCATTTTCGTGGGTTACAATAATCACGGTCATTCCTTCTTTGTGAAGCTGTTTGAGCAAATCCATTACCGCGTAAGACGTTGTAGAGTCAAGCGCTCCGGTTGGCTCATCGGCCAATATTATCTTGGGATTGGAAATGAGCGATCGCGCAATCGCAACCCGTTGTTTTTGTCCACCGCTTAATTCGTTTGGCGAGTGATCTGCCCATTCCAACAAGCCAACCTTATCAAGATATTCCCGAGCGAGGTCATTTCTTTTTTTTCGCTTTACACCTTGGTAATAAAGCGGAAGTGCTACATTTTCCAGAGCATTTTTAAATGGAATAAGGTTGAACGACTGAAAAATAAAACCAATCATTTCGCTGCGATATCTGGCCGCTTTTGTTTCGCTTAAATCTTTTATTAATTTGCCATCGAGGTGGTAAGTACCGGAATCATAGCTATCGAGAATTCCCAAAATATTGAGCAGTGTAGATTTTCCCGAACCCGAAGAGCCCATAATAGAAACCAGCTCGCCTGATTTGATTTCCATATCAATGCCTTTTAGCACCGGGAGCGGGCGGCTACCTACCATGTAGCTTTTATTGATGTTTTCGAGTTTTATCATTGGCGAAACTTAATTTACGAAAGTACAATGAACAACGCAAAAAGCAGTGAAAAAATACGCGAACGGTAGATATGCGTGATGGAGATAAATGGGCAATGGGCAATAGGAAATGGGTAAATGAGAAGTTGGTGAAGATAAATTGGCAATGGGCAATTGGCAATGGGCAATAGGCAATTGGCAATGGGCAATTTTCAATGGGCAATTGTTGAAAGCGCGAGAGACCTGCCAGGTTTTTTCATTCGTGTCTATTTTTAAAGGAATTCAAGAGATCGCTACGCCACATACGCACTCCCAAGGGGGCCGTAAGTTTCGAAACCTGGCAGGTCTGAATTCAATACAACTTAGTGTTTCCATCAAAAAAGTATTCGTGCATTGGTGGCAAAAAAATCGCGGAGCGACAACTCCGTTTATTGGTTACAATTAGAGAAAAAAATCCACACTACCGAAGTAATGTGGATTCTTAATCATGAACAAAGAATATTGTTATTCGCAACCCGGAAACAGCGAAATAGCTGCTGTAAAAGGTGGTGCATTGATATTTCCTTTTGTAATAAAAACATCTATTCTGGTGAGTTCATCACCTTCCTGAAGTCCAAAGTATTCTTTTGGGATCATCGATTTTGAAAAGACTCCGTCACCATCATAGTCCATTAAAAACTTATCGGTAGGCTCGCGTAAAGTTTGCAGTGAACCACCGTTAACGGAATATTTATACCAAATTTTACAGTCATCAGGTGCGATATTTTGCAAAGAGGGAACTATCTCCTGTTTATTATCATACGTTATTACAAAATAATCATCTTGAAAAAATATAGTTGGAAAGGGGCAAACTTTTTCGAAACATCCTATTGGTTCGGGAATGATGGAAAGGTCACCAGATTTTTGTTCAGGTAAACCCGCTGGCGCACCATTTTTTTCTTTTACAAGAAACATAATTCCGGAAGCGTAGAAAACTGCAGCGGGTTGCTGGTAAAATGCTACCAAGGATGCTCCTGCAAAATCAAAATACCAAAGAGATGGATTATTGGGATCTTGTTGCATTTTTAAATTATCATTTGAATTACCCCATTCTCCGTTTTTTACGTTTAAGCCGTTCACATCTGCTCGGTCTTCATTGGGATTCCACGTCCAAATATAAAGTGGATTATCTTCAGGATTCACATCTTGTAATTCGGGACAACTACATTCAGCAGAACTCACATCAACGAAGAGACGCGCGGGTGCGGTAACATCTGTAGGCGAAGGTTCAAAATAAATACCCTGTCCGAAACCTGTATTCGCAAAGGCAAGCATTGTAAAAAGGGCAAAGGCTATGTGCTTATAATTCAGTTTCATTGCTTTCCTTATTTTCTATTGAATATCAATCTATATCCCAAAGCGGCTTTTTCTTCGCCATCTTCGGAACATGATCTTTTTACAAAATTAATTTTCAACTGCTGGTCGCTTATTCTTGTAGGACCGCCGAGTGGAGCCACCGTAGTAACACCATCAGTTGAAACTAAAATGATTTCTCTGGGTGCATCATTTCGATCAAACGACCAGGTGCCAGCATCGGGAAAGAAGTTTAATCCATCGCCGGGAGTTACACTAAAGGTATAATCTGATTTAAAGGAAACGGCGAGCAGATTACTTCCGCCGGTGTAAAAATTGGAAATGTTTCGCTCTGGTTTTGCGGGATTTGATTCATCTACTAAAAAGACTTCAGAAATAATCCAATCGGTGGCTGTAAGGCCTTCGATTTTACTGAAGGGCTCGCCAATTTCAGGTTCCTCTTCCTTGCAGCCCTGTATCGCGACAAGGGCAATCATCAAGTAAAATAAGAGAACTATTTTTTTGATTTTCATCTAATTACATTTTAAATTTTAACAACCCCCGGTGGGGTTAAGTGGAAAAAAATCTGTTGCCTCTACAGCTGGAAACTGGAGAACCATCCCATTGCAATCCCATGGTGCATCGCGTACAATAATATTTTCGCCTTGTGAGCCCATGCGCTTCAAATCATGAAAACGCTGGCCATTAAATGGAAATTCAAGACGACGCTCTAAACGAGCCGCTTCTTTAACTTCATTGGCGGAAGCCGTAGCCAATAGATTGCCAACATTTGAACCGTATGCACGCTCGCGAATTGCGTTAATATCGGCAATTGCAGTGGCAATATCACCATTTATTTCAGCAGCAGATTCAGCTCTGATAAGTAGCATTTGCGTGTATGTGAATACGGGAATATTGAAAAATTGTGCATCAAACATTCTCGTGAAATAGGTGATGTTCCCGTCCTGGTCATTAGATCCGTAAAGAACTCCTCTTGCAGTTGAGTCTCCATACTGTTTGAAGGTAGTATATAAATCTTGGGGCAAAAGCATCCGTGGATTTCCACCATTGAAGTAGTTATCTCTGAACCCAG
Source organism: Cryomorpha ignava (assembly GCF_010686655.1). Classification (GTDB taxonomy): domain Bacteria; phylum Bacteroidota; class Bacteroidia; order Flavobacteriales_D; family Cryomorphaceae; genus Cryomorpha; species Cryomorpha ignava. The sequence goes on along the minus strand of NZ_JAAGVY010000015.1, from coordinate 18,310 downwards.
CATTGCGGCTATCTACATTCACTCCATCATCTCGCGTAGCAGAGTAGATATAAAAATAAGACTCAGGGCTCGCCTGTGGAAATTGATATTTATTTACCTCTCCGTCAAAAATAGCAGGACCCTCGGTCAATAACTGATTCGAAAGCTGGTAAGACAAATCGTATTCATGCTGCTGAAATCTTACCTCGGCCTCTAAGGCTATGGCCGACCAGCGAGTGGCATAAACGTCATTTGCATCAGGAAGGCCCGCTTTTGCCGCAGCTATTTCTGAAAGCACAAAACTATAAACTTCAGCAACGCTAGATCGCGGAGCGTTCACAATTTCAGTAGAAGTTCTGATAGCTATACCTGGATGAGAATTAGAAGCGGTAAAACCATAAGGCTGCGCCCAACCACGTACGGCATCAAAATGGCAAAGAGCACGAATAAAATGCGCTTCAGCTTCGTATTTTGTTCGGTCAGCTGGGCTTAATTCTGTGACATTATCCAAATTCTCCAGCACAGTGTTGGCGCGTAAAATGGCAATATAATGTTGTTTAAAACCGTCGCCAACGGATGAGTTAAAAATGGTGGAACGACGCAGCCAAATAGAAACATAATTATCCTGATTTAGCGGTCGCACCAAATTATCGGTCATTAGCGTAGGCAGATTCTGGTAGGTACCGTTATAAGTATTTGCTAGTACATCATAAGCACTTACTAGATATTCTCTTAAGTCACTTCCGGTTTCAAGTGATGTAGCAAGAAGAATATTGCTTCCAGTTGTAGATGGTTTTTGCTCAAGCAAATCGCTACAAGCGCTAAAAAGCAAAAGTGAAGAAGCTCCAAAGACTATAAGTACTTTACGGGTAGTGTTTCTAATTTTCATACGCTTAGAATCGAAGGTTTAGAGCAAGATTAAATGACATCTCTTGAGGAGGTGTTAAGTAGGAAATGTTGGGACTCATATTTCTATCAGTAGCATTTTCAAAATCGCGGGCAATTTCCGGGTCTAAACCATCAAAATTTGTAAAAGTAAGGAAGTTAACAGCCGATAACGTCACGCTGGCACCTTGAAATTGAGCTGCTCCCATTTTAAATTTCGGAAAATTATATCCCACACTCAAACGTCGAACACGGAGATAATCTCCATCTTTTAAGAACTGGGTAGTATTGTTGTTAAAAGCATCATCCAACCCGTAATTTTCGTTAAGCAAAGATACCTGCGCATAATCTGCCTCATCGCCCGGCTGGCGCCAGCGGTCAAAAATATCAGTACGCATGTTCCATTCTGAAACCACTCCGAGTTGACGCTTAGCTGATGAATCATAAATATTGCTACCCAGACTATAAACCAGCACTAAACCAATATTCCAGTTACCAATTACAAATGTATTTGTTATTCCTCCTATTGCCTTGGGAAGCACTCGTCCTACTGCAATTCTATTAGCAGGATCCCATTCCATGGTTTCATTTCCATTGATATCGAGATAAACATTTCGTCCTGTTTCTGGATCGATGTGAGAAAACTGTACCAGAAAGTTGGTGCCAACGGGCTTACCTACCACAACTCGAGTATCATTTGTACCGCCGCTAATCGCATCTGGAGAATAGCTTCCTATACTCACGATTTCATTATAGTTGTAAGCTATATTGAAATCTGTTTTCCAAGTAAAATTCTTTTTACTGAAATTTACAGAAGTAACCTGAAACTCAATACCCTGATTCTTTATTTCGCCTACATTGTCCCAGAAGCCCTGAAAACCTGTACTAACTTGTGGGGTAATATTGAGCAAAACGTTTGTCGTACTTTTATGATAGAAGGATAAACTGGTAGTAATTCTATCTTCAAAGAATCCGGCCTCAATACCAAAATCTACCGTGCTGGAAGTTTCCCATTGAAGGTTGGGGTTAGCAGCGACGGACAAGTATCTAAAATCCTCATTGTTGTAACCATTTGAAGCAGTCTGGGCCAACCCATATTGCTGGTAGTTTGGAATAGCCGCATTTCCGGTTATACCCCAACCTGAACGCAATTTCAAGAAAGAAACATTCTTGATATTGGTCATAAAGGTTTCTTCAGTTAGCACCCAGCCAACCGATGCCGATGGGAAAAACCCAAAACGCTTATTTTCTCCAAAGCGAGAAGAGCCATCGGTCCTGAAGCTTGCCTGGGCGTAGTATTTATTCTTGTAAGCGTAGTTAATACGAGCAAACGCGCTGATGAAATTATATTTCTCGAGGGTGTTATTATCATCATCGCTCTCATAACCAGCAATGGCGGGTATTGAATCTACTAAAGGTCTGTCTGCGAAAGGTACTCCCGGTATGAGTATTTGATCGAGCAGATTATTGTTATCGTAAAAAGTCCCTTCTACAAATTCATCTTGTCTAAATCTACGAGGGTTAGCAACAGTTTCCGACTGTTGATATTCACCCCCCACCAAATAGGTTAATTTATGATCTTCAGTAATATCGTGAAAGTAAGTAGCGGTAGCATTAACATTGTAATTATTGGTTGTGTTTTCCCATCGTTCGGCTAGACTATTGAGCGTATCTAATCTAGTTACGTTTCTATATTGGGCGTCCAGAAATTTATCATCTTTCAAATTCATGTAGTCATAACCGGCATAAACTTTTACAAAGAGCTTGTCAATAGGCTTGTATACCAGAGATAAATTATTGATTGACCGGAATTCTGTTGTGCGCCATTCTTGCAATTCTCTTTTCCTAACTGGATTTGAGCCATCAACAAAATAATCGCCCGGTAGGTGCAAGATATCGGTACCACTAAACACGGTGTCTTCGTAAAAGATAGGAAAGTAAGGAAGTGCGGTTGACATCGCATCTCCAAGACCACCGCTCCAGGCGGCATCAACCCTGTTGTTAACTCCCTGACTGAAAGAGGTACTTGCAGAGACAGTAACTTTTTTACTTATTTCATAGCTGGCATTTGCTCTGAACGAGGAACGCACGTAACTATTGCCAATTAAATAGCTCCCGTTGTCGTCGTAGCCTATTGACGAAAAAACTTTTAACCTTTTCGACCCATAATTTGCACCCAAGTTATAGGACTGCTTAAAGCCGGTGTGAATCGTTTCATCCACCCAGTCTGTATCGGTATTCCGAGCTTGCTCCCACGTTCTTGCTCCTCGTAATGGAGCCAGCCCCACATTCCCATCATTTTCCCATGCTTCCTGATATATTTGAAGCAGCTCTTCGCTATTCAGCATATTCGGTCGCTCAGTTGGTACAGATACTCCAATTCTTGTATTAAAATCAAAAGACCACCCTTTTCCGGAACCGGTTTTAGTAGTCACAAGAATAACTCCATTTGCACCGCGCGAACCGTAAATTCCTGTAGCCGCCGCATCCTTAAGTACTTGAATATCCTCAATATCGTTTGGATTGATGGTTGCAAGCGGATTGTTATTCATTGCTCCGCGATTGCCATTCAAAAAATAATCTTGCGTAATAGGAATACCATCTACAACATAAAGCGGGTCGCCCGAAGCTGAAATGGAAGCGATACCCCGAATGCGCACCACAGATGCACTACCTGCAAGACCACTACCCTGAGTAACCTGCACACCGGCTGCTTTTCCCTGAAGGGCAGCTTCAAAACTCGGTGCCGGAATATCTGTAATTTGCTTCCCGTCAACTCTCGAAATGGAGCCTGTAAGTTCTTGTTTGCGCTGCACTCCATAACCTACTACCACATATTCTTGCAGCATTTTAGAATCTACTTCCATGTTTTTGTCAGATACTACTGCTCCGCTGGCAGGAACATTTATAACGGAGGTTGCTTCTAAATACCCAATGAAGCTGTAAACAAGCGTTTGCTCGCCCACAGGTGCGTTCTGAATGTTAAATTTCCCTTCTAAATCAGTTGCATCACCCTTGGTTGTACCTTGAATTCTTACAGTAACCCCGGGAAGGGTTGCACCATTTTCGTCGTAAACGGTACCGGTAATATTCTGGCTATATGCTGATATACAAAGGATAGTGAAGGCAAAAATTAATGCACAGCTCTTGGTGTAAACTTTAATCATAGTCGATTGGATTATAACGAGGGGCTAAAATAGGAAATTTTTCTTTGTGTTAAGTTAACACTAAGAAAAAATTAAAAGGTCATGCTTTGAACCCAAACGGATCTTTTCATTTCCTATTTTTAATTGTAGTACGTTCAAATTGCCAATTTAAACTTTAAAATGAATGCCGTGTATTTTGAACATGCAAAATAAAATTTTTAACCACATAGCGATAGAGTCATAGAACCAAAGTGAGAGAACTGCATTAGTTGCCTAGGGCAATTCACATAGAAGCGGCGTGCGTGCTCAAGAAAACCGGTTTACAGTCCGACAAAATAGAAATCTAAAAATTAAGAAGTTTTACGAGCGACGCCCAAGCACGCTAAATGCATTTTGAAAAGGGTCAAGAACCTCTATTAAGCCATCTATAAATTGTGATCCGTATTCCAGGTAAAGCGGTACGAAATTCATATTTCGCTCTTGTAGTCCGTTGCGGGGCAGCAACGTTTCGCGCACTTGATGTAATCTATTGATGAGGATTTCCTGCTTTTTGCGCTCGGCTCGCATCATTTTCTTTTCGAGATTTTTAATGACTCTATCCGTTCGGGCAAAACCACTTTGAACAGATTTTTTCAAGTCAGGATTGATTTTTCCCAAACGGGCTTCCATATCGATAAAAAGCAATTCGAGCCGCTCGCGCTCATTATCGAGTTCAAGCGATTCTGACGTTTCGGCGCGCACCAATTTGTCTTCCAGTTTTTGACCGTCGCCAAACAGGTCTCTAATTCCGATTCCCAGTTGATCCATGTTTTCTTTCACTTTATCGGGAATAACCATTACCGAATTGCGAAGCATTAATATAGGAAAGGGAACATCAAAAGCCTGAAATACATGCTTAAGCTGAAACCAATAAGCCAACTCACCCCCACCGCCGACATAGGCGAGGTTAGGCAAAATTATTTCCTGTAAAAGGGGACGTAAAACTACGTTCGGACTAAATTTTTCAGGATGCGCTTTTAACTCCTTTAGAATCTCTTCTTTCGTAAAAACAGTATTGGTATGTACAACTTGATACTTTCCATCTTCGGTTTCTTCAATCCGCTCACGCAACTGTTCATCGAGGTAGAATAAATTAATCTTATGCGGAACTATCTGTAAATCAAAGCCATTATCAGAAAGTGCCTGATTTGTTTTTGTCATTTCCTTAAAGGAGATATTGTCGCAAATTTCCTTTTCAAAAGCGGGGATGGCGAGTTTTTTAAGCTCGGCGTCGTCTGCATCAATTACAAGCACACCGTGGCGGCCAAATATTTGATGTACGAGATAGCGCGTAGCATCAGCAATATTTTCGTGATTGACGTAAGCTTTTTTGAATAGTGAATTGAGCTCGGCAGAAGTGTATCCAATACCTATCTTGTCGATTAGCTCATCGGCAACTTCGTCCATGCCTACCGTTTTCATGCGCCCCACAGCTCCTCCCTGACCGCTCTCCCACTCTATTTTGCCGGAAGGCAGAAAGAAATGATTGGCTTCTTCAAAGTCATGATCTTCGGTTGCCATCCAGAATATCGGAATGAAATCCTTTTCGGGATGCCTCTTTTTGAGAAGTTTACAGGTATTAATGGCTGAAATAATCTTGTAGAAAAAATAAAGTGGGCCGGTAAAAAGACAAACCTGATGACCCGTGGTAACAGTAAACGAATTATCAGACTTTAACAAGTCAAGCGCAGGTGATTTGAGTTTCGCTGCAGCGTATTGATTAGAAAGTGCAGAAACGAGTGCTTGTCGATTTCCGAAATTCTTCGACTTTTCTACCATTTGTTCTTCAAAAGATTCTATTGCCGGAAGGCGACCATAAAACGGTCTAAGATTCTCATTTCCCGAAAGGTAATCAAGAGGCATTTTACCATAGAAACCAGTTTCACTGTAAGGAATTGATTCTTTGACAAACTTAATTGTTTCTGTATTCTCCATAATCATTGGTGCCAAATTACGGTTTTCGGGCATATTGTCATTCCATTTGCGGAAGCTTTACCATCTAACAACATATATTGAATTTTGTATCTTGCCGGCTCTAAATAATAATTGATAAATACAGATGAAGAAATTATTAATTCTGGCTGCGGGTGCACTTTTAATGGTGGCCACCGCTACAGCCCAAGATGGGAATACCATTAAATTAAAACCCGAAAGCGGGTACGATTTTACAGTTGTAAAAGACCTTGAAGCAACTGACGTTCAAAACCAGTACAGAACTGGTACTTGCTGGAGTTTTTCGGCTTTGGCATTTTTTGAAAGCGAACTTATCAGAACCGGTAAAGGAAAGCAAGATTTGAGCGAAATGTACGTGGTAAACCACGTTTACAAAGACAAGGCAGACAGATACGTACGTATGCACGGCAAAACGAATTTTGGTGCCGGTGGTGCTTTTGTTGATGCCGCCCACGTGTGGAAAAAATACGGAATGGTGCCGGAAGCAGCTTATAATGGACTAAAAGATGACCAAACAGAGCACAATCACGCCGAGCTTGACAATATACTTACGGCATATGTAGATGCAGTAATTGAAGACAAGCAAAAAAATCTGACCAAAAACTGGAAAGTGGGTTACGATGCGGTAGTTGATGCGTATTTAGGAGATATGCCTGAAGAGTTTGAATACGAAGGCAAGACTTACACGCCGAAATCTTATGCCAAAGAACTTGGATTGGACATGGATGACTATGTTTCGCTTACGAGCTATACACATCACGATTTTTACTCACAATTTGTATTGGAAATTCCGGACAACTGGTTGCATGTGCAGAGCTATAACCTGCCAATCGATGAGATGATGAAGGTAATAGACGAGGCTTTGATGAATGGCTACTCATTTGCCTGGGGTGCCGATGTATCGGAGAAAGGATTTGCTTTTCGCGAAGGACTTGCTATACTTCCAAAAGATGAATCTACCATTCAGATAAAAGGAAAAGACAACCAGCAATTTAACGATGCCGGTGCCGATAAAATTTCAAATGCATTTGAAGTGCCTGTAGAACAGAAAGTAGTAACACAGGATATGCGTCAGGACGGTTTTGATAACTGGGAAACTACCGATGACCACGGCATGCAGATTACCGGGATTGTAAAAGATCAAAATGGCGATAAATATTATATCGTAAAAAACTCGTGGGGTACCAAGTACAATAATCTGGATGGATATTTCTTCGCCAGTGAAGCGTATGTGCGCCTTAAAACGATGAATATTTACCTGAATAAGAATGCAATTCCTAAGGATGTAGCTAAGAAACTTTCTCTTTAAAGGTCTCGAGTCCTTTAAGTCACGAGCTTAGAAGTTTGTGGGTTTTTAGTCACGAGTCGCGAGGGAGACTTTGACGCTCTGTGAGTGGATAAGATTAGAAAACTTAAAGCGTGATGGAAATTCCATTGCGCTTTTTTTATGTGTTTGAATTGTGTTGGATTGAGAGAATTTGATGTTTTAATGGCAAGATTTATCCGCAGGTTTGATACCCTACGATGGGGATGTGAAAAGCTGCGGGCTATAATTTGCTGAATATCACCAGTTTTTAACCGCAGGGTGAATACCCAGCGGAGCGGATCTCGGATACTGCGGCACAAAATGAAACATAATCATTTCGAAACGGTTTTGACACCATTTTTGCAAAAAAGGCAAAAAATGTCGCCAAAACCTAAATTCTTGACATTCAATAACTACGCTACGCTGCACCCTGGGCTATTAAATGTCAGCCTTTCAGGCCTTTAAAAGCATCGCTGTTTCGTATGCATCAACCTATTACAATAAAAACCCTAACTTAATGACATTGGATGAATATCCATCCATGCGCATTCCCTTTCGGTCGGCAAAGAGAAGTGCGGAAACGCTAATCCAGCTTGTTGCTCTTCTCGCGTCTCGTGACCAGAGACTCACGACCAAAAAGATTCGAGACTAAATCAGTTCTCCTCATCAAAATAAACTTTATAAAACTTCCGGCCATCGTCTTCGTTGCCGCGCTCTATGAGGTTTGAGTTTCCATGTACGTATATGTGAAAATTTTTGTCGAGCTTGATTATGCTCTTAAACACTTTGGAGTTCTTTTTAATTGCCGGTGCCGAAATATCAAAACCATCTTCTATTTGCAAATCGTGAGCCGACTCAAACTGATTTCTGAAAGAACTAAATTTTTCCTTCACCTCCGGTTGCTCTATCACCTCGTTTGAAAATTCCTCGAGATTGAAATTTTGGTTTTGTTTAAAAAACTGGCCTGTGCGCGCGAGTAAATCTGCCTGATCGGCTTTGCTCACCTCAAACTCGGCAGGTAGGGCATCATTGATAAAGCTTTTGCACATTGATAGTGCATTTTCAGTTTTATGGTAGGCATCATTTTTTGTTTTCACTTGCAAAAAATCGTCAATCCAGTAGCGGGCCTCACCGCCTTTGTTGGTATTATCAACAACCGTAACTACGTATCCATTTTCTTTTTCTGAATTAAAAACAATGCAGCCCTTGTCAAGTTTTTTAACGTTGATACCCGTTTGCGGCTCTACAATAAAATCGCCGGCCTTTTGGCGCACCCTTAAAAAAGTGTCTTTATTTTCAGATTTAAACAATCCCACAGCATCCACCACCTCACCATTTAAGGTGCAGTCTTTAAAGTAAACGGTATAAAACTCACCGCCCTTGATATTGGGATGATCTTGCACTTCAAAAAGCTTGCGGGCGTATTCTTTAGATGCTTCATGAAGGGTTTCAGGCTTCTCAAAAATGCCCTCGCTTGTTTTATACGCCACATTATAGTCGAGGCTATTTTCATTGAAAAACTCAAACGACTCAATTGGCTTAAAGGCGCTATTGAAATAATTTTCCAGAATAGCCGTAAGCTCTTCGTTGAGATCAAGCGTGTTTTCAGAAAGCACCATCGCCTCTTCCTTGGCTTTGTTTCCAATATTGTGAACTGAAATTGCGGTAATCTTACCAATGTAATTTGACATGTCGAAAAAATTTGACTGCGAAGATAGATTTTTAAAACGCTTTCGCGGAAGCGTAAAGATTACTCTGAACAAACATTGAATTTACCTTGTTGTAACACCAAGACAAATTTTACTAATTAAACTACAATAAAATGAAGACCAAACGCCTGTCAAAAAAAGTTGAAGAAATTCTAAATCATCAGGTTTTAAAAGAAGCCAATGCAGCTCAAATCTACTTATCGTACGGCACCTGGGCCGATGAAGAGGGCTATGCGGGAGTGGCAAATTTGCTATTCAGACATTCGCAGGAAGAGCGCAACCACATGATGAAAGTTATACAATATATTCAGAGCCGTGGTGGCCGCGCAAAAATTTCAGCTTTGAGCGCTCCCCCAAAAGATCCCAAAAGCCTGCTTGATTGCTTTGAAAACATCTTTAAACACGAAGTAGATAATTCAACTGCCATTTATGAAATTGTAAGTCTTACCCAGAATGAGAAAGACTGGGCAACTTATAACTTTGCGCAATGGTTTGTAAAAGAGCAGATTGAAGAAGAAACCCTTGCTATGGATATTCTCGATATGCTCAAGATTGCAGGTGGTGAAAAAGCTACTGATGAATCATTGCTTTACTTTGACAATAAAATGGGATCTATGGATGATGAAGCAGAGCTGGCACGTAATGTGAGTGCTGTAGCACCTTAAGGACAGCCTTCTTGAGCTTTTTTGTCGCTTAACTTAATTTTGGAATTTCCTATTCAAATCTAAGTTTTGTTACTCAAACCGCATTCACAAGATACCCGCATCAAACCAGCTGTATTTTCTATTCCACCTGTTTGATAATCCATTGAAATCTGTGAGAAGACTATTGCGAAAAATCTAACCTATGGAGATTGGAAAACCTTTACCGGGATGGTCGCTGGCGAGCATATTTAACGATGAAGTCCCACAAAAAGATGAGTTCGTCGGAAAACCGCTACTGATTCTTTTTTTCTACCTTGGTTGTCCCGGTTGTTTAGGACGAGCAATCCCTTTTGCAAATAGAATTGTGGTTGAACGCGGAGTGTCAATTCAGGTATTGGGTATTCATACCAATTACGCAGGACCGGAATATTCGCCAGAAGAAATGGCGGCTGCACGAGATGAATTTTACATCCGTTTTCCAATATTTTATGATACCGGTATTTCTGCAACTTTTCACGATTACAAGGGCGCCGGCACTCCACACTGGATTTTGGTAAATGCAGATGGAATTGTTGTTGACAGTATTTTTGGATCAGACCCAAATAGAGCCTTGCTTCGCCTCGACTACCATCTCATTGAAATGCTTGGTGAGATATGAGCCCACTTTTAAATATTGGTCTTGGCGGTGGGTGTCATTGGTGCACCGAAGGCGTTTTTGCTTCTCTAAAAGGTATTGAGAAAGTTGACCAAGGATGGATTAGCGCAACCGATCTTCCTGAAAAATTATCAGAAGCCATAATCATACATTTCAATCCGGAAATTATTTCGCTTCACGATATTTTGGAAATTCATCTCTTGACGCATTCCAGTTCATCATCTCATCGTATGCGACAAAAATACCGTTCGGCAGTTTATGTTTTTGGCGAAGATCAATATGCAAAAGCAGGAAGAATATTGTCCCATTTCGGGGAAATGCGCCATGAAAAATTGGTTACCGAGCTACTTTATTTTCACACTTTTAAAAAAAATATTCCTGAATTTACCGACTACTTTTTCACAAGACCGGATGCGTTATTTTGCAAGAGGTATATTCATCCAAAGCTAACTTTACTCAATGAAAAATTTGGCGGGCATTTAAATTTGAAAAAGTTGAAAAAGCATGGTATTCAAATCCCTGAAAAGTAAAATTGGTTTTATTTCTCTTTCAGCCATTTCAACCGCAGAGCAGCATTCTCATCTTCCACTGGTTGCAGAATTAGCGTATCTCCATTAAATGAGAATTTGCGCTTTACGATTTTTCCCCAATCGCCCGGATTGCTATGCGATATACGCTCGTGTTCTACAATTCCTTCATCCGTTAACACCCGGTAGTTTGCAATATAAACATACGAATTGTTGAGATGCCGCAAGGCTTCTAAAGGGGCTGACTCATCAAAATTATTAAATGAAATATCAAAGTCTTCATAGTCTTTTGTAAGCAAATGCAGCGCTCCATGTCCGAGACCATCGTAGAGTAAATATCCCTGCATGCCGCCATTCCATTGGTGCCAAACGCCAATAGAATCTTGAATGTCCATTGCTTTAAGCGACCATAAGCCGGCTAGATTTTCTTGAATTGATTCGGTTTTGGGTGATGAACAAGTGGCCAAGAGAATCAAAACAAAAAGTGAGAGGAGTAATTTTTTCATGATTTTTTGCGGCGCAAGGTATAAAACCCAATCCTATAAATCAGCAGCACTATTAAAATCTGATTATTCTGTGGAAGTACCCGAATTTTCAGAATCTTCGTAGATCAACTTAATTGAGAAGTTCAGCGTTTGCGCCTAAATTATATACGATTCTTTGATTTTTTGATGTGACTATCGCTTTAAAACACGGCTATTTAAGATGGTATTATCTTAATTTAGAGTCATCATTAATCAGAAAAAATGTTTGATTCCTCGAATTATTTTGTACATTAGTCGCATTAAAACAAGAGCCTGCATCTTTCATCGTCTCACTCTAAGCAGGCTCTGATAGTTTTTCTGTTTCATAGCAAGGAAATCCGGTGCGAACGCGTACCGGATTTTCTTTTGCATTAGATTTAAGTAAAACCCCGATTTAAATCTCTTGGCGTTATCAAAAACTGAAAGATGCAGAAATCTGCACCATTTCAAATTTAAATTCTTGCACCGTACCACTTTGTTTTATTCCAATATGGTTTAAGCCTTGCATGTAACGACCACTCATTGCAAACGTTTTATAAAGTGTTAATTCTAACCCAACTGTAGCAGCAATGCTGCTCTCTTCCACATCGTGTGTAAGTTTTTGACTCGTTCCGAAATTTCCATCTGCGCTTATTAGCAAATCAAACTGTGGCCCGGCCATTAACGCCAATTGCTCCGTGAGTTGAAATTTCAAAAAAACAGGCAGTGATAAGTAATTTAGTTTAATGAGGACGTCATTTTCTTTTACCGCTGAATTCATTTGAGAGAAGAGATACTCCGGTTGAATGGCAAGCTTATTAGAGATGGGCATGGCGATATAAACGCCCGCAACAAGTCCTGGTTGCCAGGTGGTCTTTGTATCAGCTGGTGGCTCTCCTTTTGAGAAGTTTATGTGCGCAAAGTTTGCTCCTGCACGCAATCCAAAACGGTTAAAATCGAGGCTATGAGTGCTTTGTCCGTTAACAAGTATCGATGTAAAAGAGAAAAGCAAAACGAGCTGAAAGTGTTTCAAAATATATAAGTTAGGGTTGATATAAACACAAATAATAAGAATAATAATCTCTACGTTATTCTAATTAAATAGTACGTTTTATTCGCAACAAATTGCTAGGAAGTGCTTAGAGCTACTCCTTCACAATTTTAAAAACCTGCACTCCAAAATAAGTTTTCATTTCCATAAAATAAATTCCGCTCGGGAGTCTGCTTAAATCTATTTGAGCAAACCCGGTATAATTGAATTCATCTATTATAACAATCCTTCCCATCGGGTTTAAAACTCTGATTTGAAGCAGACCCGAATATTCGCTTTTAACAGATAGCATGACATTTACCGGGTTAGGGAAAATTGCAAAATCAATCTGTTGCACTGGCTCAACCAATGAAACTATCGCAGGATCGCAAATGGGGAATGTGGTAATAAGAGGAGTAAAAAATTCAGCCAAATTATTTTCACGCAACGCTTTATTGGCGTATCCGTGGCAGCCTACATTTAATCCCTGATCTATACAACTTCCTTCACCAAACCAAAAATTGTAGGGAAACTCAACTGAAGTAAAGTCACTTTCAAGAGTATAGCCGTAATTGTTTGTTTCATTCCAGTTGCGAATAGCTCGGCTTCCATAAAGCATTACATTATTATTCGCGAAGGCAAAGCAATTATACCCATTGGTAAGACACCACGATGCGCCTTGAAACACAAAACCACTATCAATAAGCACAACCAAATCGCAACGTTGGTGAAAAGAATAAATGGCAGGCTTTACTGCAGCATTGTCGATAGCTAGTAAATTGCCAAACATTCCGCCGAACATATTACCGACTCCTTTTATTGTGTATTGAACAGTTGAAGGCTCAATAGTTCCTTCTATGAAACCAAGATCAGGTCGGGCGATGGTTTCTCCAAGGAATTCAACATCTTGATTATAAGCACAATTCAGAGCGTAATTTCCGGGAATCGGAACATCAGAAGTAGCAAATGTTTGTATTGGTCGTTCACCATCATCATCCATCAGTGCGGCACCAAGCGCGACGAATGCACCTGCACTTTCGCCGGCTATGAAGACATTGTTTGTATCAATCCTGAAACCAGAATTTCTATTGATCAGATACCGTATTGCACCTTTGGCATCTTGCACAGATCGGTAATATGCACGCGCCCACTCGGCACTATCTGCCGCAAATTGACACTCGTAATTCGGGAAATTACATTCGTGAGAATCTTCGTCAGACACAAAGCCCAGACGGTAATCGATACTCGCCGTAACATACCCGCGTTTGGCAAACTCTTCACAGAGATTTACAATACTATTGTCGCTTTTATCGCCGACCAAAAAAGCTCCTCCGTGAATCCAAACAAGTAATGGTCGCCGTGAAACGTGTGATGAGTCATCGCAAATTGGGCTGTAAATATCCATTTTCAGCGTATCGGTACCCCCATAGAAATTGGTGGCGTAACCATATACTGAATCGGGAAAAACTTCAAAATCATATGTTTTATCAAGCCATTGCTGGGCTGTGACAGATGTGGCAAATATAAAAGCAATGCAAAATAAAATAGAGCTATATATTTTCATTTTAATAGGATATCATCAGTTAAACGAAATAAATATACGAAATAATGACAGGAAATTTCCAATTAATTGGCTTTCGGGCTTATTTGCAAATGCTCAAGCTCTTTAACAAAAAGCGTTTTATAACCCACTGATTTAAAACCGAGTTTTAGATACAATTTCCTGGCTTTTGGGTTATCAACATCTACAAGCAACCCTAGAGTTTGGCGCTTTTGAACAACAATTTTATCAATCAGATGATTTACGAGTGCAGAACCGATTCCCAGACCTTGATAATTTGGATTTACACCAAGGGTATCAATGTAAAGCTCACCTTCCTGGGTTTCATCTCCGACCTTTATTGCTCTACCCGTTGTTTTAAACACGAAGTCTAAAACGGGTTTGCGGAGGACATCTAAATGCGCACCATCGTAAGCATTTACAGCTCCAACCACAGCTCCATTCACTTCCGCAACAAAACAGTTTTGATAAGAATATTGATTGTTTTCGCTTTTGGTGAAATGGCTCAAAAAAGCAATCCCTTTTTCGAAATTCTTTTCTGCTATAAATTCATATACCATAGCTTCCAGGGCGAGCATAATCAATATTGTTAAAACCTCTGAATCTGCCTTCGTAGCTTGTCTGATAATCATTGGTGAGGTCTTAAATTAGAATTCAGCTTTTACTTCAAAAGAAACCATTTTTCGTGTCTCCGGGTGTTTAAATTCTAAATATTCGGCATGAAGATGCATTCTATCGTTGTCTGTTCCGTAAAGAATATCACCAACAATCGGGCAATTCAAGCCAAGTGGGTGGGCGGCGTGTACACGTAGCTGATGGGTACGGCCGGTTTGTGGAAAAAAGTTGATTCGGGTTTTGCCGTTTTTTATTTCAGTTACCTCAAATTGGGTTACAGCACGCTTACCATGGGCGTAGCAAACCATTTGATTGGGTCTGTCTTCAAGGTCTACCCGAAGTGGCAGGTCAATTACGCCTTCGGCGAGGCTGCATTCTCCTTCAAGCAGTGCCACATACCGCTTTTTTACAGTGCGTTTTAAAAACTGGGCTTGTAAATTCTTGTGCACTTTTGTGGACTTGGCGAGCAAGAGCAATCCGGAAGTATCCATATCTAATCTATGCACGAGCATTGGCGGATTTTCACCGTACTTTTCAATCATGCGGCTCGCAACCGATTCGTTTATCTCCTTACCCGGTACCGAAAGCAAACCGAAGGGTTTATTCACAAGCAAGATGTAATCATCTTCGTAAACTGTTATAAGTTCTTTGTTTTGGCCGTGCTCAATCCACATGGGGTTGAGATCTAAAGGCATTCCCTTGAGCATAAAATTCAAAATAGGTTTGCACTTGCTATTGCAGGCGGGATAATACTTTTTGTGATGGCGGATAGTCGTTTTAGGTGATGCTCCCCACCAAAACTCTGCCAAGGCAATAGGCTTGAGGGTATTCGCGAAAGCGTATTGCAATAACTTTGGGGCAGCACAATCTCCTGCTCCCGATGGCGGCAATCCGTCTGCTTGAATAATTTCGGTTAGCCTTTTAGACTCTCCTGCTCTATTCAAAAACCGGTATTTGTCAAATAGTTGTTTTTGAAGATCGGCAGAAGATAGGGCACGCTCTTCAATAAGTCTATTGAGCTCGTTTTTAAACACATCGTAATTCTTTTGCGCACCTTGAATTTTAGATTGCCATTCAGCCTCCAAAGCTTTTAATAAATACCGCTGATGCCGACTTTCATTTGCGAGTTTTTCCATCAGAAACTCCGCATTACTTTCACTATTTGAATTTTCCAGCGCTTTGCGTTGCTTTTTTCTATCAGCCTTGGCATTGCGCATTTCAACCCGGTAGTTCTCTATTTCCTTTTCAGCAGAAGCCTTTAAATTCTCAAGATCTGATTTCGTTTTAGCCATTTCCGGCGAATTCCCGGCTTCATTGATTTGCACACCCAAACTTTCAATAACCCGCATCCCTTTGGTGTAAAAATTATCAGTTTCGGGAAGGTTGTACACAAAAGGAACGAAATGATTTGTTGGCCCATCAAGCTTTCCCGAAAAGGCAGCCAGATAGCCCAATTCGCCAACTTCATTCTGAACCACCAAAACGCCGAACATTTTGCCGGTTTTAAGGGGCTTATCTTCCGCATTCAAACCAAACTTATCACTCCAAGCTTCCTGTTTTTGCATGAATTGTTGCAGTTCTCCTGCAGCAATCACAGAGAGCGGATGGGGCTCATAATAAAATGGAAAAGTAAATCGCGCAGGCAATTCTATCTCACCAATGGAAGTTTGAAATGAATTGAAAAGGATAGCCTTATCTGTAGAAATTGATTGCATCAAATTTGCCGGAAAGGCACAAAAATAAGGAAAAGAATTTCAGTGAGGCATTCAGTCGGGCAAGCTACTTTCTTACTCCATCTACAACATGACTAATGCCGCCGCCTAATCCTCCCCATCGCAAATATATGTGCACTCTGTCGGTACCATCAAATACGCCACGGCAGTGATCTGATGGTAAATCATAAAGATTTCCATCTCTGTCAAGCTTTGCAATGAGAATATCTTCAGATCCGTAATGAATCCCAATTTTATCACAACAATCTGCGATAACTATTTCTCCATTATAAGTGAAATTTTCCTGCGATGAAGAACCAATGCTATCTACATTAAAGGATGATTTGTGGACTGTAAACTCCCAGTCTCCCATATATTTCCATCTATGATCTATCACTTCTTTTCCACAACTGGTAAGAAAAATAAGACCGCCAATAAAAAGCAAAAATGTGATAAGATTCTTCATATCTGGTAAGTAACAAAAATACAAGTTTAGCGGCAAAGACCCTATTTCTTAATTTTAATTTGCCGTTTTGGAAAGAGATAACTTTTTGGCCAATGTGAATAACTCGCTAATTAGAGCAGAAGAAATTATAAGACAGAAGCAGGGTCAGCACTCTTTTTGAAACGTATTTGAAACGCGCGTTTCTGCCAACTAAAATCAGATGAAAATGCGCAGCTTCCGCTAATTTTATAATCCTAAATTTACACTTCTGAAAGAATTTCTGTAAAAATCAAAGTAGCTTAGCCCACGAAATAAAAACCCCCTTATGAATACAAACTTAGCTGTACTAATTGATGGCGACAATATACCTTCCGCTCATGTAAAAGAAATGATGGAAGAGATTGCCAAATACGGAAATCCCACAATCAAGCGGATTTATGGTGACTGGACAAAGCCCCATTTATCAAAATGGAAAAACTTACTGCTTCAAAATGCAATTACACCCATACAGCAATACGCCTACACAACTGGGAAAAATGCGACAGATTCGGCAATGATTATCGATGCCATGGACATTCTTTACTCTGAAAAGGTAAGTGGATTTTGTCTCGTATCAAGCGATAGCGACTTTACAAAATTGGCTACCCGATTGAGAGAAGCGGGAATGCAAGTAATTGGAATTGGTGAAAAAAAGACCCCCACTCCTTTTATTGTTGCCTGCGATAAATTCATTTATATCGAAATTTTAAGAAGCCAAACAGAGAAAAAAGAAGATACCGATACAAAAGCTGACGAAAGTCTTGAGACGATTACCCCTAAAGATATAAAGTTGATTTCCACTACGATTTCAGATTTATCTGATGAGGACGGATGGGCATTTTTGGGCGATGTAGGCAGCTTGCTCCTAAAAAAGCAACCCAATTTCGATTCTAGAAATTATGGATTTGAAAAACTAACACCTTTGATCAAGTCTATCGGAAAATTTGACTTGGATCAAAGATTAAATCCAAAGAGTAAGAACAAGCTCATTTATGTGAAGAACAAGGAAAAACCAGGTAGAAAAAACAGGTGAAACATTCTTGATCTAAAGGATCTAAACCGGTATAGAGCATTCCCGATAAGTTATAATATTTTGAGGCTTAGTAGTTTGGGATAATTTTTTCCTTACCACCGAATTTTACGTCGCGAAATGACCAGATTTTATGTGGCCTTTCACCTTGATTAAAGACAAATGTTTTATCCGTTTATCAGCACCCCGGAGTTTTCATGGCATCAAGATACAGTATTTTACCCTATTTCAAATGCGACATAGATAATGCATCTAGCAACCCATAGTATCGTTTTACTTTTCATTAACTTATTTCACTTTGTACATCTCGATACAAATCCACAGCGAGTAATTTAAATTGAATTCATTCAACCTCTAAAAGCTGTGGATTCACTATCATTGACGTATTGTATCAAGTGTTGATACACAGCATTTTAGTCGTGTGCGCTCCGCAGCGGTATCTACCCTGCGGAAAACATCTATAAATTATAGACTGAACATTTTAAAGCAGCGGTTATCAATATTTACTTGAAATTAATGGCCGCAGGGGTAG
>NZ_JAAGVY010000014.1 GCF_010686655.1 Cryomorpha ignava | reverse complement strand
CACATATACCCATGAAAGCGCAAGTAGCTGTGCAACGAAAACTACTCATTCTTGTTTATACGCTTTGCAAAAAAGATCAAGAGTATGAACCAGACTATTTTAATAAAAAAATAGCCCAAGCAGAAGCCCAGGCTACACAGGATAAACTCAAGAAGAGTCTTCCTTTGGAAGTGTAAATATACGACATAAAAAAATGTCGAAATAAATTTGGATTTTTACACAGTACCTGAAAGGGTGACATCTACAAAATACCAACGGAATGTAATGCACCACGAATCGCCTGTCGAAAATTTGATCGGAGAATGTCACCCTTTCAGGGCTGTTAATGTGATGGTAATTTTAACGATGGGCTTCACCCATCGCTATCGAATGTAGCCCCTTCAGGGCTTTTACGGCGACACTTCCTTATTAAAAATAGTATCCACAAGCTTCTATGTGGTTATTGAAGTACCTAATTTCAAAAGCCATCCGCTCATAGTAAAAAAAAATCCGCAGTTCCCAAAGCTCTTAGGTACACGCTAATTCCTTACAGGGCTTTACGTATTTCTAAGTAATAAAAAACTAGGTTTTGATTTTTTCGTTCATTAAAAATAAAATTCGAGAAAATGTCCATTTTTATCGCAAAGTAATTTACTCAAATTATACCTTTATGGAATGCCAAGCTCAAAAACGTGGCAAAGCTCTGTACCGAAGCAATCTTAGGACTGTAAGGACTCCGTACGGATGATCAAAAGGAATAATTCTATCACTGACGTATTGTATCAAGTGTTGATATACAGCATTTTAGTCGTGTGCGCTCCGCAGCGGTATCTACCCTGCGGAAAACATCTATAAATTATAGACTGAACATTTTAAAGCAGCGGTTATCAATATTTACTTGAAATTAATGGCCGCAGGGGTAGATACCCAGCGGAGCAGTTTTCTAAGATTTAACGTCATCATATCCGTTTTTCAATTTTTTAGTGAAGCAGATCTCGATGTGAGCTTGTTTATTTTGGTTAGGATTTCAGCGCTCGCTGAGCTTGTTCAACATGCCGTACTTCGTGAAAAACAAAGAATCGTAAAGTGTCTCCGAGTTTTAATCTAAGTAATGGAATTGTGGTTGGCACGCGCAGGGAAGATAGATCAACGAGCTCTGCCCTTCCCAGAATTTCTTTTAATGCTTTTTGCTGATCAATAAATTTTTCCAAAGCATTTGGACTAATACCGTCAAGTGTTGGGTTTTTTGACTTAAAGGTTTTCATGGTTGATTTAAGCTTTCCATTTTGCGGAAGCATATCAACGGCCATTTTATTTCCCAACCAGCCCGGCTTGTAGTTTTCGCTGCTTTTAATACGAGCCTTATCAATGGCTTTGGTAAACTCGGGAAGATAAAAATCGCTGTACCTGTTTAAATGGTCAATGCACTCAAGCGCACTCCAGCCCGTTTCTGAAGGTTTGGCTTTCAATTTAGAAATATCAGTGTGCCGCAGGGAATCTGCCCAATCTATAATTTTGTTTATCCGCGATTCCAGATCTTTTATTATTTCGTTTTGCAACATCGGTTTAGGAATTTCAGCAAATTACGGAACAAGGGAAGTAATTTTTATTGATTCAAATCAAGATTTGCGAATCCGGCTTAGATGCTCAGGCGTCATACGCAGATAGTTTGCGATGTGCACTGCCGGAATTTTCTGAAAAAGCATTGGACTTCGCGCCAAAACACGCTGATAGCGTTCTGCCGGTGAACTTATTAAAAGGTCAATTTCACGCTCAACCTGTTGCCTAACCAAATCTTGAAGAATGAGCTGATAGCTTTTCTGGTATTGCGGCGAGCTTTCCACAAATCTGAACAAGGCATTCTTTTCAAGGCATTTAATCTCTGATTTTCGTATGGCTATAATATCAAATAGGGAAGGGGAATCGTCAAAAAAGGCAGGTAGTGAAGTAATGATTGATCCTTCATACCCAAATCGAATAATCTGTGCCTGTGATTCACTTTTATAAACTACTCGCAGCGCACCACTCAATACAAAATATGAATATCTTTCGCGCTGTCCTGCGGCTATTAAAACCCCATTTCGCGGAAGCGTAATAAAAGAAACACTCTCTGGAAACGCTTCTTCAAACTGCTGAAAAAAATCTTCAGTCATTTAAAACGGTTTCCATTTTTTGACTAACGGCAGCTGCAATGGCTTTAGCATGTTCGCGGCCATTTTCTATAAAAATTTTTTCGGTGTGTACACCGGCCAGAACTGTTCCGCAAAGAAAAAGATTTTCAATTTCTGACTCATAAGTGGCAGAATTGAAGTCGAGAAGTAAGCTCTCCGGGTCTGGCTTTAATCCGCAAGCGGTGAGCAACTTAACTTCGGGAAGATAGCCGACCAGAATATAGATAAAATCGGCCTCGATGCTTTGCTTTTCGCCGCTGGCGACCACAATATCAATCTCACCAGCGCGAATTGCTTTGGCTTCAGCATTGAAAAAAACCTTGATTTTGCCTTCTTTAATTCTGTTTTTTATGTCGGGAACAAGCCAGTACTTTGCGGTTGGTTTTAGGTCCTCACCACGTACAATCATGGTTATGTCAACATTGTGCCTATAGAGCTCAAGAGCGGCCTCAATTCCACTATTTCCGCCACCCACAATTACAACTTTTTGAAAAGAATGGGCATAAGGCTCTTTGTAATAATGGCTTACTGTGGGCAAATCTTCGCCGGGAATATTGAGCAGCCTGGGCTTATCAAAATATCCTGTGGCCAGAACTACAAATCGCGCAGTGAAATTTCCGCGTGAAGTGTGAACGATAAATTCATCTCCCTGGCGATCTACTTTTTGAACTGCTGTATTGAGCTGAAAATTGAGATCAAAATATTGCGCCACCTTCCGGTAATACTGGAGAGCTTCATTCCGATTAGCTTTTACATTGCTAGTAGGGAAGGGGATGTCGGCAATCTCGATATTCTCGGCAGTGCTAAAAAAGGTCATCCGGTTTGGATATTGCCGAATAGATTCTGTAACTGCCCCCTTTTCGACAATCAAACTCTCAATTCCTTTTTTCTTTAATTCGGCGGCAGCTGCAATTCCGCATGGCCCAGCACCTATTACAATTACCGGCCATTCCTTTTTATCGCTCATCTATTTAATTGTGTTTTTACAAAAATACGGATTTTACGGAGGAGGTGTGATATCTTGAAGGTGAGTGATTTGACAATGTTTATAATAATTCGGTATTGGCTTTCAGGATTTGGTATCAACCCGCATTTCCTAAGGCTAAGGGTAATCAATAGTGTATGGTTTGTTATTTAGTAGACCCGAAAGGTTCTAGAGCTAAGATATGATTTGAGAAATGAAACGAACGAACCTTTTGGGTCTTTATTTTGGTTCAAAAAGTATGAATTGAGTGATTGTTGAGGCATGCGATTAGGCCGAAAGTTGGATATCCTTCGGAGCGCTTCGTGAGAAGTTTTTGAAATAAAAGAAACTTTATGAAGAAAATTGGGTGGATACGCAGCGGAGCGGTGCTCTGGGCTCGACGGAGCGGGTGGTCATTAGTATACAATTTGTAATAGAGTAAGACCCCAAAGGAAAAAAAAATACCTTTCGGGTCGGGCTGAAGATGTAATATTAACCCTTATAAACTTCCCAAAGCTGAATTGCCTCACTTGCTTCCTTAACATCGTGTACACGCAAAATTTTAGCTCCATTCATCAGCGCAACCATATTTAATGCCGTTGTTCCGTTAAGTGCTTCATCGGGAGTGATCTTTAGTGTACGCCATATCATTGATTTTCGAGATAGCCCGGCGAGAATGGGTGCATTGAAAATAGAAAGTTCGTCGAGGCGTTTTAAGAGCTCAAAATTCTGCAAAGCGGTTTTGGCGAATCCAAAACCCGGATCTATAATAATGTCAGCCACACCCAATTCGTGGAGTCTATTTACCTTTTCGCTAAGTTCAAAAACAATTTCGCCTACTAAATCTGCGTAAACCGCTTTTGAATTCATCGTTTGCGGATTTCCACGCATATGCATAAGTATGTAAGGAACGCGAAGTGCGGCAACGGTTTCAAACATTTGATCATCAAGAGTTCCGCCACCAATATCGTTTATAATATCTGCTCCGGCAGCAACGGCCTCTCTCGCAACAGATGCTCTGAAAGTGTCGGCTGAAATAATCATTCCCGGAAGGGCACCACGAATAATACTTATAGCCTCTGTAAGCTTTTTTATCTCGGTCAGTTCATCTACTTCATTAGCTCCGGGTCTGGTCGAGTACGCGCCAATATCAAGTATATCTGCACCTTCTGCTGCCATTTTTAGTGCTTTTGGCAAATACTGCTCTTTGAAAGCATTCCGGCTACCGGCATAAAATGAATCGCCGGTAATGTTTAAAACTCCCATGGTTAAAGGCTTGTTAAAATTTAGCAAGACTCCTTTAACTTGCATACTTTGGTCTTTTATATTTGCAGTATCTTTCACGGCTGTATTTATTGGTGTCGGTCTATAATCTAAAATGCGAAAAGCAATTTTATTCAGACTTTGGTACTCTTTTAATTGTATGGTGTGAAATTAGGTTGATAAATTTAAATTATTCACTGATTGTAAGCGAACTATCTCTTGATAAAGCAAATCACCAAAACCAGGTATTAAAATATGGCAAATAAAACATCCGAACAATACGATAAAGTATTGGACGCGTGCAAAGATATCTTCTTTAAGAAAATGAACGATTATGGTACAGCCTGGCGTATTTTGCGTACCAGCTCGCTTACCGACCAAATATTTATTAAGGCAAACCGTATTCGAACCATTCAGGAGTTAAAGCAAAGCCTGGTCGATGAAGGTGTTGAATCTGAATTCATTGGCATAATCAACTACTGCATTATGGCGCTTATTCAGCTAGAGCTTGGCGATAGCAGTGAAATGGATCTGGCAGCAGATCGCACCAAAAATCTCTATGATAAGTATGCCGGAGAAGCCCACTCATTAATGCTTAACAAGAATCATGATTACGGAGAGGCCTGGCGCGATATGCGTGTTTCGTCGCTTACCGATTTGATTTTAATGAAACTGCTTCGCATAAAGCAAATAGAAGACAATGAGGGCAAAACGCTGATTAGCGAAGGGATAGATGCCAATTATTACGATATTATAAATTATGCCATTTTTGCAATGATTTTGATCGGTGAGTCAGAACCTGAAACTCAAAAATAACACAGAAAGATGAATAAATCCAGAATTCTCGGAATTGTACTTATCGCAGTAGCGGTAACTATGGTAGTGCTTGGCTTTGCAAAACCCAGTGTTGTAGATGCCTTTAATATTTATTGGATGGCGACGGTTGCTGCACTAATTCCGGCGGTATTGCTGCTTGCCAATAAACCCACTTCGGCTACTTACGTTGCTAGAATTGTTGTGGGGTCTGTTTTTATTGTTTCGGGATTGATAAAAGCCAATGATACCGTCGGTTTCGGCATTAAACTAGAAGAGTATTTTGATGAAAATGCCCTTGGTGCTTTCTGGGCTTCTTTTCACGATTTAGCTTTGCCAATATCATTCTTTGTTTCTGGAATAGAGGTACTTCTGGGGCTCGCTTTACTTTTCGGCGCGCAGGCCAGGCTGGTTTCTTTTGCCCTTCTGGGAATGACTGTATTCTTTGGCTGGCTAACATATTACACTGCCACTTGCGATGGTGCACAAATGGCCGCTATGGCTGCCGGAGAATCCTTTGACAGGGTGTGCGTAACAGATTGTGGTTGTTTTGGCGATGCTTTGCGCGGATCGGTGGGAAGATCGCTTACGCCGTGGGAATCTTTTTATAAAGATCTGGGTCTGTTTTTTCTCACACTTGTAGTGTTGCTTTACAGCGGAAAAATAAAACTTAACAAGCTGAAGGATAACATTATCATTTTGCCGCTCGCATTAATTATCATTTTGCTCTTCGGCGGATGGTTGTTCGGATGGATGTTTCCAACTTACTTTTTCGTTCTTTCGGTTATTATCTTCTTCCTTATTAATTCAGCAGTAAAAGGAACTGATACAAAACGCTCGTGGATACTTGCCGGATTGCTGGCAGTACTAACATATGGTTTTGCTTTCTATACC
Organism: Cryomorpha ignava; assembly: GCF_010686655.1. Taxonomy (GTDB): domain Bacteria; phylum Bacteroidota; class Bacteroidia; order Flavobacteriales_D; family Cryomorphaceae; genus Cryomorpha; species Cryomorpha ignava. The sequence continues at coordinate 81,815 of NZ_JAAGVY010000014.1, read as the reverse complement.
TATAAATATCTGCCTATTAAAGACTATCGCCCTTATGCCGTAGGAAAGAATATTAAGGAACAGATGAAAACAGCCGATGAGCTGGGTGTAAAAGGAACAATTTACGCCAACGTATATCTACTGGAAAACAGCGAAACGGGTGAAAAGAAAACCATGAACTCAAATATTTACCTCGAGCAGGAAGTGTGGAAAGATGAGGCGTGGAAAATTGCTTCAACTCTTCCCGAACCGGTTGTGGTTCAAAAAGGGTATGAGCCACCAATTGCTACGTTTGTAGTAATGAATGCCGACGATAGCGATATTGGCGAAGATATTCTCAACAATCCAAATTACAGCCTGATGGTGGTAATGTATGATATGGAGCGAACACGAGGTGGCGACAGCGCTCAAAAACTAAAAACGCTGGCCAGCGGTGCACAAGCTGCCGGAGTTGAAATATTTGCCATTACAGCGTCGCCTTATGATTTGTATGAAACGTATCGTCATGAAAATCAGTTGAGTATTGACTTTTTTACTGCTGATGAAATCTTTTTGAAAACGATTATTCGTTCAAATCCGGGCGTGGTTCTTTTAAAAGACGGTAAAATAATAGAAAAGTGGAGCGCTGCAGAGATGCCCGATTTCGAAAGCATTCAAAAAGAATACATGAAATAAACTGGTGTGATAGGATACATCTTGCGCAAACTCATTTACGGAATTTTGGTACTTTGGGGGGTAGTTACCCTCGTATTTGCCATATTCAGTATCAATCCCGGCGATCCTGCACGGATGTTGCTCGGGCAGCGGGTAGATGAGGAGTCGCTGGCTGCAGTAAACCGCGAGCTGGGGCTTGACTTACCAAAAGGAGAACAATATTTGCTGTATCTAAACGATATCAGTCCTGTATCTATTCATGAAAATAAGAATGAATCAAGCCATCTTTATCTCGATTCGGCAAAATACGACTACACAAGTCTTTTTTCGGTTGGTGCCAAAACGGTGGTTCTCAAATATCCCTACCTGCGCCGGTCATACCAGTCTCGAAAACCAGTGGCCGACGTAATTGCCGAAGCCCTTCCGGGAACGGTTATTCTGGCGCTTTTTGCCATTTCGTTTGCGCTTGTATTCGGAATCTTATTCGGTGTTGTATCGGCGATTTACAAGGGTAGTTTTCTTGATAATTTTTCGCTTTTTTCAGCTGTTCTTGGCATGTCAACGCCGAGCTTTTTTTCAGCTATAATTCTCTCCTGGTTAGGTGGTTATCTTTGGTCTGCACAAGTTTCACTTCCGGCCTTGCCATTTGTATTTCTGTTGCTTGGTATTGCATTTACCTTTTTCGGAAAACATAAAAAGTTGGGAGTGCGCTATGTGAGCAATGGTTTAAAGGGATTCGTAATTGGCTTAGCCCTTACTTTACTTGGTGGCTCCGTACATTTCTTGTTTGGGTTTTCAATTATTCCGTTTTCAGGAGGAGTTTTTCATCTTCCGGGTACAGGCTTGAATATGACAGGATCACTCTACGATGTAGATGTCTTTACTGGCGAATATCTAGCTATGCAAAATCTAATCCTTCCGGTAATAACTTTGGGTATCAGGCCACTGGCTATCGTAATGCAACTCACCCGAAACTCGCTTTTAGAGCAGCTTTCGCAGGATTATGTGCGCACGGCGAGGGCCAAAGGTCTTTCAGAAAGTCGGGTTATTTTTGGTCACGCTTTGCGAAACGCACTAAATCCGGTGGTAACAGCCATATCAGGATGGTTTGCTTCTATGCTTGCTGGGGCAGTATTTATTGAATTTATATTTAATTGGAAAGGACTTGGACTTCAGGTATTCCAATCTTTGCAGAATGATGATTACCCGGTGGTGATGGGCTCTGTGCTAGTTATTGCTGCGGCATTTGTATTGATTAATATTTTTGTGGACATTATTTATGGATGGTTAGATCCGCGCATCCGATTGAAATAAAACGATATGAGAAAAAAGATTGTAGCAGGTAATTGGAAAATGAACAAATTGAGCGATTCAGCGAAGGCTCTCTTTGAAGAAATCTGTGCACATTCGCAGCAGTTTGGGAATGTAACCGTTATGGTTGCTCCACCATCTTTGTATTTGGCGGCTTTCGCCAAATCGGCTACGAGCAAGGTGTGTATAGGAGCGCAAGATGTAAGTGCGCATAATGACGAAGGTGCTTATACGGGTGAGTTTTCTGCGGCGATGCTAAAATCTACAGGTGGGCGATATGCCATTGTAGGTCATAGTGAGCGTAGAAGCTACCACGGCGAAACAGATGCTTTGATTGCCAAGAAAATTCGCGCTTGTCTCGATGCCGAGATTAATCCGGTATATTGTTGCGGTGAAAGTCTTCAGGAACGTGAGTCTGGAAAACACGTTCAGGTGGTTCAGAGCCAAATCAACGAAGCGCTTTCGGGCTTTAGTGCAGACGAACTTAAGACTTTGGTTATTGCCTACGAACCCGTGTGGGCCATCGGTACGGGAAAAACAGCTACAACCGAACAAGCACAAGAAATGCACGCTGATATCCGCCAATTTGTGTCGAGTAAATTTGGCGCTGATTTCGCAAAAGAAATGCGCATTTTATATGGTGGGAGTTGCAAGCCTTCTAATGCCAAAGAACTCTTTAGTCAAAAAGATGTTGATGGTGGATTGATTGGTGGAGCTTCGCTTAATGCAGATGATTTTTTAGCGATTATCAAGGCTGCGCAATAATCTTTTGGGGCTTGACCAGAAAGCAGCGATTCAATTTAATTTTTAAGATTGATTGCTACTCAATCAAGTTTGCATTGAGAACACTGTAATATTTGTAAATTCTATTCTCCTTATGAACTACCTGGCTTATACTTTTGATTGCAATCCGCCCAAACCACTATCTGAAATACTGGTTTCGCAGCTTGCAGAAATTGGTTTTGAAAGTTTTGAAGAAACACAAACAGGAGTAGTGGGTTATGTACCAGAAAACTTGCACAATAGTGCAGATGTGGCTACCTGTGTAAAAATGCTTGAAGGAATGGGTGATATTAAATTCAAAAGCGAACTTATTCCTGATCAAAACTGGAATGCAGTTTGGGAATCTGAATATCCGGTGGTCACAATTGGCGACAAATGTATTGTTCGGGCACCATTTCATAGGATTGAAGCGGGCGAATACGATTTAGATATTCAGATTAATCCGCAAATGTCATTCGGTACGGGGCATCATGAAACGACTTTTCTCGTTTTGTCGATGCTTTTAAAAATGGATTTGAAAAACGTATCTCTGCTCGATATGGGCAGTGGAACCGGAGTATTGGCTATCGCTGCCCGGAAGCTCGGAGCCGCAGATGTGATGGCAATTGACAGTGAAGATTGGGCTTACAAAAATACGCTTGAAAACGTGGAGCTCAACAATGTGGATATCCATGTGCATAAAGCAGAAACTATTCCGCAAGATTCGCCCGTTTATGACGTTATATTAGCCAATATAAATAAGAATGTTTTAGTGCAACTTATGGCGTCTTTTGCAGTACATCTTAAAGAAGGTGGAACGCTTATTTTAAGCGGGTTTTTTCAATCGGATATTGATGAAATAGCGGAAAAGGCATCGAAGTACAATTTATTTTTAATAGACCGGGAAATTAAAAATTCCTGGGCTGCTCTTGAACTAAAAAAAGAAAACTCTTGATGAATAAAGCTTTCATTATTACGATACTAAGTGTTTTAATTAGTGTTTTTGTTCAAGCGCAAACACTACGCGAATTTACCCGTGAAAAGCAGGCATTTTACGATCAACTCTATGAAATAATGAGCGATGCAGATAAGAAAGAAACCAAAGAGTTTATGGAGAATCGTTTTATGCCGTTCTGGCTCAATAGCGATATTTACGATGAGGCTCAAATCAAAAAAATTTATGACGTAGGAGATGCGATTTTGAAAAAGCGCCTTCGACCATTTCCATTTTATAAGGCTTTTTTAACGACGCTAATGTCATTTCCGGGATCGCCACAAGAGGGAGAAGGTTTTGATATTTGGACTGAAACAATTCTAAATTTACAGAAAAAAGCCAAAAAGGATATTGAAGAATATTTAATCATGTCTGAAAGTCTCTTTTTCGACAACACATTTTATGCTTCACCTTCTACAATCTGGAAAACTGATAACGCCGGATGGCAATTTAAATTTGACGGAAAAGATCCCAGTATTGTAATCCCCAATGGCAACCTTATATGCCGGTCGAAAGGCGACAGTTCTGTTATTTATGCAACTTCAGGAGAGTATTTTCCCAGCACAGAAAAATTTAATGGTCGCGAGGGAAAAATAACATGGGAGCGTGCAGCCCTTGATCCCAATGAGACTTATGCAGTAATACAAGAATCGTATGAATTAAATATCCGCTCATCAACCTTTATTATCGATTCGGTTCAGTTTTTCAATACGTTTTTCTCTTATCCACTTTTGGGAATCGTCGAAGATAAAATCCTGGCAAATGTTACACCCGAAAATGCAAGTTATCCACAATTCTCTTCTTACGAAAAGCGACTTTTGATTGACAATATTGTAGACAAAGTAGATTACAACGGTGGTTTTAGAATGGAAGGGTCGAGTCTTCAAGGCTACGGATCGATTGATGAACCGGCCAAGCTTACTTTTAAACGCGAAAACCTTCCGCAATTAATTGCTTACGCACAGTTTTATGCTATTAAGCCCGATCGCATATCATCGCAAGATGCGCGAGTAGTGATTTTACTCAACAATGATTCTATTGTACACCCCAGTTTGCAGCTTCGATTTAGAAAAGAGAAGAGGGAGCTCGATCTGATTAGAACCGATGAGGGACTTTCGAAATCGCCATATTACGACTCCTATCACAAAATTGATCTCTACTTTGAGTCATTCAATTGGAATATTGACGACCCTATAATTCGCATGGGCAACCTTCCGGGAAGCTCGGAAACTCGTGCTGCATTTGAAAGTGCCAACTTCTTTAAAATGCATAGATACACAAGCCTGCAGGGAATGGACAAAATGAATCCACTCTATGGAATAAGCAGATATGCAAAACAAGTAAACTCTGATTACCTGGACGCTGAGGGACTTGCTTACAGTATGGGGTTTAGACTGGAAGACTTTGTGCCGCGATTGATAGACTTAACCAATAAAGGGTTTATTAGTTACGATATTCCGAGCCAATCTGTAGAAGTAAGGCAAAAGCTTTTTGATTATATTCAGGCTGCCGCCGGAAATATTGATTACGATGTAATTATCTTTAACTCTGATGTGCGCCAGGGAAGTAATGCCGAGTTAAATCTGGTAAATCTCGATCTGGTGCTTAAAGGTGTTGATCAAATATTGCTTTCCGACTCCCAAAATGTGGCGATCTACCCCAAGAATGGTGAAGTAAATCTGCGCAAAAACAGAAACTTTAATTTTGGCGGTGTTATACGGTCGGGACGGTTTGAATTTTACGGTCAGGAATATGCTTTTGACTACGATAAGTTTCAGATAGACCTTATAGCCGTTGATTCGTGCCAGCTTTATGTAGAAGATTTTAGTCCGGACAGCAAAGCCTTGCGCAGAGTTAAAAACGTAATTGAAGGAATAGGCGGAACGCTTCAAATCGATAATCCATTTAATAAATCAGGTCTTCAGGAAGAGTTTACTGAATATCCTATTCTTACAAGCGATAGAGACTCTTATGTTTACTACGACAATAGCAATATTCAAAAAGGAGTTTACCAGCGCGATAAGGTCTTTTTTGAGCTAGAGCCATTTGTACTGGATAGCCTCGATAATTTCGCAACAGAAGAGGTGGCCTTTCAGGGTCGTTTTGTAAGTGGAGGAATTTTTCCGGAACTGGCAGAACAGCTTAAAATTCAGGAAGATTACTCACTTGGTTTTGTGCGTGCTACGCCTCCGGGTGGATTGCCGCTTTACGCAGACAAAGCTGTGTTTAAAAACGATATAATAGTGAACTACAACGGTTTGCAGGGTGATGGTGATTTGGAATACCTTACCTCCGTTTCGTCATCAGATAGATTTACCTTTTTTCCAGATAGCACACGCGGTATTACCACAGCTTTTGTAAACACCAAACAAACTGGCCCTCCGGAGGTGCCTGAAGCACACGCCACTGCAGTGGATCTTGCTTTCTATCCCGCCGACGATAAGTTGACCGCCGGTGTTCTTAAAACTCCAATTAGTATGTTTGATGGTCAGGCTTCGGCATCAATGGGACAAGTTGATCTTCAGCCTAGTGGTCTCACAGGATTAGGTATTGTGCAGTTTTCAGGAGCCGAGCTTGAATCTAACCTTATTGAATACAACCTAAATGCCTTTACTTCAGATACTGCAGAATTTAGACTCCTCGCTATGCAAGAAGCTAATATGGCGTTTAAAACTGATAATGTAAATGCATCAATTGATTTTGATCAGCGTATGGGTCAGTTTAAATCCAACGGAGAGGAAACGAAAGTTGAATTTCCGGTAAACGATTATATCTGCTTCATGGATGAGTTTAAGTGGTATATGGATGAGAATGATATTGAGCTTGAAACTTCACGTGAGATGGCTTCAGACTTTGTAATTGATACGGAACTTGATATGAACCGATCTAACTTCTTTAGTGTAAAAGACGGTCAGGACTCGCTTAACTTTATGTCGCCAAAGGCCGTTTACGATCTGGATTCTTATACCATTTATGCCAATGAGATACCCTACATAAGAGTTGCTGATGCCAAAATTACCCCCGATAGTGGTAAAGTAGTCATTCGCCGAAGGGCAAAAATGGATCCTTTGAGCAATGCAACCATTTTAGCAAATTATGTAACGCAATATCACACTATTAACAATGCATCGGTAACTATTTTATCGCGTTTTGACTATGTGGGATCGGGCGATTACACTTATCTTGATGAGAACAAACAGCCTAGCTTAATCAGCATTCAAACAATAGGCGTTGACAGCTCATTGCAAACCGTAGGTATCGGAAAAATAGTTGAAAACGACCAGTTTTATCTAAGTCCGCATTTTGAATATCAGGGGAATGTTACGCTGAGCTCAAATGATAAGTTTTTGACCTTTAGCGGAAGCACACGCATAATACACTCATGCGACAGATTGCAGCGTAACTGGATGAATTTTACGTCGAGCATAGATCCACAAGATGTTACCATTCCGGTGGATACCATTCTTGAAGACAATCGCGGAAACCAGGTAGATGTGGGAATGAAGCTCGTAAAAGATCCGTATGAAATATATGGAACTTTCCTTTCAGCCAGCCGCGATGATGCAGATCAATCTGTATTAACATCGCGTGGTGTTTTAAAATTTAATAAAACAAAACAGCAATATGAAGTAGCTGCTGAAGATAAATTGAAACAAAACAACCTTCCCGGCAATTTTGTATCGCTTGCTACGGCCAGTTGCGATTTAACAGGTCAGGGTGAGCTTAATTTGAGCGATGATGTTGGCCAGTTTGGTATGAGAACGATTGGAAAACTTGTTTATCAACCTCTTGATGAAAAGGTAAATATCGATGCTTCTATGACCCTAAGCTTTCCGTTTAACTCGCAGGCACTTGATAAAATGCGCACCTATTTGGTGGCTCTGCCCGATTTAAAACCAGTTGATTTCTCCAAATCAAATTATGAGTACGCTGTGCGCGAATTGATGGGGCTGGAAGCTTCTGACAAGGTTATTTCGGAACTTAGCCTTAGCGGATCTATTAAAAAGCTGCCTGAAGAATTAAATAAAACACTCTTTGTTTCGGATATAAACCTAACCTGGGATCCGCTTTTAGAATCTTTTGTATCAAAAGGCGAAATAGGAATTGCCAGTATTGGCAAAGACCAATTTTTCCGTCAGGTGCCCGGAAAAGTGGTGGTTGAGAAAAAAGCAAGCGGAGATATTATTCACCTGTATTTTGAGATAGACGATGCTAACTGGTATTACTTTACCTACAAGCGCGGATTATTGCAGGTTTACTCGTCAGATAAAGAGTTTAACAACATTGTGTTGGAAGAGAAAGAAGACAAGAGAAAGACACCAGGAAAGAAAAAAGAAGATGATTATATGTACATGCTAGGATCAAAATCTAAACAAAATATCTTTTTAGATCAATTCATGTTTTAATAATAACTGAATTATTGTTTCCTTAGCGCAACATTCACCAACTATAGACGTAGATGGAGAACCCTATTAAACTATAAATTGGCTATAAGCTTAACATACAGAATGCTAATTTCTGTAATGTGTTTTTTCGCGGTACTTACCGCAAATGCGCAATACAGCGAAGATGACCTACTTAAAGAAGCTAACGCCTTATTTGAGCAGGGTCAATATGCCAAAGCCATGCCGCTCTATTCTCAGCTGCTTAGCCTAAATCCTACCAAGCCCGAGTTCAATTACAAATATGGGGCTACTGCACTTTATGGCGATGCCGATAAAAAGGAAGAAGCCATAAAATTTCTGCGGTATGCTTCTACAAAGAACGGTATTGATAATAAATGCTGGTATTTTCTCGGCAGGGCATATCATCTCAATTATCAATTTGCAGATGCTATTCATGCTTACAATAAGTACAAAGTTCTTGCGGGAAACAAAGCGAGTGAAGCATTAGGGGTAGATCGTGAAATAGAAGATTGCCGCAATGGTCAAAACCTGCTTTCGAAAATTAAGGAAGTCAAAGTTTTAAATAAAAAACAATCAACGGAAGAAGCGTTTTTTAGAATTTACGATCTGAAGGATATTGGTGGAAAAATTCTTGTAACCCCCGAAGTTCTCTTAAGCTCACTAGACAAAAAGCGCAATCAAAAATCATTGATTCACTTTCGTGGTACGGGTACGACTGTTTACTTTTCTAGTTATGGAAAGGATGGTGAAAACGGACTGGATATTTACAGTGCCGAAGTATTGCCGGGAGGAAGTTTTTCTGATCCTGTTTTGCTGGGGCCTTCAATAAATACGCCTTACGACGAAGATTACCCATTTATGCATCCCGATAATTCTACGTTCTACTTTTCGTCAAAAGGACATAGCAGCATGGGTGGATATGACGTGTTTAAATCAACTTATGTAGGCGGGAGTTTCTCAAGCCCCGAAAATCTTGATTTTGCCATTAATACGCCCGACGACGATCTATTCTATATAGCAGATTCGCTTAAGAACATGGCCTATTTTGCTTCGGCACGATCGAGCAAACAGGGAGAGCTTCATGTTTATAAAGTGCTGGTAAGCAGTGTTCCGGCCGATATAACTTTTGTAAAAGGGAATTTTATCAATCGAATAGCTTTAGATAATAAGCTCGCCAAGATTACAGTTGTTGATGCTTCAACCAATAAAGTGGTAGATGTGCAATATACCGATCCTCAAACGGGGGATTATGTTTTGAGTTTCCCTCGAAGTGGCAGGTTTAAGCTATCTGTAGAAGCCGAGAAGAGCGACCGAATTCATGCTGGCATTGTTGAGATTCCCAAAAGTTCTGGCATTACCGCGTACCTACAGGAAATGGAGCTTGTAAGTTCAGCCGGAGTTGAAAAACTACTCATCAACAATCTTTTCGATCAGCAGTACGATGGCGATGTGGCGGCGCTTGCGCAAAAAATGCTGCGTCAGCGTGCAGCACTTGATGTGAACTTTAATGCGCAGGAAGAAACCGAGCCAGAACCCGAGGTGGAAGAGAAGGTGGACAATATTGCCCTAGCATACAATGCCGCCGGTTTTGGAGCAGGACTAAGCAATGAAAAAGTTTTGGAAGCATCGCAAAAGCGCAAAACAGATCTTTCTGCTAAAAAAGAGAAAATTAATGATTTAAAGCTGGCTGCACAGCAGTACTATTTTCAAGCTGTGTCCGCTGCCAATACACAATCAAAGGAGGCTAAAGACCTTATTGCACAAGCTGCCACCATGCCTGAAGAGAAGCGGGGAGAGGTGATGTTTAAAGCCGGCATAGCTAAAATGGAGGCCGAAAACGCATTGCGCGAAGCTGATAATACCAGCAAGTTAATTAATGAACTTAACGCACTTGAAAAACAAGCCGCCGAAGCAGAGCAGGAAGCCGACAATCAGTCAAAAGCTCTGGATGCTGCTCTAAATAGTGCCGACTACAACACGGCGCTTGAGGCTTTAAAAGCTGAAAAATCTATTCAGGAAAAACAAGATAGAACAAATCGGGATTTTGACGCCATTGATCAGATGCAGATTACAAGCGTGCAGTCTAGAAATGACGCTCAAAAATTCTTAGACAGGGCCTCGTCTATTCGCAGTCAGGCGGATGATGCGGAGACCAGATTGCATAATAAAACAAGACAGCGTGAAAAACTGACCGGCAAAGACGCAAAGGCACTTGATGCCGAAATTAGCAGACTTACTGAAGAAGCAGATGATGCAAAAAACCGTGCAACCAAAGCCTTTGAGCAAGCAGCCAAAGTGCAGGAAGAATCTTATGACAAGAAACAGCAGTTTGAAATTCTATCTCAAATAAACAAAGAAGTAAATACACCGAATTACCAGGCGCCTCAATCTACGTCTATCTCGGCAGCTAATAAGGAAACCCTTACCTCGCTTGAAAGCGAAGTTGCAAATCTGGAAATTGATGGTAAACAGGTATCAGCTTATTTGAAAGACAATCCTCAGGCTACTGCCAATTTTGATTCTGATCAAAAAGAGCTGGCATTCAAGCGCGCTTATGCCGTTGATGGAGCCGACTTGAGTTTAGAAACTAACGATGAGATAGCAGTTTATGAAAATCCCCAAGAAGAAGTAGCTATTGCTAATGCAATTGGAAATAATAATCAACAGACGGCCGCGGAAAATGAAGACGGAATTAACGAAACAGAATCAGATGAGCATTTATCGGAAGCCAAACCAAATCAAATTGATAAAAATCCTATAGAATCTTCGGCTGACGCAGATGAACTAGCTTCGGGCGACCTTGGTGAGTCTAAAACAGAAGTATCTAATGCTGATGTGAATCAGATAAATGAGAACGGGGAAAAGACAACCGAGGCCCCATTTGCGGAATCGGAAAAGCCAAAAATGAAGACGCAGGAAGACACTGAATCAACATTCGCGGAAGCTCAAAAAGAGAAAGTAAAGACTAAGGAAGCTACAGAATCAACATTCGCGGAAGCAGAAAACACCACCAAAAAACAAACTGAGAATGATGCCAGCTTAGCAGACAATACATCTGCAAAAGAAAACACCAAATCGGACAAAGCTCTAACCGGTGTGAGCACCGAAAATAAAATAGCTGCCGAGAATGTGAAAATTGAAGCTGCCGAAGACTGGATATCCATTATTGACGCATCGATCGCCGATTTGGAGAGAGGAGTAGGGGGAGATGAAAACGAAAATATTGAGGAGCAACTTGAACAGTATCAGGCATTAAAAGGAACAAAAGAAAAGGAAATAGCGCTTAGCAAATCAAAAATTTCTGAATTGAAAGGCGAAATGACTTTGGCGGATGACGGCGCTGAAGATGTTGTAGATCAGCCGGAAAACGAATCGGTCACAGCGCTTGCCCGTGCCGAATTGGATTTGGAGAGTTTAAGCGTTTCGCATATTGCAAGACTTGAAATGAAAGTGGCCGATGCATATTCTGACAAGAAATATGAGAAGAAAATAAGCAAAATAGACACAGATTATCTTTCTGAAATCGCAGCGGCTGAACTTTCGGGAAATAGTGACCCCGAAATAGCATTGGACCGGATAAAACTAAACACAAAATTTATTGAATCGGTTGACCAGTTGATACGTGGAGAGGGCGTTTCTGATTTAAAAACGGAAGACCTGATTGAGTTGCGGAGAATTAAAAGTTTGGAAATCCGCCAGGACAGATTGGTAGAAACCGGTGAAATGGCCTACAAGCCTCACACCACAAAAGCAGTTGAGTATGCGGCCTTGATGTCTGAGCCTGTTTCGAATAGCGATCTTCGAGGTGACTCTAATTTATCTGAAGCTGAGAACGAATTAACAGGACTAAGTCCTGAATTTGCCGCTGAACTGAGAGCTCCTTATTCAAGAAATGTGCTTCTTGGAGATTATGATGTTGAGCTGCAGAAGATTGAAGCTGAAAATAGCGGAATGGTGTTGCTTGCCGAAAGAATTGCTCTGAATAAGGCATATTTGAGCAGCTTGCAAGCCGAATTACAAATGTACAGCGCTGCTTTGGAAGGCGAGTCAAATCCAAAAAATGCTGAACTTATCCAGGGGCGTTATCAAATACTCTTGGCAGAAAGGTCGGCTGTGGTAGATGAAATTGATGCCGACCAGAAAGAAATTAAGGCTTTAACAGAAATAGAAGAAGATGTGGTTGAAGAACCACTTGAAGTTTTCATTGAATCTGAACCGGAAGAAGTGCCAGGCCGGGATGCTATGCCTGTGGCAATTGAGCCTTCACCTAATTATGTAAGAAATATTGAGGAATCGTTTAACGAACAGATTAGCGCAATTGAGGCAAATGAGCTAATTGAAAAGGAGCGTTTAGAAAGGGTAGCTTTACTCAATGCCACTACGGCTTTAAAGATTGACTCTTTACTTGTGGAATTGGTTGCAAAGCTGGATATCCCGGGTGCAGCACTGAACAAGGATTCGCTTCAAGTGCAAATTCAGCTTCTGGATGCAATTGCCGCCGATAAAAGACAAGAATCTGATAGACTTATTAACGAAGCTGAAATGCTGACGCTAGCTGATAATTCGATTTCTAACGCAGATGCCACTGTTGCCGAAACAGCGAATACTGAAAATTTGAAAACTGTTAAGAGGGCAGAACTTACAAACAGAATTGAGGTAAGTGACTTAGAATCAGAATGGATAGATGTGCCGGTGATTGCAGGTTTGAAATACAAATCGCTGAATGCAAACATTTCACGTGATCGAATGGATCCGATGATTGATTCGCTAAACTTAATGACAAGCAATGCACGTAACCTTGTTACTGCGATTAATGCATCTTCTGATATAAACGAACAAGCAGAAAGCCTGAGCAAGTTGGATCTTATAAAAAAACAGATCTCTGATTTGCAAAACCGGTTGACCAGTGAGATATCGAAATCGAATACGGCTGAAATCAGCTATTTTCAGAATAGCAATAATGCGCTGATAAGCAGATTGAAAGAGTTTAAATCGGAAGTGAAAACCGAGAATAAAATTGAGAGTTTCAGCCGCGAAATTGCAAATCTAAATCGGAGTTTCTCTGAAATTGAAACACGAGCTGAACGAAAGGAAATAAGTGAAAACGAGCGAATTGAGTCTGAAAATAAGCTGATTGCGGGTTTGTCGCTGTTGAATACAACTTTGGAAAGAGAAGTAAAGAATGTAGAGCCTGAAGTAATATCTGTGGAGATGGCGGCCACCGAAATAGAACGTAATGCTAAATCTGAACCCCTGCTTGAGGCTATGATGGAAAATCCGGATAATTATAAACCGGAACCGGGCAAAACTTATATTACTCCTATTCATCGCCTGATAGAGACAGACCTGAATGAGAATCAAAAAATAGAACTTGCCAAAAAAGACCAGGCGCTTGCCATAGATTATAGCTTTATCTTGAAGCCTACCCCTGAAAGTGATACCCGTTTAATTGAGTCATCCACAAAAATAGATGAGCGGGGTCTTAAGCTTTTAGAATCAAATCCAGATCAATTCAGATATTTGCTGTCATCGCTTGGTGCAGATAGTTTGAAGCGGATGGAGACGCGTCAGGCGGCTTATGCCAAAAAGATGGACTCTGAATCTATCGAAAAATTTGCCGAGGTAAAACGCCTTGAGGGAATCATTGTTCACGAAGAGAATCCCAATGTAAAACAGGAGCTTCAGACACGGGTAAACAGGATTATTGCAGAAGCCACCGTGAATTATCAGAAATCGAGCATGGCCACCTTCCAGGCTGAGAAACTACGCAATTTGCGAAAAGAGCAGGAATCTGAAGTTGTGGCAGCTGCATCTGATTTAAGCGGTCAAGAAATTGCCGAGATGAATCAGATTATGGACAGAGAAACGTACACCGTTGTGCCATCAGATTTTGCCTCTGCAGAAATGAGCAAGTCAAATACTTCCAAACCAAAGAAAAACTCACGAAACAAGGTTGAGGACAAAGATTCTAAGCCTGATTTAACTACAGCCGAAATAGAGAAACCGGAAGAAAACGCTGCAAGTTCATCTTCAAAAGAATCGGTTGCCAATGCAAGCACAGTTGATGCTGCTGCCGACGTAATGCCAATTAATGAAAATTTGAGTTCCATCGATGAGAAACTGCTTCTTGAAGCTCATGGGAACTGGCTAAATGTGTTTGAGATAATCGCTGAAAAAGACGATTTCTCGGACGTAAAGGAATCCCTTTTTGTAAAGTCTGAAGGATCGGTTTATAGCGATAAAAAACCAATTCCGGTTGATCCGGTAATGCCTGGCGGTTTGGTATTCCAGGTTCAGGTGGGGGCTTTTAGAAATTCAATTCCACAAGATTTATATGGAGATTTTGCACCGATAATGGGGCAGGAGTTACCAAATGGAATTACGCGGTACCGCGCAGGAATTTTCAGAACATATAAGGCTGCGATAACCGCTCGAAACCAAATAAGAGAAAAAGGTTATTCTGATGCTTTTGTTGTAGCTTACGTAGATGGTGAGAGACTTACCGGAACGCAAGCTCAGCAGATCCTTGAGCAAACGCGAGTGGCTGAAGGAATGACCGTTGCAGAAACACTGGCTCCAAAACCGGCAGGTACTTCCCAGCCAACAGGTAGCTCTGCACAGGAAACCGGCATTACTGCCGCTACAGAGATACCGCGAACAGATTATTACAACGACCCTGAAGCAGCTGAAGCCAACCTGGTAGAGGCTACAACAGGCCTATTCTATACCGTTCAAGTAGGGGTTTATTCAAAACCTGTTAAGCTCGATGCGCTGTTTAATTTAGTTGAGCTCAATAGCGAATTAACCTCTACCGGTTATATCCGTTATACAAGCGGTAGATATACCAGCCCCGAAACGGCAGGGATTAGAAAGGCCGAAGTAATTGAAAAAGGTGTTGGCGACGCATTTATCACGGCATATTATAATGGTAAGCGTATTTCTATATCAAAAGCACAGAGCATTTTTGTTGCTGAAGGTACTTCAGCTTTATCGCCCGCAATCGGCAAAAAACCAGCCGTCGGAAAAGTGGATTCTTCGGGAGTTAATACTGATGTGGTAAAGAAAGATGACATTAAATACGTCGTAATTCTTGGAAGCTATGCCGGTGCTGTTCCGCAAAATGTAGCAAATGTATTTCTGGAAAGAAGCGATTTAAAAATCAGGAGAGTAACAGCTCCAAATGGTATTTCGATATACGCTTCACCTGAATTTGAGAGTAAGGCAGAAGCAGAGGAGTTTTTAAAATTGAGCCTGGCTGCGGGAGTAAACTCTGCGGTAATGGGCAAGGTAGTAAATGGAGTTATTTCGGCGGTCGATTCTAGGTAATTCCAGGAGGTTGGAGTTATAGCCATTAGTTGCAAATAGAGAAAATTTCTGTTCACAAAATGTATATTTGAATCCACTCCGATAACCCTGAATTCAATAATTTTAAATCTTTCCGCCCCGACCCTAAATTGTCACACGACTCACGCTTTCCGCCCTAACCCCTGAAGGGAATTGTTGGACGACTCACGCTTTGCGCCCTAACCCAAAAGGGAATTGTCACGCGACGCACGCCTTGCTGGCTAACCTGAAGTAAATTGTTGGACAACTCACGCTTTCCGCCCTAACCCTGAAGGGAATTGTCACGCGACGCACGCCTTGCTCGCTAACCTGAAGTGAATTGTTGGACAACTCACGCTTTGCGCCCTAACCCTAAAGTGAACTGTCACGTGACTCACGCTTTGCTCCCTATTTCTAAATTAACACATTGGAAACCAATGAAATATTAAATATTCCAATTAGCGAATTTTAGAACAAACTCCTTATCCGAGTGGGTTCAAATTTTTATCTAAAAAATTGATCAGAGCAAGCCGGTTTTCCTTTGGTTCAAAACTGTAGTTAAACATTTATTTTAGTAAGTGTTAAAACAAAAAACGGTTTTTTACCTTTGTATAATTGGTAAAACTACTGGTATGTTTGTAATGCATGATATTGAAATAGAAGAAGAGATTGATATACAGCTCGATGAGCTTCTAAAACCCACAAAAGAAATTGTTCTATACGACGACGATCACAACACTTTTGATTTTGTAATTGAAAGTTTGGTGAAAGTTTGTAGTCACAGCATGATTCAAGCTGAGCAATGTACTTTTATAGTGCATCACAACGGAAAATGCTCTGTAAAGCGCGGAGAATTTGAAAAACTTAAACCTTTATGCACCGCCTTGTTAAATCGCGGTTTAACAGCAGAAATCGAATAACATGGAATTGAAAAAAGCTCTTGCCCTTGCCATCATTTCCTCTGTATTGTTTATAGCATGTTCTAAAGTGCCAATTACCGGGAGGAAACAATTAAATCTGCTTCCAGAATCACAGATGATTGCAATGAGCGCCACTGCTTATAGCGATTTCCTATCAGAAAATCCGCCACTTCCGCCTTCGAATCCGCAAGCGCAGCAAGTAAAGCGGGTAGGTTTGAAAATATCTAAGGCTGTTGAGACTTATTTAAATGAGAATGGCTATAAAGATATTGCCAAGAATTTTAAATGGGAATTTCACACCATTCAAGATCAAACTGTTAATGCGTGGGCTATGCCCGGTGGTCGTGTGGTTTTTTACAGCGGAATATTACCTATTTGTCAAGACGATGCCGGGATAGCTGTAGTAATGGGGCACGAAGTTGCCCACGCAGTAGCTCATCACGGAAATGAGCGAATGAGTCAACAATTGGGTATTCAGGCAGCGGGAATGACACTCGATGTTTTAACTCAGGAGCAGCCGCAGCTCACACGACAATTGTTATTACAATCTTATGGTATTGGTACCGGATTGGGATCGTTGGCATTTTCACGAACACATGAATCTGAAGCCGATAAGCTTGGGCTGGTTTTTATGGCTATGGCCGGGTATGACCCGCGAGAGGCACCTGACTTTTGGACGCGTATGTCGCAAAACAGTGGGGGACAAGCACCACCTGAATGGTTGAGCACTCACCCGTCAGATGAAACTCGGATTAATGATTTGAATGATTATATGCCTAAGGCTTTGAAATATTATAAGCCTTGATATTTATTGGATTTTTCGGAGTGCTAAATCTTTGAAGGGTCTGAATGAGAAAACGTCTTGAAGCTTGAAGCTAAAGGCTTGAAGCTAATTCATAGCTCAATCTTAGGCTCTATAGGCGCATTTTCGTCTTTGCAAAGTCCCACATCGTCAATTGACATATAGTATTTATTAATAATTGACTTGTAATGGTCTCCCAAAAAATCATTTTCCAGAATGTATCTTTTGGTGGCGATAATCTCGGCTGCGAAGCCATGTACCACAGCAATATTATCTGCTTCATGTTCCGCAGCGCGTTTAAACTTACCTGAAAACACGTAACGAAGTCCGTAAGTGATCATTCCAAAATTAGATCGGGGTTCATAATCAACTACGTGCCCTAATTCGTGCGCAAGCCAGCCGATAAGTACATCATCCGGCAAATCTGAAACCATTATTTCATCGCTGTCTTTTACATATAATGCGAGCTTTATTTGATAACGCTTTACACCGGTAAACAGACTCTTGAGGCTAACTATTGGCTGCGCCTGCATTGTTGAGGCTTTAATTCGTTTTTGAACCAAAGTGATTTCATATTGGTGAAGCGCTTCGTACCGATTTAACACTTCCATAAAACAATCTTTAATTTTTTGGTTTTGAATGTTCTTGAAGGTTATTTTCATTGGGGTGTTTGGTTCAGAAGTTTCTGTGGATTGGCTATTTGCCGGTATAGGGGAGGTAGCAACTAGGATAACGAGCAGGAATACGGGGCAATATGTTGAAAATGGAATTTTGATGTTGACTTTTTTTCTTCGTTTCGTAAATAGAGTAACAGTATAGGTAGGAGAATTGTTGCTGAATGAGTACTTTCTGCAAAGAACAAAAAAATATCACAGTAAAAACAGCAGCTCAATATAAAGCAAAGAAAATTACATCAAAAATATTCTGTAAAATTTCGACTTATCGAAGTCCCTAAATTATCTGGTGGCAACGAACTAATAAATTTTGTGGGAAGCAGGGTAGTCTTTAATTATTGATCCGAGTATTTGTTATTAGCTACTTCATTCCTATTGAATAGTTTATTTTGTTCCAACTTTCTTATAGTAGGAGAGTATGGATTTGCAACAAAAATAAAGATATCTTCCTCGGCTGCATTCCGATCAGTGGTAAGAAAGATTACAACAAGATTTTATACAAATCTTGCTGTAATTTAAAAAGATGCTATTTTTCAGTTTTTAATACCTATTACCAATAGAAAACCCTTGAACATTTATACCATCTCCAGTCAATCCGAAATTCATATTTATGATTGATATATCTATAATATTGATATTTCCATCGCAATTTAAATCTGCCAGACAGTTATAGGCTGAACCATTCGAATTTGATCCAAAAGTTGAATTCATAGCAGAAATGTCAGCCAAATTGAGAACGTTATCTCCATTTTGGTCACCGGAAACAAGAGCACCGATGGCGAGATAATTCATTCCCTCAACAACTTCCATATTCAGAACAGATTTTGTTAGATATCCTTCTACAGTTATACTAATATCATATGTCCCAGTCGGTAATTGCGGTAATACAATATTACCATTAGCACCAATAGTTGTCTCAACAACCTGACTTAGCGATGGAATATTCTGATTTGAAATTATCACTGTCACAATTCTACTACCACATTCCGTATTCCACTCTATCTGAATTGTCATACTTCCAAATGGAATGATCTCACATTCACACGACTCATTGTAGAATCCATTAACACCACCCACGGTGCAAATGCTACCGGGAACTGCATCTCCATTCAATACGCCCTCACAGTCGTAGTTTGCAGTTCCCTCACAATTACAAATATCAGTAATTACATCGTTAACAGTATTTTCATTTCCATCATCACAAGGGTCACCAATGTTTGCTTCCAAATCAGGGCAGTCGTGAACAGGTGTTCCAACACATTGGCAATCTTCTGTTATCACATCGTTTTCAGTTTCTGCATTATTATCATCACAAATGTCGCCGATATTAGCATTTAAGTCCATGCAATCGAAAATTGTGCTTCCTTCACATTCACAAGGGAGCTAAATTTGGATATTTTGATAAGGAACTAATCCTTATATTTTGGTGAATTTTATGCGTACAAAAAGTGGTAATCGATATCGGTAATGTTTCGTAATTATAGCCTTTAAAAAAATATTACAAGAATTTCAAAAGACTTATAGACTTGCGTATCTTTCCATGATAATGTATCTGAGATTATTTATTGATTAACAATTGAAATAGATTTAACATTCACGATTCATAGTCGAAGGATTTCTTAATAGTTTGGATATGGAACTAATCTTCTCTAAAGTTGATGAATTAGAAGAGTTTAACAAAAGCTTATAGAACTAATGAACCCTCTCTAATCCAAGTACAATTTAAAAGTCCGATAATTTACATTATGTTAACCAGAAAATAAAAGAACCCCCACTAATCAATTCAAACAATACTTTCTTAGATCTCTATCAGATTCGAATTATCACAATCCAAATCAAACCCATCACCTCCATTTCCTTGCCGTATTTAAAATTTAAATCACAATCATCCCTTCCACGCGATTCTAATGAAACCTGAATCGAGCAAATATACATTCACAACTTTACTCAAATTATTGCTCTTTATGCAGAATCTCCACAAGGCTGTCCTTTTTTACCTGTAGCTCTTCCAATATCTTATCCTGATTCTCACGGTTATTTTTCGATTTTTCTATGACAGCTTCTTTAAGCCGAATCTCGCGCTGAACTTTTTCGCGCATTCCATCTGAATTTGCTTTTCTGAAATTTGAACGTAGAATTTCTAGAGACTCTGATTCCTGGCTGATAGTGCGATTTTCTACCGCGCTCCGATCTTCTATGCCTTCTATTACTTTGTCTATACCTTCTATGTTCTTTTCCACTTCGCTTTTTTGGCTACAGCCAAAGCAAAAGACAGAAACTATAACGACTAAAATTATTCTATGCAAGATCTTAATTATTCAATGATTTACTCGAGTTATTCCAAAAATAAACCCGAAGAGCTTTCTTCGGGTTTAATTAACATAATATTTTGATGCCCAAGATGATTATTCCTTTAAAGCTTCTTCCTTCGCTTTCATTTCTTTGTACTTTTCATTATCGCCGGTTAGTGCATACAATTGTGATAATGATACTATAGCGCTTACATCGCCAGGCTCTAACGCATGCGCTTTTTCAAGATATGGTCTCGCTTTTTCAAACACTTTCTTAGCTTCTGCCCTGGCGGCGTTGTATTTTTTATTGTCGGTAATCTCATTTGCACCGTTATTCATCTCTACTCCCTGGTTAAAGTACATTGCACCGAGGTTAAAAATAGCGTCGAAGTATTCAGGGTCAATGGCTATCGCTTTTTCGTAAGCCACTTTGGCGTCATCTCTACGGCCTAAGTTATCGTAAACAACACCCAATGAGAATTGCAATTGCTTATTGTCAGGCTCTTTTTCAATCGCTAGTTTGAGGTTGTTTTCAGCTTCTTCGTACTTATTGTTCCTCAAGTAATAGTTAAGCTCGTACACGATCAAGTCTGAATTATCCGGATATGCCTTTCTCCCTTCTTTTACAATTTCCAGATATTTCTCCGGCATTTTTTCTTTTTCGTAAAGATTTGCCATGTAGATATACATATTAGCACCCAGATATTGAGCACCGGCAGCCTTCTTATATTGCTCAATGGCAGTTTCCATATCGCCGGCCTGCTCTGCTGCAAGACCAGCATTATAAACCGCAAGTGTGTCAAATTCTCCAGCTTCAGCAGCAGCTTGCTCTCCGATAAGGAAATAGTCGCGTGCACTTTCAAATTGCTTTTCATTGTAAGCCTGTATCCCGAGATTGCTGGCGAAAGTTTTCATTACCAAAACTCCTGAATCGATATCCTCTGCCCATTTATCCTTGCTGTCAAATTCTTTGGCTTTATTAAATGAGGCAAGTCCTTCCTTTATAGCGGTTACTTTATCCACACCGAAATCTTCCTCACTCAATATTATCTGCTGATAAATTTGCCCACGGTAAACCCATGTTTTGGGATCAGCCATCGTTTTTTCATTTTTAGCGGCTTCGTCAATGTATTCTAAAGCCTTTTTGTAATCGCCATCTTTTCTGGCATTGTAGGCAGATACGACTTTTGAACTTTGAGCCATAACGCCAGTAGTGGCAATAAGAAATAAGAAAAATAAGATACGTTTCATTAAGTAGGTTTTTATATTTCGGATGTCTAAGTACAAATAAAATGCCAAAGCCCGAAATAATTGTACAGCGCAAAAATAAGGGTTTGCAATTGTTTTGCAAGCAGATTCAGTATTAGCGTCTAAATTTTATCAGTTTATTTAAAAACTACGCCTACAAAATGTTATTGATTTGAATCACTTAGGGCAGTCGTAACTTAACTTTCGACCTAAAAATTAAGTGAATTCGGTCTTAAAAATTGAAAGGGCGAATTTAAATTTCACTGATTTCATTTTATAGATTTTCAATATTTACTAACTTCGGACGGTTATGGAGTCTAAAACACCTATTCAATCCACTGATTTAATCGAAATTGCTGCCAATTTCGTTAACTCCACTTCGCGTCATATCTTCCTTACGGGAAAAGCAGGCACCGGAAAAACCACCTTTTTGCACAACTTGGCAGTCGCTACACATAAAAAACATTTAATTGTAGCCCCTACCGGAATTGCAGCGCTGAATGCCGGTGGTGTGACAATTCATTCGCAGTTCTTATTGCCTTTTGGCTCTTTCAATCCCGATGAACACGCCCCCTACGAACCTAATTCAAATGCGCGGTTTTACAACGCCAAAGAACTGGTAAGAAGACATCCACTCAATAGTGTTCGCAAGCAGGTGCTGCGCGATATCGACTTGCTGATAATTGATGAAGTGAGCATGCTTCGGGCAGATTTGCTCGATGCTATAGACCACCGCATGCGCACAGCCAGGCGAAATCACAGACAGGCTTTTGGTGGTGTACAACTTCTATTAATTGGCGATTTGTTTCAGCTGCCACCAATAGTTAAAGACCATGAGTGGAATGTTTTGCGCCACCACTACCCCACCCCGCATTTCTTCTCATCGCAGGCGTTGCGTAAAGAGGGCTACGTATTTGTGGAGCTCGATAAAGTTTTTCGCCAAACAGATAATTCTTTTATCGATATTCTCAATAATCTGCGTAATAATGAATGTACTGCCCAGGATATCGCCACCCTCAATTCGCATTATAAACCAACCATTGACAAGCTTGAGGGAGTAGTAACGCTTACCACGCATAACTATCAGGCAAACAGCATTAACCAAAAGGCTCTTGAAGAACTTCCCGAAAAAGAATTCAAGTTTAAAGCCGAAGTTAAAAGCGATTTTCCAGAACAATTATTTCCCCTACCGGAAACGTTGGTTTTGAAAAAAGGTGCCCAGATAATGTTTATTAAAAATGATCCGGAAGGTCGGTTTTTTAATGGCAAACTCGCCAAGGTGATTGATATAAGTAGCGATCATATAGAGGTTGCCATGTCAGGTGAAGACCGTGAGCTGTCGGTTGATAAAATGCAATGGGACAATGTAAAATACGGCGTTGATGACAACAAGGAAATTACTGAAGAAGTGGCCGGAACTTTTAGCCACTACCCTATTAAACTCGCCTGGGCAATTACGGTTCACAAAAGTCAGGGGCTTACTTTCGATAAAGCGGTAATAGATGTAGGTCAGGCATTTGCACCGGGTCAGGTATATGTTGCGCTTTCGCGATTGCGCTCGCTTGATGGATTGATTTTGCGCACCAAAATTAACACTTCTGCCATTTCGAGCGACGAAAAGGTAATTGAATTTCAAAAATCGCGACAAGAACAAGGCGATTTAAAACAACTGCTAAGAACTGGTCAGGCTGTGTATTTGCATGATGCCCTGCACAGCACTTTTAATTTTGAGCCAATAGCCGATCAAATTGACTATGTGCAACGTAAAGTGGCCGGGAAAATGGAATTTGAAGACGCAGATTTGCAGAATGCTTTGCCAAACGTGCGTCAAAATGTTAATTCTGAATTTGACAATGCCCGAAAATTCAGAAATCAAATTACAAACTTGCTTCACTCCGAAGGGTATGAGGATTTGAAAGTGCGTGTGGAAAAAGGGAGTGCTTATTATTTGAATTTCCTGTATGATATGCTTTATCAAATACTTCTGCACAAAGAAGAGGCAGCTAGTTTTGCGCGTTCAAAGACTTACGTAAATGCAGTTGCCGAAGTAGACCAGCTTATAATGCGTAAAATATCAGATTTGCAAAAGGCACAGCGACTCACCAAAAGTGTATTGAGTGGCAAAGAAATTGAAAATGGTGATGAAGAGCGTCGTACACGCCACGCCAAACGCGAATCATTCTTATCAAAAATAGAAAACCACATACGCCAAAATCCCCGAAAGGGAACGACAAAAACAGGTAAAAAGCGAAAAACCGGCACAACCAAGGGAAAAGCGCAGGTAGGCGCTACGTATGAAGAGACTTATCAATTGATAAAAGACGGACTTTCTGTAGAGCAAATTGCTGCTAAGCGCTCTATGGCCGAATCTACCATAGAAGGCCATGTAGCCAAAGGCATTGCTGCCGGAAAGGTTGACGTTCTGAAATTTTTAAAACCCGACGAAATCGACGAAATCACAAAGGCTTATCAATCAACTGAAGAAAAGTCAATGAGCGATGTTTTTGCAAGTTTTAAGGGTAAATACTCTTATGGCAAGTTGCGTATGGTGCAGGTGCTTTTGCAAGCAAATGAGTAGGTTGCGGGTTAATTACGAATGAGTTAATTACGAACTTAGCGTAGCGCTCACGAAGCGAAGCAAGTAATTACGAATAAGTTAATTACGAAACCGCTCATATATAAATTGTGGCGAAGATTTCAGCAGAAGATCATACAGGGTACAGAAAATCAACAAAACTTTTTGGATCAGGCCAAGAGAAAAAAGTAAAATCAATGTTTTAAAACAGATCCGAATGTGATCCAATACGAATGAGCTTAATAGTTTGCGGGTCTTCTATCTGAAACCAAATAATTAGTAAATCTGGCCGGATATGGCATTCCCAGCTGTTTTTGTATCCTCCTGACAGTCGGTGTGGCTTCATATTCACTGGAATGCCAACAGCACCTTTTTCTTTTAAGATTTTTAAAATGGCTCTCGTTAAAGCGTGATTAAGAGGATCTTTCTTAATCTTTTTAAGGTCTTTTTTGAATTTTGTTGAAATAACAAGTTTGTACATCAGCTACCATTACAAAGAATCCATAAATTCGTCAATGTCATCTATCTCTTCCAGTTCTTTTCCGGACATTACCTCGTCAATTGCTTTTTTGGTCTCTGCGTTGGGAATCTTACCAATATCTCTAAGCATCAATACTTCTATATAATTGTTCAAGCTTCTATGCTCTGCTTCCGCCTTGATCTTAACTTGTCTAATTAATTCCTCGTCAAACCGGAATGCCATTTGTTTCGATGCCATAAATGAAATATTATTTTAGGGTTACCCACTTAGATCGCGAAACATGTAGTTTTCATCGCACCTCGCGTAGATTTATGTCGCCCTTTCAGGGCTTTGGTTTGTATTCCGTTAATAATTAATGGTTTAGACGCTTCGCGATCTAAAGGGGTAACCCTATATTATTTATTTCGCGAAGATATAAAATAGTACTTATATATACAAACGATATATATTGTATTGCTTCGTAATCTCTAAATTAGTGTCTGTCAATACACTCTAGTGTCTCGGTCAGAATGTTTGATAGAAAGGCGCACGTAGAATTAGAAATCAAGGAGTTGACATTTGTCAGTGCGATGCCTTGAGCGGTGGTTATCGAGCGGTGGTCATAGAGCGGAGTCGAGATGAGTCGAGATGAGTCGAAAAGACTGTTTGCAAATGAAGTGCAACGCAGATAGCGGACTTTATGGACAGACACTAAATAGTTTAATTTTTTGAATCATTCCATTACATCGTGCGCTCCAATCTGAAATCCTAAATCCTAAATCCTAAACTAACAAGAACTTCATCTTATCTCAAAACAAAAACCTAATGAATTTTGTAATAATAAAACCAGTTAAACTTACGAAATATGAAAATCTATAATTCTATTCAAGCAGCAATATTTACTGTAATTTGTCTGATCGCTTCTTCAATTACTGCTTTCGCACAATTGCCTGATGGTGTTGATGCAGGCCAGAGCGACGAAGCGGTTAGCATTTATCAGCAGCCAAAATATATTATACCCATTGTGGTATTTATCATTCTCGCAATTGCTTTTTATTTCTGGCAAAAGCGAAGTAAAAAATAAGATTTGTATTAAGTTTTTTATTCCTCCTCAAAATCAGGTATGAGCACTAATGCAGTGAGGGGCAAACCGATAATTGTGAGATACCCTGCCGTCTGCGCGGCTTCATTTACTTGGGATGTATGAAATGTATTGGGGTTTCTAAATGGAAACTCTGTAGGCTTAGTATTCTTGGTATAAATCTTATCCGGCCAAAACGTAGCGATTACATCATATCCGTCTTCATGAGTAGAATCCGTATAGAAATAGAAATCAATTTCATAATCGGGAGATTGATTTTTAGGAAGTTCAAGAGATTTAACTCTGTAATTGTAGCCTTCAACCCTTTCTTTTTTGGGAGTACTGTTTAATTTCACAACTTCATTGTATGGAAAACCAAATACATCATAGAACATGGAAATTTTTTCACCTGAAGGGATGTATAGGATGTTAGGATATTCATCGGAGCTCTTGACGCCACTCACCTGCCCTTCGTATTTTATAAATGTTGAAATATTTCCGGTATTACCGGGAATGCCGTTTCGCAAAATCACATCATTCTCTAAAAATAGAGTTTTCTCCAGATCGAGATATAGTGGCTCACTTCCAATATTTTCAAGAAAAATACTCATCGGAAAATTAGCCCCTGAAAAATCAAAATCGACATATACATTTTCTTGATAGTAATAGTGTTTTGATTCTGTAGTTTGATCTAATTCGCTTTTAAGCGATACGTACTGATATGAAGTACAAGATGATAGGCTTATTATTAGCGCAGCAGAGAAGTAGTGATATTTCATAACGGTGGTGTTGTATTTTAAAAAATACCAAAAATTAAGCCGTGCAGAAATATTAAGAGTCGGACAACGAAAAAACTCTAGGTTTTCAATTTAATTGAGGCATTTTCTATTTCAAAACAAAACACAGTGCTTATTGTCATATATTCACCAACCTGATTTAATACATATGAAACTTCTGAAAAAAAAACCGGCGATTTTTGCGTTTTGTTTGCTAAGTGTACTTAGTGTTCATGGCCAAATACCAACCCATATTGACCCCGGCCAAAACGAAAAACCGGTGAGTATATATCAGCAACCCGAATTTATCATTCCCATTCTTGGCCTTTTCGTAGTGCTTATTGGATATTATTATTTCCGAAAGCAGAAAAATAAGTAAGAGCTGTTATAGCTGGTTAACCTTAACATACCTTAACGACACCTAAAGTCGCCCTACAGCTTGAAGGTTTTAGCTTTAGCGCGAATATATTTATTCCATACAATTTAATGAAATCAAAGATTTGGATTGGAATTATTGGAGCTATTGCTGCGATAATCCTTATATATTATTTTACATCGTCGAGTTCTGCAGAGTCAGCCGGAATACTGGTGTCGGTAAAAAAGGGTGAGTTTGTTATTGACATTACTACAACCGGAGAGCTTGAAGCTAAAAATTCGGTAGAAATTCTGGGTCCCAAGGGTACGCGCGACTACCGTATTTGGAATATGACCATTCAGGATATAATAGATGAGGGAACACTCGTTAAAAAAGGAGATTATGTGGCAACTATAGATCCTTCTGAATTGACTAACAAGTTGAAAGATTCGCAGCTGGAATTAGAAAAAATAGAGTCTAAATTCATTCAAACAAAACTTGATACTTCTCTCGACATGCGAAAATCACGTGACGAACTTATAAATCTGGCTTATGCTGTTGATGAAAGGCAACTGGTATTAGATCAAAGCAAATACGAGCCACCCGCCACCATTCGCCAGGCAGAAATAGATGTTGAGAAAGCCGGCCGATCACTTGAGCAGGCAAAAGAGAATTACAAAATTAAGCGACAGCAGAATATTGCCAAAATGCAAGAGGTATCGCTTAACAGGCTAAAAGAGCAGCGCAACCTTGATGGAATGAAAGATCTTATTCAAGATTTTACTATTAAAGCTCCTGAAGATGGAATGCTGATTTACATCAAAGACTACAATGGCCGTGCAACCAAAACTGGTTCTCAAATTAATGCTTGGAATCCAGTAGTGGCTACTTTACCCGACCTCTCAACAATGATCTCTGCAACTTATGTAAATGAAGTAGATATCAGGAGAGTTGAGGCTGGCCAGATGGTTGAAATTGGATTAGACGCTTTTCCTGAAAAGAGATTTACCGGTAAGGTACTACGCGTGGCCAATGTAGGAGAGCAAAGACCTAACAGCGATGCCAAAGTTTTTAAAGTGAGTATTGAAGTAAATGAAAAAGACGATTTGCTACGCCCATCAATGACTACAAGCAATAGAATTATTACCGAAAAGGCTGAAAACAAACTATTTGTACCTCTTGAGGCGCTCTTTAATCTGGCCGATTCAATAACATATGTTTACAAAAAGTCAGGCCTAAATGCCGTGAAACAAGAAATAGAGGTTGGTGAGTCTAACCGGAACGAGGTAATTGTGAAAATGGGATTAGAAGAAGACGATCAGGTTTATCTAAACAAAGTAAGCGGAATGGAAAAATCGGATGTTAATCTCTTACCGGAGTTAAATGGGAAGCGAAAACAAGAGAAATTAGAAGGGTCGAAGCCAAACGTGCCGGATACTATACGAAAAGACTCGGCAGGTGGCGAGTTTAAGAGAAAACGTAAAGCGTCGTAGATATGAACGAACGCTTAATGGCTAATTTTACTATTGCTCTTGAAGCCTTGATAAGCAATAGAATGCGATCGCTTCTTACTGCTCTTGGAATTATTTTTGGCGTAGCAGCTGTTATCGCAATGCTCGCCATTGGAAATGGCACCCAGCAAGAGCTCAATGAGCAAATGAAGCTTGTAGGAGTCAACAATGTGGTAATAACTCCAATCATAGAGCAAAAGGAAGAAACGGTAAATACTGAAAACGCTGCAAATGAAAAAGAGAAATTTTCGCCTGGCTTGCGCCTTGAGGATGCAGAAGCCATTCGCCAAATCATACCGAATATTCAAAAAATAAGCCCCGAGATAATTTTTGATACCTATATTATCAATAACGGCATACGCAGGTCGGCAAAGCTCGTAGGTGTTGAACCCGTTTACTTCGAGATTTTCAATTTCAATCTCTCGGATGGAAAAATGTTTAATGAGAAACAGATTGAACAAGGGTCGGCTGTATGCATAATCGGAAAATCAATCAAAAATCGCTTCTTCCCTACCGAGAACCCTATTGGCAAACGTCTCAAAGTTGGTGTGCAGTGGCTTGAAGTAATTGGTGTGCTTGAGCAACGACTTATCAGCGATCAAAGCCAGAGCAACCTTGGCATTCGCGATTACAATATGGATGTTTACGCTCCTCTTCAAACCGTTTTGGTGCGATACGAAAATCGTGATTTAATTACCGAACAGATGATTAGAACTGCCAATTCCAGTGGCAATGACGAAGAGGAAGTAAGCACTGCTAAAGCACCATCAAATTATCATCAGATTGATAGAATGGTACTTCAGGTAGATCAAACCGAGCTGCTTGGAGCGGTTTCTGATGTTGTTTCGCGTTTGCTGGAGCGCAAACATTACGGTGTAGTAGATTATCAGATCGAAATACCAGAATTGCTCTTAAAGCAACAGCGACGCAGCAATGAATTGTTTAATTACGTGCTTGGTGCTATAGCCGGTATATCTCTCTTAGTAGGTGGTATTGGTATTATGAATATTATGCTTGCCTCTGTATTAGAGCGAATTAAGGAAATTGGTCTCCGCCTCTCGCTTGGCGCAAAAAAAAGCGATATCGTTTATCAATTTATGTTTGAGTCTGTACTTATTAGCATTACAGGTGGTGTTTTAGGAATTATTCTGGGAATAACTTTGGCCTATGTCGTTAGCCATTTCGCCAATATAAAAACAGTTATTTCCTTGTCTTCAATTTTCATTTCGTTTGGGGTGGCCGCTTCTATAGGATTGATTTTTGGCATTACCCCTGCTCAACGCGCTGCGAAGCAAAACCCCATTAATTCATTGCGTTATGAATAAAATAATTTTTCTGCTTTTTATAATAGGTTTGTTCGCCTTTTCGGCAAATGGTCAAAATGTAAACATACTTTCTCTCACAGATGCAATTATGCTCTCTCGTGAGCAGTCGCCCGCATCGAAACAGGCAGAGACACGAAAGAAAAACAGCTATTGGCAGTACAGAACATATAAATCTAACTACAATCCGCAACTAGTCTTGAGGGGAAATTTGCCGGGGTACAATCGTGATTATTTTAGTAATAGACTTGATGATGGAAGCATTGTATTTCAATCGCGCGAGCAGATCAATTCAACTTTGAATTTAGGATTAAATCAGCCCATTGCATTTACCGGAGGGAACCTTTCTGTAAATACCAATCTCAATTATTTCAATGATATTCAGCAAGATTTAGATCGTTTTAATACCACCCTTGTAAACATAAAATTAGATCAACCAATATTTGGTTACAACCCGCTAAAATGGGATAGACGCACCGAACCTTTGCGCTACGAAGAGAGCAAGAGAAATTACGTAGAGCAAATGGAATTTGTAAGTCGCGAATCTGTGCGGTATTTTTTTGATTTTCTCGATGCCCAAATAAATTACCAAATTGCTGATTTTAATCTAACGAATAACGACACTATTTACAAGATTGAAGAAGGGCGTTACAATATTGGAACCACATCAAAAGATAAACTACTTCAAGTGGAACTTCAGCTACTTAGGTCGCAACAAGATGTAACCCAGGCACAGCTTGATTTGCAAACAGCCAGTCAGAAACTTCGCGCCTATCTCGCCATTAAATCAAGCGATACCCTACAGCTGATTTTGCCCGAAAGTATTCCGAAATTTGACATTTTAATGCAAGATGCATTGATGTATGCCAAAATGAATCGATCTGACTACATCGAATTTGAGCGCAGCAGAATAGAAGCTGAAAGAGATGTCGCCGAAGCGCGCAAACAACGTTTCGGAGCCAATTTGGTTGCTTCGTACGGACTAAATACGGCAAGCGATGATTTTGATGATGCTTACGCAAATCCAAATGATCAGCAAAGATTAGATATCGGTCTTGCAGTGCCAATTTTGGATTGGGGAAGAAACAAAGCGCGCATTCAAACAGCTTTGGCAAACCAGCAATTAAATCAATACGTACTCGAACAGGATATCCAAAATTTTGAGCAGGAGATTATCACGCTCGTGAGGCGGTTTGAGGTATTGCGTAATCAGCTTCAGATTGCAAAAAAATCGGATGAGGTAGCTGATGAACGTTATAAGGTAGCTCAAAACAGATACTTGACAGGGAAAGTGGGAATTACTGATTTAAATATTGCCTTAAATGAAAAAGATGCGGCCAAGCGATCATATACGAAAGCTTTACGCGATTTTTGGATAGCCTATTTCGATCTGCGCAGACTTACGCTTTATGATTTTGCGAATAAAAAATTGCTTTATATTCCCGACTAAGAATTCAATATTTATTCCAGTGATATTGTTTCCAGAGCATCAATTTTTTTAAATATCTCTGGTGAAATACGCAAAAAACGATGAACTTCCGATTCTGAACAAAATATCCCAAGGGTATGAATTTCCTTCATCTCTTCACCATACAAAGTAGCCATAGCTGCCGACGTAGGTTCAGAGACCAAAATGGCTACCCTCCCGAGCACTTTTTGATCATTTTCCACATAGCCTTTTATAAAATCTTGTAAAGCTTGCTTTGAATACTTGCTATTCGCTTTTCTAAAATCAATAGCAACATCAAAGTGCTTATTATAATCGGGATGATTAAATATATGTGGAATAGCCTTTTCAATGTCTGATATTGAAATATCACCATAAAAAGTTTCTAGAATCACTTTCTGATCTACATCTATAAAAAATTTGAACTCCATGGGTTGTAACAAATAGGATTGAAAGTGTAATTGACGGCTAGAAAGATAGAAAACATTTCTTATTTCTGAAAATTAGAAAAATCCCCATCTCATATTTGAGTGGATAAAGCCTACCCTATTCCACATAAATTGGCTTAACATCGCTTAAGCAATCCAGAATATTCGTGTCAACTTCTAAGAACTTCGCTGCCACTGACGTGTAACAAAAAATCTCCACTTGGCTCATATTCCTCAATTGCTCACCATAAATAGTAGCCATTGCTGCAGAAAGAGGCTCCGAAACAAGTATGGCTACTCTACCTTGCAAACTCATGGAATTATCTGACACTGTTTTGATAATTTTGTAAAGCATAACTTTTGAAAAAAGAAGCTTACTATCTCTAAAATCTGCAACTCCACTGTAAAGGGGACTGTAATCTGGATCTACCCAAACCACAGCGAGCGATTTTTCCAGCGATTCAAGAGAAACTTCACCATGAAAAGATCTCACAACTATTTTCTGTTCTTTATCTATGTAATATTTGAACTCCATGAGGAGAAATTTGGTTGTGAGAGATTTGATTAACGGGTTTAAGGTACAACACTTTACTTGATTTTAAAGTTCAAGAAAATGATTAACACAAAAAAATTCTATCTTATATGCCATAAATTGATTTAATATGGGCACTTATTTAGTTAATCTTTTGATTTATGCGCTGATTACCATCAGTCTAAATCCTGTAAAAGAGAAAATTGAGAGGAGTCAATTTGACTCAAATATTCCTTCAGATTTCATTGAAATACAGTCCAGACCTCCTAACGTGTACATAGATGTCAGATATGCAACATCCAATAATTTTGTAGGAAAACGTATAAACGGCTATAATGCAGAAAAGATTTTGCTTACCAGGGCGGCCGCTGATTCTTTAGAGAAAGCAATTGAACTTTTGAATCGTTTGGGTTATGGAATTATTATATACGATGGCTACAGACCACAAAAAGCAGTTAACATGTTTGTAAGCTGGAGCCGGTTGTTAAATGATACAATTAACAAGCAAGCTTTCTATCCCGATGTTTCCAAAAAAAATCTTTTCAAGCAGGGTTACATCGCATCCAAAAGTGGCCACTCACGGGGAAGTACAATAGATTTAGGTCTTGTTTACATCTCTAACGGAGAGATAGTTCTAATGGGAACAAGCTTTGATTTTTTCGGGCCGGAATCGGCTTCTAAATATCAGGCACTACCAAAAGATCAGCGCGATAAAAGATTGATTCTCCGAAATGCTATGATGCTTGCCGGATTTAAACCAATAGAAACAGAATGGTGGCATTTTACACTGCGTAACGAACCCTTTCCCGACACATATTTTGATTTTGACATTGAATAAAACTTAGGCCGTCTGCAGCAGAATTTGATCAATACTTACTAACTTGCAACCAAAATTGAAACCCATGAATAAATTTTTTAAATGGTTTTTAATTGGAATTGTAATTCTGTTCGTCGTTGCCTTCGGCAGCTTGCAGGTGATGAAATTCCAAACCAAAAAACACAGCCCCGAAGAAACGATTACCTATACCGATAATGGATACGATGTTGAAATCACCTTCAGTCGCCCGTTTAAAAAAGGCCGCGATATATTTGGGGGTTTAGTGCCTTACGGCCAAGTGTGGCGTACCGGTGCCAACGAGCCCACTACTTTCGTAACAGCAACAGATTTAGTAATTCAGGGTCAGAAGCTTCCGGCAGGAAAATATACCCTCTGGACAATTCCGAAACCTACAGAATGGGAAATAATTTTTAACAGCGGCCATCCCGGCTGGGGCGTTGACTGGGATGAGAAAGCAGCTCGGCAGCCCGAGCTCGATGTAGTAACTGCTACCGTGAGACCCATGAGAAATTTTATGGTTTACGAACAGCTTACAATAGAGTTTGAGAGAGATCCGCTGAACTTAATGCTGGCGTGGGATTTTACTAGAGTAGACTTAACTCTGGAAAAGTCAAACGGGAATTCTCAAGACACCAAAATCGAATAATTTGTCGAAACGCGATTTACAGAATTACCTAAAGGATCTTACCAAAAAACAACTTAACGAACAGATCCTAGATCTTTACGAACGATTTAAGGATGTAAAAGTTTATTACGATTTTGCTTTCAATCCGCAGGAAGACAAGTTAATAGATGATTTTAAAACCCGGGTTGGAAAAGAATATTTCCCTCCTGGAAAAAGAAAACCAAAAATGCGACGTTCTGTTGCTCAAAAACTCATTAAGCATTTTATAACCATTGAAGTAGAACCCTCCCTCCTGCTTGATGCGATGCTCTTTAATATTGAGACAGCACAGGCCTTTACTTTTCAGCGAACCATAAATCAAGAATCTTTTTACAAAAGTATGCTCAATTCTTTTGAGCAAGCCGTAAATCATGCCAAGTATCATGGATTATTAGTCGATTCAGAAAATCGATTCATCAAAATTATTCAAAATGCTCAAGAACAGAAATGGCTAAATTACTTTGACTTTGGAGAAGTGATGAGGGACAAATAAAAATGTGTTTCTGTAAAATAGACTTTACATGAAGCTTTTAAATTAAACAATTTCGATTCGAAACTGCTATCTTTCTAAACCTATAAAACCCATTACTATTTCGCGACCTTTATCTATTTGGACTTATCAGGCAGTGCAGTCGCAACGAGGCTGGCTGCTAAATGGAGTTGCAATTAACGGACATCCAAAATTTATAGACAAAAATGATGGAGCCTTAAAACTTTTTTGGAAAATACTTCGCTCCTATTTTTATGATTCGGCAGGGAGAAGAAATATAGATTTGAAGATCAATGGGGAAATTTACCCTGTAGTAACTGATAATAATGGTAATTTTGAAATGACACTTGATTTGGAACGGATTGAAACAATAGAATTCCTTCATTCGGCTTCATCAGAACAATTGGATGTGCTTCAGAGTGAAAACCGATATTATTCCTACCATAAAAGTAAATTTCTGATTATTTCAGACATTGACGACACCATACTGGTCTCGCATTCAGCACGGCTCTTTTCAAAGCTCTGGCTCATGCTTTTCAAGCCAATTCCAAAACGGAAAACGGTTGAAGAAAGTGAATTGGCTTACCGTGAATTGAGCAAAAATAACTTTCCTTTTGCCTACGTTTCTGCCAGTGAATACAACCTTTTCTCTTTGGTCTCAACTTTTATACATCTTCACAAATTGCCGCCAGGCCCCATTTACCTGCGCCCACATCAGGAGTTCAAAAATCTTTTTGTTAAAACTGAAAGAGAGGACTATAAAATAAATCGGATCATGAAATTGCTGCGACATTTTCCAGATAAGAAAATAGTTTTGTTTGGCGATGACTCACAACAAGATTTTACTGTGTTTGGTGAAGTAGCTCAAAAATTGCCAAATCGAATCCACAGTGTTTATTTGCGTAAAACCGGAAGCCTGAAATCTTCAAAATCGGAAAATGTAACTTGGGAAATGCCTGACGGGAAAATTCCTGTTCATTATTATGATGATTATGCCGACATTCAAACTGATATAAATAAATTAATACATGAAAATAGTCGCAGTTCTTAATCCCATTTCTGGTGGAAATGATAAGGACGACTTTATTGAGTACTTTAAGGAAACTTCAAGCTTTTATGGAATTGAAACCGCCATTTTTGAAACCACAGGCACCAACGATTTAAAGAAATTGGCGAAATTTTTAAAGAGCGATTCGTTTGATTTAATTATGGCTGTTGGCGGAGATGGAACATTTGCACTTGCCGCTCTAGCTTCAGCAAATGGTAAAACTTCTGTTGGAATTATTCCTTTTGGATCGGCAAACGGAATGGCAAAAGAACTTGGAGTCAATCAAGATCCTAATATGGCCTTTGATGATTTGCTAAAATCAAGAATCGCTAGAAAGATGGATATGCTTTGCATAAACCATTCGGTAAAATCTATCCACCTTGCTGACATTGGAGTAAACGCTCGTGTGGTGAAAGCTTTTGAGGAAGATGAGAACCGGGGTATGCTCACTTATGGAAAGTATTTCGCACGGGAGCTTCAAAATATGGAGCGAATTGAGTATTCAGTAGAAGCAAATGGAGAAACAATAAGCGGCCACTGTGTAATGATCATTATTGCGAATGGCAGAAAATTTGGCACCGGTGTTTCTATCACCGAATTCGGAAATCCTTTTGATGGTGTGTTTGAAATTGTAATCGTAGAAGAAATAAACCTGGGGACAATTCTCAAAGCAGGGCTTTCTGCAATTGATCAACTATATACTCCTCAAAATGTCAGCAGGATTATTACTACTGAAAAGGCTGTGATAAGCTTTTCCAATCCACAATTTTTGCAGGCTGATGGCGAGGTGATAGGCGAATTCGATCAACTAAATGTGAAGATGTTGGCAGAAGAATTCCTCTTCCAAACCCATCTGGGAAACCCCTATATTTCAAATGATGCAAAACAAGGAGATAGTGAGATAGATTAAAGTGTTGAACCCGTTTTAATTTGACGATATATTTCCAATACCCCTGCTCCCATTTGTTCATTTGTAAAAAGCTTTGCCCGCTCAATTGCTTTTTTGCTCATTTTTTGTCGTTCTTCTTCCATATTGAGAAGCAGATTCACTTTTTCCGCCAGACATTCAGAATCTGCAATAGCACACAAATATCCCTCTTCTCCATCGCGCACCAGTTCAGGAATTCCGCCTGCTTTGGTGGCAATTATAGGTATCCCATTGCAGAGAGAATCAATTACAGTAGTGCCCAGACCTTCGGTGTCCGAGGTGATTAAAAACAGTGTTAATTCGCGGAAGAGATTTGGAATATCATTTCTAAATCCGGTGAAACTCACTGAATTCGTTAGTTTAAGCGATTTGGCTAATTCTTGTATTTCATGACGAAGATTTCCTTCACCAACAATCAAAAAATGGCAGTCGTCACGGCTTTCAGTTACGCGCTTTGCCGTGTGCAGAAATGTCTGGTAGTCTTTGTGAGGTGCAATAGCAGAAATATTGGCAATCAGTCTTTTACTTTTATCAATATTAAATTCTTTGTGAATATATCCATTGGGTTTATTGTCTGAAAATCGCGCCGGATCTATTCCGCTATAAACCGTTTTGACCCTTTCTGGATTTTCCACTGCTCTTTTCACAAGCCTTGCTATGGCCTTAGATACACAGACAATTCCTTTTACATTTTTATGATTGTACTTTGCAAGCGAAAAACCACGTGTTTTTAGCGGAAAATCTACTCTACGATGTACAATGAGCGGCTTATTCATACCAAGCCTTAAAGCAAGGTAGGCAAGGCTATGCGACTTGCCGGAGTGCGCATTTACTATATCAATACCTTCCCTTTTTACGATTTTCTTGATTTTGAGCGCTGATTTAATGTCTGCTCCATTTATAAAACCCAGTTCATAAAAGGGTATTTCCATCTCTCTACACCATGCCGAAAAAGCTGAATTTTTGCGCGTGCATACTACTACATCTACATTCTGCGCTTTGAGATAGAGAATAAGATAGGCTATTTGCTGCTCACCACCGCGCCAGCTCTGTTCTGAACTTAGCTGTAATATTTTCAAAGCACACATTGGACAAATATCGCAGAATAATTTCACTTAATGCGATTTTCAAGGTGTCGCTCTGGAATTATAAGGAATTGAATTGATATGATTGGATTTTGAATTAGCCCAAAGAACATCACTTTCTTAATTGGAAATGATTAATTTTGCCCCAAAATCAAGTATTTTATATGACTACTTTTTCCGAGAAAACGACGAATGCCACAAACAGTGCTAAAAGATTTTTTAAGAAGCTGGCCATCCTACTGCTTATTATAGGAATCGGTTTAATGTTTTTCTTTTATTATGCCACCTTGAGCAAAGGAGTGAAATCTGGAGTAATTATAGAAGTTAGCGAACGCGGAGCATTATTTAAAACCTATGAAGGTCAAATGGATGTAATGAGTTTTGGGGCAGTAAAAAGCGCCAATAGTCTCTCACAAACTTTTTTATTTTCGGTTGAGAAAAATGACAAGGAAGTTTTTGGTAAACTCGAAGAAGTTTCACTAACTGGAGAGCGCGTAAGACTTCGTTACGAAGAAAAATATGTAACACTGCCCTGGCGCGGAGAAACTAAATACTTCATTACCGGGGTAGAACGCTCTGATGCGCCCGAAGTACCCGATAGAAGAAGTGGCTTTTAGATGTATTAGAAGTCAATTTCAATTGGCAATGATGCAATAGGCAATAAGCAATTGGCAATTGGCAATAGGCAATAAGCAATTGGCAATAGACAATAAGCAACTGGCTATGATGCTGCCTTGAGATTGCCTCGCTTTTAACAATTTATTGCGGCCTTGTAGGAAATAAACGAGTTTCAAATTCTCGCTACAACCTACTTTATACAAAATACGCTCTACGCTCTACTCCCTACTCAATTAACCAACCTTTTACAACATTTATTAATTTCGAGCGTCATACCTTTGTATAATTATGAACTAACCCCCTAAATCAAATTGTAACATGAAAAAACTTTACACCCTTTTAGCCTCTATAGCGCTTTTCGCTTCCGGCTCACTTTTGGCACAAACTCATTACAATGTTAATGTCTCCAATAATGTCTTTAGTCCCTCTCAACTCGAAATTAACGTGGGCGATACTGTTGTGTGGACTAATTCGCTGGGTTTTCACAACGTAAATGGAAATGCAATAGATTTCCCCAATAATCCTGATTCATTCGGAAATGAAACTGGTCCTGCCGGGTGGACTTATGAGTTTGTTTTTACGATAGCAGGTACTTACTCATATAGATGTGATGTGCATGAGGGAATGACCGGTTCTGTAATAGTTTCAGCTTCTACAGTTGGCATTACAGAAGCAGAAAAACCTGCATATTTCGCGTTTTTTCCCAATCCGGTTGTGAATCAACTTTCATGGAAATGGAATGACAATACTCCTCTTCCCGATGCGAATATGACTATTTATGATACTCAAGGCAGAAAGGTAGCTGAATTTTTAATGAATGGTATATCGAGCCACGACGTTTCAGGCTACAGCGAAGGACTCTACACTTTTGTGCTCACGCAAGAAAACGAACAGATACAAACGGGTAAGATATTGATTAATAGATAATTAATTCTAATACTGTATAACTCTTACCGTATCTAATTCGAGTCTTAACTGCATTATTTTCTGAATTTTAATTTCATCTTTTTTAAGTTGATTGTTATTGATACCATTTCGCCATTTTACAAGAATGGTTGGAATGGTATCAATTTTATTACCAAAATCGCTCTCAATAGCATCTGCGTATGAGATTCTTTCCAAATTTTCAAATTGGATCTTCATTTCTTTCGCCAAATTAACCATTTTGACATCTCTCGGTCTAAGTTTAAGCAATTCATTTTGCAAAAATTCAATCTGCTTTTCGTGGCTTTGTATCTCTTCTTGACTAAATGAATAAAACTGCTTTACCACGTCTGCCTGAATTGTTTCTTTCAATTTCCCACTTAAAATTTCAAAATCGGGATCTTTATTAGATTCACCAATTCCATAAACATCCAGATGGGAATTCTCCAATCCGTAGCCAGCCATCTGGTTTTGCCATTTCTTAATTGTGTCATCTGGAATTTCCACACCGATCATAAACAGCTCAATGGATGGAACAGTATCGGCATAAATAAACTTTGTATCAACCAGACGCGCTCCTTTCATCTTTATCACTTCTTTTACGAATTTATCTGCATGGCTTTTAAACCACGACTCTTTTACAACACCATAAAAAATCCAAAAGCTCGGAAAAATCATGATAATCATAATGGCGGCCATCCAGTTGCGCACTTTTCGCTCGCGCTGTTTGTTGATTAATTTCTTTAATGGAAATCCCAAAAACCGAACTCCAACTATAGTAGCACCACAAATAAAAATACTGTTAAGCATAAAGAGATAGAAAGCGCCCAAGAAGAAATGCCAATTACCTGTAGCCAATCCAAAACCGGAAGTACAGAGGGGTGGCATAAGCGCTGTGGCGATGGCAACACCGGGAATTACATTGCTTTTTTCCTTTCTACTACCTGCTACCACTCCGGCAATACCCCCAAAAATAGCAACGAGAATATCCAAGGTCGTCGGGGTGGTGCGCGCCAAAATCTCAGGTTGATATTCTACCAGCGGAGTGAGAAGAAAATATAACGTGCTGGTAAATAGACTTATAGTTACCATTACTCCAAAATTCTTGAGCGCTTTGCCAAGCAATGGCGAGTCATTGGTGCCGAAGGCGAGACCGACACCCAAAATTGGCCCCATAAGAGGAGCAATAAGCATCGCACCAATAATGACTGCCGGTGAATTTAGGTTTAAGCCAACAGATGCAATAATTATGGAACAAATAAGGATGTATACTGTAGGACCCCGAAAAGTAACGTCACGAATAATTCCGGTACGTGTCTGCTCGTAGTCAGTTTCATCCTTTAGGGCAAGAAGTTCGCGAAAGAAAATTAAAAGTTCTTGAATCAAAATCTTAAAACGTCTTTTGATATTTTGCGAACTTTGCTCTACACGCTTATCCTTATCTAAAGTCGCCTGATCTATTAAATCCGGTTTCTCAATATTTTCCTCGCTCATGCCTAATTTTAAAATTGAGCGAAAGATAATTGATTTTGAATTGCTATATTTATAAAAATCATAATTCACTATTTTGGAAGAGACAAATGAAATAAAAGTTGCAAGAAATCACACGTCAATAAAGGCACTCTTTGATGAAAAGCGCCGCTTTTTTGATAAGGGAAATACACTTTCGTATTCTTTTAGAAAAGAAATGCTCGAAAAGTTAAGTGTTGGTATTCAAGATCATGAAGACGAAATTTTCAAGGCTCTAAATGCCGACTTAGGGAAATCTGAGACTGAAAGCTACCTTACAGAAATCGGGATTGTGAAAGCCGAAATAGACTTTGCCCTCAAAAATTTAAAGAAATGGATGAAACCAAAAAGGCGGTTTACTCCATTGGCTTTTGAGCCCTCAAAAAGTGAATTGCGGTACGAGCCGAAAGGGGTTGTATTGATTATAGCACCCTGGAATTATCCGTTTAATCTGGTTTTCGACCCACTTGTAGGAGCTATCGCAGCCGGTAATGCAGTGGTAATCAAACCTTCTGAAGAAGCTCCAGCCACTGCGGCAATTACAGAAAAAATTATTTCAAAAATTTTCAATCCGGCATACATTAGCGTCGTTCAGGGAGTGGGAAGCGAAGTGGTTCCTCACCTGCTTAAAACGCATATTTTCAACCATATATTTTTCACCGGAAGCCCGGGAGTTGGAAAAAATATTGCCAGGCAAGCAGCAGATAATCTGGTAAGCACTACCCTTGAGCTTGGTGGCAAGAGTCCTGCAATTATCGATAGCTCCGCCAATCTTAAAGTCGCTGCAAAACGTCTCATTTGGGGTAAGTTTATCAATGCCGGTCAAACTTGCGTAGCACCGGATTATTTATTGGTAGAATCCAAAATTAAAGAAAAATTTACCGGTTTATTGATTGAAACTATTCAGGAATTTTATGGAACTGATGCGCGAAAATCAGCTGATTACCCCAGAATGATCAACGAAAAACGGTTTGGTGCCGTAGCCAATTTTCTCAAAGACGGCAACATAGTTTATGGGGGCAAAACAGATAAAGAAAAGCTGTATATCGAACCAACGCTTATGGATAATGTTGATTTAAACAGTACTGTGATGCGCGATGAGATTTTCGGACCCGTTTTGCCAATTATACCTTTTACACACAGTCGCGAAATCTCTGAAATTGTGCGAGGCAACAGATATCCTTTGGCATGTTATTATTTTGGATCCAATAAAGAATTTAAAGAATTGATATTAAACCAACTATCTTTTGGAGGCGGTTGCGTGAACAACACCTTGGTGCATCTCGGAAATCCTGATTTGCCTTTTGGAGGGGTGCAGGGTAGCGGTAGCGGACACTATCATGGCTGGCATAGTTTTGAGTGCTTTAGCCATGCCAAAAGTCTGGTGATTAGTAAAACCTGGTTTGATCCGGCACTAAAATACCCGCCTTTTAACCAATCGAAACTAAGCTGGCTAAAGAAGCTACTCTAAAAATCTAAAACATTGGAAGCACTTAAACACTACGTACAATATGGTATAAATAACCTAACCGGAAAATCGATCTCCGCTTCTGACAATAACGAAATTTGTTTTTTCCTTTCGGGCAATATAAAGGCAAAGCAGGTCTTACTTCAGGGTAGCTTTTGTGATAAAGTTAAAATGGACAAGATCGATTCAGGTTGGAGAACCTATGTACGCATTGAGCCGGGACAACACTTTTATAAGTTTATTGTAGATGGCAAAGAAACTCTCGACAAGCAGAATCTTCTAAAAGGCCAACATCATGAACTAGGCCGTGCCTCGATATTCTTTATTGAAAATCATGTTTTTGAATTGGGAGAGCATGATGAGGCTTCTCAGATTTTCGTTGCTGGAAATTTTAACGGGTGGACTGTGGGTGAATTAGAAATGAAACGCGAAGGAGATATCTGGAAACTTCCTCTTTATTTGCCAGACGGCACGTACGCTTATAAGTTTATTGTTGATGGAAAGTGGATTACAGATCCTGACAACCCGGCAGTACGTCCTGATGGCACCGGAAATTATAATTCTTATTTGTCAATTGGCGATTGCAGCGTGTTTAAACTTTATGGCAATCTCGACGCGGTTGAAGTTCGACTAGCAGGGAATTTTAATTTATGGAACTATACTGAATTGCAAATGCTACGTACACCTAGCGGGTGGGAACTGCATTATGCCTTAGCTCCCGGCATGTACGAGTATAAATATGTTGTGGACAATGAATGGATTTTGGACCCAAACAATCCTTATCGGGTAGAGCGCAATGAGGGTTTTAATAGCCTTATTTGCATAAAACCTAATCATGTGTTCAAATTAGACAAATTTGAAACAGCCGCTGAAGTAATCGTAACCGGCACGTTTACTGACTGGGCCAGGAAAAACTTTAAAATGAATCATGAAAATGGAGCTTGGAATTTCCCAATTTATCTTTCCTCCGGAAAGTACCTGTATCGTTTTATTGTAGATGGAGAAATTATAACAGATCCGGATAATCCACAAACAGAAGAGGCAGAGTTTGATCAAACATGCTCGATACTAAAGATTTAATTTCCTTTAAACCAGATGACCTTGTTCAGCTTAATTTCTGAATGAACAATTGGGGAAAGGGTTTTTTGGATGAACTTTATCCAGTTCACAAATTCCTCTATTACTTGAAGTCTTTTGAAATGATAAAAAGTGAAAATAAAAGCATCTTTTTATGCATCTATTCAGCCTGTTTTGCGTCAATAATTGAAATGCGCTTTAAAATTTAAAACCCTGCAAGGTTAAATTAATTCATTGAGCTGATTAACAGGTCTGTTTATTTTTTATACACAGATGTTAACAGCCGTAAATCGAAAAAATGAAACTATTTTCTGTTTTCACTTTCTTATTGTTATTCTCATTTACAGCTTTTTCTCAAAATAATAACGGGATTATAAGATGCGGCACTGATGAACGGCATGAAATTTTAATGCAAGATTCTGCCTATGCAGCTCAATTTGCTGAAAAGAATCAAAAAATTGAAACGTATTTAAAGAGTCACAATAGTGAGATGAAGGCCGATTGCGATGAGATTCTCTATTTGCCGGTGGCAGTGCACTTTCAAGATGTAGGTATTGATTATGCTTGTGCGCTTGAAATGGCTTTGAGTCAGGTAGAATCCATCAATCAAGACTATGGTGGTACAAATCCAGATATTAATAAATGGACGGAAGGAAGAACAATTCGCTGGCCGCAAATTCAAAATGGTGAAAGTTGCGTGGAGTTCTGTCTTGCCACTTTAAATCACCCAGCCGGCTCTGGCATTGCCGAAGGCGACTATGCAGTTACTTTAAATGAGTATGGCCCAATAGATGATATACCTCAATGGTCGGGATATATTAACTTTTTTGTGCGTAATATGAATGGCGGTGTTCTTGGGTATTCACCTCTTGGGGGCGATGGAAATGGAGATGGCGTAGTTTGCGGCATCACCTCTTTTGGATCGGTAAGCTGCGGTGGAAATACACTTATGGCAACCTATAATATGGGAAGAACCGTAACGCACGAACTCGGTCATTATCTTTCTTTAAATCATCCTTTTAACAATCCCGATTGCGCTATTGACGGTGATGGAATTGCCGATACGCCTATTACAAATGCCGCTACTTATGGCTGCTATGCCATAGGCGAAGAGCTTATTAATTGTACCGATCCAATTTTGTGGCCTTCATATATGGATTATTGCGACGATGCCTGTTTGTATATGT
The DNA here is from genome assembly GCF_010686655.1 of Cryomorpha ignava. Lineage (GTDB taxonomy): Bacteria > Bacteroidota > Bacteroidia > Flavobacteriales_D > Cryomorphaceae > Cryomorpha > Cryomorpha ignava. The sequence goes on along the minus strand of NZ_JAAGVY010000014.1, from coordinate 38,128 downwards.
TTTCTCAGGGTCAAACAGACCAGCTAACAGCTTATGTAAATACGTCTCTTCAAACTCTATTAAACAATGCCACCACAAAATGTGAAGATGCAGCATGCATAAATTTTGAAGCTAGTTTTCAAAGTAGCAATGAAACGTGTGAAGGAAATGACGGTCGGATAATTTTTCAGGCAAGTGGTGGTACGGAGCCTTATATCTATTCAATTACAAATGGTGTTACAGATTCAGAAAACCCGGATTTTAATAATATAATACAAGGTAAATACTTTTTAAACATCATAGATCAGCAAGGTTGTGAATTTATAGATAGCGTTGAAATTGCGCGTGATACTCCGCAAATGGAACTCGTTTCTTCAAAAAATTCTTTCTGCGGCGACAATTCTGGAAGCCTTATCGTAAAAGTTAAGTATGATGCTGACTTTGAGTACAGTATCCAGGGTGTTTCCGGATGGCAAGACACTGCCTACTTTGCAAGCCTATCGAGAGGAGAATATACAGTACTTGCACAAACTGCCTCGGGATGCACACCATCTCTTGATGTTACTATTGGCGATGATACAGATTTGAGTTTTGTAATCAGGTCGGTACATCCGGTAAATTGTCCCCTATTCGATAATGGATTAATTGACGTTTTGCTTTCGGGTGGAGAAGAGCCAATAAAATGGCAACTCAATGAGGGTAATCGGTCTGATAAAGGTTTTTATGATCGGCTCGGTGCCGGCGATTACAATTTATCTGTAGAAGATGGGCGTGGTTGCAGGCTTGATCGCGATTTTAAAATTGGTGTTTCTTATCTCGAGATTGGCGATGATTGCCCATGCGATATGTACATTCCAAATGCCATGACTCCCGATGGAGACGGACTTAATGACTTGCTTGTTGTAGTACCCTCCTGCCCTATTTCAAATTTTAATATGCAGATTTTTGACCGTTGGGGAAAAATCGTATTTGAAAGTGAAGATTTGGAAACGCGTTGGAATGGAGGGCTCGATGGATACTTTGTCGAACCAGGTATTTATTTTTACCGAATTACTTATCGCTGGGGCGAAAAGTTTAACGAGAGCCTTGAGGTGCAAACCGAAAATGGATATGTTCAAATCCTGCGGTAGTATTTTTTAAAATAACATTAAAATTATGATATTTACTTTCTTAGTTAGGCCAGAGAGCCTGAATTGGAATGGGATGATAAAACTAGGGAAATTTTCAAAAAGCTTTAGGCAACTTTCTAAAAAATAAAAAGTCAATTAGGTGAAATCCAAACAGTCATTTAACCTAATCAGAAATGAAATTACTTCTATCTCTCCTCTTTTCGATTGCGCTTAGCGTTTCATCCTTTTCTCAAAACGGTGTTTATCTATATGGCTTTATGGCAAATGCGCCTGCAAGTCCGGTACAAATCGATGTTTCGATTTATGGAGACAGTAGCATGACGCCGGTGCTATTATTCACCGAGCCATCAGGCAATATCCAGACCCAGTGGATTGATTTGCCTTCGGGAGAATCAATACAGTTTATTGGAGCGGGCTATTATAATTGTCAGGGTAATTATACTTTCCAAAGCTGGAATGCCAGTGAATTTGATGATTTAATTGATATTCCACTTAATTTTAATTACTGTGCAGATTCAACGCTTTACGGATGTACAGATCCTTTAGCCATCAATTATAATCCACAAGCAAACCAAGATGATGGCTCCTGCCAATACGTAACTACCTGCCAATTAAATGATGTTATTGTAAGCATCTCAACTCAGTCATGGGGTCAAGAAGTATCGTGGAATCTGTTGCTCGATAGTACAAGTGTTGCAGGCGGTGGAAAATATCAAAGCAATAATACTTATAGCTCTAACTGGTGTCTGGAAAATGGCTGCTATACTTTTGAAATGTTCGACACTTTTGGCGACGGTTGGAATGAATCCACTTTTCAAGTTGTGGTAGATGGACTTGTTATTCAAAGCGGCACATTGCTTTCCGGCAATTACGGTTCGGTTTCATTTGGGATTAATCAGGAAGGTTGCATTGAAACTCCTCCTGTTTCTGGATGCACTGATCCGTTGGCTCTAAATTACAATCCCTTTGCAACAATTGATGACAACTCTTGCGAATACGCCACAATTACAGAAAATGATCTTTGCGCCAATGCTATTCCACTGATTCCCGGAAGCACAATATTAATAAATAACTCTACTGCTTTTCAAAACGAAGGAATCTGGGGCGAGTGCTGGGGCTTTGGCCAGGGAGAAGGTGAGCAAACCAGTGTTTGGTACACGTTTACTACGCCCCTTTATCCTGCAAGCATTCATCTTGAAGCGTTGTATGATGGCTCTAACACATTAACAGATACACAGTTCGGGATATTTGAAGAGTGCGGTGGAGAAATGATCTATTGCGATGGAAATGCAGGTGAAGGCCTTATGTCGGCACTCGATTTTGAATGTGGGGTACTGGACGAGAACACGACTTATATATTAATGATAGATGGATATTATGGAGACGCAGGAACCTGTTTCTTACAATATGAAGTAGATTCAACTTGCACCACAGAAGTATTAGGCTGCACAGACCCGCAAGCAATTAATTATAATCCAGAAGCTACAGAAGATGATGGTTCTTGCGAATACGCAACAATTTGTGAGCTTAACGAAATTCAGGTTGTCATAAATACTGGAACTTGGGCGAATGAGATTTCTTGGAATTTGGTGAACGCTGATAGTATAATAGTTGCCACTGGAAACGGATATTCCGATAATCTAGAATACGTTTCGCAATGGTGTCTTTCAGATGGATGTTATACGTTTCAGATGTTTGACAGTTTTGGCGATGGATGGAATGGCGCCAACTTTGAAGTGATTCTTGATGGCGACATCCTCGCTTCGGGAGCATTGAGCAATTTCAATTATGGAGCTGTAACCTTTGGAATTAATCAAGAAGGATGTGCTAACACGCTACCGATTTATGGATGTACAGACCCAGGAGCAGTAAATTACAACCCTGAGGCAATATTAGACGATGGATCTTGTATGTATGATTCTGATTGCACTCCGGTAACAATAATCATAGATGGATATAATGTTCCTTATACGGAGTGGTTAATAACTTCTACTGATGGATATGCATTAGCCGGTGCTATGCAAAATCAAAATGTTACAATTATTGATGAATGTTTGGAAGACGGATGCTACTCTCTTGAGATTATTGGTATTTGGGGCGATACACTTGAGCTTGGATATTATACCGTTCTTGTTGATAGTATGCCTATTGCTGAAGGTTTAATTGGGTCTTTTCAGGCAGTAAGTTTCGAGGTTGGTTCAGGATGTGACTCCACAAATGTCATTTACGGATGCACCGACCCAAATGCGTATAATTACAATCCGGAAGCTACAGAAGACGATGGTAGCTGCATTTACCAATTTGATTGCAGCATTGACTTCTTTGTAATTCCAGATTCAACTGGCGAAGATGTAATATGGATTGTGCCTTCGGCCAACATCCTGGCTGCAGTAGAAGTTCTTTGGGATTTTGGCGACGGAACTACAAGTACAGATCTTTTCCCCAGTCACGAGTACTTTGGCGATGGCCCTTTTACTTTGTGCCTTACAGCAACCTTTGCTTCGCCAGATGGCAGCAGCTGCTCAATAACTTATTGCGTCGTACTTACCGGAGATATGGCAGATGGCTCCGGTTTTACCTCAAGTGAAGGGGGTTTTACAATCAATGTGATTGGCGATGGCGCTTCAGTGGGCTTAACTGCAACGGAATCTATTACCAATCTTTCTCTGTGGCCAAACCCAACAAAAGATCAATTGAATATGCGTTTCAATTCTTTGAATAATAATGTGCAAACTGTTGAAATAATGGACATTAATGGGAAGATCATTGTTCAAAAAGAACTCAATAATGCTGGTGGTACGGTTACCGGATTTATTGATGTTACGAACCTTACTTCAGGAGTATATCTCTTTAAACTAAGCAGTGCAGATCAGATTGAGACCAGACGATTTGTTATTGCTAAATAAAATTGTAAGTCAAAACGAAAAGGCCCTTTTCATATTTTGAAAAGGGCCTTTTTAATTGTGTACGTTGCACGGCTTCTGAATTTATGGAGGTTATAAACTATCAGGATTTTCTCAACCTGGAATCAAAGGAGAATTTATGGTGATCAATAATCTTCACTTCGGAATACCTTTTATGGTCGCAATTTAAAACGAAAATGAAGGCTGACTCAATTATGCTGCTTGGTACTTTCATTGCCAGTGATTGGTTATTTTCTACCCACTGTTGTCCTACTTCAGATAGTATAGTGGGTGCCGGAAACTGATTCCAGTTTGAGGGTAAATCATTAATTTTTATTTCCTTGATTGAGTTTTCAGGAATCTCTAATATTAAAACATCTAATTCGGGCACTAGCAATGCAGGTATATGTACAAGTATCTCTAATAATGCGATTTCAATACTTTCTCCTGTATATAGAACGGGAGTTCCGATATTATTCCAACGGCCGGGATAAAAAGAAGCCCCGGCACCAGTGATATTTTTGGCGTGCCTGCGGTTAGCAATCCGGTAAATTTTCATAATTAGCTGTAAACGCCATGATCAACACGCCCCAGCAAATTTCTAACCTTATCTATGCCACAGGGAATATTCAGTAATTCTTTGGGTTCCAATCCTCCCAAGGACAGATTGGGCAGTTCCATCCATTTAAAGAAGTTTTTCTGGCTTCCAATCACCTCATTCCCAAAGAGAAACAAATCAGTTAACTCAAATAGCTGGATGGCATAATTCCTCTGAAGCTTTTTGTCCTCTTTAATCCATCTGTAAAGAGTAGGTTCAGAAATATTCAACATTTCAGCTGCAAAATCTCTAGGAATATTAAAGGCATTTCTAAAGTTTATAATAATGCCCGCTTCAACTCCTCTAGACGCAACTGAAATAAAATCAAGAGGATTTTCAATGTCTGTTTTAATGTATTTCTTGCCCAATAGTTTTATTAAATGATTATACCGATCTGTATTTCTTCGTTTATTTTGAGCTATCATATAATAATATTATTTATCAGTTGAACGAATGTACAAAAAATTGATCAGATAACGTTACAGATTAATTCCTCAAAATGTAATTATGTTTGTCTAATTCACTGTTTATAAGTGACGGGGATCACATCATTATTCGGTTTTGATTAACGCTTGAAGTAAAATCTCTGCCGGATGGTAGACCCTGACTTTCAAGCCATCTTTTACCTGATGTCTGCAACTTGTACCAGCCGCAGCAATGAGCGCATCTTTGTTTTCACGAATATGGGGAAAGAGCACCAACTCCCCTATTTTATTGCTCATTTCAAAATGCTCTTTTTCATAGCCAAAACTTCCTGCCATGCCACAGCAACCCGAGGGTATAGCGCGAACCTTGTAGTTTTTTGGAAGCGATAAAACCGCTTTACTATATTTTATATGCGACATTGCCTTTTGATGACAATGCAAATGAATATGTACATTTTCAACCATTTCGGTAAATTGACCGGAGTGAATTCGTCCAGATTCTATATGTCGGTAAAGAAACTCTTCGAATGTAAGTGCATTTTGAGCGAGACTTTTAGCTATTTCGCGCTGTGCCGGTTCTACAAGCTTTAAAAAATCATCTCTAAATCCCAGAATTCCAGAGGGTTCAAGACCTACTATGGGTATTGATTTTTCGATAAATGGTTTGAGCTTTTCTATAGCCTTGTGCGCACATTCGCGCGCAAGCGGAAGCATTGACTTTGATATTGCAGCGCGACCGGATGCGGTATAAACAACTTGAAAGCTAAATTCAAGCGATTGGAATAATTTTGCGGCAGCAAGAGCAATTTCGGCATCTTGAAATTCAGTAAACTCATCGATGTACAGCACAAATTCCGGTGAATTGGAGCTTCCATATTTTTGGATGAGTTTTGAAGCACGCTTCCGCGAAAATTGTGGTATTGAGCGCTGTTTAGCAATTGAGTAATGCGATTTAATAAAGTTTTCTATCGGCTTTAAAGCCAAAATAAGATTGGCCAGAAACGAAAATCTTGTTGCCAGACCTGCTGACTTATGAAAATTACCGAAAAAAACCGTACGTCTCGAAACACCATTTTTTTGTTGGTACTGATACATCGCCTCCGCTTTTAGCGCTGCCATGTCTACACTACTCGGACACTCGCGCTTGCAGGCTTTACAGCTCAAGCATAAGTCGAGAACCTCCTTCACTTCTAGAGAATCTAATGGATAGTTTGAGTTTGCTGGATTGGTGAGCACTTCGCGTAATACGTTAGCTCTTGCACGCGTAGTGTCAAGCTCATTGCGCGATGCCTGATAACTGGGACACATTGTAGCGCCTGATGTATGTGGGTTGCGGCAATCGCCCGATCCATTGCAACGCTCGGCGGCTTGGAGCATGTTTTCATTTTTGCCAAAAAAGAGAAAAGTAGGGGTGCTGAATGGTGCTTGATTTTCTGAATATCTGAGATCTTCATCCATTTTATCCGGAAACACAATCTTACCCGGATTGAAAATATGTTTTGGATCCCAGAGGTTTTTTATGGCTTTAAAAAGCTCGTAATTTTTGGGACCTACCATAAGTTCGATAAACTCGGCACGCACTCTCCCATCACCATGCTCACCACTAAGGGAACCATTGTATTTTTTTACCAGTTGGGCGCTCGATTCTGCAATTGCTCGTAGGTCTTTAATTCCTTTTTGACTTTTCAGATTTAAAACCGGCCGCAAGTGTAGCTCGCCTGCACCCGCATGGGCGTAATAAACAGCCTTTTGACCGTGCCTATCCATTAACAATTCAAATTCTGAGATATATTCTGGCAAATCAGAAATTGAAACTGCAGTATCTTCTACAAATGCCACAGGTTTTGCATCGCCAGGCATATTGCTTAAAACACCGAGGCCGGCGGCGCGCAAACTCCAAACCATGGCGGTTTGCGGAGGTCGAACAACTGGGAAAGCGAATCCGAGATTTTTCGTTTTTAGTGTGCTGGTGATTTTTTCAATCTCATCTTCAAGTCCGGAAGGTGTATCGCTTCTAACTTCAATAGCCAAAATAGCACCAGGATCGCCTTCTACGAAAAAACGATTTTCGGCTTGTTCAATATTGCCCCTGGTTAGATCCAAAATGGTCTTATCCATTAGCTCACAGGCGAATGGCTTAAATTGTATAATGGCCACGGTAGCCTCCATAGCTTCAATAACAGATTTAAAATGAGCACATATAACAGCCTCGTTTTCTGGCGGCAACTTATCAATACAAAATCTGATTTTGGTAGTCACGCACAAGGTACCCTCCGATCCTGCCAGTAATTTTGAGAGATTCAGGTTGTTTTCGCTTTCGCCGAAAGGCAAAAACTTAATAAGCTCATCTACCGCATAGCCGGTATTTCTGCGGTGTATATCTGCAGGAGGAAATCGATTTAGTATCTCTTGCTGCACTTCTTTGGGCGAGAGCAATTTTATAACTCCGTTGTAAATTTCAGCTTCTTTAGATCCGGAATTGAGAATTTCAGAAATTTCATCAAGCTTTTTCTCCTTAAATAAAGCCACACTGCCATCGCGCAAAACGGCTTCGACTTCAAGTACTTTATCGCGAGTTACGCCGTACTTGATGGAGGTGGTTCCCGAGGAGTTATTGCCCAGCATTCCGCCCATCATGCAGCGGCTAGCAGTAGATGTGTTTGGTCCAAAAAAGTACCCGTACGGTTTTAGAAAACGGTTTAGTTCATCGCGAATTACGCCCGGCTGTACTTCAACCCATCCCTCTTCGATATTTAAATTTAAGATACGTGTAAAATGTTTTGAAATATCAACTACCAGGCCATCGCCTACACATTGACCGGCAAGCGAAGTACCGCCGGCACGAGGAATGAGACCGATTTGGTTTTCACTTGCGAATTTTACAATTTGCTGTAAGTCGGCGGTATGTTTTGGATAAACTACACCAATAGGTGTTTTTTTATAAATGGAAGCATCTGTGCTATAGGCCAGTTTAGACAGATTGCTTAAGGAAAGCTCTCCCTCAATTTTTTGACTTAATTCCTTCCAAATCATTGCATCCATAATTTATTCAAACATAAAATAAGTAATTGGCAGTTAGCCCATGCTGCTTTAGAAGTTTTAAATATTATCGGTTAATTAATAACATGGATGCTTACTTTTGCTGTAAAGATTGCTTTATGGATATCAAGACGCTAAAAATAGCTGTAATAGGAGTTGGAAATTTGGGCAATGCACTAGTAAGCGGGCTAATAGAGAGCGGCGTGCCTGCCACAAATATTTATGCTACCAGACGAAATGGCGATAAGCTCGAAGAGATTAAAAAGCTAAGGGTACATGCCGGAACCGATAATAGATTTGCAGTAAAGCAGGCCGACGTTATTCTATTGTGTGTAAAACCGTTTAACTATCAAGTAGTTCTAGATGAAATATACGATGATATTGATCCTTTGCGGCAATTGGTTGTATCTGTAATTACAGGTGTATCAATAGAAACACTTGCCGCCAAGATGCCTTCTGGAATGGCGATTATACGGGCTATGCCCAATACTGCTGCCGATGTAAAAGAATCACTTACATGTATTTGCCACAATGGAGTGGAGGATTATCAGGTAGAATTAACACTTAAAATTTTTGATGCACTTGGCACAACGATTATAATTAAAGAAGAGCTAATGAATTCTGCCACAGTACTGGGAGCATGTGGTATTGCTTACGTAATGCGTTTTATAAGGGCAATGGTACAAGGCGGAATTGAAATTGGCTTTGATGCAGAAACTGCAGGTAATATTGTTCAACACACTGTAAAAGGAGCAGCGACATTATTATTGGAAAGAAAAACGCATCCCGAAAGTGAGATAGATAAAGTTACTACCCCAAAAGGATGCACAATCGCAGGACTTAACGAAATGGAACACAACGGATTTAGCTCGGCCTTAATTAAAGGATTGAAAGCGAGCATGACTCAAATAGATCATTAAAGCTTAAACAGAGAGAATTTCTTGAAATTTTTCTATTGAAATTGGTTTAGTAAGGTAGCCTGATGTAAATGGATATGAGTAAGCTTTCTGCTCATCGTCAGTATTAATACTTGAGCTTACAATATAAATTTTAGGGAAAAACGCTAAAGAAGAAGGCATAAGTTCCAATATCTTATCCATGCATTGCCAGCCGCTCATTTCCGGCATATTTATATCCATAAAAAGACATTGCGGAAGATCTGTATTTCCTTCAAGGCCATCATAAAGCGAATCGCAGGCCAGCCTTCCATTTTCATGTTCAATAATAGTAAAATTGTCAAAAGACTTTTTCAACGTGATTGAAAAAATCAATCTAAAAATAGGGTCATCGTCAACTACCCATACACATTTTCTATTCATAGCTTGATAAATTTGTTAATTCTGTTGATTTCTCAACTATTTCATAAACGATATCGTCCATATTTTCTGCTTCTGTTTTGATAAGATTAAGCAGGCGTGAAGACTCTGCCGGTAGATTATCACTTAATGTATTAATAGCCAATAATCCCAAAATATTTGCCAAAGGCCGCCGCAAAATATGAGACTGAATGAAGGCAATATCTTTCAATTTTCTGTTTTGCTCACGTATCTGTAATTCAGATCTACGTTCTTTATCAATATCTCGCGAAACAATAATACCGTATTTTTTGCCCTCTGGAGTTATTCTAACTGTCCCTTCAGATTGAATCCAAAGATAGTGTCCATCTTTATGCCTGATTCGGGTTGTTGCTTTTAATAAACCATTTTCATCATTAAATGCTTCAGCAATGTCGTTACTTACCATCTCTTTTTCATCGGGATGCGAAAATTCAAGAAGTGAAACCCCTCTAATTTCGGTATAATCGAAACCGAAAACGTTTTTGGCATTTGGAGAGATATACGTAATAATACTATTATCATCTATAGTGAGAATTACGTCGGTTGAGTTTTCTACATAATCTCTAAACCGTTCCTCACTTTGTCTAAGTGATTCTGTTTTCTCTTCCAGTTCGGTAATATCAAGCACGTGTGTCCATGCCAGTTTCTTGCCTTCCTCCCCATTTTCGATGGTAAATCCGGTTAAAATAACCTTTACCCGTGAGCCATCCTTTTTAATGTATTCTTTTTGATATGGGCCGAACGTGTTCTTTTGCATAGTTTTGTGAAACTGCTCATGATCTACCTTTCGGTATTCACGAGGTGTAATGTCCACATAAGTTAGCTCCGTAAATTCATCTTTAGAATATCCAAGTAATTTTAACAATGTATCATTTGAGTCAAGCCACTTTTTTGAATTCATATCCACAAGACCAATGCCCAAAGCAGAGTGTTCAAATAGTTTTCTAAAGCGTGTTTCACTCTGCTCGAGTTTAATCAGATGTTCCTTTTCTTTTGAAATGTCGCGAATTATAGTAAGCAGGGCTTCTATTTTTCCTTCCTGACCTATAATTACAGAATTAGATGCAAATCCAAGAAACTCTCTACCATCACGCCTTATTAAAGTATATTCCCCGGCAACACTTTTCCCTTTTTTAAATTTCTTAAAGTCCTTTGCAAAATCTTCTTTTGAAATTTTTAAAATATTGAATGACGCTATTGGTTGGTTAATAGTTTCAGATCGCTTATACCCAAAAAGGTTTTCAGCGGCTTTATTCCAAAATATAACATTCCAATTTTTATCAACTGCCACAGCTGCTTCCCGCACAGTGTCAAGCATCATACCTCTAAGCTCCTGTCGCTTCAAATTTCTTTTCGACTCTGTAACATCGTGCACTACACCAGCAACCTTTACGGGTGTGGAACCATCTTTAATAATTCTTCCATTGTATTGCAACCACCGGTTTGCTCCATCTATCTGTATAGGAGCTTCCAGAAAAATGGGTTTTCCCTCCGAAAGCGATTTATAGAATGAATTGCTCATTTTAACACGATCTTCAGCCCCATAAAACTCGAGAGCATTTGTAAATGTGGGCTCAAAGCTTTCGGGCACGCCGTGAATACCGTACGAGGCCTTTGACCAGTATAATTTTTCTTCTTTTAAGTCAAACTCCCATCCCCCAACCAAGGCAATTTCTCCGCTCAAGTCAAGAAATCGCTCTTTCTGATTTAAGTTTTCGAGTGTAGCTTTTAATTCTGTAATATCTTGACCTGTACCATAGTATACAGGTTCAGTTTGTCCCGTTTCTTCGAGAAGATTACCACTGAGATGTATATGTAGTAGGTTCTTGCTTTTTGTAAATATCCGAAATTCTAAAGAAAACGACTCCAGCCTAATTGTATGTACATGTAGTGCCTCCTTTATTTTTTGCCTGTCGTCAACGTGCACATTTCTAAGAAAGGTAATAAAAGAGTTTTGAGCGGTTAATTCAGGTATTGCGAAAATCTTAATAAATGCTGCTGAGGGAATAAATTTATCACTTTCGGGATACCACGTCCACGATCCAATTTTAGAAATATCCTGTGCAAGCTTGAGCGAATCTTCCTGAACTTTTAACGCTTTAATATGCTTATTTCGCTCGATAGAATACCGAATAATGCGCTTTAGAATATTCTCATTTGCCAGATCAGCATAATGCAAGTAATCTTGAGCGCCAAGGTGCATAGCCTCCACTCCCAGCTCATCGTCTTCTTCCTGAAGTATAATTACAACCGGAATTGATCCCAATTCTCTCAGCAGACTTTTTAAAGCGTCTATTCCCTTATAGTCTGATAGATTTAAATCGAGTAAAACAATATCAAATGCTTTTGATGCAATTAAACTTTTTGATTCTCCAAGGGTATCGGCAAAACTAATTTCGTAGCCTTCTCCTAAAAAATTCTTATGCACACCTCTCTCTGCAAGGCCCTGAACAACCAAGACGCTTACTAATGGAGTTTGAATATCTAAATTCACTTATTGGGCTCCTTTCCTCTTTTAAATTTACAGTTGCAGGTTGTAAATCTTAGTAATTCCTTTACGCAGCATCGTTTGTAAAAGTTCTAGTTACAAATGTGGTAAAATAATATAACAATACTCATCCTTTCCATAAAACTCTGTAAGCTAGTCACTGGATATTTCGATAAAGCCTTTTTTTCGTAAAATAAATTTTCCATTTGCTCTGAATTAACTATAATTATTGCCTAATAATTCACTTTAGTCTTTGAAACTTTTGGCTTAGCAACTATATAGAAATAGTCTTACTTGATATTTTTCGTCCTTTTCCGTTCTTTTTTGCTGTTTAAATTCCGATCGTTAAAAACTATGTTGATCCAAACGTGTATCACATGAGATATCTCTTATTTTTGCAGGAAATTCAACTAGAAGATTATGAACAAGATTAAATACGCTTTCCTTATTTTGGTAATAGCCGCCTGTAGCAATAATGAACCTACAGAAACAACAAAAACTCCACAAGAGCAGGCGGTTGCTCTGCGCGATTCTGCGGTTAAAATGGCAGCCCAAAACAAAGATGCAACCAGTATCGAAAAAAGTTTGGCATTGCTGGATCAGGCAATTGCTCTCGATCCTGATAATAAAAATTTCTATAACGCTAAAATGAATATATATTCTAGGTCAGGCGATTTTGAAAATGTTTCTAAAATACTTGAACAATTAGATGGTTCAAACTTAAAAGATCCTTATTCAACGCTTCAGCTCGGTATGGAATATGAATTGCAGGGAAAAAGAGATGAAGCAAATAAAAAATATAGCGAATCAATAGACGGATTTATAAGCATTATTGATACCATGAAAGTGGATCATAGATTAAAGCGCAACACTTTAATAATGAATGTTGCACTTGCCGCATCTTTATCAGAATCAGATTCTGACAAAGCAAGATTAGAGGCAATAATGACAGACGCGGAACGCGAAAATCTAAAATCATCCATTGATCAGCTTTATAGTTTACCGAGGGAAGAAGTGCTGAATAGACGCAGACAAAAGCAGTCTTAACACCGGTGAATCAAATCACCTTGAATAATTGAATACATGAAATCACCTGATTGGAAAACAGTAAAGGAATTTGAAGATATAACTTACAAAAAATGTAATGGGGTAGCTCGTATAGCTTTTAACAGACCGAATGTAAGAAATGCCTTCAGACCAAAAACTGTTGGCGAATTGTACCAGGCATTTTTAGATGCTCGTGAAGATACTTCAATTGGCGTTGTCCTTTTTTCGGCCGAAGGGCCTTCAACAAAAGATGGTGTTTATTCTTTTTGTAGTGGTGGCGATCAGCGCACCCGAGGCCACCAGGGATATGTTGATGATGACGGGATGCCGCGTCTTAATATCCTTGAAGTACAGCGGCTTATAAGGTTTATGCCGAAGGTTGTTATAGCCGTTGTTCCGGGTTGGGCAGTTGGTGGCGGTCATAGCTTGCATGTGGTTTGCGATTTATCACTTGCCAGTAAAGAACATGCTATTTTTAAACAGACTGATGCAGATGTAACGAGTTTTGACGGAGGTTACGGTTCTGCGTATCTCGCTAAAATGATTGGCCAAAAGCGTGCCCGCGAAATATTCTTCCTTGGAAGAAATTACAGTGCACAAGATGCCTTTGATATGGGAATGGTTAATGCCGTAATTCCACATGTAGAATTGGAAGATACTGCATATGCCTGGGCACAGGAAATTCTAGAAAAATCGCCTACTTCTATAAAAATGCTCAAGTTTGCCTTTAATGCCACTGACGATGGGATGGTGGGACAGCAGATTTTTGCAGGTGAAGCAACCAGACTCGCTTACATGACAGATGAAGCTAAGGAAGGGAGAAATGCATTTCTGGAAAAGAGAAAACCAAATTTTAAAAACATTAAGTGGATTCCGTAATCTAAAAGCAAATTTATGAGTTTCGGTACATCAAAACATCCCATTATTCCCGGAAGGGCAGAGCCATCAGATAAAGCTGAAATGGTTACCCAAGTCTTGTTTGGTGAGACCTATCGCGTACTTGAAACTGAAAAAAAGTGGCTATTGATAGAGATTGAAGCCGACAGCTACCAATGCTGGATAGACCGGAAGCAGCATAGTGAAATGAGCGAAGGTGAGTTGAAAGAAGCTGAATTTCAATCTATTAAGAGATGTGGTGATGCGATAGGTCAAATTACAGACAAAGTCGGGAAGCGCTTTTTTATTCCTTGCGGCTCTCCCCTGCCCGCCTATCACGAAGGTAGATTTGAAGTTAATGGAGCGCATTTTGAATTTGATGGCAGAGTGGCACGGCACGATTCAGAAAGCATAATTCGCCATGCACGCAGGCTACTTCATGCCCCTTATCTTTGGGGTGGTAAAACCGCTATGGGGATTGATTGCTCTGGATATACGCAGGTAGTTACTGCTTGCGCAGGAATATCGTTGCCTAGGGATGCCTGGCAGCAAGCCGAAAAAGGTGAAGCAGTAGATTTTATTGACTTAACCGAGCCTGGTGATCTCGCATTTTTTGACAATAGTGAAGGACGGATTACTCATGTAGGAATTATTCTTGAAAACGGTAAAATTATCCATGCCAGCGGATCGGTGCGTATTGACACCTTAGATCATCAGGGGATTTACAATGAAGATATAAAAGCATATTCGCATAAACTGAGACTCATAAAGCGTTTTACTCTCTGATAAGCGTCACATTTCCAGTTTGTTCAAATGCCATTCCCTCAAAATTATTGAGCCTTAAAATGTAAAAATAAACTCCTTCAGAGCAAGGTTCATTTGTTTTATAATGTGTGCCATCCCAGGCGTTATTCACACTGTTTGATTCAAATACTATTCGTCCCCATCTGTTGTAAACTACTACTTTGTAAAATAAAGGATCTTCTGTTGTTCCTATCCACCCATCGTTATAGCCATCGCCATTAGGGGTAAAAATATTTGGAATAGTAACGGTGCAATCTACAATATTGATACGCATCTCGTCAACCGATTGGCATCCATTTTCATCTGTCGTTATCAAGAATAAATCAGCACTTTCGGACGGTTTGAAGAATGCCGCTTCTGAGCCATCCTGCCAAAGGTATGTGGCAAAGGTTTCAGTAGGCTTTACAGAGAAATCGGCTTTATAGCACATATTTGTATCAGGTGGTAATATTACTCTTCTGGTTTCAAAAAGTGCTACTTCAATGAGTGCAGTATCACTTATGCATCCAGCTAAATTTGCGTGGCAATAGTAAATTCCCTCATCATCCAGGTTAGAGACTCCGTAGTCCACATCATTTCCTGTAAATATTGACCCTGTTGGCGAAAGCCATTGATAAACCACATTTGGCTCTGAGTTTATAACAACCAAATTGAGTGAGGTGCCCGTACACACGGGAGCATCAGTGACGAGAATGGGCTCATCGGGATAAGGTTTTGCGCTTATTGTAATACTATCAGCGGGTCCAATACAATATTGTGAGTTCAGGTAAGCAAAAAGCGTTGTATCACCATAAAATGAGGGAATAGTAAATTGAGGATTGTTTTGTAAAACAGCACCGTTAAGGCCATCTGTGTAATTTACCGCATATGGCTGGGCAATATTCACTATTTGGTTTTCGCCCTCACATATTGGCGCGAATTGAAAAACTGGCAATGGCGGAATAGGTTCAAAATCGATTTGTATTACATTTGATAAAAGTGTACAGTTAAACTCATCGATAACTGTGGCCTGAATAGTACCAGGACTGGTTACATAAATTTCAGAGTCGCTGCCCGGTTGAGTCCACGAGTATTGCGGATAATCAGCTGGTATAGCTTCTATTAAAATGCTATCTCCTTCGCAAACCGGAGTTAAATCGGGTTGTTGGATAAATACTGAATTGGTATCTGCACTCACTTCAATAGAAATTTCGGAAACAATATTGCAACTGGTAACTTGAACTGTATAAATTCCGGGCTGGGTCACCACCTGACTTGTATCTGACCCTGAAAAGGGATCTTGCCATGAGATGTTTGTAATAGAAGTACTTACAATGCTTATTTCAATGGTATCGCCCTGGCAAAGCACCCCTCCGCTCCCTTCGAGAAAGGGGGTAGAATATTCTGAAATCTGAACCGTATTTGACACCAATGCACAGCCTGCATAAAAAGTTACTTCCGCATAATAAAGGCCAGCTTCAGAAACATACAAGCTATCCTGATTGCCTAAGTTTCCTGAGGGTCCCTGCCACTGAGGCGTGCCTGCTGAGCTGGCAACCAACAAGATACTGTCGCCGGGACAAATCGCACCCGTTTCAGGTAACATAATAATGGAAGGTGTAGGCGCTGTTGTAATAACAAGCGTCTGAATTTTTGTTGTTGAACAGCCAAACTCATTTGTAATAGTGAGGCTTGCATTATAATTCCCGTCTCCATAAACGTAGAGGCTGTCGCCAAAATCTTCGATTACATTAAAATTAAAAGTCGGGGTACCTTCCGAATATTCAGTATAGAGGGTGATGGTGTCACCGGGACAAGTAAAGCCGGGTCCTGTGAGGGTAAATTCAACAACGGGTACAGGCCTTAAAAGTGCATAAACAGAGTCACTGACTGTATAGATCTGAGGTTCGTCCAGACAGGGATTATCTTCCGTCTCAATTTCTAGGGTAATGGTGTACCAGCCGCTCTCTGAAATGGTTATAGAAGCCAAGGCTGTGGTTCCAAAAATTCCGCCGGGAGGAGTAATTGACCAGGTAAAATCGTATGGCTGATGCGGAATAAGATCGTCTGTTAAATAGTCGTAAGCTGCTACACTGGCGGTGGCAGATCCGCATATCAATACCGTATCGCCGGGAATTCCAAAATTTAGATATGGTTCCAAATTTTCTGGCGGAACTTGAATAAAAAATACTTGAACGGCAACGCCTTTGCTACATCCATCCGGACTTACTACATTAAAGTGATAAACTCCAGGTTGCGATACTGTTACAGTTTCATTGTTTGTTTGCCCTGTAACGTCAATGCCTGGACCAGTCCAGAAAAATGTATAACCGGGCTCATATTCACACCAAAGATCTACTTCATCGCCAGGACATAAAAATATGGGAGACGGATTTGAGGCCAAATTATTTACACCGGCATCATCGCTGAGTAGTGGACTTATAGCTGCGGGATAAATATCAACCACCACCGATGCAGTTGAAGTGTAACATCCGTCTTTACTTGTAATTGTAACAGATAAATCACCCGGTTGGGTTACACTGAAATAAGAAATATTATTAGGCGGAGACCAGGAATAATTTGACATGAACCCAATTTCTGAATTTACGGGAACAAAATTGATTGCATGAACCAGGAATGGTGAGCATCCTATCAGCAAGTCTTCGCAAGTATAGCTTAATGGCGTTGCAGGCCTACCGATACATGCATCTGGAATGGATAGGTCACACCCCGATCCGAAGCGTTTGTACATATCCAGAGGCGCTCGGTTTGGGTTAATCGCTCTAATGGTAAATCCATCTTCTGCAAAACCGGACATTGACTCCAGCTTGCCAAACCGTCCGTAATTAGAATCGCCACAATATGTTAAGCCCACATTTGGAGATCCAATAACATCAGTAAGCCCCGCTACTACTGCGCTGCCAACGGGAATGTAGAGTTTCTCTCTATAAACACCCGTAATAACCTCTTTTCCATCTATTTGGACGTGGATGCCGGTTGCTATTTCATCAGTAGGCGATCCGAAATTTCGTGCAAAATCAAACGCTCCGGACGAAGAATAACGCATTACAAAGACATCTTTATAACCCAGAGAGTTAAAAGTCGCTTCACCGTATATATCGCTTAGCGATTCAAAGGTACATTCATGCCAGCCGGCCACGCCTATCTGACCGTTATTTATGGAAATGCCGCGGGCCGAGACAGCACTAGAGCTGCCCTGACTTTGTTTCCATAATAAGCTGCCTGACGGAGAGTATGACGCTAAAAAAACAGCATTGGCGTAGCCCGAATTAAGGGTAGAATTTCCCGAACCGAGAAAGGTAATTGAGTTTCCAAAATCTCCGGTTAGGAATATGTTCGAGCCATCTGAAGTTACGCTGTTTGCGATGCTTTGCTCACTGCCACCGGCATATCTAAACCACTCTTCACTTCCCGAAGAGGAATATTTAATGATAAAAAGTGCGTTGAGAATGGTATTGGAATAGAGATTATCGAAAGTAATATCGTCGCTAAACTGCCCCACGGCATAAGCGCTTCCTGAATTGTCGGTAGTAATAGAAAGACCCCGGTCAATGGCGGTTCCACTCCCCTTTTTTGCCCAAAGTTCATTTCCGGCTGCATCGTACTTCACAATAAAGGCGTCAATAGAATTGTTTAAACTTGAAAGGCTAAGATTCCCAAAGGAGGCTTCGCCGTTAAATTGGCCTGTAATGAAAATGTTACCGCTATTGTCAACAGCTACCGCATTTGCCCGATCGCTATTGCCGCTGCTACCTCCAGATTTTGCCCAGATTATAGTGCCCGATGAAGCGTATTTTGCAACGAACGCGTCTTGTGAACCCGCATTTGAAGAAATAGAGATTCCACTTCCAAAATTTATTGTACCGCTATAAAAGCCAGAGACAATAACGTTTTGATCGTTGTCAACAGCAATTCCCAGACCTCTGTCAGAAGAACTTCCGCCTGCGGCAACCACCCAGGTAGTTGTACCATTGGCACTGATTTTGGAAATAAAAATATCAGTAAGCCCACTTACAACTTTTGTAACACCGTCAATAGATGCTAAACCGCTAAAGTATCCGGTGGTATAAGTGTTGCCGAGATTGTCGCCGGTTACAGCTAGTGTTTCATCTACGTTTGACCCTGCCTCTTTTTTTGCCCAATAGGTTTGCGCTGATAGTGAGGCAAAATAAAAAGTACATAAAAGGACTAACATCAATCTCATAACCTATAAATCTCTGATAATTTGACTAAAGATAATAATAAACATTTAAAATCTTTAACAAACCCTTCGAGCCAAAATGTCATTATAATTGTTATGCCACTGCCATTTTAGCGCTTATGTTGGTCGTTTGTATCGAATTACTCTAATGGCTTAAAATTTGACCCGGCGTAGCTGTTCATTTGATTCTAAAAAACTAAACCCTATATAATGGATTTTCAAAAACTTACAATTAAATCGCAGGAAGCCATTCAGAGTGCACAGCAAATTGTTGCATCAGCGGGAGGGCAAATAATGGAAACTCCGCATTTGCTAAAAGCAATGATAGATGTGGACGAGAATGTGGTACCGTATTTACTCAAAAAGCTTTCTGTAAATACGGATCTCTTTGACCAGATGCTTGACAAGCAAATTGCATCTTACCCTAAAGTTACCGGTGGCGAAGTGCAAATGGGTCGCGGAATGAGAGACGCTCTAAACAGATCATTCACATTGCTAAAAGAGTTTGGCGATGAATTTGTTTCGCTCGAGCATCTTTTACTCTCAGTACTTGAAGGTGATGATTCAGGTTCGCGCATTCTAAAGGATCAGGGAATCACCAAAAAGAATTTAAAAGCGGCGATTCTTGAGCTACGGAAAGGTGAAAAAGTAACCTCCGCAAGCCAGGAAGAAACGTATAATGCGTTAAATAAATACGCCAAAAATCTGAACGAACTGGCAGCCGAAGGTAAGCTAGACCCTGTAATAGGTCGCGACGAAGAAATACGCAGAGTGCTGCAAATTTTGACCAGACGGACAAAAAATAATCCTATTTTAATTGGAGAGCCTGGAACGGGGAAAACAGCTATCGCTGAAGGTATTGCACACAGAATTGTAACTGGAGATGTGCCCGATAACCTGCGCGACAAAAAAGTTTTTAGCCTTGATATGGCGGCGCTTATAGCCGGGGCGAAGTACAAAGGTGAATTTGAGGAACGTCTCAAGGCAGTTGTTAAGGAAGTAACTGCTGCAGAGGGCGAAATCATTTTGTTTATAGACGAGATTCACACTCTCGTTGGTGCCGGTGGTGGTGAAGGAGCTATGGATGCCGCCAATATTTTGAAACCGGCACTTGCTCGTGGAGAATTGCGCGCAGTAGGAGCTACCACTCTTAATGAGTACCAAAAATATTTTGAAAAAGACAAAGCCCTTGAGAGGCGTTTTCAAAAGGTAATGGTAGATGAGCCCGATCGTGAAGCGGCCATTTCCATTCTTCGCGGTATCAAAGATAAATACGAAGCTCACCACAAGGTGCGTATCAAAGATTCGGCAATAATAGCAGCGGTAGAATTATCTCAACGGTATATTACAGACAGATTTCTTCCCGACAAAGCTATTGATCTTATAGACGAGGCAGCTTCTAAGCTTCGCATGGAGATAAACTCTAAGCCTGAAGAGCTCGATGAGATAGAGCGAAAAATTATGCAGCTTGAAATTGAGCGTGAGGCAATAAAACGCGAAAAGGATCAGGCAAAACTTCAGGATCTTGCCGAGGAAATTGCTAACCTTTCAGAAACGCGCGATAGCTTGTCGGCTAAATGGCAAACTGAGCGAAATCTCGTTGAGAGCATTCAGCAGGAAAAAGAAAAAGTGGAGCAGTTGAAATTTGAAGCCGAAAAAGCAGAACGCGAAGGCGATTACGGCCGTGTAGCCGAAATTCGCTATGGAAAAGTAAAAGAGAGCGAAGAGAAAATTGCAGAGTTCCAGCGTCAATTAGTTGATGAGCAGAAAAACTCCAAGATGATTAAGGAGGAAGTTGACGAAGAAGAAATAGCTGATGTAGTGAGCAGGTGGACAGGGATTCCAGTGCGCAAAATGCTTGAAAGTGAACGTGAAAAATTACTTCACCTCGAAACCGTGCTTCACAAACAAGTTGTGGGTCAGGATGAGGCGGTTACAGCTGTTGCTGATGCAGTACGTAGAAGTAGAGCCGGACTACAGGATGAGCAGCGCCCGATAGGTTCGTTTATCTTTCTGGGAACTACAGGAGTTGGTAAAACTGAAGTAGCCAAAGCCTTGAGCGAATACCTTTTTAACGATCCGCACGCGATGACACGTATTGATATGAGCGAATATCAGGAGCGTCACAGCGTAAGCAGACTTGTGGGTGCACCTCCCGGATATATTGGTTACGAAGAAGGTGGCCAGCTTACAGAAGCTGTTCGCAGAAAACCTTATTCTGTGGTGTTGCTTGATGAAATTGAGAAGGCGCATCCCGATGTGTTCAATATTTTGCTTCAGGTACTCGACGAAGGTACATTGACTGATAATAAAGGAAGGAAAGTAAATTTCAAGAATACCATTATTATCATGACTTCGAATATTGGTTCTGATATTATTCAAGAGAATTTCGAAAGTGCACGAGAGGGGTTTTCAGACGAAATGGCTGAACAAACTAAGAATGAAGTTTTTGCCTTGCTTAAAAAATCTGTTCGCCCCGAGTTTTTAAATCGAATAGACGAAGTGGTAATGTTTAGACAATTGACTCGAAAAAATATCGAGAACATTGTCATACTTCAATTGAAAAGACTCGCAGAAAGATTGCTTGACAGAAATATAGATTTCAGCGCAAGTCCAGATGCGATAAGCTATCTCGCAGAGAAAGGTTATGATCCGCAATTTGGCGCAAGGCCGGTAAAAAGACTTATTCAAAAAGATGTGCTAAATGCATTGAGCAAACAAATATTAGCCGGTGATGTAGATAGGGATGAACCTCTGGTGATGGATGTTTTTGATGGTCAAGTGGTTTTTAGAAAACCGCTTAAAGAAGAGATGGATAGTTTGATAGCCTGATTTAAAATAGGTTTTCAAGAATAAACATTTAAGCGCAGTTGCTGTTTTTATCAGTGCTGCGCTTTTTTTTGTGGTATATTTATAAAGAGAAAGTTTTTACTTTCAATTCCTTTTAGTTCACCGCCATAATTTGAAATAATGAAACACTTGTTTTTAAACCGACATGCAAAATCAGACTGGGGAGATAGCCAAATGAATGATTTTGATCGACCGCTTAACAAACGTGGCATGCATGATGCGCCTATGATGGGCAAAAGACTTGCTGAACGCGATCACGAAATAGATTTGATAATTAGCAGCCCGGCCAAAAGAGCGATTACTACAGCAAAGTTGATGGCTCAGGAATTGGGTTATGCAGTTGATGACATACAAGAAGAGCCAAAAATCTATGAAGCACATGTACGCGAATTGCTTATAATAGTAAATGGGCTTGACAACGGTTATAATTCCGTGATTATGTATGGTCACAATCCCGGATTTACTGATTTGGCAGATTATTTAACTGGTGCCGGCATACTGAATCTTCCCACCTGCGGTATTTGTAAAATTACTTTTGATTTTGACGATTGGGCCGAAGTATCTGCCCACACAGGGAAAATGGAATATATGGATTTTCCGAAACGGGAGGTTGTGAAGTGAAATTCAGGCAGCAGTAGAGCATAGAGCCGTTCAATCTTGAAGACTACTTTGGCCGAAATTTGGTGATATCAAGTAGTGGATGCTTGTTTTACTTCTATTTCTTCGCTTAATGGGTTTGAGAATTCAGAAATGCTTTTCCACGACGCTTTTTGAGCATGGTTCTTCTTTTTTTAAGAATTGATCTTATTTTTTCAGCAATCAAGGCTTAGCTATGATATTTATTTCTTGATTGATGAGATTCAGATATCCTATATATTTTATGAATTGAGTTGCGGGATTAAGAAAACATATTACACCAAAATTCCCTTCATATCGTCAAATTTAATGGCTCCATTTCTCCTATCAAGCGCAAAAGCCATAGCTTCTTCTACCCTACTTTTTCTAAAGCCAAGCGCATCGGCAAGTTCTACGCACATTCTCTGCTCTTTCGGGTGGGCATTTAAATCCATATTCATCATGGTAACAAATCGCCAGAAATAATCTACACGTTCTATTTTGGTTTTGGGTAAAACCAATACCACATCTTCCAACTGATCGCGCCATTTGTTCACATCCCTGATGTCAACTCCAAGCGTATTTGAAAGCATGTGAATGTTCATCTGCTCAAAGTGGTTTACATGCCCATCTATTTGCGCCAATTTAATCAAGAGCAAAATCAATGATGTTTTATCGTCCATGCCCGGAATGGGCGGTTTTTTGTCTTCACTCCTAAATAACGCAACTATCTTTTCCCAATAATTCATGCTCTACTTGTTATTTAAAACGTTTATAAAATCATCAAAATCAGTCACTTCACTTAGATTCGCTGTCATAAACTCTCCGGATCTTTTTACTTCATCGACGCCAAAGCCCAAGCGTAGCGCAAGCTCTTCGCACATTTTTTGTTCGTCAGGATCGGTTTTCAAATCAATCTTCATCAGCATAAAAAGGTTGTATAAATACACTTCTTTTTCTTCTCTTTTTGATGGCGGTAAAGAATTGACACTCTCGATATTGATTACGATTTCATTAAAATCGTTGCTTGAGATTCCCATTCTTATGGCAATCATTTTAATTAAATTCGATTCGTATTGTGAAATGACACCATCGGCTTTTGCCAATTTTATTAATGCGGCTATGTGGCCTTTTTTGTCGTCTAATCCGATCATTGTTTTTTGTTTTATTTCGTGATTTAACTGCAGCTTAGTGACTTAACATCACAGCCAAACTGCCTAATTATTCTTATCCATTTTCGCTACTGGTATTATCAAGTTCAAATATAATATTTGAGTCATTGTCTATATCTTTTCGATCCCCGTTTAAGCGAAAGCCGTTATTTTCTAACAGTTTTGTAGAACGTACATTCTCAGAGTTTGTGAATGCTTCTATTTTGTCAAGTTTTAATTCTTTAAAACCAAAGTCGATAACCTTCCTGAGAGTCTCACTCATAATACCTTTCCCCTGAAATTTAGGGTTCAAATCATATCCAACTTCGGCAATTTTATTGTTCTCAGAAAAATTCCACAAACAAATTGTTCCAATAATTTCTGAGTCGCCATTTAGAGTTATTCCCCAAGCGATTGACCGGCCTGTTTCGAGATATTCAGCTGTATTCTTGATGAATTTTATTGCATCAGATATATTCTTAGTTTTTCTATTCTCAGCTCTTTCAATGTATGCATTGACCGTTTTATCTGAACGTAAGAATAGAATTTCGTCACAGTCTGACTCTAGAATTTTTCTAAGTGAAAGCCTTTTGGTTTTAATTTCGGGAAATGGATTAAATCTCATTTTTTGTTTTCAACTAAATAATTGATTGTAAGGTTTTTATTGTATACCATTATCTCATTCACTTCGCTCATCTCCATTCCCCTTAGCCAGCACATTCTTAATCCCAAACAAACCCTGCAAATTAAACGAAGGCTCCATGTGGACTTCATTCGGTCGGCGGTCGTGAGCGTGCTTGCCTTAGCGGTCAGCATAAGTTTTTCAATCGATTTGAACTTTTCGTCAATCCACATTTTTTCAAAGTTGCTGCCACTTCAAATTTTGTTTTAGGCGGATTTTTTAAGCGACTAATCATTTTTGCAAAAGCCTTGCAAGCTATTTTTTCGTTCATATTAATCAAATTACAAATCAATTCATCTGGATTTTGAATCTGAATACCATACTTCTCAATTGTTTTAGATGGGAAATCTATTAAATTAAAACGTTGTAATCAAATCTGCCTTGCATTTTATTGCACAAGCTAAAACATGCCTATCATCTTTATCTGGTAATGACAAGCTCGGAATAAGCTCTTCAAAATTTAGAACATTTGAATCAGGAAAAGCACGATTCATTGCTTGAATTGTTCCATCCAGTTGTTTTTTATTTAAGTCTTCCCTGTTAATTAAAAGGTTTCCTGTCCATTCGTCCTGAATAGCTCTAGACCATTTAGGTTCAAATAAGCCTTCAAAAGCCATTGAAAGTAAAACGTCTCTAATAGGGGCTGGATACAAAACACATGCATCTATCACAACCGTCAAGACTGGTGAGTGAATCATTCATAACCAAGATTTAACTCTTGAGCCTGATTTGCTAAAAAATCAAGTTGTTTTTCTCTCTCGCACGCTAATTTCGATTGATAGGCAATAATATCTTGTAATAGAATTCTTCTATGGCTTCCAATTTTTTTAAAAGGAATATTACCAGACTCTATCAACTTCACTAAGTAAGGTCGCGAAACATTTAGCATGTCTGCTGCTTGCTGGGTACTTACTTCCAAATCAGAAGGAACTAAAGAAATAGATCTTCCCTCAGACATGTTCTGAACAATAGAAAAAAGAAGCTCCAAGGCTTTTTTAGGTATTGTCATGAACTCACCAGTTTCTTGAACTTTAATTTTCACGCCTGTTTTTCGTGATGCTTTTACTCTATTCGAAACATTTAGTAACGCATCCAAAGAGTTAAGAGCAATTTTTTGATCCGCCTTTGTAGTTTGTTCTGTTATTGCTTCCATAATCTTTCTTTTACCAAAAATACGAATAATTTTGAAACGAAATAGACGAAACGAACGAAATATTCGATAGCGCTACTAGAAGTCAGCTTATGTCAAAAAGCATAAAAAGTGATTTACGGGGGCTTTAGCTTCAATTTGTCGTAATCTATCCAATTGCTTGTACTCTGTTAATCCATTGCCGCACAGACATTATGAATCTATTTGTTCCGGCTTCCATTTCAATTACCCCGACGACCGAAGGAATGCCGTATGGCAGGGTAATTAAAACTTTGGTTATTTACGCGTTCCCAAACATCCAAATTTTCCAACGTATTTTTGTTGGTAATCTTATTTCCCAATTAAACCGCTATCCACTCTAAAAGTCGAAGTCATATCGGTCAAGCTGATATAGTCGATTTCGGTTTGAGTGATAAGCGTAATTGCAGATTCTTTTACCTGTAATGTTCTTCCTTTTGCCATCTGATTTGAAATAAAGATAAAAATCGGCAAAGATTTAAACTACCCGTTTCATAAGATTATTCTCGGCTGCATGAAGTGTCTTAACTCTATAAATAATTGAATTATTTGAAACCAAGATTTAACTCTTGAGCCTGATTTGCTATAAAAAGTCAAATTATTCATCTCTCTCAATCGCTACTTTATCTTATTTCGTAATGAATGTCTTGTGACTTAGTTCGTCATTACGTTAAACCATTGCCTCATTGTCTATAGCCCTTCCTTATTGAATGCTTTAGCCTGCCTGATTTTAAAATCTGCGATCGATTTTTTCAAATACTCCAAGTATTTTTGTCTGTCTTCAATGAACTGTTCGGTCATTTCTTCACGTACCTGTCTCATAAATTCCACGGCATGAAATTCTTTGCCTGGCTTTTTATTAGTCTCCATGTGTAACTTCTTTTGGTGATCTGATGTCTATTGTAGAATATCCGTATTTTAGGTTTATCGAGTTTAAGAAATTTTTACCGTTGTTGTCACTTAAAAACTTCGAATATTTTTTCCGTTGAAAATATCCAATAATAACAACTAGGATCATAAACGGAATTGCCAGAATAAACAAAGGAATACCGATTATAATAAGCAGGACAATCAGTAATATGTTTTTTACCTTGGTCAATAGTTTTTCAACTTAGATTCGAAATTTCTGTAAAAAGCGTTCTAAATCCATATTCCATCAAGTTGAAAGACAAGTATGTGTATTTCTATTTTACGAAACCGAAAGGCACCAGCTTTTTTGTAAATATTACTTCCAAATTATCATTTAACAATGGGCTATTGAAAAACGAACTAGTTAGTAAATTTGAGCTTTTCACTTCTACAGTTTTGGGATTATGGAATATCACTTCATATTGTCCTGATTTAATCACATTTATAATAAATATTTTTTTCGCTCTTTCTCCATTGACAAAAGTTTGTACTGGCCAAAAGGCTTTCACACTTTTAATCTCTTCATTTTTTCCTATATGTTTAAGTGAAATTGAGAAATGACCAAGACTAATTCCAAATCCACCAAGTATGTAAACTCCGTATCTGCCTTCTTTTAAGTTGACTACTTCTCCTTGACTGTTTAAGTTTAATGGTCTACTCATTTTTTAAAATTAAGGATCAATTCCACATTTTTGAAATCGTCTTTAACATTAGTAAAAATCCACGCTCTAAATCTCAAAATCATCACTCCCCCTTCCCCTTAGCCAGCACATTCTTAATACCAAACAGCCCCTCCGAAAGCGCCTCCATCTGATTCAAAATCAAACCAATCTGATTATCACCCCCAAAACCCTTCATCTTCTGATTTTTCAGAAAAATAGCAATCAACTCTTGCCAGCGTTTTTCTTCTTCTGGTGTTTGCCAATCCATAAGCGATTTGAATTTTAATAAGTTTGCCTCGGCGCTGGTTGTCAATGTTTGAGATTCGTTTTCGTAGTTGTTCATGATGAGCGTTTTCAGCTCATCTTCATTCATTATCGGTACGACTCTCTCGGCCATTTTATTCATATTTCGGTACGAGCCCTGCAACTTAAACGAAGGCTCCATACGGTATTGCTCTTCCATCGCTGCCGACTGAATGTATTGTTGATTTACTTTTAAAACGACATCCCTAATTTGAATGAGCTTCTTTAAAGTGTTCACATAATCAGCAATGTCTTCGGCAGAGTGGTTTGACTCAAAATCAAGTCCTTCACTCTCGCCGGTTTCGGCGATCTGAATAAATGTGTAGAGATCTTGCTGGCTCTTTCCGGACAGTTTGCGCAAAGTGGAATTCGATGTCAAACTGTTTTCAATATAGCTCAATTCGAAAGCCCGTTTGTTTCCGCCCAGAATATCGCCCAGATTGTAAATGTCGGCTCTATTGGCAAGCATATCCGGAATCTTGAATTTGTCGCCGCTTTCGGTATATGGATTTCCGGCCATTACTACCGAGACTTTCTTTCCGCGCAAGTCATAGGTCTTGCTCTTTCCTTTGTAAACGCCTTCTATCTTTCGCTGGGCATCGCAAAGGGAGATAAACTTCTGTAGAAACTCGGGGTTGCAATGCTGAATATCATCGAGATAAATCATCACATTATCGCCCATTTCCAAACCGAGATTCAGCTTTTCAATTTCTTCTCGCGCTCCCGCGTTGGGCGCATCTGTTGGGTCGAGCGATGTAACTTCATGCCCAATTGCCGGGCCGTTAATTTTCAGAAAAATCACACCCAGCCTGCTGGCAATATATTCCATCAGCGTGGTTTTACCATATCCCGGCGGAGAAATCAGTAGCAGCATACCCATCAAATCTGTTCGCTTATTGGCATCGGCCGTTCCTATTTGCTTTGCCAGGTTATCGCCAATCATTGGCAGATAAACCTTATTGATCAATTCATTGCGTACAAAAGAGTTCATCACTCGCGGCTTCAACTCATTTAGCTTCAGCTCTTCACGATAAGTATCAATTAATTCTTTTTTCAATTCCTTAAATTGCTGAAAAGCTGGTACTGTTTTAGCATGAAAATTTCTTAATCGATTATTATAATTATGGTAATCAACGATTAATTCGCCATTAGCAATTCTGGAGTGCTCACCTTGAATGCCTTCGATAGAAACGTTTAGTGACGCATCAACCAATTTGAATTCCTGATCGCTTTCGGCCAAAACAAGAGCTGTTTCATCAATAATTGTGTCAAAATTACCTGTTTGCGTTTCCGCGAAAGCGAGCAACCAACTTCTTATCAGCGTAAATTTCCCTTCTGGAGAATCTATGGAATCAATCGAATCCTGATAGTTTTTCTCCTGCTTGTTCTCTTTTAAGTTCTTTTGAAATTCGGTTTTAAAATCGCTTGCGCCTTTGCTAACGCTAAAAATGCCGTTGTCAGCTAATTCGGCAAATAAATAACTGGCTGCATCTTTTACATTCTCCTGAAGGAAAACAGATTGCTGATTTGAAAAGTCAATCATTAAGCTTTCAATTTTTCCAATCAAGTCGCTAAACGCATTCGAATTTGGAAAAGCTTTCAGGATTATTCCGGCGCCCTTTATTTCGCTGTTTAAGCTTTGTCTTTTTTCTTTGTTCAAGTATAAATTCCAGAAATAGATAGCTCCTACTCTGGCTTTTGGATCGTATTTCAACACGCCGCCTTTGGTGGTCATGTCTAAGAGTTCCCACAAAATAAGAGCTGCGTCTTCATCGTGAACGCCCTTGCTGTAGCCTTCGTCATAGCGCGGAGCAACGAATTCAGCAATGAAACTTTCCATCCGCTCATCTGGCCAGCGTGCAGCATCTTTTAGCGTAAAGTTTTTTGAATTTGAAATGGCATTAAAAAGTAATAAGGCCAAATATTCTGATCGATACACTGTATTATTTTCAGAAATCAACTCTTGATCCCAGACTTCACGGGTAGCCAGGAACTTCGGATCTTTAATCTCTTCAAAAAAGTTGGTTCCGGTTACGTGGTAAAACATGGCATTACTTCGCGGCACAATCGTAAGGTCGAGCAATTGATTATTGACCGAAAATTTGTGCTTTCCGAAAGAAATAAGGTTTTCGCCATCGTAAAGATCAGTCTTGTCTTTAAGCTGTCTAATGGCATCTTCTTGTGTTGACTTTAGCTTTCCTTGCACTTCATCTGCCTTCACGGTATCGCCAAGGCCAATCAATTCCTGAACAATATTTCGCAACTTATCTACCATCAGGTCAGACGCCATGTATCCATTAATGGCATCCATATTTTCCATTCCTTCCAGCCTATGCTTCACTCCTGCCAAAATTCTATCGGCAGAAGCCTGCAAGGCAGAAGTACGCTTGTTTTTCTTCTCAATGAGCTGCACTTTTCTCGCTTCAAAGGCATTGTAAACTTCTGTGCGCTTCTCGCTTATCTTATCTAAAAATTCATCAAATTCACTGAATTTGCCTTCAAGCTCTTCCAGCTGAATCATCAGCTTGGTTAAATATTCTTCACACTTTTCTGTAGTATCAGAAATGTCGAGATAATTGATGATTCCCTGGCTGATTAGTTTTAACTGGGAATGAAATTCGGCTTCGCCTTCCACCAAAAACAGCTCTTTTCGCTTTCTTTTAAGTGCGGCATTTATTTGATTGAACGAAGCGTATATTTCTGAAATATTATTGATTATAGTAGTAGTTTGGGTCGCATCTTCGATCTTGAGATTACTCACAATCTCAATCAGCATTTCAAGCTCTTTCGATGTTTTCAATACATCTTCTTCCAGCTCATTGGCTTCAACTACTTTGGTGAGTTTATGAACAGAATCGCTTAGCTCTTTCACCTTGGTTTCATAATAAGATAAAGCTTCCTTTTTCAACAAAAACTTGACGCATTTCTGCGAGAGCTTCTCATTTTCGGCCTTTAGCTTTTCTTCGTAATTCTCAATGGCCGCTTCGTTTATATAGCGCAAATCGGTCAGGCTCATTACCTGTCCGCGAATGTTTCTAATTTCAGCCAAGAGCTTCACAAATTCATCAATATCCTTGAATTTCGCAATTTTCAACGCGCGCATCAAAGCGGTAACCTCCACTTCTACACGTTTAAATTCTTCTTGCGTATTCTTCTTGATTTTAATGACTTTCTCAAACTCATTAATGGCAGAATCTGCAACGGTTCTGATTTCAGCAAGCGTAGCACTCAAATTAAACGCTTCCTTTTTATCAAGCCAATAAAACGAATCGACAATACCCGTTACTTTCCTTACAATATCGATGTAAAGATTGGCGTAAGAGTCCTTTTTATGTATCAGGCTTAGCACTTCATTACTCTCCGCCATTCCCTTCACAATGTCCTTATTTCCAATTTTGGATAAAAAGGAATCTTCTTTTCCAACAAAGTCGGCAACATCTAATAAATAAGGTGTTTGCCAAATCTGAATAGCATGATGTTTCTGAGCTTCATTTTCGCCCTTAAAATAGCACATCTCGCCACTGCCGAAAATGGAATAGCCGTGGCAAATAACAGGGTTGGCAACAGTTTGCGAAATTAAATTATACGAAAGCAAAATGTAAGTTCCCGATTTTCTATTGTAAAAAATATATAGAAAATCTTCTCCGTTGGGCGATTCAATGGTCTTTTCGTAAAGCATCGAATTCAAATCGGTATTGAATATTTTGGATTCGCCGGTTTGTAAATAATATCCTTTCGGGAAAATCACACCATAGTCTTCGGGCAGCAAAACGCACGCATTCTCAATATCATCAACACGCATAGCCTGCTGAATTTTCTTGTTGTATATAATGTACCGAAACGTGTTTTCCTTATAAGGTTTGATCTTCAGAAAAATCAAATTTCCAACGATAGAGTAAAGAATTTCAGCATCGTGCAGCACCTGGTCTTTGTATTCAACCGGCTCGTTAAAAATCCCCTTCCCATCTTCAGTATTGTCTTCTATTTTAATAGTCAAATCGCCGCCAACGGTTTCTACGAAAATTTGATCTTCAATAGAAATATGCGGGTGTAGCCCGTCACGAAACATATCGCGCGTCGTTTTCTTCCATCGAAACTGCTGCTGATCGGGAAAACTAAATTCATTCGCAGCCCTATCTTCCGAATAAATTAAAGCATTGCCATCAATCTGCCATTTAAAAACTTTGATGTCGGTTTCGTTGTCACCAATTTTAAAAATAATGTAGAGAAACGGGCCGGTTACAGCGAACTTTGCAAACTGTGTTTGCTTATAGTATTTGTATAGATTTTCAAAGTCGCGAATAAAAGACTGGTTGTTAATCAGCTCCAAGTCCTTCTTAATAAAACTCCGGTCTTTATATTCATAAATGTTAAAAACATCCGTTAAAAGCGTAACCGATTTCAAGCCCATAAAAACGTTATAGCCAAAAATGAAATTATCGGCTATCGCAACCATGTCCCGTGGTACACAATTGTTTTCTGTGGTAATGCGCTCTGTGGTGAGCAAAGTCGTTTCAATAGCACCAAACACATCTTTTCTGGCTTCGTTGAGCTTATCCAGCTTCGAACGTAAAATATCGCCCTGCTTTAACAGTCGATCTTTGATGATCTCGTAAGTTCCCTGCTCTAAAACGGTGCCCGGCTCTTCTGTATTTTCTTGCTCTTCTTGCATTTGTTTAGTTCACTAAATATTGATTTTCACGAATTCTAATCCGAATAATAAAGGGTAAAGTATTCCGAAATTTGAAACACTTTACCTTAAATAACTTACTCACTACAGTCTAATTTCTGGGTATGTCAACGCACTCAAATGTCTGAGTCAGAAAGTTCGATAGCAAGGCGCACGCAGAATTGAAAAGCAAGGAGTTGACATTTGTCAATGACTGTTTTCAATTCAAGTGCAACGCCGATAGCGGGCTTTCTGGACAGACATTACTTAATCCCCAAACTATGCGGCGTCTTTTCACCAATTCCCGCGGCCTTCGCCGCCGAAAGCAACGAGTTTAAAACCCCTTGCTGCTTATCATCGCTATTCTCTTGCATCATTTTAAAAATCAATGCGCTTACCGAAAGGTTCTTCAAATCGTCAGATGAAATTCCAAACTGATCTACCAAACTTCCAATCTTCTCTTTCAATGTAGAGCCATCGATACCATCAAGCAATTGGGTTTTCAATTGACCCAAAGTACCGCTGTTGTCAATCATACGCTCCACCGATTTTCCATTTGAAATGGCGCTAATAATCTTATCAAAGAATACAGCTTCACCACCAACAATATCGATTTTTGCAGTTTTCAACGCATTCGAAATAACTTCGGCCTGAGCATCTGCTATATCTTTCTGGATGCTGATTTGAGCCAATTCAACCGATTTCTCTTTATCCAATCGCAACTTGAATTCTTCGTGATCTTTTCCAACGCCGTCCAATTTTTTCATGGCATCGGCTTTCTTGTGAATTCCTTCTGCCTCCACATCGTACTTCTCTTTGCTCACCACAGCTTCTGCAAGTCCTTTTTTCTGTTCGGCTACCGCTTTTGCTTCGATTACTTCAGCTTCGGCTTTACCTATTTCCAAATCGGAAATGGCTCGTGCATGTTGTTTCGCTTGAATTTCTTTGGCTTCAGCCATAGCGCGTGCTTCAATTACTGCGGCTTCCGCATCTCCTTCTTTCTGTCTTGCAGTGGCTTTCGCTTCCATTACTTGTGCTTCGGCTATTCCGTGAGCTGCTTCCCTGGCCGCTTCGGCATCGGCCATGGTTTTCATGGCTGCTGCACGCTTTATGGAAGATTCTTCTTCGGCCTGAGCTTCAATAATGACTTGCTTTGCCGTAAATTCTGCCGCCTGGTTGGCTGCTTCAGCTGCTTTAATTTTCTCTACAAGTGCCGCTTCCGCAGATTCTTCCGCTTTGGTGACAGCGACTAATTTCTCGCGATTGGCCAGAGCTCTTGCACGAGTGTCCTTGATGTTTTCTTCTTCATCAACCACCGTTTTTTCAATCGCCACACGCTCCCGAATGACTTCCTGAATATCACGCTTCTGGGTTTCAATTGCTTTCTCTTTCGCAATCTGCGCCAGCGTTACAATACGCTCTCTCTCGGTAACTTCCAGCAATCTGTCCTTCTCAATTCTCTCTGTTTCAACAGCGGAAGTTCTTTCTTTATTCTTTGATGCTACAATTATTTCACGCTCTTTATTCTGTTCCGAAATTTGAATTTCTTCTTCGGTTATAATGCGCGATCTTTCCGATTTCAGAGTCTCTTCTTGCTGTACTTTAGCAATCTCGGCTTCTTCGCGCGATTTTATATTCGCAATTTCCCGTTTTTGCTTTTCTTCCTTCTCTGCAAGTTGTTTGTCGAGCTCCAGAATGGCTTCTTGCGCTTCAACATCTTGCTTTCTAATTGTTTTTTGTCTGTCTCTCTCAATTTGGTTCGACTGAATTTTCTCTCGCGACGTAATGCTGATAATCTTCTTGATACCTTCCGCGTCGAGAATATTACTTTCATCCATTTGCGAAAGCGGCGTTTGTTCCAAATAGTCAATCGCGGCATCGTCGAGAATGAAACCATTCAAATCGGTACCGATAATATTGACGATCTCTTCTCTAAATTCGTCGCGTTTATTGTACAAGTCAACAAAATCGAACTTCTTACCAATGGTTTTAAGCGCTTCCGAAAATTTTGCGTCAAAAAGATCGTTTAGTGCTGCGGGATCTGACGAACGAATACAGCCTACAGATTGCGCCACCTGAATTACATCTTCAAGCGTTTTGTTTACACGGATGAAGAACGCAACCTTGATGTCGGCTCTGATGTTATCTCTACAAACCAATCCTGCCGCACCGGCTCTTTCGATTTGAATGGCTTTTAATGAAATATCCATTGTTTCCATTCGGTGCAAAACGGGAACGATTAAAATTCCATTGAAGGAAACTCTTGTTCCACCCACCCCGGTTCTCACAATCGCTTGTCCTTGCGATGCTTTTTTGTACCATCTTGAAATCATCACGATAATTCCGATGATGACTATTACGACTAAGATGACTATCCCGAAGCCGATATTACCTAACATTTCCATTTTTTATTTTTTAATTGATTGATTCATAAGGCTCAACTATGTAGCATTTGTCCAGCTCTGAGAAATTGACGATAAGCAAACTTTCGCCACGCATTATTTTTCCATTTTTTGTTTTGATGTTCAAGCGATAGCTCGATCCATCGATATTCACATCAGCTTGTCCCATTTTCAAATCTGATGCACTAATAACCACTTTGCCCATTTTCCCAAGTAAATTTGCATTTTGTTCAGTCGGTTCATTCAGTTTGCTAAATATTTTCACAAACGGAATGGTCAACGGCTTTGCGATTAAAACGCTGAGAATAAACTCTGGAATAAGGAAAAGCAGCGATAGCAAAAACGATTCGTTACCCAGTATATGATTGACCATTACTGCTATTGCCCAAAGCGGAATGGCTGTGAAAGTCAGAAAAATCATCAATGGAATCTTGTCGATATTGAAGAATGACAAAACGTTGTTTAACCACGAAACCGAAAATTCTGACGTGCCACCATCGGCATCAATGTCCATATCGGCATCAAGATCAACCTCAACATCAAAGGAATTAATATCCAAGGCACCGAAAATGATCAGTAACCAATAGCACACCACGAAAGTGAGTATAATGGCCGGAATGATATTCACAGGCGAAAAGGTAGCATGGAATAATTCTATCATGCTTTTTTATAATTAAGATTACCTTTTTCTAAGCTCATTCTAATTTAACTTCCCTTTTGACATTTTTGCTTTCAAATCTGCCAATTCATCTTGAGCTTTACTGGCCACGCTTCCTTCAAGCGCTTTGTCGATATCTTCATCAATACTTCTGCTTTCATTTGCAATTTCGCCGTAAGATTCTGCCAAAGCTTCTTCCTGAGCTACCTTTTCTTTCATGCGCTCAAGCAAAGAAACCGTATCGGTAGAGTCAATTTGAGCCAATTGCTTGTTTAAACTCTTTGTTGCGTTGCTCACTTTTACGCGTGCTTTCAGCGTTTTTAATTCAGCTTCCCATTTGCCAATATTGGTTTTAATGGTCTTTACATTTCCTTCAAGTTGCACAACCGACTTTTCAAATCTATCTTTTTCAGTAAGTGAAGTCTCTGCCATTTTCGAGTTTTCTGCTTTTTTCATCAAAGCTTCAGTTGCCAGGCGATCTGCTTCTGCACCTTCAAGCTCTCCTTTTTCAGCGCGTTGAAGCAAAAGCATTGCTTTTTCCTGATAGTCCGTTGCATTATCAGTATAAGTTTCATTATCGTTTCTGGCGCGAATAGCCATTGCTTTAACTTCTGCTAAAGCCTGCAAGCTCTTAGAAAGATTTTCCTTCATATCGCGAATACCTTGCTCTGTAAGTTTAATTGGATCTTCCAATTTATCTATTGCCGAATGTGTTTCGGCTTGTCCTATTTTAAATAATCTTTTTAAAAAATTCATCGTTTAACGTTTTAGTGTTTAGAGTAGCCAATAAGCTGTTCTGAAAATTCTGAAAGCAATAAAGTAAGTGAATTGATAGAGCCTTCAAGTTCATTCTGATCGAGATTCTCCATTTGAAGTGTATCTCTGAAAATCAACTTTTGACCTGATTCATCCAATACAAAGGCTCCGTGAATAATGTCCCTGTTTTTCTTTAATAATTCGATGTACGTTTCTTTTGGCGCATGTTTTAGCTCCAAAATGTACTGCTCCATTATCAATATAGAATCGGCAAGGCCTATTACGAGATTTTTAATTCCCAAACCTTCGTCGTCTATTACCAATAAACCATCCGCTTCATCTTCCTTTGTGATGGAATGACCCAGATCGAGAATGTAGTTTTTTACTTTATTGAAATCGTCTTTCATTATTAATCGTTTTAAATTTTAGTTTGATTACTCTCTATGCTGTAAATTTATTATTTCCCTAAAGGAAAGCAAATAATATTATGTCAGAGAGTTAAGTTTTTGATTCTTTTTTTATTTTTCCATATACTTGTTGCTAATTTTACGTGACAATATTAACACATTTTTAGCAAATGTACAAATTATTAGCAATATTATGAGTTCAATAGGGAAGAATATTCGAAAGATACGAACAATCAAGGGATTGAGTCAGTCTGACTTTGCTAACTTATTTGACTTGACTCGCGCTAGTATAAGTGCATATGAAGAAAATAGAGCAGAACCCAAGATGGATGTGGCGATTAAAATTGCTAAATATTTCAACATTCCGCTCGAAAAGCTCATTACAATGGAACTTACCGTAAATGAGTATGCAAAATTCAACTTACAGAATTTTATTGTGAATAATTCTGCTCTAGAAACCGTTTCCATACCTATTGTATCTGCGCGCAACTGGGATAGCTTTTTAAAGAAGGAGAGCATGTCAAACTTTCCAACCTTCAAGTTCCCAAAGCACTTTGTGCAAGGAGAACTGGCAATTGAAGTAAATGAAAACATAAATACCAACCTTCATTCCGGCACTATTTTACTGTGCACCGAACAGAATATCATTTCAGAAAACGGGGTATATCTAAGTATTGATAAGAAAATAACCACAATAGAAAACGGGAATCAAATTACGAAATCGAAGACCAAAAGGCTTTTTAGAGTTTTTCAAAAAATTGAAGAGATGAATGCCATTTCTACTTTTTCTATTGAAGAAAGGTTGAATAAGTTGGAGATTGCGATGGAAGGTTTGTTGGGGAAGTAGATGATGAAAATGAAGACAGCGAAGATTTAGTTCATAGCAGATTTAATACTGGCATAATGTTCGTCGCCTCTAAAAATAGTTAAGGCGTGAGTTGGGTCTTTTATATAAGTAGATTTGATTGTGTGTTTTCACACTTTAGTTTTAAAGCGCTTACATATTTAAATAATCCATATGGATTCCCTTGCATAGGCATTCCCTCAAAGTCGTCGGTCAGAAGAGTGACATATAAAAGAGATGAAAGAAATCAGCTATACAGATTCTCAAGTAAATTGAAGCCCTGAAAGGGCGATATTTAAAAGCGATGGGTGCAACCCATCGATAAAATTCCCCACCAGGTAAAGCCCTGTCCATACGAATTCCTTTCCGTCAAAAGGGCGGCATCTCTCCATCTAATTTGTGCAATGTTTTATCGCATCAACAAGAATTTTGTTTTTTGATCGAATTATTATTCTGGTAATTAATTATAATTTGTAAATTCAATTGTAATTGTCATTACTATTTCATCTAAAATATACAACCTTGGGACAGTCACTCGTAAATCAATACACCCACATCATTTTTAGCACAGTTATTTGGGCGGAATCTGTAACAATCTGGGATGTACAACCATTAAAATTGGTGGGCACCTCGATCATGTTCATGTACTTTGTATGTTATCGAAGAAAATCACATTGGAAAAATTCCTTCAAGAGCTTAAATCTCACTCTTCAAAATGGATAAAAGAAAAAGGCGATCCGTTTTACAATTTTTTCTGGCAAGATGGATATGGTGCATTTTCTGTCAGCCCCAGTCATGTTGCTGGAGTTGTAGAATATATTTCAAATCAGCATGAACATCATTTGAATGTTACGTTTAAAGAAGAGTTTTTGAGAATTTTAGAGAGAGACAATGTTGAGTATGATGAAAGGTATTTGTGGGATTAGGCGTGTTTTTAATAGATTTACGACGCAGTTTCGCTTTGCTTTCTCTACTCGTTGATTTATGTCACCCTTTCAGGTACTGTGTAAAAATCCAAATTTATTTCGACATTTTTTTATGTCGTATA
The DNA here is from genome assembly GCF_010686655.1 of Cryomorpha ignava. Lineage (GTDB taxonomy): Bacteria > Bacteroidota > Bacteroidia > Flavobacteriales_D > Cryomorphaceae > Cryomorpha > Cryomorpha ignava. The sequence continues at coordinate 177 of NZ_JAAGVY010000014.1, read as the reverse complement.
TTTACACTTCCAAAGGAAGACTCTTCTTGAGTTTATCCTGTGTAGCCTGAGCTTCTGCTTGGGCTATTTTTTTATTAAAATAGTCTGGTTCATACTCTTGATCTTTTTTGCAAAGCGTATAAACAAGAATGAGTAGTTTTCGTTGCACAGCTACTTGCGCTTTCATGGGTATATGTG
>NZ_JAAGVY010000013.1 GCF_010686655.1 Cryomorpha ignava | reverse complement strand
AAACGCATCTACAAGAAATAGAACGTATAGAAAAACTAATACTGCTGGTTATGATGGCTTTGGTTTGGTGTTATAAAGTTGGTATCTATCTGCATCAAAATGTAAAACCAATAACAATAAAAAAACATGGCCGCAAAGCAAAAAGTATCTTCAAGCATGGATTAGACCATTTAGCAAGCTGTTTGTTAAATCCTAAGAATCAGAACAATATGGATATATATCAATTTTTGTCATGTACTTAGAAAATTCAACTATTCGAATCTCTGCCTTTAAGCGCGAAACGGGCTTTAACTTTCCGTTCATCGTATATTTGAAATACGTGGTATCACTCTTAGTTGGATGCAAGGTAACCTGGGCAGTTAAACTCGTAATTCCACAGAGGAAAAAGCTCATTACAAGGATGGAAAAATAATGCTTCATTGCTTCTGTTTCAAACCCAAATATACGTTGAAGCGTTGCACCTAAAAGTGTTTACTTCAACTTAAAGCTTACAGGTAAGTAAAAACTTACTCTTACTGGTTTTTCGTCTTCCGTCGGTGGCGACCACAATGGCATATTCTCAATAATTTCCCAGACAACAAGATCGCAATAACCATCGAGACCATCGCCGCAGATGTTTAAAACAATCGCCTTCCCGGATTCATTTACCACAAATTTGATTCTCACTCTGCCATTAACACCGCTGCTTAAGCTCTCTATCGGATATTTAATATTTTCACCAAGATAATTCATCAAATCGCTATAACCTTTCCCAAATTGTGTAAAGAGCAACGTGTCACTGACTGGCTCCTCATCCGCACAATATCCATAAACCAACTTATCAAAATTGCGCTCACGAACAACCTTGCCAGTTTCATCATAATACTGCCATTTGCCGGAAGGGCGCCCGTCCTTATAAAATTTGTGCTGGGTTAAGCTTCCTGTATCCATATCAGATATTCTCCGTTCCACAGCACTTCCATTTTGCGATGAAGTAATAATTCTTACATCAGCCTTGCGTGATGGAACGGGTTTTAGATTTCCTCTTTTCTTCGTCTGGTAATATGCCGTATCTGTAGTGATGGCTGAAGAATTGGTTTGAGCTGAGAGACCATCCAGGACAAAACACAAAATAATTAAAGATGAAAAATATTTCACTGAATTAAATTAAAAATGTTAATCATTTATAGGCGATCTTGAGGAAACCTATTTCAACTTAAAATTTAAATAAACAGCTAAATTAGAATATGTAATCATCGTTTTACAATTCATTCTAAATATTTCACATCATGGTTTATTCTCAAACAAATCCCAGACACGAAAGTCGCACTATCAAATCAGACCTTTGCCATAGAGCTGTGCAACACCCACTCTGCCAATTGTATCTACTACAATGCTAAACACAAAGCAGTTTACGCCAAAGCCTTCAAACTCCTTTTTTCAGAAGGGAAAAACACTTCTACTTCAGTTCCACCGGTTTCAATAGTGCGAAATTTCAAATAGCCCCCGTGGAGTTCAGCAAAATCGCTGACTATACGCAAACCTATCCCTGTACCTTTCTCTCCCTGGGTTCCACGTTTCGAAATGACTTTATGGCTCTTGTTAATCTTTGCGACCAATTCTTCAGAAATTCCTTCGCCCGCATTGCGAACTAGGAAATATGTTCCCTCTGCATCTTTAAATGTTTTCAATTTGATCTTTCCACCCTTGGGCGAAAATTTGATCGCATTAGAAATCAAGTTGAACGCTATACTTTTAAATTGATTCTTATCTGCCGGTATGGTTCGCGCGCGACCCCAGTCGGTGGAAATAAGGAGTTCCTTATTTTCTATTTGCCGCTTGCTATTTGTCAGGCACTCATTCACCACCGACGCGACGGATAGTTCTTCTACATCTGGTTTTCCTTTTCCAGTTTTCGCCTGAGACCATACCAGAATATTTTGAAGTGAAATTAACCCGGCCTTCGTCTCCTGCTCCAGCTGCTGAGTGAGCTTGGCGAATTCTTCCGGTTCTAAATCGTCCGAATTCATAAGACCTACCAACGATGAAATGCTTGTAAGTGGTGCCTTTAAATCGTGTCCGAGAACAGAAAAAATATTGTTTTTCAGTTCGTTCAGCTCTTTGAGCTCTTCTTTTTGAACTTTTACGGTTTGGTACTGGGTTTGGAGCTCTTGACGCAAGGCGGCTTCCTTTTTAAGGGACTTACTTCGCCTGCTGTAGCCAATGAAAAGGATTAACGTTATAACCAGCACTAATCCCAGAAGCAACCACAACCCAATTGACATGATGCGCTGCCTTTTGATTTCTGCATTTTGGGATACCTGATTCGCTTTTAAAAGCATATTTTCGGTGTGAGCCAAATCTGTTTCGTACCGTGTTCTCAGCTCTGCAAATTCATTTTCATTTTGCCTCATCCTGATAGAATCTGAATAAGCGCTATATGCTTCGAAGTGATTTAAGGCAGTTCGGAAATCTCCATCTTCGCGTTCCAACTCGTATAAGCTTTTATGGCTGTCTGCAATCATTGGCAGTGAGTTCAGATTCTTGGCTATGCCGAGTGCCTTATCATAATACGTTTTCGCAACAGTATAAGCACCATTGGTAGAATACGTTTTGCCCAGACCCCAGTTCCCATAAAACAATCCCGGGTAAATCTGGTGTTCTTCACTGATTTGAATTGTTTCCGAAAAAGCCTTTCTAGCCGCCTCGATATCTCCATTGCGCAGGTTTATCTGCCCCAGCGTATTATACACAAGGGCAAGGCCCCCAACGTCTCCTATTTCTTCACGTATTTTTAGGGAGAGGTATATATAATGACGTGCAGAATCCATTTGCTGATTATTCTCTAAAGTAAGCGCCAGATTGAGGTAATTGGATGCAAGCCCTGCGTTAAAACCCTGAGATTTATTGATGACTATAGCTTTTCGGTAGTGCTTTTCGGCCATTGCATAATCTTCAAATTGCTCACGGTAGAGTTCTCCAATATTGTTGAGGCTTACTCCCAATTCCAAATACCGCTCTTCCCTTTCGTAAAAACCCTTTGCTGCTAAGGCATATTGAAGCGATTTTTCAGTATTGTGATCGTGCAGGTAAGAGATGGAAATATTTGAAGTAAGGGCATAATACTGCAGGCTGTCGGTGCTTTTTAAATAGCTTAATGCCTCGTTGCCATAAACTATGGAAGCCCCGTAAAGCGACTGTTCGGCCTTTAGCTGACTCATCACAGCGTTGGCCATCACTAGTTGTGATGAGTCGGCAGATTTGCGAGCCAATGCTAAGCATTCCATCAAAATGGGCTCAGCAGATTCTAACTGCCACTTTTTTAGCAAAAGGATTCCCTCGTTATAGCGCAAATTGAAGTAATCTTCATGATGGGGAGCAGTGCCTAATCGCGCCCGCGATTCATTTAGCCAAACTTCCGCTTTTGTAAAATCCCCAACGTCTATGTGTTTCGTTAAAGAGTCTATGGCAGTTTTCAGCTCGGGCGACCTATCTGTTTTTTGTGGATAAGCCTCGTTCATAAAAGTAAAGGCAAGAAACAGCAATAGGAATAAACGCATAAAAGAAGAATTTAGATAAAGAGTAAACTTAACCAAATGTAGGACAGCTTTGAAGTTAAGTTCTGTTAGTTTAAACAATGTGCTGTGTATTATCAATGCTTTTGATTCAAAAATATATTAAGAATCCGTTTCAATCTGACCTTCAAGACATTCCCCACTGCTTAGTTTAAAACTTGGTCTCCGGCATAAACCATTTCAAGAATTTGAGAAAGGGAATTAAGGAATCAAAAAATAATTCATTCACAATGGTAGGCTTACTTAAAAGTTGATTTTGCTAATAAAACCCTAATTTCTCGTAGCGTTTTTAAGAAAGCGTTGAAACAAAAAATCTAAAACCAACTACTCACAATATTTCAAGCTCCTTTCTCAAATTATCCCTCGCCTTCTTCTCTCTCAATTCAAAAAACCGCTTGGTTCTAAAAATCCTCTCCGAGTCCAGAAATGACCGAACCACCTTCTTCCGACCCTTTATGTAAAAAATATCAGGGTAAATGGAGTATTCTTTTCTGACATTCTGGGCATAAATACTATATTTTTCAAAGGTATCACCAAGTATGGCCAGATCGAAATCAATTAGATACGAAGTGTCAGAGTCATCACTAAATTTATGATGCTTCGTCGCGAGAATCTGCTCCTTGCATCGCTCAACACGCTTTGGTTCAAGCCCAAGCAGTGAAAGTTTTTCTGCTGCAATCTCCGCACTTCTCTCTTCATTTTTCTGGCGCTTTACGTTGTAAACAATATCATGATAAAAGATGGAAAACGAAACGACATCCCAATCTTCCAATTCATCCCTATTCTCTTCCGCCAATCGCAGCATATAATCCAAGTGATTGAGATTGTGGTAGTACCGCTTCTTTTGGCTGTAAGCCGATACAATTTCCTTCCACAACTGCTCTCTAAATTCCGCATCGTTCGTGTAGGCTGAAACCAACTGATAAAAATGAGACTTTAAGTAATCCATGATTCAAATATCTCTCGGTTTATGTTTATTTCACTTGATTATTGTATAACGCTTATGCCTATTTCTAATTGCCCATTGCCTATTGCACATTGCCTATTGCCTATTGCTAATTGCACATTGCCTATTGCCCATTGCACATTGCACATTGCACATTACCTATTGCTAATTGCACATTGCCTATTGCCCATTGAAATTCACCCAAACAAATCCATTAAATCATCTTTGTTCAACTTTTTCAAAATGCCCTCATCAGTAGTAACAATGTCTCCCGCGATAGCCTTTTTCTTTTTCTGAAGCTCCATAATCTTCTCCTCAACGGTGTTTTTACAAATCATTCTGTAGGCTATTACCTTCTTATCTTGCCCTATACGGTAGCAGCGGTCAATGGCCTGATTTTCTACTGCAGGGTTCCACCATGGATCAACAATATAAACGTAGTCGGCAGCCATTAAATTTAATCCGGTGCCACCCGCTTTCAGGCTAATGAGGAAGACTCTGCAAGTCTCATCTTCCTGAAAATGCTCCACACTCGCTTGCCGCTGTGTGGTGTTAGATTGGCCGTCAAGGTATTCATAAGAAATCCCTTCTTCTTTTATTCTGCCTTCAATAACCCGCAGCATTTTTACAAATTGAGAAAATATTAAAATCTTGTGATTCGCTGTTTTCTCTTTGATATGCCTTACGAGCAAATCTATTTTAACCGACTTCCCGGTGTATTTCTCATCACCCGGCAATATTTCGGGTGTATCGCATATTTGTCGCAATTTTGTGAGTCCTTCCAATACAGCAAACCGCGCTTTGTTTACTCCCTCCTCATCTATTTTTTCAATCAGCCTGTTGCGGTATTCATTCCTGAAAGCGTCATACACTTTCTGTTGCGATTTGTCCATTTCGCAATAAAGCACTTCTTCGGTTTTGTCGGGAAGCTCTGTGGCAACTTGCTTTTTTGTACGCCGAAGTACAAAAGGCTTAATCAATCGCTGCAATTCGGCGGCTCTGTTTTCATCGCGGTCGGTATCAATTGCTTTCGCGAAATCATTCTTGAAATTCTTAGCTGCACCGAGAAATCCCGGATTCAAAAACGACATTTGCGCGAAGAGATCAAAGGTGTTATTCTCAATAGGTGTGCCCGTCATCGCAATGCGATTATTCGCTTTAAGCAAACGCACAGCCTTGTATCTTTTGCTGGCCGGGTTTTTAATGGCCTGCGATTCGTCGAGAATCACATAATTAAAATTATAATCTTTAAAGACTTCAATATCGCTTAACGCATGACCATAACTGGTAAAAACGATATCGTACTTCTTAAAATTATCTGTAGATTTAATGCGCTGACTTCCATAATAAAAATGAACTTTTAAAGAAGGTGCGAACTTTTTAATCTCATTTTCCCAATTAAAGAGAAGCGAAGTGGGAACGACAATTAAATTGGCCTGCTTGGTTTTTAAAATCACATGCTTTAAAAAAGTGATTATCTGTAGGGTTTTCCCGAGCCCCATATCATCTGCCAGAATACCGCCCCACTTAAATTCATCCAAAAAACAAAGCCACTGAAACCCATCTTCCTGATAATGTCTCAAAGTGCCTTTTATACCTTTCGGCAAAGGGTGGGTTTGGATTTTATCAAAATTTAAAAGCTTCGATTTCTTATCATTAATTTGCAAGGTCACTTCATCATCAAGGGCATCAAAAAGCTCTTCTACCAGAGTAAACTTTTTACTCGACACCAGAAGTTTATCTCCTTTTACTTCTCCGCTTTCAAATAAACGCTCCAACTTTTTAAGCCACTCTGCAGGAATAATTCCCTTTGAACCATCACTCAATTCTATATAATCACTCCCGGGAATAAATCGTTTCTTAAGCTGATCTATTCCAATCTCTATGTCGCCAAATGCAATTTTCGCCTCTACTTCAAACCAATCAACACCTGATTTAACGGAATAAATCACCTTTCCAGGATACGGATTTACCTTAAGCCCTTTTAAATCGCGCAGGCCAAATACCTTTATTTCCAGCTCTTCAAATTTTCCAAAAATCTTAATGAATGTATTGTCCTTCATTAAATCTCTGTAGCTAATATGAAGGTAATCTGTTCTGGAAAACTGGTCTTTAAACATCGGATATATTTCGCAGAGTTCATTTCTGAATTCATCTGCTTTTTGCATATCCTGCTCGGTTTTAACAATTCCTTCTTCACCAACTTCCCACTGACTTTCTTGTGAAAGGGCATCCATGAGATAATCGTTTTCATACCGGATAAATGGTCGAAAAAGAACGAAATTACCTACTTCCGAGAGGTAAATTTCTTTGGCAACAGCCGTAACAGTTTGAGTACTCACTGCATATTTTTTAAAGTTAATAAACTCTACATCACTTGATTTAAGTGCATAGCCGAGGTATTTTTCAAAAAGTGCGGGCAATTTACTTAGCGCAACCATTTTACCATCTAGCTTGCGCGCGCTTCTAACATGATTGATATCAGAGTCTGAAATAAGAAGATAAATGTGCTCACCCGATTTCAAGAAATTTCTATGCAAATCTTCTATATTTTCTGCATTGAGAAACACTTCGGCACCACCTTGATTAAAAGCTACCTGAATTTCTACAAATCCGTCTTTCTCGGTGAGGATATATTTTAATCGGGGTGCAGTCGATTGAAATTTTACGTCTAGCAGGTCTCCCTTGCGAAAGTTGCGGTGCGAAGGAGCTGTATTCAAATAGATATTGGGATGCTCTTCCAACGCGGTTTTATATTCGAGCAGATATTTAATCTTCTCATCCATCGACTCACTCCCAAAGCTTACGCTCAACGCATTACACAAAGCCAGAAGCGAAATATCTCTGTTTTGCTTCACTACATGATCAGAAAAACCTATTTTATCATACTCCTTAAAACCAATGGACATTGGCACACCTTTTTTATTGGCGCGTGCTACAATAGGTATCAGATCAAAATCGCCATCATACGGATCAAATTCCAATGAAAAACCCATCTCAAAATCGGGCTGATCCGTATCGCTGATAGTCGGTAATTCATGATTTGGGTTTGTACTAAACGCGCTGCCGGGATTTTCTAAGCTCCACAATTCGGGCGATATCAAATTGGAAAGAGATGGCTTTGGAACAATGGTTTTCACATTATCCGAAAATCCAATTTCGAAATAATCCATCCAGTTGGCTTCTTTGTCAAAACCGTAGTTATTAAGCATTTCGGCACCCTTTTTCTCAACAAAATCTTCATCTAAATCTGTAAAAAGCGCTGTCAACTGCTTACCGGAAACTTCTTTTAAAAAAACAGCAATATGATCGCACACTCGCTTTCGCTCATCACCACACGAACAGGATAGTTTAAGATCGATATTATCAGAAACTGCGTTAAGTGTAAAGATTTCGGCCTGAGAATAAAAATAAGTCTTCCTTATTGCCAACGTAATTTCATAGTGACCTTTATCCGCTTGGCGAATAGTAAAGTCACGCAATTCGGGAATATGCCTCTTGTAAAGAGATCGGTATAGTACTTCCCTATTAAAAGATTTGAAATTCTTTAACAGCCAGCCATTTTCTGTTATTTCTAAAGACGCTTGATCGATTTTAGATACTTCCGGCCAGGTAAATTCTTGATTTTTATCAAAGCTAAGGCTTAAAGTTTTCCAATTTGCTTTGATCCAAAGCCCTGCGGCTGCAATGTGTTTACACGCGCCCTTTCCGCTATAAGGACAGTTGCAACCCATCTCGTAAATCAATTTTACCGAATGGATATCCACATTCAGAAAGACTTGATATGACATTGTCCCCTTTACCCCAAAAAAGATGTTTTTCTGCAGCGGCTTAATAGAAACGCTCTCCACATGTCCCGAAAGGTAATAAGCACGCCCCCTTTGAAGCACTTCCGGAATTACATTTCTATTAAAAAACCCATCTACACGGTCACTTATTGAAATCATGCCACGAAAATAAAGGCTTTAAGAGTATGCTGAAACCAATGTTGATAAGAATTGATATCTAATTTTTGCTTTTTTTGGAATAATTGGAAATAGCGAAAACCGGATTTGAAAACGCTAGCTTTTTAGGTTAAGCTTCTTGTTTGGGTTTTTTGGGATGCCGTGACAAATAACTAAAGCTTCTCCGAATTAACCTTAGTCATGATTAACCTTAGTCATGAAAATCCTGGCGAGGCGCCAGAGTATACCAAGCCGTAGGCATGGCGAGACGCCACGCTAAAAAGCGTAGTAAACTGAGCGTGTGCGCAAAACTATTTTTCGAATCACAAACAGACCCCTTAATGACCCACGAAACCATGCGCCCGCAATCTGAAATCTGAAATCATCATTCTGAAATCAAAAGTCTGAAATCATCATTCTGAAATCACAAATCTGAAATCTTATCAATCGCCTTAGCCAATTTATGATCCTTCTCGGTAACTTTATCTCCATCATCATGCGATTGAAGCGCAATGTCGACAGTATTGTAAACATTGGTCCACTCGGGGTGATGGTTCATCTTTTCGGCTATCAATGCCACTTGACTCATAAAGCCAAACGCGCCGACAAAGTCTTTGAATTCAAATGATTTTTTGAGCTTGTTATCTTCTTCTTTCCAGTTCTTCATAATTAATTGGTAACAGGCTCTACCGTCTTTTGTTCACCTCTTGATGATTCTGCACCAGCGGATGAAACCAATTTCATTTCATCTACAAGGTGTCCCGCGCCGGCAAATTTGTCTACAATGAAAAGCACGTATTTTACATCGACCATGATGTTGCGGCAAATCTCTCCGTTAAACATCAAATCGCTCATCGTGCTCTCCCAGGTGCGGTCAAAGTTCAACCCAACCAGCTGACCTTTCCCATCAAGTGCGGGGCTTCCCGAATTGCCCCCTGTGGTGTGATTAGAACCGAGAAAGCAGACGCGAAGCTCTCCATCAGTAGCATACTTGCCGTAATCGCCATTTTGCTGAAGCTCGAGCAATCTTTCAGGCACATCAAACTCTTTATCACCGGGAATGTATTTTTGCACAATTCCATCGAGGGTTGTGTAGGCTTTGTATTCCAGTCCATCTTGCGGTTCAGAACCTTCCATTTTACCGTAAGTCAGTCGCATGGTACTATTTGCATCCGGCCAGTATTTTTTATTCGGAAATAATTCCATGGTTGCCTTTACGTATTCTTCCATCATCTCGCTTTCCCGATTCACAAAGTTTTCGTACCCCGCTCTTACTTTTCCGTTGTACGCCTCAAGCAGCTCATCGCCAATTTTGTAAATGGGATCGTTGTTTAGAATTTTTACCTGCTTCTTACCCGATAGGTCGAGTAGTTTTAGCAATCCTGCTTCATTGTCCATCATCGATTCATCGTAAATGGCATCGGCAGCAGCTTTCGAATTTCCGTATTTAGCGAGATAGGTATTCAGCGTAGGCGAATTTAAAACATCGGGACACCTTTCGGCAAATATTGCCAGTTGTGCAGCCATAATGCGGCGATCTGTTTCAGCGTCGTAATCTTTATTAAACCCGGCAATCGAATTTCTAAGACGTTCTTTTTCCTCTTTCATTTTGCCATTTTCTGTAAGGGATGCGTTTTCTGAAGCCAGCTTTTTAAAATTCGTAGAAAACCGAATCGCTTCGGGGCCGTAATAGAAAAATTCGATCAAAAACGTGCGCGCAAGTTGGTACTGCTCGTTTTCGCTGTAAAGCACAGCAAACTCATCGGGCAATGCTGCATAGCTATCAAAACCTTTGGCCCGGGCGGCATCTACAAACAATTTCTCCTGCGCCTCTTTCTTTTCTACCGCGTCAAATCGCTCAAGACCCATATTCTGGCCTATCCATTTTTTGTATGCATTGCTTATTCGAGATTGCTTTGCCGCATATTGAATACGCAATTTATCGCTGCTTTCCATAGCAGCATCAATCACGCTCAAACTCGCTTCGCGCATCGCAATAGCTACAGGGTTTTGAACCTCTGTAATGTATTTTACGCCATAGCTCGAAAGGTATTGATCGGTACTACCGGGAAATCCAAAAACCATCGTAAAATCGCCTTCTTTCAGGCCATCCATATTTACCGGAAGGCTGTACTTTGGGGTATAAGGCACATTGTCTACGCTGTAATCTGCCGGTGAATTATCGGGAGCTGCATAGATTCTAAAAAGTGAAAAATCGCCTGTATGGCGTGGCCATTCCCAGTTATCTGTATCGCCACCAAATTTACCTATTGACGATGGCGGAGCTCCTACCAAACGCACATCGCGATACGTTTCGGTAACAATCATATAGTATGCATTTCCATAAAAGAAAGGCTTTACGCTGGCTTCGTAGCCATTTCCTTCGGTAGCTCCTTTTTCGAGCGCTCTCGTTACATCGGCAATAGCCGCCATTTTCTCATCGCCTTTTAATCCTTTTGTACGTTTCTCCACAAATTCTGTAACGTCTTCTATTCGCACCACAAAGGTGGCTGTGAGGTTCGGGTTCTGGAGTTCCTCGCCATGATTCATTGCCCAGAATCCATTTTTGAGGTAATCATTCTCAACCGATGAGTGCGATTGAATTTGCGAATATCCGCAGTGGTGGTTGGTTAATATCAACCCTTCTTCAGAGATGACACTCGCCGTGCAACCGCCACCAAAATGCACAATGGCATCTTTTAAACTGCTTTGATTAATGGAATAAATATCTTCGGCAGATAGCTTTAATCCGGCATTTTGCATATCGCCTTCCACAAGCTTTGCCAGCGTAGAAGGTATCCACATTCCTTCATGGGCGTGGCCAAATTGAAAACTTAATACGCATAGAAATAGAACCGAAAATTTCAGAAAAGTCTTAATCACAATTATAGGGTTTAAATTAGGAATCTTTATTTTTTATTAGAAAATACCAGAGGCCGTAAAGAAACAAAATCCCGAGGAAGATAGGAAATATATGAAATTCGGCTTCTTTGCCATCCGGCCGACCGTAAACCACCTCTCTGTAATAGCCCACAAATGGAGAGAGAATCATTACTACGCCAATACCGACAAACACATAATTGGCCGCAGAATTAATCACTAAAGCCGTGCGATAAATGGGTGATTTTTCAAACTCCCTAAACCGCAAATCCGCGTTTCCCATTGCTCTCTCTCTGGCGCCAGCGGCATAATCTCGTCCGTATTTTCGCTGCAAGATTTCGCGGGCTTCCTTCCGTTTTTGATAACGGATCACCGCATCTCTCACGTAGGCATCGCGGTTCATCAGCACCTCATAAGCCTCATTTACATCAATAAATTTGTGGCGACTGGTTTGATTGCCGCTTTTATCGGGATGATATAATTTGGCAAGCCTTCTGTACGCAGCCTTTATATCAACATCAGTGCTGTCTGTAGGCAGTTCGAGAATACGATAATATTTCTCAAAGATTTTCAATGGTCATAAAAATAGGAAATTCCACAAACAATGAGGTGCAAAAGAACGTGCAATCTATGAATTTAGTGCCTCAGCTTATATCTAACACCAACTTCCGTTCTGGTTAAGAATAGAATTTGTCATCCTTCCAATTTTGGGGATTACTGACAATATAATCTGATATGCGCTGGTATTCACCGTCATCCCTGATAATGTGGTCATGAAAGCGTGGCTGCCAGCCATTTTCCAATCCCAGCCTATTTGCATGAAACGTTACCGCAGATTTATAAGATCGGCCAATGGCAGATACCGTTTCGGCATTCGGGGACATTTCAGACATTTTTTGATTTTTATTAGGTGGTGGCGATCCACCATCCGGTATATCCGGCACATCCGGTAGAGACGTTGCATGCAACATCTGTACAACGGGCGGCAACGGCGGCAAACCCGGCGATAGCGCAGATTTATCAGATTCCCCTGATCCAGGTTTATTCAAAATCAAAATGCCATGCATATGATTTGGCATCACCACAAAATCACCCAATTCCACATGCGGAATACGTTGCGGAATGGTATACCAGAAAACATCAGCAAGAATTCCGGTGCGCGACAAGTCCATTTTATCATTTACAATTTTTCCGAAAAAACATTTGCGGCCTGCTGTGCAAATTGTAATGAAATAGGCACCATTCCATCCATAATTCCACCATTGCGCCCGGGCAGATGGAATGCGGTATTTGTTTTGGTATTTTTTCATTGTTATGGTTTTATAATTCAATTATACGTAGAGACGTTGCATGCAACGTCTGTACATTATGGCATGCAACGTCTGTACATTATGGCGTGCAACGTCTGTACATTATGGCGTGCAACGTCTGTACATTATGGCATGCAACGTCTGTACATTATGGCGTGCAACGTCTGTACATTATGGCGTGCAACGTCTGTACATTATGGCGTGCAACTGTACATTGTTATGGAATACAATATTTGTAATGTACAAATAAATTTAACGCGTGTAATGAACGAAGCCATGCAATGCCCATACAATTCAAATCTTCGAATTACACCTCGTAAATTTGTTTTCCGTAAATTCACCCTCCAAAATGCGTATCAAATTGAGAATTTACCAATTGCTTTTGTTTGTATTCGTTTTCGCTGCTGCGAATGTGTCGGCTCAACATCGTTTTATCGAAAATGGCGGCCAGTGGAATCATGCGGTGAAATACCGCGCAGATATCCCTGGCGGAAAAGTGTATTTCGAATCTGATCGGTTTACTTTCGATCTCTACGATGTAGAAACTACCAGCGCCGTTTTTTCAGCCCACTCGGGCAATCCAAACCCAATGCCGCCACCTGAAAAGCTAAAATGTCATGCCTATCAAATGATATTTAAAAATGCTTCCGGTTTGCCTTCCGGCGAAAAGGCCTTTGATACAGATTACAACTTTTATATTGGCAACGACCCAACAAAATGGGCCGGAAACTTAAAAGCCTTCGAAGCTGTGCGATACACCGAAATTTATCAAGGCATTGATCTCAAAGTGTATAGCAATGCCGTTTTGAAATACGATTTTATTTTAAAACCAGGCGCTTCGCCAGGTCTTATCCAAATAGAATACGCCGGTGTAAAACCAAAAATCAATTCTGCAGGACAGCTCGAGATCTCTACTTCAGTTGGCGATGTACTCGAATCAAAACCCTTTGCTTATCAGATAATTAACGGCAATATTACGAAAGTGGAATGCAAGTACGTTCTAAGCCGCAATATCCTTGGGTTTGAGCTTGGAGATTACGACCCATCACGAGAACTTATTATAGATCCCGAATTGATTTTCAGCACTTTTAGTGGCTCCTTTGCAGACAATTTCGGATACTCTGCAACATATGATTCGCAAGGGTTCTTATACTCTGGCAGCTCTGCCTTTGGGACTGGTTATCCCGTTACAATAGGCGCCTATCAAGCCACCTGGGCCGGCGGAGAGGGACAAGGCAGCCTTACAGGAACAGATATTGCCATCACCAAATATTCACTTGATGGTACTTCCCTAATTTACAGCACCTATCTTGGCGGAGCAAAAGATGATCTTCCACATAGTTTAATTGTAAATGATAACAACGAACTCTACGTATATGGCACATCCGGCTCAGCAAATTTTCCCACTACTACCAATGCTTTTCAAACAACATTTGCCGGCGGTACGCTTTTTGTCCCCGGCGGTATAGGTGTATCGTACCAGGAAGGAACCGATATTATTGTTTCGCGGCTAAGTGCAAATGGCGGATCATTGCTTTCATCAACCTATCTGGGTGGGCAGGGAAACGACGGAATAAACTCTGCCACCAGCCTCAAGAAAAATTACGCCGACGAGATGCGTGGCGAAATAGAAATAGACGGTGATGGAAATATCATTATCGGATCTCATACCTATTCCGATGATTTTCCGGTGTCTGAATCTGCCTTTCAAACCGTAAAAGATGTCGGCCAGGATGGTATTCTGGTTCGCATGAATCCAGATCTTTCAGAAGTACTCGCAGCGACCTTTTTTGGCGGTGATGGTGCCGATGCCATTTACTCAATAGATGCCACGTACGACCGGAGAATTACGGTTGCCGGCGGCACCACATCGCTCAATCTTCCCACAAGCGCCAATGCTTTTCAAACCGAATTTGGCGGAATAGCCGATGGTTTTATTGCAGTTTTTAACGAAGACATGCAATCGCTAAACGCCATGACCTACTACGGATCAAGCGCTTACGATCAAATTTATTTTGTGGAGCGCGATGACGTGGGTCGCCCGCATATTTATGGACAAACGAGAGCACCCGATAATACGTTTATCGATAATGCTGATTACGCAATACCCAATAGCGGTATGTTGCTCAGCAGCTTTTCCGACAATTTGGATTCCCGAACCTGGTCAACTGTTTTTGGAAACGGTCAGAATATACCGAATCTCTCACCAACCGCCTTTTCGGTTGATATTTGTAACCGCATTTACCTTTCTGGATGGGGCGGTCCACTTGTAAACGGAGGTGTGGGCGGCACCAATGGCCTACCCATTACTTCAGATGCCATTCAAGCCACAACCGATAACAATGACTTTTATTTTATGGTGCTCGAAGGCGATGCAAGCGCATTGACCTTTGCCTCTTTTTATGGCGGTAACCAAAGTGCAGAGCATGTTGACGGAGGCACCAGCCGGTTTGATAAATCTGGTAAAATATATCAGGCAGCATGCGCCGGCTGCGGAAGTCACGACGATTGGCCTGCCTTTCCCTCAAATGCGTACAGCCCAACAAATAACAGCACCAACTGCAACCTCGGCGTAGTAAAAATCGACTTTGACCTGCCTCTTATTTTCGCCGATTTCGAAGCTGAAAATTTCTGTCTGCCCGATTCCATTGTATTGGAAAATACCAGTACGCTTTACAGCGGAAGCAATCCGAACTATCAATGGCTACTGCCCGATGGAACTTTTTCATTCAATGAAAATTACACCTTTCACCCCGGTAATTCGGGCACTTTCGAAATTGCATTGGTGGTAACCGATCCCGACGCCTGTAATATTTCAGATACGATTGTAAAAACAGTCACCGTTTATCCCGAGCTGGAAATCATGATCGCTGATACCCTAACATCATGTACTAGCACAAACTTCACCGTTACCGCCAATTCGCAGGGTTCAGCGAGTTCTTATCAATGGGCTACCGATCCCAATTTTACAACAACTATTTCTACCGACAGCAGTTTTACCTACAACCCCGATTCCGATCAAACCATTTACCTCCTCACTTCAAATGGCCTTTGCCAAAGCGTTGACAGCATTTTTCTTTCGCCAAAACCAGATCTTCAAATCAGCTTGAGCGATACCTTACTCTGCGCTGTGCAAGAATTACCGATTTCGGTATCCCTTTCGGGGAATGTGGATGCAGCGACTTTCGATTGGCTTCCCGATGATAAAATCATTTCGGGCGACTCCACCCAAAATATCGTTTTAGATGCCTCTGAAACAGTTACGCTTACCGCTTCCGCGAATACAGAATACGGTTGCGAACTCACAGCATCTATTGAAATAACTGTAAACCCTATTTCACTGGAAACGAACAGCGATACGCTTGCTTGTTTAGGCGAACCCCTAATGCTATCAGCAAACAGCAATGGGCTGGCGCAAAGCTTTTTATGGTCAACCGACAGCGATTTTGGCTCTCTTTTAAATCCATCCGGCGACAGCACAATTACAGTTACGCCAACCAGCATTACGTACTATTACATAAAAGCTGTAAATGGCGGCTGCAGCCTGATAGACAGTATAGCTGTGAGCTTGCTCTCCGCGGGTACAAGCGTATCGGCAAACCAGTATATCTGCATTGGCGATACAGCCAGGATTACAGTTAGCAACGATTTTCCCGGAAATAAACTATCACACATCTGGGAACCCGAAGAGTATATTTTATCTGGTCAGGGAAGTACACAGATTCTTGTTTTGGTAAACGAACCAACGACTTTTACAGTAATCAGCTCCACTTCTCAGGGCTGTTCCGTTGAGAATTCAACAACGGTTTATGTCTCAAGCCTGGGCAGCATGGCCATAGAAGCTTCTGCCGATCCTGAAAATATTCTGGAAGGCGGATCTAGCACCCTCACTGCCTTGCCCGCTGCCGATTTTTACAATTATCAATGGAGCCCGCCTCAAACGCTTGCTAGTCCCAATTCGAGAATTACCACCGCCAGCCCAATGGTTACGACCACCTATGAAGTGCTGATCATTGACAATGGCGAGTTTGGCACCTGCCTGCGAAGAGATAGCGTAACGATTTACGTATTTGAAGCAATTTGCGGCGAGCCCAATATTTTTATACCCAATACCTTTACGCCAAATAGCGATGGCGAAAATGATGAAGTATGGGTGCGCGGCGGAAACATCACCGATTTGGAATTTTCGATTTTTAACCGCTGGGGCGAGTTGGTTTTCAAAACTACAAATCAAAGTATAGGCTGGGACGGAAGTTATAAAGGCAATCTAGCAGAGCCTGCCGTTTACGTTTTCCATCTGCGCGCACGTTGCGGTAACGGGCAAGAGTACTTTACCAAAGGAAATATTACCCTGCTGCGCTAATGAAGACCATCGGAATAATAGCCAGTTTATTTTGCTTTGCGCAAACGCTCTCTTGTCAAGACGTACACTTCTCGCAGTTTTTCTTTTCACCTCAAATGCTCAACCCCGCAGAAATTGGAAATTTTGATGCCCAATACCGGCTCAATGCCAATCAAAAAACCCAGTGGAAAGAAGTGAGCCGGCCTTATACCAGTTTTGCTCTAATGGGCGATGGTCGCTTTGCATTTACCCCTAAAGAAATCGCAATGGGGCTGCTCATTATGAACGACAATGCCGGCGATTCGAGATACAATACGCTGAGTATTCTGGCAGGTGGCTCATACAGATACCTTATTCACGGAAGTGAAAAACACAGCTTACAGGGCGGACTGCAAACGGGAGTAACCCAGATAAAACTGAATTACGACGCACTAAGTTTTAATAACCAGTTTAATGGCGTGGTGTACGACCCCAATCTGCCAACCGGAGAAAATTTTGCCCGAAATAGCAGGTGGTACTTCAACCTGAATGCCGGTGCGACATACACCTACAATCCCGAATACCGGAAAAGTCTGACTATCGGTTTTTCGGGGCATAATGTTACCTCGCCAAAGCAATCGTTTTACAACGATACAGGCATAAAGCTGCCCTTTCGCTCATCGGTTTACGCCACGGCAGATTGGAAAATAGCCGAAGATTTTGACCTGATGCCGGCTGTGCGCTGGATGGATCAGGCTACGTTTACAGAAGTAATTTTTGGATCGGCACTGCGCTATGTGCTTATGGACGAAAGCATAATCTACCGCAGCATTTTTGCCGGATACTTTGGCCGTTTTGGCGATAGCGGCATTGCTATGGTGGGCTTTGACCTGGATGCCTGGCGCGTGGCAGCGAGCTACGATATAAATGTGAGCTCCCTAAAACCGGCGAGTAGAAACCGAGGTGGATTTGAATTTTCAGTGCAGTATTTATTCAATAAATCAAGTGGCAAAAACCAGATTCCACACAAATTCTGCCCGGTGTTTCTATGAAGTCAATCTTGAAAATAGCGCTAATACTTGTGGCTGCCTTTTTCGCGGAAGCGGCAACTGCCCAGAGATTGCAGGACTGGTTGAACCTGGGCGACAAGGCCATGGAAGAAAATGACCCCTACGGAGCATTGCGCTACTACACGCGCGCTATGGAAATGGACAGCGCAAAAGGCGAAGTAAAGTACAAATATGCAGAGGCGCTGCGGGCAAATCACGATTACGCAAAAGCGGCCTACTACTACGGCGAGGTGTATCGACGTGAGCGCGGTAGGATATATCCGCAAGGGGGCGTATGGCTTGCCACGATGCAAAAACAGGCTGGCGAATATGCCGAAGCAAAACAAAATTGGAGGCGTGTACGAAATCAGTTTTCAAGAGATAGAAATGGATATTATTATAAAAAAGCAGTGCAGGAAATGCGCTCTACGACGCTTGCTATGGACTGGAGCAAAGATGAAACACCCTTTGAGCTGGAGCAAATAGGGGAGCCGATAAACTCTGAACAAAGCGAATTTGCCGGCTATTTTATTGATGACGGAGAATTGATTTTTTCGTCCCTCCGTGGTACATTTAACGAAAAAGGGCAGCTTACAAGCAAACCCGAAAAATACATTCCCCGGCTTTATAAAGCAGACTCAGCGCTCAAAACTGTTGAAATTTATTCCGAATTTCCATTTTCTAACCCGGTATTTAATTATGCTTCTTCCGCAAATGAAGAGAGGATTGCCGTGGCAGGAATAAACAAAAAAGGGAAAAACACCATTTCTATTTTTGAAAAAGGCAGCAAATCATTGATTTATCAAATTCCTGCCGATAGCGATACTGCCTGGTATTCACAGCCTGCCTATGGCTTTGTGGGCGACCGCAAAGTGCTTTTCTTTTCTTCAAACCGCCCAGGTGGTTTTGGGCAAGAAGATATCTGGTATGTTTTTGCCGATGAGCCCAATGGAGAGCCTGTTAATGCAGGTAAGTTTGTGAATTCGCCAGGAAGCGAGATTACGCCTTTTTACCGCGGCGATTTGCAAAAACTTTACTTCGCATCTGATTGGCACGCCGGTTTTGGGGGCTACGACATTTTTGAAAGCGATATGATAGGCAGCAATTTGGGCTTTCCGGAAAATCTGAAACAGCCGTTTAACTCGCCTGCAAATGATCTCTACTATTCGTTTAATGAAAAAATTGGAAAAGGCAGCATTAGCTCAAACAGACTGGGTAGCAAGGCCAATGATGGCGCAGGATGCTGCAATGATCTATGGCTATTTACGGAAGAACTGATTCAAAAATCGGATACCCTTCCACAAATTACAACCCTCGAAGAGTTGAACGATTACCTTCCGGTAAAGCTCTACTTTCACAATGATGAGCCCGATCCGCGTACCCGAACCGAGACTACGCCTCAAAACTATTTGGATACATACCGAAACTACGTGGCACTGCTTCCGGAATATCGAAAAGAGTATCGTGCCGGACTAACTGAAGATGAAGGCGATGAAGCTGAAGATGCGATGGATTTATTTTTTATTGACGAGATAGACCAGGGCGTAAATGATCTGGAACAGTTTACCAAATTGCTTTTGGTTGAATTGGAAAAAGGCCAAAGAGTGGTGGTAACGGTAAAAGGATTTGCGAGCCCGCTGGCAGAAACAGATTACAATGTAAAGCTTACCTCGCGCAGAATTTCTTCATTGGAAAACTACCTTAAAAGCTATAAGCGCGGCATTTTTTTACCTTATTTTCAAGCTTCCGCTGAAGCTGGTGGAACCCTTGATATAAACAAAATTCCTTTTGGAGAGTACGTAGCGAGTGCAGTGGTAAGCGACAACCCCAACGAGCGAAACGCCATCTATAGCATTGCAGCAGCTCAGGAGCGCAAAATTGAAATCGTATCGGTGCAGCGCGCGCAAAACGATACCAGCCTTGCAGAAATTCGTTTTAATTCAGAGATTCAAGATTTTGGAACCATCACTGCCGGCTACTCTATTCCTTTTTCGTTCGCGTTTTCTTGTGTGGGGAATTTGACTATTGACTCCATTCGTACCAACCCTATGGAAATCACCATTTTAGACCAATCATATGAAAACGGATCTGGTCGCATAGCGGGTATTTTGCACCCCTCCCATTCGCGCGGAAAGCAAAATAATGTAATTTTGATCTTTGCAAACATTCCCGGGCAAAGCAGGGAGCTAAATATCACCTACGAGATTGAGTAAAAAAAACATGACATACACCATTTTTGGTGAGCAGTTTACACCAAAATTCAGCCTGCCTCTTGGTGGAGAATTATCGCCTGAAGATTTTATCACGATAGACCTTTCCAAAAAAAATCCAGATTTACTCAATGGAACTACCGACGACGTAGCAGGCCTTCACGCTTATGTTTTTGGAAAAATAGAAGCTGCCAATGCGAAATGCGCTTATGGTGGATATGCCGAAAAACGAGATTTATACCAACGCAGCAGCCACTTTGCCGACA
Organism: Cryomorpha ignava; assembly: GCF_010686655.1. Taxonomy (GTDB): domain Bacteria; phylum Bacteroidota; class Bacteroidia; order Flavobacteriales_D; family Cryomorphaceae; genus Cryomorpha; species Cryomorpha ignava. The sequence goes on along the minus strand of NZ_JAAGVY010000013.1, from coordinate 75,246 downwards.
GCGAAGATTTTAGATCAGTGCACTTGGGTATTGATTTCTGGATGCCCGCCGGAACCGATATTGTTGCGCCAATGCCGGGTAGAATTCACAGCTTTAAAAACAACGACAATCCAGGCGATTATGGCCCGACGATTATTCTGGAACACCATATCGGAAACGAGAAAATTCATGCGCTTTACGGTCACCTAAGCAAGGTCTCGCTTCCCGGACTAATGGAAGGACAGCTTATAAACCGCGGTCAAAAAATAGGCACCTTGGGTATACCCGACGAAAACCGCGACTGGCCGCCTCACCTCCACTTTCAACTCATAAAAGATATAGGCGAATACAAAGGCGACTACCCCGGCGTATGCCACAAAAAAGACAAGAAATATTATCTGGAAAATTGCCCCGACCCACTGGTTTTCTTTGAGAATAGCTGGAGCAAGAAAATGGTTTCTTGATCACTTATTATAGTGTTTCTATTAAAAAAGCGCCCAGCTTATTTCATTTTCAGCTTTTTAGCACTACCTTGGTACATCGTTTAACGTGTCTCACCTTGACCAAATTTTTCAAAATATCATTTACAGATTTCCTTTTTTACGGCATTTTCGTATTGCTCCTTACAGGATGTAACACTAGAGACAGTTCCGAATTCGAAAGCACAATTGAGGCAGAGCCAGCTTCGGTTATGCCCAAAGATTTGTGGATTGCCGACGCAGAAAACTGGACAAATTTAGATCTGAAAAAGAAAGAAGATTACAAGCTCTACTCCACTTATTCCAATTCCGATAAGGAAATTGAAATGCATTTTGATCCGGAGAAAAAACTTTTTCTGGTCAGACTTTTAAACGATCCCAAATTCAATCAAAATTTATTCTGCGAAGAAGGACGTATTGTATTTTCAAACCACTCCACACAAAATGACAGTTCGCAGTGGATGGCTGCATACGCTAATGGTAAAGCCTATGCTGCCGCAGAAAAAGCGGCTGGCGACTGGAAAAGCCGCGGTATTGATGAAGTACCTATTGATTTTAATGCCGTAAATGCAGCTTTAAAAACTGCAGCCGACTATCAGCGAAAGGAACTTAAACAGAGCTACCACAGTAGATTTTTAGATAATCAGGAAAGAATAACTGCCGCTTTTAATTCTGAAATCTCACTTTCATTTTCATTAAATGTGCGCAAAGGCGATAAAGTAAATATCGACCTTACAGACGATTCTAAAGACGTATATTTTATAGTTGAACCTAACAATGGTTCAAATATGGAGCATAGCAGCTGGGATGGAATTGCCGAGAAGACAGGAGACATGGCAATTATCGTCTATGCTGTAAATGCACAGCCGGGGAAAAAATTTACCCTAAAAGCAAAGGCTACCCCGCAAAACCAAGAGATTGCCCAAGTGCGTTAGGAAGTTTTGGCAGGCTTTGGCGCGCAACGAGTAAACCGTTAAGCTGAGCCAGCTCGGTAAAAATATAGTGCTTGTCCATTGCCGCTTTCAAATATCCTCTTCCACTCGAATTACCGGTTCCCACTCGGGTACCGATCATTCTTGTAACCATATTCATATGCCGGGTTCGCCAGGTAGACATTAGCTCATCAGTTTCGAGCAGAGATATTAACAATTGGTAGGGCAAATGCAAAAGTGGATAGCCGCGGTAAAGCATAATAAAAAGTGCAGCGCGCGAAGCTTTTGCCGAAAGGCGACGTGAATCTTCTTCCTCTTTTCCATAAAGTACCTTGTCAAAAAGATCGAGGTTGGCGTGTTCAATTTCAATCAAACTGTCTTTGTAGGCAGCTCGGTACTGACTCCAAAATGGATGTGTTTCGATATTATCCGCTTCTATTTTCTCACCCCAAAGTTCTGAATCTTCAAAGTAAGGCATGCGCTCAAGCCAAACATTCAGCAGGGTAATAAGTGATGGGGACGACTCGGTATTTTTAACCTTGTCTACATCTTCTTTGTGCAACTGCGAAACGTAATACTGCTTTCCATGACGATCTTGATACTGCAGACCAAGACGCGCTTCGAGCTCTTTCCATTGTATACTTTGAAAACCACTGGCAGGGCGCAATAAATCCCTGAAATCAAGAAAATCAAGCGATGACATGGTTTCCATAACATTGATTTGATCTACCAGCAAGCGCAAAATGGTATTGATCCGATGGCCCCGATGAACAACAACCTGTAATGCGGGGCTATTGTCATTAACTGTTGGCGACGATAGAATATCAATAATTGAGTTTAATTCATAGAGCACCTGCTTAAACCATAACTCATACGCCTGATGTGTAATGATGAACAGCATTTCGTCGTGGGCGTCTACCCCCGCAATGTCGCTTTCAAGGTCTTGGGCATTCAGTATTTTATTGAGTTGGAGATAATCTTTATAGTAAACTTCCTTTTCGGCCATGGATGGTTTCTTTTTTGAAAGCCGAAAGATAGGTATTCTATATTTTTTTAGAATGAAATCTTAAACTATTTCGGATAGTTTAATCTCAATAAAGCCAATTGAAGGAAATTGAAGGAAAATAACGGTTTAAAATCTATTCAGCGTATTTTCCCGCCTGAAGCACATAGTTCGCGCATTCAATTTGAAAACTGATTATTTCTGGTTTTTTGAAGGGAATATCCCATTGACCGCTGTATTCAATTTTTGATGGAAGCAGACGGCCTTCTTGCAGTTTGTTTTCGACCTTCATGGTAATATCAAAATCAAAGAGAATTGTATTGTGAGCCAGCCGGTATTCGCGGGCAATAACTTCGTGTGTATCGCGGTGAAAATAGGAAGTCATATCGCGGATAACCACTTCGTCCTCATCGCCCTCTTTTACGTAACACGAAAATGCAATGCATGGAATGGAATCTTGCCAGGAATAGGCGTAAATGCTGTAATTGTAGAAAGGCGTCATTGTCTCATCAAAAATCGCCATTTTATCGCCTATAAAAGGTACATTTTGAATTTCCTGACCGGGATTAAAAAGCATTTTTTTGAGTTGAGCTTTATGCTTATCCAATCCCGATCCACTAAGCTCCTGCTCTTTTTCTACAATTTGGTTACCGACACGTTGCTTTTCGGTGGGAAAAAACACCTCGTCGTACATTTCGGCCGTGAGGTATTTCCAGGTGCCATTTCGCTTTTTAAGCTTTCCGTTTGTTTTTTCGTAGGTTATGTCAACCCACATTATTTCGTCGGTGCTCAAAAACTGCCTGGCTTTTCGCTGCAGCGTTCCCCTTTCAGATTCATCTTTCTCATAAACAACCATAGCACTTTTCATATCGTGCGGAAAATATTTGAGGTTTAAAAAAGCCTGATAAAAAGTGGTGTCTTCCTGAATTTGCCTTATAAAATCGGCGGCGTCAAAATCTTCAAGCCCGGCGCTTACAACAAACTCATCGAGGGTGATGAGTTTGGCAATATCTGTTTGGGCATTCGCTTTTGCAAAGCCCGCAATAAATAGAACGGAAATGGCAATTCTTGACAACATGGTCTTATGTAACGTAAATGTATGGATAGAGTTTTAGAAGCTTTACAAAATATGCAAATTGCTGCATTTTTTAAGGCGGTACTGTGCTTAGTTTTGCTCTTTCGCTCCGCAGGATATCCATCCTGCGCCCTGTTCCGTTCAAATTACGACTTTCATTTTAGTTCAAGAACCTAGAGAATTCATCGATCATTATAGTTTTATTTGAGTAAAGACCACCTAGTTCTTCAGCTGTATTTCCGCGGGGTGGATACCCACTACGCACTCCCGCTGGTCGACGGAGCGTATTGCGATAACAAGCGCGACGCTCCACAGGGTATCAACCCAATGTCATTAAGTTAACACCTCGCCCCGCCCCTGAAGGGAGTTTACATCACGGTACAGTGAATATTAGAATTTGAATGTAGGATTCGTGTCATTGCCCCGCTACTAAGGGTATCCACCCAATGTCATTAAGTTGAGGTTTTTATAGTTTAAAAGCGCTAAAATGGCCTAGCTCTTAAAGTGGCGTAAACTCAAAGTCTTATAATAAACGGCGATGCCGTTAAGGCCTGAAAGGCTGACATTCAATAGCCCAGGGTGCAGCGCAGGGTTATTGAATGTCAGGAATTTAGGTTTTGGCGACATTTTTGCCTTTTCGCAAAAATGATGTCAAAACCGAGTCTAAATGAATATGGTTCGTTTTTACCGCAGCATTTCAGATGGCAGCGGAGCGTGACGCGTGCCAGCGAGTTTTCTTTAACTTAATGACATTGGGTATCAACCCAGCGGCCTGCTTCGATCATAACACGACTTTCATTTTAGTTCAAAAACCTAGAGATCCTCCTTATGATATTAATCAGCCTAAAGCAAAAAAGGTCGCCTTGCAGCGACCCTTAAAAACCTATAAGCCGGATTCTGTACGCCGATGTTTTACCATCTGCGCTTCCATCATTTATCTGGGTTTACCGTCGCCGATAAACTCTAGCAACCTACCCTCCCGGATCGGGCGAGCAGCCCTCAAGCCCGGGTTTACATGGTCTTGCAATCCACGAGGTTTTCCTCCCATGCCTGTTGCCAAACATGGCTGTGGGCTCTTACCCCACTCTTTTCACCCTTACCCCTCGACTCCGCTCGGGGACCGATTCGACTCCGCTCGGGAAGCAGCCGAAAAAGCCGATATAAATCCCGAATGATCGATAAACGAACCCCCAGCGAAGCCGAGGGGCGGTATTGTCTCTGTGGCACTTTCTATTGCTCCGATAAATCGAAACATCTTCCCGTTAGGAAGCGTGGTGCTCTGTATTGTCCGGACTTTCCTACACGCTTTTGCAAACGCATCGATGGAACGGTTTTCACGCAAAGATAAAAGACCTTTTTATCAAAAACGATTTTTCTTATCTTTGCGCCCTTATTCTTCAGGATAAATCATAATTTAACTTGCCATTGAAAGATGAAAAAACTCCATAATGAAGAGGATTGGCGCATTTTAAAAAAGCGCATGGAAGAAGGTAGTGACGAGCGCGTAACCATCTCCTTTTACCAATATGCCAAATTGGGAAATCCTCAACTTTTCCGCGATTATCTGTTTATCCACTGGAGCGAATTGGGCGTTTATGGACGCACCTACGTAGCTCACGAGGGAATCAACGCACAAATATCTGTTCCCCTAGAAAATCTCGACGCATTCCGCGATCATGTTTACAGCATTAGCTTCTTAAATGGAATACGCTTGAACATTGCCATTGACGACGATGGAAAAAGTTTTTATAAGCTGATTGTAAAAGTGCGTCCAAAAATTCTGGCCGATGGGCTGGAAGATGAGACTTTTGACGTGCGCAATCGCGGTACGCACTTAGGTGCAAAAAAATTTAACGAGATTACTTCGAAAGACGACACCATTTTAATTGACATGCGCAACCACTACGAACACGAAGTGGGTTATTTCAAAAATGCAATTACCCCCGATGTGGACACCTTTAGAGATTCCCTTCCCTATATTTTGGATAATATAAAAGGATTGGAAGACAAAAATCTGGTGATGTACTGCACCGGTGGCATTCGTTGCGAAAAGGCATCTGCATGGCTGAAGCATCAGGGGTTTAAAAATGTCTTTCAACTCGAAGGTGGAATTATTGAATACGCGAGGCAGGTAGAAAACGAAAAGCTTGAAAACCGCTTTATCGGAAAGAATTTTGTTTTTGATGAGCGAATGGCCGAGCAGATTTCAGACGAGGTTGTTGCAAAGTGCCACCAATGCGGAGCGGCTTGCGATACACATACCAATTGTGTGAACTCCGGCTGCCACTTGCTTTTCATTCAATGCGAGAAGTGCAAAGAAAAAAATGAAGGTTGTTGCAGTCCTGACTGCCGCGCCGTAATTCACCTTCCGGAAGATGAACAGTACAAACTTCGTGAAGGAATAGACCGTGGAATGCTGACTTTCAAAAAAGGAAGATCGGAGCATCTGGATCATAAAACGATTTACAAACCACTTGAGGCGGCGATTGCTGGTATAAAAGTTAGCTTTAAGCTGCAAGAGAGTCGCGAGTCGCTAGTCTCTAGTCGCGAGGGAGAATAATGGCGAGAAAAGGGTCGCGAGTTTTGAGAAAGTATCATCCTTGGATTAAACTCCAGACTTCAACATAAGGTATATAACGCTAGAGATAGTTTAATTGTAATTTCTAAAAAATATCTCAAATCGGAGAACCGCTTGAGGCTTGAGGCTTAAAGCCTGAGGCTTAAAACTATTGCACACAATCCAATAATTATTAACTTTCGCAAAAAATAAACCGGTGATCACCTTCCGTCCATACAACCTTATTATTCCAATTTTCAAAATAGAAGATTTGGTGCCGGGTGGTTTAAGAACAATTCGGGCAGCATTTAATGCTCCCGATATTCAAGAAGATGAATACCTTCTTGCGGTAGGATTAAAAAACGCTACAGAGGTAAGACAGGCTATGGAGATCATCGAAGATCTGGGTCTTCATTTCGATCAAAAATCATCGCGTAGCGACGATTTTACCATCCTTGCCAAAGAGGGAATATGGTGGCCTGTTGCCTGGCTGGTAAACAATGAGGGCAGTTCGTGGTTTATTGCTGATGTAGAAGCACCCGTTTAATTTAAGCCCGCGCATCTGCACCTCGCGGTGATTCCAAACCCACCGGTAAAAGTCTCATTGAAACTCATTTTTAAAAAATTTAAAACATGAAATTACAAGGAAAAAACGTACTTATTACCGGCGGTAGTAAGGGCATTGGATATGGAATAGCAGAATCTCTGGTAAAAGCCGGTTGCAACGTGGTTATTACAAGCCGCCATGCCGAGGAAGCCACTAAAGCTGCAGAAAAACTGAGCAAATCTGGCGGAAAAGCTATTGGCCTGAAAGCCGATGTACGCGAAATGGCTGAAATGGAACGTGTAGCCAAAGCTGCAGAATCAGAATTTGGAAAACTTGATGTGGTAATTGCCAATGCCGGCCTAGGCCACTTTGCAAATATAGAAGAACTCACCGAGAAGCAGTGGAAGGAAATGATTGACACCAACCTTACCGGATTGTTTACCACGATAAAATCGACGGTAAAAATGCTCAAGGCAACTAAAGGTTACTTTATTTCGATAGCGAGTTTGGCGGGAACCAATTTCTTTGAAAACGGTTCCGGTTACAACGCCAGTAAATTTGGTGCTGTTGGGTTTACACAAGCTGTAATGCTCGATTTGCGAGGAAGCGATGTGAAAGTAACTACGATTATGCCGGGCTCTGTTACGAGTCATTTTGCCGGTCATACGCCGAATGCCGATGATGAATGGAAAATTCAACCCGAAGATTTGGGCGAAATGGTGATCGATCTTTTGAAGATGAATCCGAGAACGCTTCCTTCCAAAATAGAAGTGCGTCCGTCTAAGCCACCATCAGCTAAGAAATAGCCCCGCGATAAATCGCAGGTGGTACCCTCGCGATTTATCGCGAGGCTTTGCTCATCGCGAGCCTGTAGGGTCATCGAGCAAAGCTATGCCCCCACCCTATCAGACTTCAATCCTTTTGTTGCTCTGCTTTCAATGTATTTTATCACTTCACCGGCTATGTCTTTCCCCGTTGCTTTTTCTATGCCTTCAAGTCCTGGCGATGAATTAACTTCTAGCACCAGTGGACCTCTGGCTGATTCGAGCATATCGACCCCGGCCATTTCCAGCCCCATAGCTTTCGCGGCTGCGAGCGCTAGAGCGCGCTGTGATTTCGTTAGCCGCACCATGCTGGCACTTCCACCTCGGTGAAGGTTTGACCTAAATTCGCCTTCAGCTCCCTGGCGCTTCATCGCTCCTACCACTTTACCGTTTACCACAAAGGCTCTAATATCTGCTCCACCGGCCTCTTCAATAAATTCCTGAATAAGCATATTGGCATTTAAGCCATGAAAAGCTTCAACGACTGATTTTGCAGCCTTTTTGGTTTCAGCCAAAACAACCCCAATTCCTTGAGTTCCTTCCAGAAGTTTAATAACAATTGGCGCTCCGCCCAGCTCTTTAATCAAAGGCTCGATGGACTTGGGATTTTTGGTGAAAACCGTTTTAGGAATGCCAATATCGTGTCGCGAAAAAATCTGAAGGCTGCGCAGCTTATCGCGCGAGCGCACTATGGAAATAGACGAGTTTACAGAAAAGACTTTTTGCATTTCAAATTGTCGCACTACAGCAGTTCCATAAAACGTGACTGATGCGCCAATTCTTGGAATTACTGCATCAACATCAGTTAGTTCCTCGCCATTATAGATAATTCTGGGGTTGTTGTGCTCGCCAATAATAGAACACTTCAAATGATCTATTACCAAGCACTTATGCCCTCTTTTTTCTGCCGCTTCTTTTAAACGACGGGTAGAATATAATTTTCCATTTCTGGAAAGAATAACAATTTTCATAATCCTTTTTTTCTTTGGAGATAGCTGCGCGAAACGTCAATCAGAAAATCATTTGTGAGAAACTTTCTTCCCAGAAGAACGGTGTAGTTCATCGTAGATCTATCTGTAAGTGTAACATCTGTAAGCTTTACAATGTTTCCGAGCTTAATTTTTAATTGCACCACATACCTGCTTTGGAAGGTACCATTGGAGCTTTTTATTTTTCTTTTTTTGAATTTTTCAAAACGTACCACTTTATGCGACCTTTTCAGAAAATGACAGCATAAAATTCGCTTTCCCGCCATTTTTTCAATCCATATCTTATCGCAATGCGCAGATGATGAGCGTGCACCGCTATCTATTCGTGCCACAATACCAAAACGCTTCATATCGGGAAAGTCGATTTTCTCTTTATTGCCTATGATAAGTTTCTCCGATATGTCGTCTTTTGGTGCTTTTTCCATTTTGGGAAGCCAAAGGTATTATTTTTGAAAATAGCCAATGAATAGTTTGGCTTATATTTGCAGCTTCTTCTTTAAATTATTCGCTATCGCAAATTCAGAAATTAAAATTAACGGCAAAACTTTTAGTTCCGGAGAATCGGGAAAAGTAAAGGCCAACATCGCAAAATTGCCATCCGGAACGCTTATTGACCTACCTATATATGTTTTCAGAAGCAAGAAAAAAGGTCCTACCGTACTGCTTAGCGGCGGCCTTCACGGCGATGAGATCAATGGAATTGAGATTATAAGAAGGATGCTCGACGAGTCAAAATTCGACTTTTTGAACAGAGGCTCTGTTATAGCTATTCCAGTAATGAATATTTACGGCTTCTTAAACTTTAGCAGGGAAGTACCTGACGGAAAAGACATTAACCGCAGTTTTCCGGGTCATTCCGGAGGCTCACTGGCATCGCGGGTTGCTCATTTTTTGAATAAAAACATTCTTACACAAATAGACTACGGGATTGATTTTCATACTGGCGGAGCCTCCCGATTTAACTTTCCTCAGGTGCGCTATGCCGATGCGGATAAGAAAGCAGGACAATTGGCGGAAGCTTTTGCCCCTCCGGTTATTTTAAAAAGCAACCTGATAGATAAAAGTTTGCGGAAGCAAGCGCATAAAATGGGTAAACCCATGCTTGTTTTTGAAGGTGGCGAGAGTTTGCGGCTCGATGAAGAGGTGGTACAGGAGGGAATTGGTGGCGCACTTCGCGTATTGCATCACCTAAAGATGATAGATCATGCTCCACCCGCAGAGCATCAGCCAGTGGTTTTAGGGCAATCAACCTGGGTGCGCGCCAAGCGATCTGGCATTTATACCGGCACAATGAAAAGCGGTATGTCAGTTGGGAAAAATGATACAATAGGTATGATTACTGATCCATTTAGTGAATTTAAAGTCAAAATCACAGCGGGAAGAGCCGGTTTTATTATTGGCCATAACAATATGCCTGTAGTAAATCAAGGCGATGCACTAATACATTTGGGGCTGCTGAAATAAAGATCAGAGGGTTTATAGCTCTACGATATGATGCTTTATAGCCGACATAACCAGACCAACGCGCGAGCGCGATTCGAGCTTTGTAAATAGTGCATCTCTGTATCCATCAACCGTTCTGGGGCTGACACTCATCTTATTGGCAATTTCTTTGTACGTATATTCGGTACAGCACAATTTCAAGAATTCCATTTCACGGTCTGACAGCAATTCCAGCACATGACCTTCACCATCTTGCCCCGAAAAAGACTTGTAGAGGTACCCCGAAACAAAATCGGAGTGGTAAAAACCATTTTTATACACATCGTGAATGGCACGAACGAGTTCGGCAGGTTCAGCATCTTTGAGGAGATATCCGCGGGCGCCTGCTCTTATTATTTTAACCACCGAAAGGTCGTCATCGAGCATGCTTAGACCAATTACTTTTACAGAAGGTTTGTCTTTTTGCAAGGCTGCCGTCGCTTCCCAGCCATTCATTACGGGCATATTCATGTCCATTATTACCACGTCCACATCATTTTTCAATGCGTATTCGTACATTTCTTTACCGTTTTCGCATTGGTAAATCACGTCAAAATCACGCGACAGCAATAAGTTAGCAATTCCATTGCGCACCAGCTTATGGTCGTCAGCGATTGCAATCTTTATATCTTTATTATTCACTGTTTTGGTTATTTAAGGGGTTGGAAAAATACAGAATCTTTTCAGATATTAAAGATTCATTGGCAAGATCATTTAATTATTGAAGAAAGCTGGAAGATTTTATGCTTCTTCTCGGTTTTGGATTATTGTTTGCATCGCCAAATTTGAGCTGGATTATTATGGCGGTTAAGAGAATTAGGTAGAAGATTATGATAAGTACAATATTCACGTTCTGCAAAGATTTTTTTGCGTTAACCTGGCTTGTGAATTCAGTGGCTGTCCAATACGAAAACGTACTTGTGTAATAAAATAAAAAACCCATTAGCAACCATAACCAACCCATTTTTAGTGGAGAAGAATTTAAGGGATTTCGCATCATTCCAAAAAGTATGATTAAGGCGCCCAATGCAACGGTTATGGACATTAATGCCAATCCCTGCACCGAAAAAGTTTGATTTGCTATTCCGCTCCACACGAAACTCAAAGTTGAAAGAAATCCAAAGGCAAAAATTCCTGTTAGCCATATTTTTGTACGCCTGTTCCCATTTATATTCACAAAAATATTGAAGATCAAAATTATATTTACCAGAATGACGACGTTATAAAAATCAACATTTGATCCTCTGGTAACCATTAAGGCATAAGCAGTTATCTGTGACAAACTCGCTGCTAGTAAAAAAATTCCAAGCCATCTAAAAGATTTATTCAATTTTCGAAAATTAACCAGACAGATTATGCTCGCTCCAAGACTTATGGTGTAAATAAAGATGCGCACCATTAATATTTCGTTCATTTCATATTCAATTAATTAGTGAAAAATTTCCGTTTGGTTTTCAACACACATGCTTGGGCATACGTCAAGATGGTCATAAAAGAACAAATTTCGTTGAGCCGGCGGGACTTCGGAGTCCGGAATAAGATGCTTGTATTTTGTGTCAGTACTTCCTTGCACGAGCGCACTCACAACCAAAGTACTTCCATTGTCGTTTACGCCGAGATTTAATGCAATTCCTTTGAACTCCTCTCGCCGAGATTCGGCTAATTCTTTAAGGTTATCAAAAATGGTATCTTGAATGAGAAAGGTTTGAATGTTTTGAGTACCATTATCGCGCGTTCTAACTTTTAGCTTTTTAAAAAACGCCATTTGGTGGTATGTCTTAATCATACGAACTGCCTCTTCCAGCTCGATTTGCTCAACATGTCTATCCGTTGCATTTGTTGTACCACCTGAAAAGAAAACAGGGTTGCAAAATACCAATTTGGTTAATACAATACCTACAAAAAGGCCGATTACAAAAAAAGCGGACTTATGAAATAATGAAGTTTTCATGGTTTTTTGGTTGGTTAGGAAATTTAGGTATACTTTTTTATTTTATATTGGACCAGGGTTTGTTAGCGCTGGTTAATCTTTTTTCATTTGTAACACATATGTCAGGACATACGTCGAGATGGTCTTCTATAAAAGTAGTATCCTGATCATCATTGGGTAGGATGAGATACTTACCACCTTTGTCATCCAATTTATAACCAACCATAATAAGTGTATGCCCCTTCTGAACACCTTTAATATCTTCGGTTATCAATCCGGGAATTAAAGCGATTCCGGCAAAGTCTTGTCCTGCTGCATCTTGAATATTTCTGATTGACTTTGCTTCAATTGTGAACATCCGAATATTCTGATCTCCAATATTCCCATTAGCATCATGCACCCTCGTTTTTAAAACCGGAGTTCCGTTTATGTAATTTTGGTGATACTTATGAGCAATTGCAGCAGGCAGGGGTTGAGGAGTGATTACAAAAGAATCTGGAGGAGCCAAATTCTTTAAACTAATTTTGAAATCGTCTTGTAACTCCTCCGAAACAGCTCTAAGTATTCTATTTTCATTTTCACATTTAACCAATAAGCTTTCTGAATTGGAAAGTCTATTCTGAAAATAAAAATAAGTTGCACCACCACCAACAAGAAGGCCAATAAATAAAAGCAAAGACTTTTTCATAGTATAAGGTTTTGGTTATGAAATCAATACCCAAATATATCAGAAATATGATTAAGAATTACAACTTTCAAAATCCTGCATTTCTCTAAATCAATTTAAATATCTGACTATCAGTGATTAAAAATTATATGAGATTAAAATTTGGGTGATTTCACCCCCCTGTTTAGGCCATTACACGATATAATATTCAGTGATTTTCAGGTGTCAAGAACTATTACGACCCTATACCTTTACCAACATAATCAAAAACCACCGCGTCATGAATAACGAAATAAAAGAATCCATCCAAATTATCTCAGAAGTCTTTCCGGTTTCTTATGCCAATACCGATTTCGGTTACAAACATTTTCACACCTCTACTTCGGGCATCAAACACATTTTTTGCAAGGGTACAAACAAGCCAGAATACTTTATAAATACAGAACCGCGTGCAGAAATGGAAAGATACGAAGATCTCGATGTCATTGAGCTCACTTCAAATCGCGCGGCCTCACAGAAAAAATATAGTTTCTATATAGGTATCTCAAAACTGGAGATAGAACCTACTGATTCAATCTACGAGTCGCGTAATGTGCTATGCAACAGAAATTTTATAGCGTCATATATGCGCTTAAGTCAGCGAGAGAAAGAAGTTTTAAAGCAGCTTGCTTTAATGAAGACTTCAGAAGAAATTGCAAGCCAACTTTGTATTTCGCCCAATACGGTAAAAAATCATAGAAGAAATATCAGGCAAAAAGTAGAATTCGTATCACGCGAAGAAAGCAGTCGGTTTTTATACTGGGTGCGTGGATTTGTATCTTAGTATTCAGACGTTTGCTTTAAATCTCGGAAGCTTGATGAGAACTTTCGTTCCGCTACCTTTTCCACTTTCTATCGCAAACTCGCCACCCAACATTCCTATTCGCTTTGTCATACTGCCCATCCCAACTCCTTTTGTGGTTTCTTCGGTTTCTTCAAACCCCACACCGTCATCTTGAATTTCTAAGGTTAAAAGATCTTGCATCATAACGGCAACAACTTTTATACGACCCGCCTGAGCATGTTTTAGGGCGTTGCTCAAAGCTTCCTGTACACATCTGAATAGAATGATTTCAGAATTCGGCGTAAGCCAATTGGCAGGAATCTCGCCATCAAAAGAACAATTCAATTCTCCCGAAGCGTTTATAACATCTACTTCGCGGGCTATAGCATTCTGCAAACCCTCGCGAAGAATATAATCGCCGTTTAGTGTCTTGCTTAAATTTCTCAAGTCTTGCAGCGATCTGGTAATTAAATCTTTTGCATTCTTCGCGTGTTCTTTGTAGTCAGTGTCGCTCATGGCATTGAGATTGAGCTTAGCCACAGTAAGGGTTTGGCCAATATTGTCGTGAATTTCTTCTGATATATTGCGCATTACCTGCTCACTTAGCTCTAGCTGCGTGCGCAAAAGCTCTTCCGAAAATTCTTGCTCCATAACCAGTCGCTCATTCTCAAATTCGAGCTGGCGCCGTCGGTACATCAAAACAAAAGCAAAGAAAAAGCCAACCATCAGAACAAATAAAATCGTTCCCATGAGCGTAAAAAAGAGTACGTCGCCTTCGTTGATATTCATTTTTCAGTCAGCCTTAGCGGCAATACATTAATTATAAGGATAGCATAAAACGGATGTAAGATAGCATGTAAAAATAATTTTGGCAATTCTGTTTATAAATATGTGCTTACGAGACCTATTTGGTCTTAATAATTTTATGAGAATCCGTTTGTTCAGGATTGTATTTACGCTCAACAATCAAAGCTCCGAACAAAACGCAGTAGTATATCAAAACCATAAAGACATTTACCATATTAAGTGAAACCTTATTCATTTCTGTCTGAAAAAACTTTTGCGAAGTCCAAAAGAAAAATATGGCAGAATGATAAAAAAGAAAGGCCGTAAGTGCATAAAATTTAGGAAGCTTGAATGGGCTAAACTTTAAGGGTGTATTTAGAATATCTAAAAAGTAGATCATGGCAGCAATAGAATAAACCACATTTGCTATTGATATTGCCTCAATGGCTACTTCAACCTTATTAATTGAAATAACCGTATAAATTAATATAGGCAGTGACCCAATAATAAAGACAAGATTATTGGCTTTTATGGTCAGCCTATTTTTGGAAAAATTAGAAAATATGAGATATATAAGTATGTAATAGAATGGTGTCAAAAGACTTAAATAAATCTTATTGTTTCCGTACTTAGTGCCCAGATAGATTGCCAAAAATTGCGCAAGCCCTGAGAAAAGGAGAAATACAGCCAGCCAGATAAATGACTTTCGGATATATTTATGCTGACTTAACCCGAATAATCCTCCCAATACAGCAATAGAAAGAAGAATGTAATTTAAGATAAGGAAAAACTTCATTATACCAATTATAGAATCTTATTCTACCCAATTTGTATTCCAGAGCCAATTGGAATTTTCAACGCACATTTCGGGACATGCCAGCGTATAATCGTAAATATAATCACTCCACCGCTCGCCCGATTTTGGAAGCATTAATTCGCGCTTTACGCCGGCGGTTGAATCAGCATCTACCACTGCTACCCAAATAAGCGTATGCGAACTGTCCGCAAGATTATAGGCGGGAATAGCACTCAATCCCAAGAATTCCTTTCCAAGAGCCAGGGCTTTTGCTTTTAGAGGCTCAATTAACTGTTCCTGATCTACATAAAATTGAACTATTGCTTTATCACCAGTTCTTAACACGCCTTTGCTGTCTTTTTCATTATTAGACTGATGATAATCGCTAAAAAGTTTATAAGCTACAGTATCGCTAATAGGCTGGGCAAAGACTGAAGGCGGGGGTGGTGTCAGGAAATCAGAGCGTAGAGAATTATCGTCGGCCATAACGGTTTTGTATAAGGCAAAAATCAAAATAAGTACTGCCCCGCTGATGAAGGTAATAATAAATGGTCTATTCATTAGAAGTGGTTGTTTAAATAGTGAGCAAAATTGGTTAAGCTTGGCGAATAAGTTAGGAATGGATGTATCGCCAGTCTATTCTATCAATTTCACAAAAGAACAAAATAGAGAGCAGAAAAACACGGCTAAAAATCAAAAAGGGTGTTTTCACCCCCCTACCTCCCGTTAAAAAACGGTATATATTCAGGTGTTTTAACGCACTCAAAACAAGCATCTTGCCGTATCTTTGACCCAGAAGGTAGCAACACGCTCTTTATACGTTTAATGAAAAATGAAATGTTAGGATTCATTTTAGCGAAAAAGCAGGTATACGACCAAAACCAATAAGCATCACGCACATACCTGGTTTTCGATAACCAAAACCCTTACTCAAACTATCTAAACGTAGATAGAAACTTGAGATTAAGCTTAAACTATATTGACGACCTTACAATTGGTAAACACAACAATCACCTAACAACCATTAAGCCCTTAATTGCACATTTTGTCGTGAAGAAATGTTGCTCTTAAGGTGTCGCTATGAAATTAAAAGCCCGAAACGCTCGTTTCGGGCTTTTTGCTTTACATCTGTGTAAAGAAATAAAATATAAAATATTGTTGCACAAGGAGATATCAGTATTTCACTGAATAACTTCAAAGTAACATTCTCTCAAAAATACTACTGCAAATCTTTGTACGCAGGAGTGATATGCTGACCCTGGGCTTGAACCGGGGTTTTGTCAATAGTCTCGTGCTTGGCGTAAGCCGCACACCCTTTGTGAGCATTTGAACATGA
The DNA here is from genome assembly GCF_010686655.1 of Cryomorpha ignava. Taxonomy (GTDB): domain Bacteria; phylum Bacteroidota; class Bacteroidia; order Flavobacteriales_D; family Cryomorphaceae; genus Cryomorpha; species Cryomorpha ignava. The sequence continues at coordinate 59,041 of NZ_JAAGVY010000013.1, read as the reverse complement.
AGTGATAACCAAAATAAAGGCTAAACCGGAGATTAAGCTGATCGTTTTTTTCATTCCTTATTTTTCTGAAATACTATTTCTTATACACGAGGGCTTTTTAAAAGGTTTCAATATCACTTCTATTCGCCGTTTAAACTTTCGAAAATACCGCTTATAAAGTACTGGGTAAAATAATGGTACTTTGTTTTGCATAGTACCATATGGAATTATATATTTGTCCCGTAATAATATCTAAACAGCAATTACATTAATGATTATGAACCGAATTACAGCGCTATCATTTTTTCTATTACTTATTGTGATTCAGTCATGTGCACAAGAAAGCAGCTATAATTTCTCGAAACCAAACGAAAAAATAGTCCTGCCGGAAATTTTGCACGAAATATCGGGGCTAACCATGATTGATCAAAATAGCTTTGCCTGCGTACAGGACGAAGTGGGAACTGTGTTTTTTTACAATATGGAAACCAAAAAAATCGTTCGCCAGATTAATTTTGAAAAAGAAGGCGACTATGAAGCTATAACTGAAGTTGGCGATGACCTTTATATTTTAAGAAGCGATGGACAGTTAACCAAACTGGAAAAATATGAATCAGAGAATTTTAAAATAGAAACCTACGATACGAAAGTTCCCGCCAAAGACAATGAAGGATTATGCTACGACGCTGCAAATAACCGGCTTTTAATTGGCTGTAAAAGCAAACTTGATATTGCGCCAGAAAATAGAGACCTGCGCGCCATTTATGGATTTGACTTAAAAACGGCCACCCTAAGCACCAAACCTGTTTTTGAATTTGATGTAGCCGAAATGAAGGCTTTCGCCGAGGCAAGTGGTATTAAAATGCCATATAAAATCAAAAAAAACGGCGAAAAGAAAGCAGGCTCAATTAAGTTCAACATGTCGGCCATTGCTATACATCCACTTTCGCGAAAGCTCTATCTCATATCTGCTAAAGATCATTTACTCTTTGTATTTGACCAAAACGGTAAGCCGGAATACGTTGAGCTACTTGATCAAAAACTATTTAACAAAGCCGAAGGAATTACTTTTTTAGCTAACGGCGATTTATTGATTACCAATGAAGGCCAAGATCACAAGCCTACCCTATTGCGCTTTAAAATGAAAGAGAAATAGGATCAATTTATAAACAACACATTGAAACATGGACTAAAATCATGAAAATTGAAAACACAAAAGCGCAAATGCGGAAAGGTATTCTGGAGTTTTGCATTCTTCAATTAATCAGAAAAGAAGAAATGTATCCTTCAGATATCATCGCAGCGCTTAAAGAATCGAAATTAATTGTGGTGGAGGGCACATTATACCCTCTACTAACACGGCTCAAAAACGCCGGAATACTTGACTACCGCTGGGAAGAATCTAAAGCCGGCCCACCGAGAAAATACTATAGTTTAACACAAACCGGAGAACAGGTACTAAACGAATTACGAGAAACCTGGGACGAATTATTAATAGCCGTAAACCGCACACTAAAGGACTAGCCATGAATAAAACAATAAGTGTAAATATAGGAGGGCGCGTATTCAACATTGAAGAAATCGCCTTTGACAAGCTGAATAAATATCTGAATACCATACGCGGATATTTCAAAAATCAAGAAAGTGCCGATGAAATTATTTCGGATATAGAACTTCGCATTGCGGAGCTTTTTATCGAGCGTATTTCAAATCAAAAGCAGGTAATAACTGTAAGTGACGTAGATGAAATAATTGCCATAATGGGTCAACCCGAAGACTACGTAGATGCAGAAGAAGAAGCGGAGGAAACCGGATACACATATAGAACCCGGGCGCAAAAACAAGTTTTTAGAGACCCGGACAATAAAGTAGTGGCGGGTGTATGTAGCGGAATAAGTGCCTATTTTGGGATAGATCCGATAATTTTGCGCGCCATCTTTGTGATTTTCACCATTTTTTACGGCTCGGGAATTCTTATTTACGTAGTTCTTGCCATTATTATTCCAAAAGCTAGAACTACCGCCGAAAAACTTCAAATGCGCGGAGAGCCTGTAACAGTCGAAAACATTTCCCGAAAGGTGAATGAATCTTTTAGGGATGTAAGCGAAGACATTAAAGATTTCGGAAAAAAGAACAATATCAATAAAGATACTGTAAACACCGCTGGACGAAGGGCTGCTGACGCTACAAGTGGAATTTTGGGAAATATAGGCAACATACTTAGAGTATTGCTGGTAATTCTGGCCAAAGTAATAGGAGCTGCTTTTATAGTAATTGGAATAACCGGGATTTTCTTAAGCCTGGGTCTCTTATTCGGCTGGGAGAGCATATTGGCAATAAGCCAAAACGGTATGTTTAATAATGCCAATGTACCTGTAATTGTAAACTCTTTTTTTGACACGGTAAATCAAAGAACCTTGTTTTCAGCTGGTGTTTTCCTCACCACCATTACCCCCGCTATCGGTATGCTGCTGCTCGGAATCCGATTGCTTTTCGATTTTAAAAAAATTCCGATCTGGACGGGAATTGTATTGGTAATACTTTGGTTTGCCGGCATAACTATGGTAGCAGTGAGCGCTACCGAAATATACGACAAGTTTCAGGTAGAAACCTCATTTACGGAAAACGTACCGCTGGAATTGCCTGTATCTGATACCCTGTATTTAGACCTGCTTCCGGAATACAGTACCATGTACAAATTTAAAAAAGGATTTTATCGAAATAGATTTTCTTACGATTCCAATGTAACATTTCCGGATATTAAATCGACTGATGTACTGTATATCGGTAGAAACGATTTTACGGTAGAAATGAATAATGCTGACACTTTATTTAGATTAATGATTGAGCGCGAAGCACATGGGTCATCACAAACCGATGCTGTGGCAAACGCCATGGGCATTGAAAGTTATGTAGAAATAATTGGCGACAGCCTGCTCGTACATCCCTATCACGCGGTATTAAAGACTGCGAAAATTAGGGGACAGGAGATAAAATACATTTTGCAAATACCTGTGGGTAAATCCATTCATTTTAATCAAAAATCGAAATTTATTCTGGATGATGTACCCAATGTTACTGATACATGGGATGGTGATATGATAAACCAAACATGGCTAATGACCAGAAATGGACTACTGTGTACTTCTTGTCCGCCGGAAATGCTTGAGAAGGATGATGATGATTAGATTTTTTGTATTGCGTATTGAGTATTGCGTATTGAGTATTGCGTATTGAGTATTGCGCAGGGTCATCGAGCGAAGTCGAGATGTTGCGTATAGAGTATTGCGTAGTCGCGTCGATTTATCGCGAGGAACAATGAATGAAAATTATTAACACTGAACATTAAACAAACCAAACATACAGGGATGCTCCTGTAAAAAGCAGGAGCATCCTTTAAACCAAACCATTAAAACCTGACTAACCATGAATCCCAAAAAAGTTTTTTTCACTTTCGGCTTTATACTTGCCTTTTTTATTGTGGCCTGCTGTATTTCTTTAGCTTCTGCAAAAAGTGCCGATAGAACTTCAGAAGCTGAACAAAGTAGAAGTGCAACACACCATTACGAATTACCGAAACTTATTCCTGCTGCCTGGCTAGTAGGTAGATAGGGTATAATTTAAGAGCACTGCGAATAGCGTCTCGTTTTATTATCTTTGCAGAGCTGAATACTTTGTAAAAATATGAACCAAGAGAAAGAAGAAATAGCTACCCGCGAAGAAGTTTTTGTAAGAGAAGTAATAGCTGATTACAAGCTTGCTTGCGAGAGCCGTGAGGCATCGCTGCTGGGGCGAAAGGAAGTGCTGACCGGAAAAGCCAAATTTGGCATTTTTGGCGACGGGAAGGAATTGGCGCAGATTGCCATGGCCAAGCAGTTTAAAAACGGCGATTTCAGATCTGGATATTACCGCGATCAAACTTTTATGATGGCTATTGGAGCGCTGAGCATTCAGCAGGCCTTTGCGGCACTGTATGCGCATACCAATGCCGATAAAGAACCGGCAAGTGCAGGTCGCCAAATGGGTGGGCATTTCTCTACCCGAAGCTTAAATGCAGATGGCACCTGGCGCGACCTTACCAAACAAAAAAATTCTTCGGCCGATATTTCTCCTACAGCCGCGCAAATGCCGCGCTTACTCGGGTTGGCGCAAGCCTCTAAGGTTTACCGCCAAAACAAAGCGCTTCACAACGATTTCAAAACATTTTCTGACAAAGGAAACGAAGTAGCTTTTGGAACAATTGGCGATGCCAGTACAAGCGAAGGTTTGTTTTTTGAAACAATGAATGCCGCAGGTGTTCTGCAGGTTCCTATGGTTATGTCGGTTTGGGATGATGGATACGGAATATCTGTTCCCAAAGAATTTCAAACCACAGGCGGCAGCATTTCTCAACTTTTAAAAGGATTACAACGCGATGAAAACCGCGGTGGATACGATATTTATAATGTAAAAGGATGGGATTATCCCGCACTTGTAAACACTTACGAAAAGGCGGTTAAGACGGCACGTGAAGAGCATGTTCCTATTTTAATTCACGTAGAAGAAGTAACGCAACCGCAGGGCCACTCTACTTCAGGTTCGCATGAGCGGTATAAGTCGCCTGAAACGCTTCAGTGGGGGAAAGATTTTGACTGCATTAAAAAAATGCGCGAGTGGATTCTCGAACACGATTTATCGACTGACGAAGATCTGGAAGAAATCGAAAAAACTGCCAAGAAAGATGTCCGCACCGCTCAAAAAGCCGCGTGGAAAGACTTTCATGAAGAAATTAGCGTAGAGCGCGATCAGGTAGTTGTGCTTTTACAGCAAATGGGCGGCGACAATGAAGCTATTGCCACATTAGGAGAAAATCTCAAAAAGGCGATGGATCCGGTGCGTAAAGATATATTTACCGCCGCTCGCAAAGCAATTTACAATTCTATTGGCTCTGAAACCGATGCACGTGAAGAATTAAAAAAATGGCTTAGCGAGAATAAAGACAAAAATGCCGATCGGTACAACTCTCATTTATACTCACAGAGTGCTATGTCGGCTTTAAAAGTTGAAGAAATTAAGCCGGAGTTTTCGGACAGTTCAGAAGAGGTGGATGGAAGGCTCGTGCTTCGCGACAATTTTGATGCCTTGTTTACAAAATATCCTCTGGTTCTCACTTATGGTGAAGACGTTGGAAAGATAGGTGGAGTAAATCAGAGCATGGAAGGAATGCAAGAAAAATTCGGCCAATTGCGTGTAAGCGATGCCGGAATTCGTGAAGCATCTATTCTTGGCCAGGGAATTGGAATGGCGATGCGCGGTTTGCGACCCATTGCCGAAATTCAATATCTGGACTATTTGCTATATGCCCTGCAGATTATGTCAGATGATTTGGCCACACTGCACTATCGCACAAAAGGCGGCCAAAAAGCACCGGTAATTATACGTACGCGTGGTCACAGACTCGAAGGCATCTGGCATTCAGGCTCACCACTGGGAACCATTATTCACGCCATAAGAGGTATTTATGTTTGCGTGCCGCGCAATATGGTCACCGCAGCCGGTTTTTACAATACATTGCTTAAGAGCGACGATCCGGCATTGGTAATTGAGCCCCTAAACGGTTACCGTCTCAAAGAACAAAGGCCCGATAATCTGGCAGAGTTTACCATTCCGCTGGGTGTACCCGAAATTGTGCGTGAAGGAAATGATATTACTATAGTATCTTACGGCTCAACCTGCAATCTTGCCGAAGATGCAGCCACCCAGCTGTTAGATCTGGGAATCGATGTAGAACTTATAGATGTGCGAACCTTATTGCCTTTCGATAAGAATCACTTAATTGTTGAAAGTCTGAAAAAAACCAACCGATTGCTCATTGTAGATGAAGATGTACCAGGTGGTGCCTCGGCATTTATTCTCGATAAAATTCTGAATGAGCAGAATGGTTATTTTCATCTGGACAGCAAACCAGTAACCCTTACATCAAAAGCTCACCGACCTGCTTATGGAAGCGATGGCGATTATTTCTCAAAACCCAATATTGAAGATATTGTAGAGACCACTTATTCGATTCTTCACGAGGCAGATCCGGAAAGTTACCCAAAAATGTTTTAGGGCCACAATAGATTTTATTTTCATTTTTCTTGATCTGTAACTCTCAAAAAGAGGGTGATGAAGGCACCAACTGAGTGCGTATAAATTTACAAAAGCAAGCTTCACACAAAAGCCTAAATATCAATAGGAAACAAAGATTCACAAGAATCTACTTTAAAATAACAAGATAATTATGTCTTTTCAAAGGTGAAAATATCTATTTTGGCTTCTCAAGGTGTCAAATTAACACGAATTCATTGATCAAATACATGCTAATAAAGAGATTAACTCTACCAATCATCCTATGTGCTTTCGGAATGTTTTTTTTTGCGCAGAGTTCTTTTGCTCAAGGAACAATAAAAGGCACAGTTTACGATGACAATAGTGGCGAAACGCTGATAGGAGCCACCGTTATTTTAAAAGGCACCTCTACCGGAATAACAACAGATATAGACGGAAATTTTTCATTTCAAGTCAACCAAAATCCACCACTTATATTGGTAATCAACTTTTTGGGATATACACCAAAGGAAATTACTGTTAATTCATTTTCTGAAAAGATAAAGGTTAATTTGGGTACCGATCAGGTAATGATGAGTGAAGTGGAAGTTGTGGGAAGCCGTATCAGTGAGAAGTCTAAGCAGGCTGCACTTACCGTTGAATCAATGGATTTAATAGCTATCAAGGAAGCTCCGAGTGGAAGCTTTTATGAAAGTCTGGGCAACTTAAAAGGTGTAGACGTTACTTCTGCCAGCCTGGGATTCAAGATTGTGAATACTCGAGGTTTCAATTCTACATCGCCTGTGCGATCCTTACAACTTATTGATGGGGTTGACAATCAATCTCCGGGATTAAACTTTTCGCTTGGAAACTTTCTGGGAGCATCCGACCTTGATGTATTATCTGTCGATGTAATTGCCGGAGCAAGTTCGGCTTACTTCGGGCCAGGAGCGTTTAACGGGGTTATAGATATGCGCACCAAAGATCCGTTCCTCTTTCCTGGATTAAATGTTTCTCTGAAAGCCGGAGAGCGTCAGATGTTTGAAGGAGCTATTCGCTGGGCCGATGTAATTAAGAATAAGGAAGGTATTGAAAAGTTCGGATATAAAATCAACTTGTTTTACCTTACGGCAAATGACTGGGAAGCCGACAATTACAATGCTGTAGATGATTCTCCTGTAACCACTGAAAACTATTCAGGCTACGATGCTGTAAACATTTATGGTGATGAAGTGACCACGGGTGGAAATAATTATACCACAAATTTAGATTATCCCGGCTTAGGTAGAATATATCGATCGGGTTATAAAGAAGTAGACATTGCCGATTACGACACCCGAAATACAAAGGCAAATTTAGGGTTGTACTACAAGCTTAAAAAGGATCTGATTCTGAACTATTCGTTGAATTACGGAAATGGAACAACGATTTATCAGGGCGACAACAGGATAAGCCTGCGCGACATTCAGTTTTTACAGAATAAAATTGAACTAAAAAAAGAAAATAAGTACTTCTTACGATTCTACTCAACGCATGAAGATGCCGGTAACTCATACGATGCAGTGCTTACGGCAAATATTATGTCTGACATTGCAAAAAGAGAAGGAAATTATTACAAAGATTACGCAGCATTTTACAGATTAAACAGGAATCAACTTTATGATCAGGGAATGCCGAACCAAACTGAATTTAGCGATACAAGACCTAATATTACGGATTATATCGGTGATGATGGTGTGATTAATTTCGATGCATTCGCTGCCGCTAATGTTCAATGGAGACAAGGCATAGCCGGAGCTCAAAATGAATGGGCAAATGACAACCCAGGCGCCATGCAAGATTACAATGCTACTATTCGGAGAGCAACAGAAGAATCTGCCCTGGAGGGGGAATATCCTTTTTTCAAGCCGGGCACACAGCGCTTTGACAGCCTTTTTCAAGACGTAACGTCACGACTTTTTACCGATAACGGCTCTCGATTTTATGATAAATCGGCACTGTACCACGCCCAAGGTGAGTATATTTTTGACCTAGATTTTGGGAAAATAATTGTTGGTGCTAATGGCCGCTTGTACACGCCAGATTCGCGGGGAACAATTTTTAGGGACACACTGACCTTTACGAGAGAAAGGATTATGGAGATTGATCCCATAACATCTGACACCACATTTAAAACCGTAAAAACAGATTCAACTTTTACCAAAATAACAAATTGGGAATTTGGCGTTTATGCCGGATATGAGAAGAAATTTATCGACGAAACCTTAACTTTTAAGGCCACCTTAAGAATGGATAAAAATGAAAATTTCGATGCCGTTTTTTCACCTGCTGTATCTCTGGTTTACCAACTTGGTGAAAACCATATACTTCGCGGTGGTGTTTCTTCTGCTGTGCGAAATCCTACCCTTGCAGACCAATACTTGTATTATGATGTAGGTAGGGCTACACTTATTGGTAACTTAAGTGGATTCGACTCACTAGCGACAATTGAATCATTTAACGAAGCGCGTAATACCGGTGCAAACTTTGCATGGAATAAACTCAATTACTACAGTGTGGATCCGATCAGACCGGAAAGAGTACAAACGTTTGAAGTAGGCTATCGCGGAACAGTATCAAATAAAATTTATGTCGATGCAGGGTATTACTACAGTATTTATACTGATTTTATTGGTTACAATATCGGTTTAGATATTCCTTACGCACCCGACAACCCGCTTCCCGGAAATTTCACCGTATATCGTGTTGCAGCAAATGCACAAGAAAAAGTAACCACACAAGGCGCTTCAATTGGCGTAAATTATTATTTCTTGAAGAATTACGCACTTACAACCAACTATTCATACAACAATTTGGTAAGCGGAGACGACGACCCGATAATTCCAGCATTTAATACTCCTAAGCATAAAGTAAATATTGGTGTAAACGCGAGAGATTTGACTACGGATTTTGGTATTTTCAAATTGAAAAATTGGGGTTTTGGAGTGAATTACAAATGGATCGACGGGTATCTATTTGAAGGTAGCCCCCAGTTTACAGGCTATGTGCCAAGCTATTACCTGGTTGATGCCGCAGTTTCAGCAAATTTCAAGAAAATAAATACTTCGGTGAAGCTCGGCGCTTCTAACCTTACTGATAACCGTGTATATACAGTGTTTGGTGGTCCATACATAGGACGTATGGCTTATATTTCTTTTGTATATGAATGGTTGAACCGATAATATTTCTTATTTTTCACAACAAATAAAAAATACATCTCTATGAAAAGAACTTTACAATCCTTAACAGTTGTTTTGGGTCTGATGACTCTAAGCAGCGCACATGCTCAAGTGAGATATCTTGACCAAATTTTTGAAACGAATCAATTGCAGTCAAATGTCGGCATTGGCTTTAATATCGATGCTCTCCGCTCGAACTTGGACTCTGTTACATTCGCTTCTGATTACGATGACATTCTCGCGATAATGGCTAATGGAGAAACTCCACCATTGAATTATTTCCAAAGTAATGGAGCTTTGCCTGTAGATCAGCAAACAACTGCCAAGCTTTACCCAATCAGATTAGATATCTATACCCCACCTGCGAGTGATACAGAGGTTAATAGACCTGTAATTATTTATCTTCATACTGGAAATTTTCTGCCCCCTGTAATAAATGGTAGCCCAACAGGGACTAAGATAGATAGTGCCGCTGTTAACTTATGTAAGCAATGGGCTCGAAGTGGCTATGTTGTTGCATCCGTTGACTATCGAATGGGTTGGAATCCGCTATCAACAGTGCCGGATATTAGAAGAGGAACCTTGCTACAAGCTGTTTACCGTGCATTGCACGATGCTCAAACCAGTGTTAGGTATATGCGAGCAACTGTCGCCCAAGGAAATCCTTACAACATCGACCCAACTAAAATTGCTTTGTTTGGTCAAGGGTCTGGTGGATATGTTTCTCAAGCTTACGCAACACTAGACGACTACAATACGGATATTGCTATTCAAAAATTTATTGGTGAAGATGGCTTTCCGTATGTTATTGAATCTATAGATGGAACTATTGACGGTGGCCCTGGCTCTCAAAGACTTCCCGACCCACTTCAATTAGCAGGTATTTCTAAAGAAATAAGTCTTTCAATGAATATTGGGGGAGCACTGGCTGATATCTCTTGGCTTGATGATACAGACCCACCTATGATTTCTCTACATTGTGTTCGCGATCCATTTGCTCCATTTGATGATGGAACTGTAGTTGTTCCTACAACAAATGAAGATGTTGTTGACGTTTCTGGTGCAAATGTGTTTATACAAGAGGCAGTTGACTTAGGTAATAATGCTGCATTTTTGACGATTCCAAATGGAAACGATCCATATACTGATAGAGCTCGCTCTCTGTATGGTCAAACTTTTGACTATATCTTGCCTACACAACCTACTATTACTGTTGCAGAAAATCCTGAAGGATTGTTTCCATTTGTGCTACCAATTAATACAATTAATGGAAATAGATTTACAAATCAAGGTGGACCATGGGATTGGTGGGATTTCGGCACTCTAGAATTATTAGTAGCTGGAGCTGAAGCTGCCACTGGGAACGATTACGACGCAGCCCTTATCAACGCTCAAAGCGTAGCCGGAAACCCAGGAATGGGTCCTGAAAAAGGCTTGGCGTATATTGATACTATTCAGGGATATATCAATCCTAGAATGATGTGTGTTTTTGAGCTTGAAGGAGCTCCATGTATTACAGGCATTAGCAAAGTAGAAACCCAAAACAACACAACAATTTTCCCAAACCCTTCACAATCTGCAATTACAATCCGTAATACAGACGAAGTTATCCGTCGTATTCAAATGATTGATATTACAGGACGTGTGGTATTAGAGAGAAATGTAAACGATCATACGTACCTCTTAGAAAGAGGGCAACTTAGTGATGGTGTTTACTTGTTGCAAATTACTTTTGACAATCAGCAGATTACCAAAAAAGTGCTTTTTAATTAATCGTCTTTCGATTATAATTGTAAGCCTCCGCACAGCAATGTGTGGAGGCTTTTTTAATGCCATTATTTTAATTCATTTTAGTAGTTCATCTTTCAGTAGTCAAATTCTCATTCTTATCTTTGCACCGTGGAAAGACAAACTGAAAAAGAATCGCTTTACAACAATCTGGAGGGAAAATCGATTCTTGAAATTCTGACAGATATAAACCGCGAGGATGCAAAAATTGCCGCCGCGGTAAATACGTGTATTCCAAAAATCAACACATTGGTAATTGAGATTGCCAAACGCATAAGCGAAGGCGGACGATTGTTTTATACAGGAGCCGGCACAAGCGGAAGACTAGGAATAGTAGATGCCAGCGAGTGCCCTCCCACTTTTGGTGTTCCCCACGGAATGGTGATAGGACTGATGGCAGGCGGCGATAGCGCCATGCGCAAAGCTGTAGAATTTGCCGAAGACGATGAAACACAGGGCTGGGATGATCTAAAAGAATACAAAATTGACAAACTAGATACTGTAATAGGCATTGCAGCTTCTGGCACCACACCTTATGTAATCGGTGCTTTGCGAAATGCACGCCAGCACGGTATTTTAACAGGCTGCATTACCTGCAATCCCGGATCGCCCATTGGCAAAGAAGCCGAATTTCCAATTGAAGTTGCCGTAGGGCCTGAATATGTAACCGGAAGCACGCGCATGAAATCGGGCACTGCGCAAAAGTTGGTTCTCAACATGATCTCCACTGCAGTAATGATAAAACTCGGTAGGGTAAAAGGAAATAAAATGGTAGATATGCAGCTGAGTAACAACAAGCTTGTAGATCGAGGTACACGTATGGTAATGAATGAGTTGGATATCAATTACGAATTAGCGAAAGAATTATTATTAAAATATGGCAGCGTGCGAAACGCTGTGATTAATGGGAGTAATTAATGCATAGCATAGAACCATACTACAACTGGAGGGATGAATACATTGCCGAAGAAGATGAACGATCCCCTTTTTACGGAAGGGAATACAGCGAATTTGAATTTACAAATTCCATTTACGATCATCTGATTCATCCGCAATGGGATGAGTTTGGCTCTCCTTCCCTGCTTATGAAAATTCTCTACGCCGATTATGATCGCGGTTTTGCGATTATGGAGTTTTTGGGTGAGTGGAATGATTGCCTTCACAACGATATCATGTTTCTGAAAAGAGATGTTGCCGATGACCTGATGAATCAGGGTATCAATAAATTTATTCTAATCGGCGAAAATGTGTTGAACTTTCACTATTCAGATGATTCGTATTACGAAGAGTGGTTTGAAGATGCAGCCGAAACCGATGGATGGATAGCGATGGTCAATTTTCGAGATCATGTAATGCAGGAATTTTCGGCTGTAAATGCGGATAGCTATTTTGCTACCGGCGGAAATTTGGATGAATTGGACTGGCGAACCTTAAAACCGGTTTCGTTTTTTAAACGGGTGCAAAAGCTTGTGGAGAGACGTTTTTTGTCGGCTTAGATAAATATGCCTTCAGGAAATAGTTTTTATCTCTTTTAAAAACTGGCACACATATTTATCGATGGGAAAGGTAAAATCGTTTTCACTTAAAGATTCCAGGTCTTTCCAGAAAACCTCTTTCCCCTCTTCCCGTGCCATTATGTCTTTGAGGTTTATATTGTTTTCGGCAGCGCTTACGCGAAAATAAACTGATAGTACCTGTTCCTTATCATTAAATGCCGACCGTTGAAAAAAATCGGTGGTGAAAATATGAGCTTCTACGGTTACGGGCAATGCGAGCTCTTCCATAAATTCTCTTTCCACACATTCGCGCAAGCCCTCACCAAATTCAAGCCCCCCACCGGGAAGTTTTGTAAAAGTTCTGTTTTGATAGGATTCCGTGCTGAGCAAGATTTTGTTGTCGAAAATCAAGGCACCATACACGCGCACATTAAATGGATATTTCATCACAAAGGTTTTGTGGCGCGCATCATTTCACGTTTTCCGGGTGCACCTGTTATTCTCTCCACTTTAAAACCAACAGACTCCATGGTTCTACGCGCAACCCCCTTTGAAGCGTAGGTTACCAAAATACCGCCGGGTGCCAGAATCTCAAAGCACTTTTTAAAAACAGCTTCGCTCCACATCTCACTTTGGGCTCTAAAGCCGAAAGCATCAAAATAAAATACATCAAAGGAATTTGAAGGATGCTCAAAGCTGAGAAAGTCACCGTACTTTTTAAACAATTTAAAATGAGGAGTTATTTCAACTTCCTTATCCCAGCCGGCATCGACTATTGCAGAACAAAACGCTGAATAATCTTGAAGGCCCGGGAGCATTGAATAATTCATTTTCTTAAGTGACTCCGGTTCTACCGGAAACTTTTCTATTCCATAATGCGAAATTTCAACACCCTTCCTTTCGGCGTAAGCCATTGTAATAAAAGTATTTAAGAAAGTGCCAAGGCCGAGCTCAAATACCCGCGGCTTGCTACATCCATTCGCGACAGCGTGCTCCAAACCAGCTTTGATATATACATGCATTGACTCCTGCAAAGCGCCGTGATGTGAGTGATAATGCTCATCGAGTTCGGGCAGGTAGAGCGACTCGCTGCCATCTGCAGTTGAGACGATTTTTGGGTTTATAAATTTCAAGGCGATTTAGCTTTCAAGTATTGCTATTAAACAAGAATGGCGAAGTTAGTCGGATTTCTATAAATTCGCGATTGATATCTCTTCACTATGAAAAAAATTCTCTTCTCTGCTGTTCTTATTGGCTTTTCAAGTTTTTTATTCGCCCAGGAGTGGGTTAATAAAATGATGGATCCCAACGTGAATTTTTATGAAGTTCAGGAAGCATTTAATGCCCACTGGGGAGACAAAGGTTACGAGCGTGGCAAAGGCTGGAAACAATACAAACGATGGGAGTACAATGTGGCCGCCCGCACGTATCCAAGCGGAGAAAGGAATTACTCAATAGAATATTTTGAAGCCTGGAAACAGGTTCAAAAATTGAATAAAAGCGAGGTCAAATCAAATTCTGACTGGCAACCTGTAGGTCCTACATCTTGGGAAAGCCAAGGCTGGAATCCCGGTTTGGGACGAATAAATGCCATTGTTGAAGACCCGAATGATCCCAATACCATTTATGCAGCAACCCCAGCGGGCGGACTATGGAAATCTGTAAATTCAGGAAATGACTGGACTCCAATTACCGACAATCTGCCGGTAATTGGTGCTTCGGGATTGGCCATTGACCCCAACGATTCCAACATTCTGTATTTAGCTACGGGCGATGGCGATGGATCTGATACCTATAGCTTTGGCGTAATGAAAAGTACAGATGGAGGCTTAAGCTGGGAACCTACTTCGCTGATTCACAATATAGCCGATGGAGTGCGCTGTACCAAAATACTTATGGATCCCACCAATTCGCAAAAGTTATGGGTTTCTACAAATCAGGGGTTTTTTGTCACTAGTGATGCCGGTGAGTCATGGACTCAGACATTAAGCGACAATATTCGCGATATAGAAATCAAGCCGGGCGACCCGAACGTAATTTATTGTTCGGGACGAAAATTTTATAAATCGACAGATGGAGGGATGAATTTCACCCAGATTTTGGAAGGAGTACCTTCTTCTTTAGCTGTGAATCGTCTTGCAATAACGGTATCTGCCGATAATCCAAACGTGGTGTATATGGTAGCCGGTAGCGATGAAGACAGCGGATTTTACGGTTTGTATCGCAGCAGTGATTCAGGAGATAACTTTGAACTGCGCAGCGATTCACCCAATATTCTCACCTATTCTGAAATTGGAGACGGTGATGGTGGACAAAGTTGGTACGACCTGGCAATTACCGCATCGCCAAATGATGCTGACGAAATATATGTAGGTGGTATAAATGTATGGAGAAGCAATGATGGCGGAGCTAACTGGACAATTGTTTCGCATTGGGTTCACCCATCATCTATTGGATACACCCACGCGGATATACACTCACTTGATACCTACGGCGATAAAATTTACTGCGGTAGCGATGGAGGTCTATTTGTGAGCTCTGATTTCGGGAATTCATGGACAGACCTGAGCGAAGGCTTGCAGATCTCACAATATTATCGCATTGCGGTTTCAACTACAAATCCCGATTATATCCTCACAGCATCGCAGGATAATGGAACCAATCTATTTTCGGCACCCGGCGATTACAATCACTTGCTGGGCGGAGACGGAAATATGGCACTGATTGATTATACAAACGATCAAATAATGTACAGCGCCTACCCCGGTGGAGAATTTCAAAGGTCGACAGATGGTGGTATGAGTTTTTCTAATTTTTCAGATGGTCTTGAAGAGTCGGGAGCATGGGTAACGCCGCTTCAAATGCATCCGACTAATAACAATATTCTCTTTTCGGCTTTCGAAAATGTATGGAAAACTGGAAGCAATGGAGCCTGGACTCCGATTAGCAATTTCCCGTTTGCAGGTACACTTTTGGCACTTAGAGTTGCCCCATCAAACGCCGATGTGATTTATACATCGACTTATGGAACTATTAGGAAGACCACAGACGGAGGCGCTAACTGGTCAACGATAACCAGTGGACTACCCGATCTCACCATTACGGGAATAGAAGTGCATCCCACCGATCCCGACGAGGTTTGGATTACTATGTCGGGTTATAATTCCAATGCAAAAGTTTTTCATTCTGTTAATGGAGGGAGCGCTTGGGAAAATCTTACCTTAAACCTCCCCAACATTCCTGTAAATTGTGTGAGCTATCAGTTAGGAAGCAACGATGGAATTTATATTGGCACAGATGCAGGAGTTTACTACAAAGATGCCGAAAATATTAATTGGAGCAGCTATAACAATGGTTTGCCAAATGTAATTGTGAACCAGATTATTTTTCAATATCAAAGCGGTAAAGTGTTGCTTGGCACCTATGGACGCGGAGTTTGGGAAAATGAGTTTTTTGATCCGGGAAGTGTTATGCCTGTAGTGAATTTCAGCACTGACAAAGATTTGATTTGCTCGGGCGAAACAGTCGCTTTTTTAAATCAGTCTCTGA
The DNA here is from genome assembly GCF_010686655.1 of Cryomorpha ignava. GTDB lineage: Bacteria > Bacteroidota > Bacteroidia > Flavobacteriales_D > Cryomorphaceae > Cryomorpha > Cryomorpha ignava. The sequence continues at coordinate 42,942 of NZ_JAAGVY010000013.1, read as the reverse complement.
ATATATCTTCCAATGTTTTGTGGACTTTTGAAGGTGGAACTCCGGCTGAAAGCACAGAAATAAGCCCGACTGTAACTTACAATGAGAGTGGACTTTTCTCTGCCAAATTATGGGCAGCCAATGCCAATGGTGCTGACAGTTTGATTGTTGAAAATTACATAACAGTTATGGACACCATAGGCACATCCGTGCCTTATTCTGAAGATTTTGAGGCCGCTAGCTCTGTAGATGATATTCCATGGTACATTGAAAATGAAGATGACCAAAACACTTGGGGAATCAATAACGTAGTTGGTTATCAGAGCAATAAGTCAGTATGGATTAATAATTTCACCAATTTGCCTCAAAATTTTGATCTCCTCAACAGCACCACTTTCGATTTATCTGAAATGGATACGGCTATTGTTACAATGCGCGTAGCCTATGCGCGCAGACCAAACTCATCGCTTGAATCGCTGCGTATTTCTATAAGTACTGACTGTGGCGAAACCTGGACTTTTAAAAAAGTCTATAATTCTTCATCGACTTTATCTTCAGCCGATCCGACTCCTGCCCCATTTGCTCCTGCGAATGATTTGGAGTGGAAGCTGCTCACCATTGACAACATACAACCGGATGAACGCACCGGAAATTTCAGGATTCAGCTGCAATTTTTGTCAAATGGTGGAAACAATATTTATGTAGACGATATAAATATTCTACAATCAACGCCTGTAAATGTTGAAAATTTAAAATCAGTTTTTGAGCGATTATATGTTTATCCCAATCCATCTAGCGATTTCACTACTGTAAGTATCTCAGCGCGCAATGCAGATGACGCCAGAATTGAACTCATTGATATTCAAGGTCGCTCCGTAAAGAATCTTTGGTCTGGCAAAATTAATGAAGGAGAGAATTCCATTCAGCTTCCGCTAAAAGGGATTGCACCCGGCATTTATGCGCTTTCGGTAAAAACGACAAATGGAGACCAAAACATTCAGCTGGTTGTGAAGTGATTGGTGTTTGGTGTTTAGTGTTTAGTGTTTGGTGTTTAGTGTTTGGTGTTTGGTTTAAAAATAAGGTTAATTCCGAAATAAGGTTAATTCTGACAAAACTTTAAGAAATTATTCAATAATTTTAAACTCCGTTCTTCGGTTTTCCTGACGGCCTTCAGGCGTATCGTTCGTTGCCATTGGCACTTGCTTTCCGTAACCCACATAAATCATTCGGCTTGCCGGAATGCCTTTTTGAACCAGATAGTCAACTACCGATTTTGCGCGCGCTTCAGACAATTCCTGATTGTATTTATCGCCACCAACATTATCGGTATGCCCTGAAATCTCAACTTTAATGGTTGGATTTTCTATGAGCAATTCTTTTAACCGATCGAGTTCTGCTTCAGATTCTGATCTTACCGTACTCATATTATAATCATAGAAAACATTGCGTAACACGATGCTCTCTCCGATTAAAATCTTTTTAAGCCTTACCACTTTGTACAGTTCTTTAAAAACTGCTGTATCGGGCAAATTAAAGTTCATAGAGTTAAAGAGATACCCATCTGCATTAAAGTTCAAACCGTAGTTTCGGCCTGCAGGTAGCGACACCAAATATTCGCCAAGAGCGGCATTGGATTTAAAGGTAGCCAGCACTTCAGACGTACTATTGTCTATAAGATCTATCGCGGCGCTAACGGGTTGAGAAGTTTTATCGTCAAGCACCAATCCTTTAAGCAATACCATTCTGCTGGTCCTCACTTTTACTTCGGGTTGCAAAGCGAGTTCGGGGTTTTTCTCTTCAGATCCAACCAGAAGTTGTTCTTCGGTATTTAAAACCGGCTCTTTTTCCGGGCCAAGAAATGATATTCTGTATATATCTTTTTCACCATAGCCTTCGTCTCTGATTGATGAATAATAGGCTGTGCGACCGTCGGCAGCTACTACAAAAAACACATCATCGTCTGGTGTATTTATTGGATATCCGATATTTACGGGCTTAGTCCATATCCCGTTTACTTTTTCAGAATAAAAAATATCATTTCCACCTATGCTATTATGCCCTTTACTGGAAAAATAGAGTGTTTTACCATCGGGATGCAGAAATACACCGTCTTCGTCATATGCCGAATTTACTGTTGCACCCAGATTCTGTGCTTCGTTCCAATCTTCTTTTTGCGCATTCCAGCGTGAAGTATAAATATCCTTTCCTCCTATTCCACCTTCCTTATCACTAATAAAAAAGAGTTCATTGCCATCGTAAGAAAGCGCAACTGCACTTTCGTGATAATTGGTATTGATATACTTGCCCAATGCGCGTGGCTTTGACCATTCATCACCATCAATTTCTGACATAAAAACATCGCCGCCACCCTTTGCGGTACCCCGAAATACAAACAGCATTTTACCATCGGGCGATAAACCGCTGCTGGCATCGTGACCAGTTGAGTTTACATCTTCGCCCAAGTTTTGTAAAGGGCTCCATATCCCACCTTTATTATAGCTGATGTATAAATCTTCATAAGGCAGGTTGTCAATGGCATCTTTCATTCCACCCACAGTATTTTCACGGCGGGCGGTAATAATGAGAATACTTTCGTCAGTTGAAATTAAGGGAGCATATTCTGGAGATGAAGAATTGATATTCGGCCCCAGATTATCAATCCAAACGCGTACTTTTTCTTTCGAAATTTCTTTTCCGTTTTTGGCTTCTTCCAGGTTTTTTTCAATAACGGCAAATTCTTCTCGCGATGCATTCTGATTTCTCAAAACCACCAGCTGCTTTTCATAAGCTGCAATTGCCAAGTCCCATTTTTCATTCAGGTGATAACCTCTAGCCAGCAAGTATTCAATATTGTAGGAGTCGTACGAAGGATTGAGTGCGTATGATTTTTCAAAATATTCCAGGCATTTTCGCTTTACCGGAGAGTAGAGATAGCACACTCCTAGCTTGTAGTTCAGTTCGGCATTATTTGGATTAAAGGCATACGCTTTTTCGTAAAATGGCAAAGCGAGATTCATATAGCTGTTATTGCCTTCGTCAAATATTTTATCGCCCTCTTTCAGGTGATAGCGGGCTTCTTTAAACCCGTCTTTATCGTTGGGAAAATTGTCTTTTTCAAAAGCTAAATCGCCTTGAGCGAAACTAGAATAGCCCGAAAGTATAAATAGAATAAGGAGTAAGTTTTTCATAGATCAATATTTACAAGAACCGCTTTGATAAATACCGGCATTTTTAATATTCATGGCTTCCGCCTTTTCCCAATCGGCACATGCTCCGGGAATATCGCGAACCATTTCACGCGCAATACCTCTATTGAGATAGGCGAAACCGTAGTTTGAATCCAGTTCAATTGCTTTTCCGGCACTGGTTATGGCTTCCTGATATTTTTCCTGCTTAATAAGTGTACTTGCCAGATTGTTATGGGCAAACGCATAAGCCGGATCTAAATCAATTGCTTTTTCAAAATCTTTTGCAGCTTCATCGTATTTTTCCTGAAGGAAATAAACGTACCCGCGATTGTTGAGGGCGAGCACATTATTTGGCTCAAGCCGTATTGCCTGATTGTATTCAGAAAGCGCCTTATCAAGCTTATTCTGCTTTCTATACACGCCAGCCAGATTCATATATGCCATGGTCATTCTAGGGTTTAGCTTTATGGCATTGTTATAATCTCCGGCGGCTCCATCCAGGTTTTCAAGTAGCTTTCGTGTGCTGCCTCTGTCGTGAAAAGCCACAGCATTTTGCGGATTTTCAGCAATCGCTCCAGAATATGCTGTTTCGGCTTCTGTATAATTGCCCATTCTAAAATTGAGCTCGGCACTGTATAGAAAACTATTTTCGCGCTCTACTCTTTTTTCAATAGCTATTTTATAATCTGCAATAGCTTCTTCGCCAAAGCCTGATATATGAAGCGCTCTTGCCCGGAGGTAGTAAGCTTCTTTGGCCGTATCAGCAAGAGTTATGTAGGTGCTTAAATCAGAAATAACACTGCTATAGTCTTTCAACCTCAGATAAGCTGCAGCGCGGTTGTAAATCGCTTTTGGGAAGTTTGGCTCTTCGGCCAATGCATTGGTAAAGTCGGCAATTGCAAGTTCGGGTTCATTGTTTTGAAAATGGCTTAAACCATCATTATAAAATCCGATTGCTGCAACAGAAAGGCCATCTTCCTGCAAGTCGCTGCTCAATGTATCGGCAGCAATTTGAACAAGTGATGAGTCGTTTTGCGTATTGCCCGAGAGGCAAAACAAAAATGCAAAAACGACCATTAAGGGGAGTCGTAAATTCATACAATTAATTTTTAATCGTTAAAATTTACGAAACCTAGGCGCTACGGTTACATTAACCCCTTAGAGTTTTAGACTCTTGGCGGTATTATTATACATTTGAACAAAAATAAATCAATGGCTAAAAAATCTATTCTATCAAAAGACAGTTTAACTTTTCTCGAAAAATATTTAAACAATGCTTCACCTACAGGCTTTGAGACAAAAGGACAACAGCTTTGGCTGAATTATATAAAACCTTATATCGATGATTTTGAAACAGACGTATACGGCTCTGTAGCAGCGGTAATAAACCCCGGACAAAAATACAAAGTTGCTATAGAGGCTCATGCCGACGAAATAAGCTGGTATGTAAATTACATTAACGACAAAGGCTTTATTTACCTGCGCAGAAATGGCGGTTCAGATCATATGATAGCCCCGAGCAAGCGTGTAATTATACATACTGACAAAGGTCCTGTAAGAGCAGTTTTCGGCTGGCCTGCTATTCATACCAGAAATACGGCGCCAGGTGGTAAAGATGAGGCACCATCAATGAAGAATATATTTCTCGATTGCGGCTGCAACACAAAAGAAGAAGTAGAGAAGTTGGGAATACATGTAGGAAGTGTAGCCACTTTTGAAGATGAGTTTATGATGCTTAACAATAAATACTATGTAGGCCGTGCCCTCGACAACAGAATGGGTGGGTTTATGATAGCCGAAGTGGCGCGCATGTTGAAGGAGAATAAGACGAAACTTCCATTTACACTGTATGTTGTAAATGCCGTACAAGAAGAAATAGGACTACGGGGAGCCGAGATGATAAGCCGTAGAATTGAGCCTGATGTAGCAATTGTAACCGATGTATGCCACGACACTCAAACACCGATGATAGATAAAATTGAGCAGGGTGACTTACATAGCGGAAAAGGCCCAGTGTTGACCTATGGGCCGGCAGTTCAAAACAATTTACTCAAGAAAATTATCGCCACTGCCGAGGCTGAAAAAATTCCATTTCAGAGAGCAGCCGCGAGCCGAAGTACCGGAACTGATACTGACGCCTTTGCTTATTCGGGAAAAGGAGTGGCATCTGCTCTGATCTCTCTCCCACTTCGCTATATGCACACAACAGTAGAGATGACGCATAAAGACGATGTAGAAAACGTCATTAAGCTGATTTACGAAACGCTTATGAATATTAAAGCAGGCGAAGACTTTCGATACTTCAAGTAATTAATTCCTCATTGGAAGCTTCCCGGCGAGCATTAAGTGATATGCCCGTGTTAGCGACCTGATATAGGTACTGAACTTATCAACAGCAGCCCGGGTTTCCGGGCTGATTGTTTTTTTGGCCAGCTTAAGAGTAAGTACACCGTAAATAGCGGTAAGAGCTGTTTCAATATCGTTTCTCGGAATTTTATCTGCTTTGAGTTTAAACTCAGCTAATAAAGGTTTTGCCTCAGCGTATGCATTTTTAAATGATTTATCATCAATGGTAGTGAGCAAAGTTTGTTGCACCAGCATAAGCTCGCCAAGAATTTCGTTGCTCTCGTGGTGGTGACCGCTCACCTCCAATTTTTCTGCGCGCATGTCTTTGGCAAGTTTGCTAAACCACACCAGATTTTCATTGCGCATTTCTTCATCTTCCATCTCTCCGAAAATTTGCTCTTCAATTTTCAGGATGTCAAAATCAACACCGCGCAGCAAGTCTTCCATTTGCCACATAAAGAGCAAATATTCGGCAATATTTTCGGCTTTTTTTTCTTTTGCTATATGCAGCATATTACGGTTTTGCCTTGTCAGATTTCTTAGCGTTCAAGTCGTTCTGATACGCTTCATTAAGTCCGTCAATCACCTCATCGGTAATATTATACTTTTGCTTTATCCAAAGTAAATTGCCTCCATTCTGAAAATTGAGAATCATATCATACTGTCCATCAGCATTGTGATTCTCCAGATAAGCATTTACTTTGCTAATGTATTCTGTTTGCAACTCAGTCTCTCTTTTTCTGAAATCCAGACCCAGTTTTTCCTGATACTGCTGCATTTCCAAATCGAGATTTTGCAACTCAGCTTGGGCTTGCTGCATTTCGTTTTGAGTCATTGTAGGTGCTTTTCGCTGCAATTCTCCGGCGCGTTTTTCAGCTTCTTCAAGTTTGGTTCGCAACCTTCTGTCTATACGTTTGCGTTCAGACTCTAATTCTGCTTCAGCATCGAGTAAAAACTGATACCGTGTATTTACAGTATCTCCATAAATAAAAGCCACTTTCAGATCGTTGCCTTCTACTGCTCTCTTTGTAGAAAGAGTATCGCCATTAGTTGAAACCGGATTTGTTTGGGGCGCCTGTTCTTGCTTACACGAAAAAAGTGAAATGCCAAGCATCGTGAGCAGTGATAACTGCGCAATAGATTTAATATTCATTAATTTATTTTGAGTTTGAAGTAGAAAAACGATAATTCCAGGCTTCGCTAAAATCTTCGCTCATATCAGAAAATCGTTTTAAAACCTTGAGTAAAAAAGGTGTTGAAAGAATGTTTTCAAATTCGGCGAGACTGGAAACCTGTGCCTCGTCAATTTTGTAAATCTGCTCCAGATGAGCATCTTCAATTTTTATAATGTATTTGTTATTCCACGAAAAAACAGTAATCTTAAATCGCGGATGTGGAATGTCTTTTACGATGCGCATGATCTGAAATTGTGGCGCAAAGGTAAGAAGAATATGAAGAATTTAAAACCTTGTAGAATAGAGGTTAGCCCAACTTAAGAAACCTTTCAACTTTAAGTTTTTCAATATCAAACTCTTCAAATATAAAAGGGAGTTCTTCGATCATGTAGGAGTAATCCTGACCAATTTCGAGCATATCAAAATCATTCTTTTCGTACATCCACAAAACTGACACTACCCACCCCTCTTTTCTTAATTCGAGTAAACGATAAAGAATGAAAAGAACCCTTTTAGAAGAAGCAATATTAAAAAAGTCAAACCTGAAACAGAATTGCAATCTGCCTTTTGGCTGAGATTCAGAGAATCGATCAAGCCAATTTAAAATGGGTTTGTAAAACAATTCAGCATCAATAGGGATAGATCGCCCACCTATAACATAAGTCTTTGATGTAACATCAAGGTGTACATACGGTGTTGATTTCGTATTCTGTCGTATAAGTGGCTCCATCCAATAGTGTTTTGAAATCATATAATACCTTTATTCTTTGTCGAAGGTTCGCGTTTTTTAGCAGAAAAACAAGAGAAATTCTACCAACATGACTTTTTAAACCATAAAGGATATTGAAACAAAGACTAGAAAAAAGGTTATTCACAAATCAAGGTGGATAACCTCAGCTACAAGCTCAGAAGTTCTTTAAATCGGGAAGCCTGCCTACGAGAAACCTCAAGGGTTTCACCCGATTTCAACTTAATTTGAAGACCGCCATTAAACCATGGTTCAATGTGAATAAGTTCCTTTAAATTAACTATAAATTTTCTGTTTATCCTAAAAAAATCCCGCTCGTCGAGCCGCTTTTCTAAATTATTGAGGCTCTTAAGAATTAGTGGTTTGCTGCTATCAAAAAAAACCCGCACGTAATTGCCTTCAGATTCAAAATAACGGATATTTTTTAATGTCACAAACCAACATTTCTCACCATCTTTTAAAAAAATCTGATCGTCCATTTTTAATTGCTTCTCTCCTTCTCCACCTTCTACGTCATCTTTTTCTTCAGAACCTTCTCCACTGTCATTTTGCACCTTCTTAATTGCTGCGGCAAGCCGATCATCATCAACTGGTTTCAAAATATAATCGAGTGCATTCACTTCAAATGCTCTAATGGCGTAAGAGTCGAAGGCAGTAACAAAAATCACTTTTGGATGGCATTCCAATGTCTCCAGCAGGTCAAAGCCACTCTCTCCCGGCATTTGGATGTCGAGAAAAATTAAATCGGGTTTAAGTGTATGAATTGATTCGCGGGCTTCGGTGGCATTAGCACACTCCCCTATCACTTCAATCTCTGGATAGTTCTCAAGCAGCGAGATCAATTCCTTGCGCGCAAGACGTTCATCATCAATAATCAGCGTTCTCATTTTCAATAGTTATTTTAGTTCTTACTGGAAATACCAATTTGCAAACCACGGTTTTATTTTCATTCACAATGCTAATGCCCGACTCTTTTCCATACAGCAAATTTAATCGCCTTCTGGAATTATCAAGTCCAATTCCGGTGTTGGCATCGTCATTGGCCCTCTTGGGATTGTAGGTTCCTGTATTTATTACGTTGAGCTCGATCATTCCATCTGGGTTTTCAACTACCGATACACGAATGTCACCCCCATTAGGCAATTGGCTAATGCCGTGCTTAACTGCGTTTTCTACGAGAGTTTGGACAAGAAGTGGTGGAATGTGTACTTTAAATAAATTTTCCGGAATGGAAAAGCTGAAATTGAGTCTTTCCTCAAATCTAACTTTCTCCAAATCTAGATAGTCGCGCACTACTTTCATTTCCTCTTCTAAGGCTACAAATTTTCTTCTTCCGCTCGTAAGGCTACTCCTCAAAATATTACTCATTTGAGTAATACCTGTTTTAGCCTTTGCCGGATCTTCATCTACCAAGGCGCGAATACTATTTAATGCATTAAACATGAAGTGCGGATTTAGCTGGGCTCGCAAGTTGCGAAGCTCCGCTTCTGTGACCGAAGCCGTTAACCTCAAATTTTTTATCTCTTCACGTTCGTAATTTTTTAAATAAATGGCGGCAAAATAGAATACATTCCATATTAAAAACACCATTGTAAAGGGTATAATCAATTCGATTAAGACCATGGGCGAAAGCAGAAGCCAAGCTGTAGAACTTTGATAAATAAGGTCTTGGGCTGTAGCAATAATTAGTGTTGCAATCACTCCAGTAAGAATAGAGAGAAGAATACCTCGGGGCAATACCCGAGAGATTTTCATTCGCAGCATTCCAAATTTTATAATCGCTATGCGCATTAGGTGCGATAGGGTGAGACCTACACAGAAATTCAAAATCAGGAAAACCAAAATACCAACATCAACAGGGCCTGTAAGCATGTTTTGAAACAGGATAAGGAGGATGAATAAAAACCATCCCACTATCTGCGACATCCAATATATTGACTTTTCATCACTCATTATAGAAACGAATATAGTGCGATTAGCGAATTATTTTTTGTTGATTTACACAAACGGTTTAATCAAATTTAGGCAAACGTGAATTTTCTGGCGCATCAATACCTTTCTTTTCATTCAGAACCTGTGATGGTCGGTAATTTCATTGCCGATACAATTAACGGCGTAATACCTGATGAATATCCCGAAGCGGTAAAATTAGGTATTCAAATTCACAGATCAATTGATACTTACACAGATTCGCATCCCATTGTGCTCGAAACGCGAAAATTGCTCTATCCATGGTTTAGCAAGTATGCAGCAGTGGTTCAAGATGTTTATTACGATCATTTTCTGGCTATTAACTGGCACTTGTATTCTAAAATTCCCCTGGCTGAATTTGTCAATAATGTTTATGCTGTCTTATCTACCAACGAACAAGTGATGAACGAAAAGGCATTACGCATTCTACATTATATGAAACTGCATGACTGGCTTTATAACTACTCGAAAAAAGAAGGGATTGACAGGGCGCTTAAAGGCCTCTCCAGAAGAGCGACTTTTAAATCGAATATGGAAAAAGGACTTGAGGCGCTTGATGCTAATTACACGGCGCTAAATCAACATTTTCAAGAATTTTTCCCGCAATTGGAGAATGAAATAAACCGGATGTATGGCAACGAGTTGAATAATGATTTCTTAGAATAAGATCGATTTTGTAAACTAATTAGTTAACTTTGTCTTGTAATATGTCAGATTATATCATATCGAAACTATTTCGCTGATTTCTATATTGGACAGGAAGAGAAAATCCAAGAGAAGATTGAATTTGTTTTAGACTTGATACGATTTGAAAGACAAGTTCCGAAAAAGTTCTTTAAACTTCTTGAAAACACTGATGGAATTTATGAAGCTCGAGTCATCACAACTTTCAAAAGCATCCGTCTATTATGTTTTTTCGATAAAGGAAGTGTTGTAGTACTGGCGAATTGCTTCTTAAAGAAAACTCAAAAAACGCCTAGAAAGGATATAAAATTAGCGGAAAGACTAAAAAAAGAATATTCAAAAGAGAAATACGGCTGAAATGAAAAATGTAACTAATTTTGAAGATTTACTGGTTAAAAAATATGGAAGAAAAGGAACTACAAAGCGCGACAAATACGATGCAGATTCTCTTGCTTTTAGATTGGGTGATATGCTAAAGGAGGCTAGAAAAGAAGCTAATTTAACTCAAGAGGAACTTGCCGAACGAACCGGTACGAAAAAAAGCTATATTTCAAGAATTGAACGCGGCCTTAGTGATATCCAGGTTTCAACCTATTATAAGTTGATTGAAATCGGTCTTGGGAAACATCTAAACATAACCATTAGTTAGTTATCTTAGAAGGTGAATTAGTGGAAAAAGCAACTTGTAAGGATTTCTTACAAGTTCAAGTTGTGGCAGGGAGAGAAGTGAAATGGGAATGTGTCTTTTACAACTTAGATGCCATTACTTCAGTTGATTACCGAATAAAATATAGCGACAAATTTTATACTGTGTTACACAAGAGAGTTACATTTTAGGAATATCTAAATCACAGGATAAAACATCTCACCTATCCAGTCACCACCCATTTAAAAATGAATGCTGTTTCAATACGCCACATCAAAACTTATTTGAAACATTATAATTCTTAACCCGTAAAAATACATTGCTTCATGGGGCAACCCTATTAAGAAGCAAGCTATGAAAACGGAAAAACACATACTCAAGTTTGTATTTCTCACCGTGGTTCTATTTTTCTTTACCACTGCCTGCCAGCACGACGTTTCGGTGCAGGAAAGGGCACTTATAAAAACCACAGATTTTATCAGGAAGGAGCCTATTCGGTTTGACTTAGACGCTATTAAAAAGCGTGGCAAACTCATTGCGCTTACGCTAAACAGTTCCACATCTTATTTTGTATATCGCGGCCAGCCAATGGGCTACGAATACGAACTTCTGAAGCGTTTTACAAACAGCATAGGCGTAGATCTCGAGATTAAAATTATTCCCGATGTGAATGCCATGTTTGATTTATTAAATAAGGGCGAAGGCGACGTTATAGCCTGCAATTTGGCTATTACCAAAAATCGATTGGAGCACGCAGATTTTAGTGACCCTTATAATTTCACCAGGCAGGTATTGGTGCAGCGCATGCCCGAAGGTTGGGAAACAATGAACAATAAAGACATTGCCAAAGAGCTGATCGTTACACCTATCGATTTAATTGGCAAAAAAGTTTATGTCAATAAAAGCTCCTCTTTTTTTAGCCGTCTAGAAAATCTGCAAGGCGAAATTGGCGGTGACATAGATATTGTAAGCGTGCCGGGGTATATCGACACTGAAAAACTCATTAAAAAAGTATCGACAGGAGAGCTTGATTATACCGTAGCTGATGACAATATCGCCAAATTAAATGCCACCTATTACCCGAATATTGATGTATCGGTGCAACTAAGTTTTCCTCAGCAAATAGCGTGGGCCACGCGCAAAAACAGTCCAAATTTGCTCCATGCAATCAACGAATGGTTTGATTCTGATCGCAAGAAATCAGTCTATGCCTATATTTATAACAAGTATTTCAAGTCATCTAAAGAGCAGTGGGCAAAATTTAATAGCGAGTACTCATCGCTAAAAGGAAACAGGATTAGCGATTATGACGAACTTTTAAAAGAATACTCCAAACTCATTGGCTGGGATTGGCGCCTACTTGCTGCACAAATGTATCAGGAAAGCAAGTTTAAAGAAGACGCCAGATCTTGGGCGGGAGCTTTTGGGCTCATGCAATTTATGCCTGCTACAGCAGCCATGTATGGCATTGATACCTCTTCTACCCCAGAGCAGCACATACGAGCTGCAATACTCTATATCAGTTGGTTAAATGATTTTTGGCAAGAGCGTGTATTTGATCCGGATGAGCGAATGAAGTTTATTCTCGCCTCTTACAATGCCGGCCTGGGTCACGTTATTGACGCCATGAACATTGCATTAAATTTAGGCTACGATCCGCAAGTTTGGGAAAACAATGTGGCCGAATGTATTCTGCTCAAATCGTCAAGCGAGTACTACACATCTGCCATGGTTAAATATGGATACTGTCGCGGTGAAGAGCCATATGGATATGTTCAGAAAATCATTGAACAGTACGAGCATTATAAACAGGTTATTTCTTAGCTGCTTTTAAATAGTACTTCTGCAAATTGTTCAAACGGTAGCGCTTCCGCGAATTTTCGATCTGAATAAACACTGACCATACATTTTAAATACTGCGCTTCTTCATTTAAGGAGTAGAGCTCCAAAAGCACATTCCCGTATTTTTGATCATATACATCGCTTTGTTCTGCTGCATTCATCGGCTTGAGATAATGCTTATCTATACGCTGTATTCCGGCAGGCACTTCTACATACTTCTTATCTGAAGTGTAAATCGAATACCCCATTTCTACCACGCTATCGCGAAAGGCGTCGAGCAAAAAACTAAAACCCAACTCTGAAATACCCAGTTTGGTGTTGAAGTAAAACCCATTGGCCTGTGGGCTGCCAAAAGAGAATAAGCCGGGACTGTAGGCAATATCCCTGCGCACATTCCAAAAAACATTCGAAATGCTTTGCAATATTTCTTCGGCTTTAGGGCTAGCCTTCCAAAGCTCAAACGCCTCGTTGTACGATTCGCTTCTTTCTAATGGACCGTCTAAAACCTCAACTGACTTCTCTGAAGCATTCCGCCCAAAGAGCTTTTCGTAAATATTCTGAACAAAATTATCTGCCATCTAACCTCTTTTTGATTTTATACATTTGCGCATGGACAATCGGGAAGTCAAAATTAATATTTCTAAAACAGCGCGGTACTACACTTTTGGCAATGCTAACACCGCAAAGCATATTTGGTTCGTTTTGCACGGATATGGTCAGCTGGCAAAATATTTTATCCGAAATTTTGAGCATTTAAATCCTGATGAATACTTTATTGTAGCTCCCGAAGGACTCTACCGATTTTACTTAAATGGATTTGACGGGCGCGTAGGAGCAACTTGGATGACTAAAGAAGCGAGGCTCGACGACATAACCGACTACGTTAATTTTCTCGATCAGGTTTTTGAAACGACAGTTAAACCACTATTAAATTCAGAAAAAGTATTTACCTGTTTTGGATTTTCTCAAGGTGTGGCAACAGCTTCGCGCTGGATAGCTTATGGAAAGTACAAACCCGAAAAAGCTATTTTCTGGGCGGGCTCTTTCCCTCCCGACCTGGAACCTGTTGCGGCCAAAAAATCTTTTGAATCAATCAAAACGCTTTGCTGTGTTGGAATAGATGATCCTTTTGTGAAAGAAAAGCAAATAGAAGAGACTAAAAAACACCTTTCGGCGCTGAATATCCATGCCAAGTGGATAACCTATTCCGGCGAACACAAGATTCCGACCACTGAACTTAATCGAGTAATCGAATTTTAAACTCTGAAAATCAGTAAGTTTATAACATTACTAAAATTTAAAACTACTTTTTTAGTTGATTAACTAATTTTTTAGTTACATTTGCCTTATGAAAGAATTAACAAAAGCCGAAGAGCAGGTTATGCAAATTCTCTGGGATAGAGAAAACGCCTTTGTGAAGGAAATTCTCGAAGAGATGCCTGAACCAAAACCTGCATACAATACTGTTTCAACCATCGTGCGTATTTTAGAATCTAAAGGATTTGTAGGTCACGACGCTTTTGGCAAAAGCCACCGCTATCGCCCTATTATTGCCAAAGATCAGTATCGAAAGTTTAGCATGAATCAAATGATGAAAGGCTATTTCAGTGGTTCGGCTTCTAACTTAGTTTCGTTTTTCATTAAAGAAAAAAACCTGAATATGAAAGATCTCGACGAAATTCTAAAAATTATTGAAAGTAAAAAGGAGGGAGAAAAATGAATGCTTTTCTAATCTATATCCTCGAGCTCAATTTATACCTCTCACTATTTGCCGTTGCTTACTTTATCCTTTACAAAAATGAGCCATATCACCGTGTTAATCGCTGGCTTATATTGAGTTCTGTTACTCTTTCTGCTCTGCTGCCTCTGCTTAGTTTTGGAAAATCAGGGGAGGTTGTGTTGAGAATAATCGAATTAGAACCTATTCTCATATTTGCAAAAGCAGACGTTGCCCACACCCCTGTAGGCTCTAATCTGCCTTCACTATTTACAGCCATTTACATTATCGGATTTGGAATTTCCATGATTGCATTCGCTTTTGAAGCCTTCCGTTTAAAGAAATTGATAGATCTCGGCAGGAAGCAGAAAGAAGGCGCTATAAATGAATGTGTCAACTCTGAATTAAAATCGCCAGCCAGTTTTTTCAACACAATTATTTGGTCAGAAAATATAGATTCTTCTTCCAGCCAATGGATAAAAGATCACGAACTAGTTCACATTCGCGAAAAGCACAGCATCGATCTTTTGATTCTTCGGTTTTTTGAAGCCGTTTGTTGGTTCAATCCACTCACCTACCTCTTGCGACATTCGCTTGAAGCAACCCATGAATTCAGAGCCGACGAAGTAGTTGCAAAAAAGCACGGCGACACCAAGCTGTACAGCAAAATACTTTTGAGTCAGGCTATGGATATCAGTCCAAATGTATTGGCTCATCAATTTTCAAAAACTAAACTTTTAAAACGCAGAATTATGATGTTAAACAAACAATCGCGCAGAAAACTAGCTTACACCAAATATCTGGCTTTGATTCCGATATTGGCAGCAGCTTTTATTTTAAATGCCTGCACAGACGAACAGTCCGAAGCTCCCATGACGAGAGAGAATGTACAAGAAGCGAAAACAGAAAGCAGCAAAATAGAAGGTACAGATGTCTATCAAACAGCAGATGAAATGCCCGAATATCCCGGAGGCCAATCTGCCATGATGTCCTACTTAGGAGATAATATTGAATATCCCGAAGAATGCAAGAAAGAAGGCGTGGAAGGAACCGTTTATTTAAGCTTCGTAATAGACACCGATGGAAAACCCAGCGATATTAAAGCTGTGAGAAGTCCTGACGAGCGCCTTTCGGCAAATGCTACCGAGGTGGTGAAGAAAATGCCAAAATGGAAACCTGGTAAAGAAGATGGGAAAAATGTAAAGGTGCAGTACAGTCTGCCAATAAAGTATCAATTAAAATAGCTTTTTGACAGATTTGTTTTAGTGATCTTTTTTATAGACCCGAAAAAATTCGGGTCTTTTTTGGTTCTAGATTTTCATAAAAGCCTATCTTGCATGACTTATGAAAATACTTTACTCACTTATTTTCGCGCTAAGCGCAAATATCCTTTTCGCGCAAAGCGAAACAATACTCCCCAGATTTTTGACATCTGACGAAGTAGAAGCAATGAAGACCTACCATTTCCCAACAAATCGCGGAATAGAAACCCCTCCCGAATTTGAGAATTTGCGTACCATGGCCGAATGGGAAGAAATTCAGGCTTTAACCGTTTCATGGACCGGCTACCCCGGAATTTTAAAGCAGATAGTACGCGCGGCAAAAGAAGAATGTAAAGTGATTATTTTTTGTGAAAACTGCGGCAGTGCCGAAAACTACCTAACCGGAAGTCAAGCCGGTGGCCCCTTAAATAATCTTGATAATATTGATTTTGTAAATGTAGATCTTAACAGTATATGGATACGCGACTATGGCGCAAATACGGTGTATGGCAATCGTGTTGACACCTTGCTTTTAGTTGACTGGATATACAATCGCCCAAGACCTGATGATGATGTAATTCCGCAAGAACTTGCAGATCACATGGGGCTGAATTTATACAGTACTACCTCCTCTCCCACCGATTTGGTAAATACGGGAGGTAATTTTATGAGCGACGGGCAGGGAACAGCGTGGGCAAGCGAATTGGTTCTAGAAGAAAATGAGCTCGGAAACCCATATAATGTTTCCGTAAAAAGCGAAACAGATATTGATGACATCTTTCAGGAATTTCAAGGGATATCACATTTTATAAAAATGACGGCATTGCAATATGATATCATAAACCATATTGATATGCACCTCAAAATTATCGATGAGGAGACTTTGCTCGTTGGAGAATACCCACCCGGAATAGCAGATGGTCCGCAGATTAATGCAAACATAGATTATGTGGTCAACGCATTTCTATCTTATTTTAACAGCGATTATAAAGTAGTGCGTATACCCATGCCTAATAGCAGCAGCGGACTTTATCCCGACGACAATCCTGCCGGTTATTACCGCACTTATACCAATGGTGTTTTTGTCAATAAATCATACCTCTACCCTTCTTACCGGGAGCAATATGACACGACTGCTGCAAGAATTTACGCAGAGCTTTTGCCCGGATATAATTTAATACCAATAGATTGCGATAACAATCCCGAAGCAATAATAGCAGCTGCCGGAGCGATACACTGCATTACACATAGTGTTGGTGTAAGCGATCCCCTGCTGATTACTCACCAGCCTCTCGCAGACACGTATGATGATGCGAATTCGTATGAGGTGGCTGCATCAATGGAACATAGGTCGGGTATTTCGATGGCGACACTGCACTGGCGCGTGGAGGGAGAAATTGGATTTGAAGAGATCAACATGATTGCCGGTACAGCAAATGCAAGCGAATTTTCTCAAAGTATACCACCTATGCCAGTAGGAACTGTTATTGAATATTATTTGAGTGGCGAAGCGGCGAGTGGTAAAATTCAGGTGCGACCCATTGTTGCTCCGCTTGGGTTTTGGTCTTTTAAAATACTTGGTAATTCGGTAGGAATTGAGCAGGTTACAGCCGTAAAATTAAATCCGGTTTACCCAAATCCCGCCAGCAGTTTGGTGAGCATTCCTGTAATAACGCAGCAGCCTATTCATGTAAAGATTTACATTACAGATATTGCGGGAAGGCTGGTAGAAACTGTTTATAGCGGTGTGGTAAATGGAGACAAACGTTTCTCTCTTTTTGTAGACGAGTATTCAGCCGGAGCATATAAAGTAGTAATAGAAGGAGAGTTTGGAGTTCATTCTATTCCTCTTATGGTCGTAAAATAATCGGTGTCAACCAAGAATGATTATATTTTGCGTTTGGCTTAATCTGTAACCCGTGGTGCACTTGTCTTGAAAGTGTCTAATTGTAAGTTGTGAACATGAATTATATGCTAAGCTTGTTATTTATTCTAGTGCCTTTTTTGTTTTATAACGCAGCTTCATATCCATTAGCGCAAAATGACAAGGATGATGGTCGATTAAGTGTTTCTTGCCGAAATTTACCCGATTCTATCAGAATAGAAAATCTTCTATTTCAATTATTTAGTGATAAGAATCAAATTGAAAACATTAAGAAATTTGTTCAAACTGATCGCGGATTCTGTGAAATTGAAGAAGATACTAATTTACTTTCCGGTCTTTATAACACAAAACTAACTGGTCTTTTCGAGTATGAAATTATGATAAAGGATGTTGAAATTAAGGCAGGCTTTTTCACCTTTCTAAACTTTGACTACAAAGTTTTAAAGTCAATACGCCAGAACAATGATAATTCCAGCTTCTTGGTAATTGACTGGGAAGAAATTTCACCTAAAATTTATAAAGACAAGTGTACAGTAGATCAAAAATGATCAATTGTCAAAACGATTATCCAAGGTGTTAGAAAGATCAACTTTCTGAAACCTGTCTTCGAGAAGAAGCAAATATGTTGATATTTCTTATACCACACGACTCATCACACAAAGTTTAAAGAAATTATTCTTTACTTTTTAAGAGCAATAGTCGGATCCCCTTGAAAAACCTCTTTCTTCGGAATTGGAATTTTAATTCCGTTCGCATCAAGGTCTTTCTTTACACCTTCGAGCAATTCCCAATAAAGCGGCCAATAATCTACAGATTCAACCCAGCAGCGAGCCTTAAACCTCATGTCAGATTCGCCTATTTCATTAAAATATAATTCTACCGGGAGATCTTGAACCAGTTGTGGATGCTTTCTAAGAGCACCCGTAACCAGAATTCTAAGCTCATCTATATTCTCTTCAAAATTAAACCTGAGGTCTAAATCTACGCGTCGGTATTTCTCCATTGTTCGGTTGTCAACATCACTGTTAGACACATTTCCATTTGGCATTGTGATTATTCTGCCATCAAAGGTTTTGATTCGGGTGTATAAAATATCTATTTGCTGAACAAACCCAATATTACCATTCACTTGTATGAGGTCATTTACTTTAAATGGCTTAAAAACCAATATTAAAACTCCTCCGGCAAAGTTGGCAAGGCTGCCTTGCAATGCCAGGGCAATTGCAATACCGACTGCACCAAATACAGCTAAAAACGAGGTGGTTTCTATTCCCATTATTGAGCCCACCCCAAAGATTAAAAACCCATAAAATAAAAATATACTCAGGCTCTCAATAAAGGTTTTTAATGACAGTTCAACTCTAGATTTTTTCAATCCGCGCTTAAGTACACGCATGAGTATCTTTATCAGAAAAACACCGATAATGAAAGCTAAAATTGCGAAGAGAATCTTAGGACCTATCGCAGTCAGATAAGTAATAACCTGTGATTTTATTTCCAACCAAAATTCTTTGTCCATAATAATGATTTTAAAAACTGTGTTACTCGGTTAAGCCCATTTTTTTCAATAAAAAACTGGCATTCATATTTTGGCATACGCCTGATTCGAGTTTGTAATCAAAAGCTAGTTCGTCGCCATCAAAGCGCACCTCAAACTTTTTATTTTCAATTTCCTGTGGGTGTAACTCGCTTAAGTTGCATAGCGAAAGATCGTGGGTAGCGATAAGCCCTTTTACTGGTAGCTTAAGTAGCTTTTCCATAAACTTTTTTGAACCTTCGGCTTTATCTACAGAGTTTGTACCTTTTAAAATCTCGTCTAGAATGACAAAAAGTGGCTGGCCGGCTTCAAGCTTATCAGTCATCTGGCGCAAGCGCTTTAGCTCATTAAAAAAATAAGATTCATTGTCACCCAAAGAATCGGCGGCGAGCATAGAAGTAAATAATTGGGTAGGCTTAAACCGCATTGCAGAAACATTTACTGGTAAGCCGCGCATGGCCAATATCAGGTTTGTACCTATTGTGCGCAGGTAAGTGCTTTTGCCGGCCATATTTGCACCTGTAATGATAAAAAAACGTTTTGAATTAGCAATTTGAAGTGAGTTTGCAACAGCGCTCTCGTTCATTAAAATATGGCGTGCATTGTCCATTTCAAAATCTTGCTTATTCGTAAATTCAGCGTACTTATAGGCTGGATGATTGTACACGAAAATGGCGAATGAGGCGTAAGTTTCAAATGTATTTGCGAGTAAAAGCCACTGTGGTACCTGCGATGCATAAGTCTCTTTCCACTTGTTTAACCGACGCGCGGTGTGAAAATCCCACATAAGCAATAAGTTAAGTACTATAGAGACCAATACATTGTTTCGGCTTTCAACTGCACCAACAATTTTTCGCAATTCAGCAATCCCCTTTGTGCTTTTTTCGAGCGACATGTTTAAAAGCAACTCTTGCACGGCTTTAGATTCAAATTTTTCTGATTTGATGAGCTCAAGCATTGACCCGAACTGATCGGCGTGAAAAAGGATTTCAAGCAATTTGGTAAATCGTTTCTGATGCTCTGCTAGCTTCATTCCCACCAATGCGCCAGGCAAAATTAAAGTGAGCAGATATAGATTAAAGGTTAAAATATCTAGAGAAAAAAGTATGGTAGAAACTATGGCATACGCGGGCACAAAATAATTGGTGAATGCCCAGAATGCCTTGCTGCGTTTGAACTCCTTCTCTTTCGACCAGATTTCCAGATTTGCAAAAAGTTGAGCATCGGCTTTCAAAAATTCGGCGTAAGCCAATAAGCGCATTAAAAAACCAGGATGTTTTGCCAGTTCGGCTATTATTTCTTGCTCTTTTTCAATCTCTTCGGGTTTTATTAAAGGAGACTTTAGCCATTCGGCGATACGGGTTTTCGCTAAATTGGTTTTGGTTCGGTTCAGGTATTGAAAGATTCCGTGTTTGCCAAAAACATTTAGATCTGCAGCGTATGAATGATCAGAATCTATAAATTCTTTTCCTTCTTCGCGGTCTCGCCAATCGCCATTTAAAATTCTTATTTCGTCTTCGCAATTTGACAATACCGCCTGCTCTACTTTCAACTTCGATTTTAAATCGGAATGATAACGCACCAAAACTAAAAAAGCGGCTATAGACATGAGAACGACTATGAAAATAATAGTAGTATTTCCCCAAAAGAAGTAAACACCAGCCACCGCAATAAAAAATACGAAAAGGCGAACAAGCGAGTTTTTGAGAAGTTGAGACTTGAGTTTCTTTATAACATCGGCAGTCTTACTGCTCAATTGACCAAAATATTCTTTTGCATTCATCGCTGCAAAAGTAAGGATTGCAATGACCTTATCAATTTTATTTATCAATAAGATGTAGGTAAATTAAATGTACCTACATATATTTGCAGTATGGAAATTGAACAAGCCATTCATCAAAAAGAATTTGCCAATGAGCGCGAACGCGCCATAGTAAATATTTTATATACCAGCAGTTGGCTGACATATATACAGATGGGTGTTTTTAAAAAGTATGATATTTCCATGCAGCAGTACAATGTGCTGCGCATACTAAAAGGTCAGTATCCCAAACCTGCAACGGTGAATATGCTTATTGAGCGCATGATTGATAAAAGCTCAAACGCTTCGAGAATAGTAGAAAAATTGCGCTCAAAAGATTTGGTAGTGCGGAGCGAATGTCCAAAAGATCGCCGACAAGTTGACGTGGTACTTACCCAAACAGGCATAGATTTGTTGACAAATTGCACAAAGGAAGTCTATGCCATACACAAGAAGACTGACAAATTAGATGATGCCGAAAACAAAGAATTAAATCGCTTATTAAACAAGCTTAGATCATAAACCAAATAAAAAAAAGATGAAAACGATTCTAACAACAATTACAGCTGCTCTGATTGCAGTAAGTACATTTGCCGGAAACGGCGACACCGAGAAGACAACGCATACCGTGAATACCGAAAAAAGTACCATTTTCTGGACAGGTAAAAAAGTGACCGGAATGCATACCGGAACTTTAATGCTTAAAGACGGAACCGTAACAGTAAAAGACGGAATTCCTGTAGAAGCTATGATGACAATGAACATGACAACCATTGAAGTAACTGACATTCAGGATGCTGAAATGAATGGGAAACTTAAAGGACATCTTCACTCTCCGGATTTCTTTTCAACCGAAGAGAACCCGGAAGGAGTATTTAAATCTACGAGCTTTACCCCAATTGAAGGCGCTAAAGACCGTATGCCAAATTATACTGTAAAGGGTATGCTTACGCTGAAAGGAATTACACACGAAGTTGAATTCCCAGCCTTTGTAGCAGTAAGGGATAATGGAATTGTGGCCAATGGAAAAATTACAATAGACCGCAGTAAATGGGACATTAAATATGGTTCTTCTTCATTTTTTGAAGGACTTGGCGACAAGGTTATCTATGATGATATTGACATGAACTTTGTGCTAAGCACAAAATAATTCTAAATCATATTTTTTCGAAAGCCGATTCAGCAATGGATCGGCTTTTTTTATGCTTATTGAGCCGTTTTACTTTGACAGTCATTATTTTTATGATCCGGCAGCCGATTTTCACCTCATATTCTTCCAGTTGGGAATTACACGATTCACTTTATCCTTCTTTGGAGGCTTTGGCGGAAATAAATATTTAAAATCAACAGAAAAATAAGTGCCATCTATTTCTCCATTTTGAAAGTAGGCCCTACCCTTATTGTCGCGGAAATAATTAACCTGGGTAGTAAAAGTATTGCCAAAAGGCTGGTGAAAAGTGGCTCCCAGATAAAAATAACCATCTTTTTCTGTTCGATATTCAGCTCCAATGCTGCCCAGAACACCCAGTCTCACCCAAGCATTTTTAAATGTTTGAATGTTGTAACTAAGTCGCTGAACTTCTGTGTCGCTGGCAAAGAAATCGGCAGAAACGCCTAGGGCCACATCCATAAAAACCCGCTTTCCCATCTGAATATAAACAAGGCCCTTAATAGGGATTTCGTAGCCGATTGTGCTCATGGTAGTAGATTCATTAAAACTTACGGAAGGGTCGCGCACTATGTATTCAAAATTCCTACGGGTGTAGTAGATCCCGGTTTCGAGATTCCATAATTCGGTAAATTTCACCCGGATAACCCCTCCAAAACCAATTCCGCCGGTGTAAGAATAAACGGCATTAAAATTATTATCAGCTTCGAGCAGATTTACCGAATCCATCGTAAAAAACGAAACAGGAAAAAGTCCGCGAAGTTCTATTCCGGCAGTTAATTCAATAGATTCTCTTTGACTTTGAGCAAGGATTTGCTCTGCGCTCCAGGCGAATAAAAATAGGAGAAGAAGACTCCTTATGAGTACTTTAAGTGCCAATAATTAATTTTTGACCAGTCACCAAACTCGATTTTGACTGAATATTATTCAAGGTACAAATCTTATCGACAGAAGTACCAAACTTCTCTGCGATTTTGTAAAGGTAATCACCTTGCTTTACAACATAAACCTTTTTTACTCCGGTTTCATTATCGGCGGCAACGGCAAGAAAAGCACCCGACTTTTGCAAAGCTACGACATTGGTTCTAATCTTATTTGATTTAAAGTCAATAAGAGACGACGGCTTGATGGGCACGCCCTGAAAGCGAACTTCGAAGTGGAGATGGCTACCTGTGGAGTGCCCAGAACTTCCGCCAAGGCCTACTACATCGCCTGCTTCAATAATATCGCCAGGCCGCACTTTAAATCTGTGCAAATGTGCGTAAAGCGTTTCCAGCCCGTTGTAATGGCGCACCACCACTACCCTTCCAAAACCCTGGTAATATTTAGCAACACGCACCACCCCTGCAAAAGCTGAATGAACGGGATCCCAAACTTCAAGATCAATATCAATTCCATTGTGGTTGCGGCCGTATCTCCATCCAAAATGAGATGTTACAACACCTTCAAAAGGTGGATAATATCCACAATTTTGAGCTGAATCAACAAGCATTAACTTCAGTGTAGAGTCAAATTTGCTCAAGTTATTTCGGTACGGATTTGGTACTTCCGTATTCCAATCCTTGTAAAAATAATCAGAAGGATGCGGCGCTGTGCTTTCTGGCACATAAGCATATAACCCAGTAGGTTGCGCCAAAGCATCTTCCATTGTAGTCATGTAAATGTTTACGGCATTTAGTACCGGTTGCGGTACATTTTCCATATCGAAAATACTGTCAATTACGAGTTCGAGCTCGCCGGCATTTTTATCAGCCAACATTCTGTAAACGCTCAATTGATTAACCAACGAAACTGGCACCGTATCAAGCACCACAAGGGAATCAATCATTCTGGTATATTCTTTAACCCCATAATTTGCCTGTGGCAAAAAGCGCGCATCGGCATTGTAAACAACTACAGCCGTTGCCGTATCCCTAACTGATTCAGGCTCTGTATGAATAGCGTACCCTTTAGAAATTGATAAGAACGATAGAAGAAAGACAGAAATGGTGAAAGAAAAACGCATACTCATTAAAGTTATAAGGTTGCCTTTATTTACTCAATACAGCAAATTTTGTTACGCCCTTACCGCTTAAAGTAGCCGATTAGCGCCAGAATTATGATCACTAACGTAAAAATTAATACAACATTGCGCATCTTGATAGTTCCCAAAAACGGCTTTCTGAAAAAATTGCCAGTAATGTCGTTTAGTTCCTCGGCTTTTGCGTGATGGTCGCGGTGTACACCTATTAAATGCCGTTTCACCAAATCTTTTCCTTGTCCACGCTCATAAGGAATATCGTGTTCGATAAGCAAGCTTTCAAAATAATCGGCGGGATCGCGCGCATAAAAATAAAACACGAGATAGGAGCGCTGCCGCTCGTGGGTTTCAAAGTTTTTATATTTAAAATTGGCCATTAATTAATCAATCCATTCAGTTACATATTCTACCGGTTTACGGTGGCTTTTCGGCCAATCTACAGACGGGTATCCCAGATAGATTAATCCCTGTATAAAATCATCGTCCTTCAAACCAAAAGCAGCATTTGCTTCGGGCGTGTAGAAATATTTTGGCGAAGACCAATACCCTCCTAAACCATACGCAGCAGCCGTGAGCAGCATATTCTGACCGGCACAAGCTACAGCCTCAATTTCTTCGATTTTTGGAATTTTGGTATTTTCGGTTCGGCACATAATAAGCAAAATCAATACAGAAGTTCTCTCAATCCGCTGTTCCATTCGCGCTAGCTTATGCTTATTATAATCTTCGGCGGGGGTACAATCGGTATAGAGCTTTCGCACAATTTCCAAAAGTTTTAACCGCCCTTCTCCGCTATAAACTTTAAATCGCCAGGGTTGTGTTTTTCCATGCGTGGGAGCCCATGTAGCATTTGAAATGATTTGTTGAACCATCTCTTTCTGAACGATTCTGTCAGTATATTCTTCGGGATATATGGTGCGGCGATCTCTGATTACGCCATTAATTTCGCTTAAATCGTACTTCATAGTTTGTGTTGCAAGTCTGCAAAAATAGCTATTTAGCTGCAAGCTGCAAGCTACGAGCTTAGAGAAAAATATGGTGGAAAAGAGCTTAAAGTTGCAATAAACACGGAATGTATAGAATGGCATTCGAATAGTTGTGCGTGTCAAAACCGCACAAACGCCAGGGTGCGCCAAGGCCGCTAAGTTGCGATGCTGTGGCACTTATTATTAACAAAGCACGGCTGAATCTTTAAAGTTCACAGAAAGCAGTTTGGTAGAAACAGCCTAATGCCTGCAACTTAAGCCATGCCTTTTGGCTTGATCGAAAGACTTGAGTCTTTTAATTACCTACTTTCGTCCAGATTTTGCAAAATATCCAGATAATATGAAATTCATCAACAGCGCATTTTGTTTTTTCACTCTTATAATTTGGTCAGGCAGCTTGCTTGGACAAACGGATAGTCTCAAAATAAGGGAGATTTACGATGAAGCACTTATAAATGGAGAAGGATATGAAAATCTTAGGGAACTTTGTAAGGACATTGGCCACAGGCTTAGCGGGTCTGCAAGCGCAGAAAGAGCCGTTGAGTGGAGTGAGGAAAAAATGAAAGGCTACGGATTTGACAAGGTATGGCTTGAACCGGTAATGGTTCCTAAATGGGTACGTGGTGAGCCGGAAAAATGTCGGATACTTTCTGAAAATAAAGAACTTGATGTATTAGCACTTGGGTTTAGCACTGGGACAAATGGAAAATTAAAAGGAAAGGTTGTAGAATTTCAAACACTTCAAGCTCTCAAAGATGCGCCTGAAGGATCTTTAAATGGCAAGATTGTATTTTTAAATCAGGGAATGAATGCAAAACTCATTGATACGTTTAATGCCTATGGCGGTTGTGCCGGAGGGCGTGTGGTAGGCCCTTCCGAAGCAGCAAAAAAAGGGGCTATTGGTTTTGTAATGCGATCTTTAGGATTACGTGCCGATGATTTTCCGCATACCGGAATCATGGTTTACGAGGAAGGAACGGATAGTATTCCGGCATTTGCACTAAGCACAAACTCGGCTTTTTATTTGGCGACTGCCTTAGAAAAAAATCCAAATTTAGAACTTGAACTTGAATCAAATTGCAAGCTGCACCCCGATGTAGCCTCTTACAATGTTGTTGCAGAAATTACCGGTACAGATTTTCCCGATCGGGTAATAAGTGTTGGTGGTCATCTTGATAGCTGGGATGTAGGAGAAGGTGCGCACGACGATGGTGCGGGAGTAGTTCAGTCATTAGAAATGCTGAGAATTTTTAAAGCTCTTGGCATTAAGCCGCAACATACCATTCGCTGTGTGTTTTTCATGAATGAAGAAAATGGTTCGCGTGGAGGTAAGGCTTACGCCGAATACTGCAAAGAGCGCGGCGACAAACACATAGCTGCAATGGAGAGCGATCGTGGTGGTTTCACTCCGCGTGGGTTCCACATTGACGGTACAGCGACAGACATTGCGTATTTAAATGAATGGCTTCCGCTTTTTGAACCTTATAATATTCACATAATGAAAAAAGGTTATGGTGGAGTTGACATTAATTATTTGCGCGATACAGGCGCAGCATTAATTGGCTTTATACCTGATAGCCAACGCTATTTTGACATTCATCACACAGCAAACGATGTGTTTGAAAATGTAAACAAGCGGGAGCTCGAACTTGGAACGGCTACAATGACTGCGCTAATATATCTGATTGACAAATATGGAATGCCTGAAGAAATAAATAATTAGAGTCTGTTATCGCCATCGAGCAAACCGCCTAGACCGCCCAGAATACTGCCTTCGCCTCTACGCTTTCCACCCATTTTTGGCGCGGCAGAAATAATCTTATCGGCCAGTCGGCTAAAAGGCATACTTTGAATCCATACTCTTCCCGGGCCGCGAAGGGTAGCCAGAAACAATCCTTCGCCTCCAAAGAAAGCATTGCGGATACCGCGTACCATTTCTATATTATAATCAACAGATTGGGTAAATGCAACGAGGCAACCTGTGTCTACACGCAAAACATCGCCCGGGCCAAGCTCGCGCGTGATGATAGTTCCACCGGCGTGTACAAAAGCCAAACCGTCGCCTTCCAGCTTTTGCATAATGAAGCCTTCGCCTCCAAAAAGCCCTACGCCTATGCGTTTTTGAAATTCTATTCCCACCGCTACGCCTTTTGCAGCACAGAGAAAGGCAGATTTTTGGCAAATTATCTTTCCGTCGTAATGAGTCAGATTAAAAGGCACAACTTTTCCCGGATACGGTGCTGCAAAAGTCACTTGTCTTTTGCCATAACCTTGGTTTGTGTAGGTCGTAAGGAAGAGACTTTCGCCGGTGAGGACGCGCTTACCAGCCGATAAAAATTTACCCAAAATACCGCTTTCTTTGTCTGATCCATCACCAAAAATGGTTTTCATCTCTATGGTATCGTCCATATACATGAGCGATCCTGCTTCGGCTACAACAGCTTCTTGCGGATCAAGCTCAATTTCTACACATTGCAGCTCTTCGCCTATAATCTTGAAATCAATTTCGTGGTTTTTAGTCATGGTTTAGGATTGGTTTAGGATTAATTATCCTTAAGTTCCTAATATCGGAACTGGCGGGATTTTCAAAAACTTCAAGGTCGAAATGATTGGCTGTTGCGAGAATATGATCAAATATATCAGATTGAATTCCCTCGTATTCAATCCATGATTTTATTCTCGAAAAGCAGTAAACTTCAAGTGGCACGCCCAGTTCAGTAGGGTCCTGCTGTCGCACCATACAAACCAAGTCCTGATTGATATTCGGGTTGTGGCGAAGTACATTTAAAATATAGGCTCTAAAAATTCCAAGATTCGTCATGCGTCTGCCATTAACAATAGACGCCTCTGTATTTACAGCCTTCTCTTCATTATAGATCTTTATTTCGGCGCTTCTTTTTTCGATATGTGGCTGGGCAAGCTCAATTTTAGAAAAGCGTTCGAGCATTTCATCATCCACAAATTGAACAGAAGAAATTTTAAAACTAATGGCGCGCTTAATTCTTCTCCCTCCGCTTTCCTGCATTCCGCGCCAGTTTTTAAAGCTGTCGCTAACAAAAGAATAAGTTGGTACAGTTGAAATAGTATTGTCCCAATTTTTCACCTTGATTGTAGTGAGGTAAATTTCCATCACATCTCCATCTGCTCCGTACTTTGGCACAGAAACCCAATCGCCAATACGCACCATATCATTAATAGTAAGCTGAATACTGGCGATAAATCCTAAGATCGTATCCTTAAAAATTAAGAGTAGAACCGCAGAGATTGCCCCCATGGCGCCAAAAAGGGCGATGGGATTTCTGTCTATTAAAATGGACAGCACAAAAATAATTCCTGTTATCCAAACAATAATTTTAGCAAGCTGGGTAAAACTGCCAATGGGCTTATCCTTAAAGCGTTCGGAGCGGCTAAAGTAAATATTGGTAGCCGAAATAAAAGAGATAAAAATTCTAACTATGACCAATGCAATATAAGCAGAGGTAAGTGTCTTTATTGCTGGAATCCAACCAGGATAATCTGTGAAGACAAAGGGAAGGGCGCCCGTAATGTAGATTGCCGGTACCAGGTAACCCAGTTTTCTAAAAACGCCCTCGTCCATTAATACATCATCCCACTTGGCAGATGTGCGTTGAACCACTCGCTTTATAAACTTATTGATAAAAAACTGGCCAAGAGTCCTTAAAATAATAGCCACTAAAACGGTGACAACAACCAGAATGACCATTTTCAGGAACTGGGTATTCGAGGGGTCAACTCCTAAATTATCCAGGAGCCAATCTTCAATAAATTGTGCAAACTGAGTTTCATTATCTGACATAATACAAAAGTATAAAAAGCCTTTCAAGAACCATACAAAACAAGGTGAGTGGTTGCCTTGTTATGTAGAACGGTAACACCCTATTTTCAATGGTATTTTTATCTTTACTCAAACTATGCAAGGATTTAATTTTACAGAATATATTCCCGAAAAAGACGACCGCTCGCCTTTTGAAAAATTGCTCCCCATTTTTCTCGAGCTGGTTACTCACACTTCGGGCGATGTGGAAGAGGCGCTTGAGTGGATGCGCGAACTCGATAAAGCGCACAATCTCACCACAGAGAATTATACAATTGATGATTTCATCGAAGACCTTTTTGAAAAAGGATATTTGAGAGAACCGGGAGATGGCACTGGAGGTGGCCTCACGGCAAAATCGGAACAAGCTGTTAGAAGGCGCTCCTTAGATCAGGTTTTTGGGAAAATGAAACGAAGCGCTGAGGGCGGCCACCGAACAAACGAAGCGGGCAAGGGTGATGAACCTACAGGCGATAAACGGCCATATAGATTTGGTGATTCTACCCACGAAATAGATTTTAGCAATAGCATACGCAATGCACAGGTGCGCGGCGGAATTGGCGATTTTTCCTTATTCGAGCAAGATCTAGAGGTGAATGAAACCGAGATCAAAACATCTGCTTCTACGGTATTAATGATTGATATTTCGCACAGTATGATTTTATACGGCGAAGACCGAATTACTCCAGCCAAAAAAGTAGCTATGGCACTTTCGGAATTTATTACTACCCGGTATCCCAAAGACACACTCGATATTGTGGTATTTGGAAATGATGCCTGGCAGATTGGGATTAAAGATTTACCTTATTTAAAGGTAGGACCATTTCATACGAATACGGTGGCGGGCTTGCTACTCGCAATGGACTTGTTGCGTAGAAGAAAAAATTCGAATAAGCAAATCTTTATGATTACCGATGGGAAACCAAGCTGCTTGAAAGTAGAAGGCGGGTATTATAAAAATAGTTTTGGTCTCGATCCGGTTATAGTCAATAAATGCTTGAATCTGGCTGGTGAAGCGCGCAAGATTCACATACCCATTACCACCTTTATGATAGCCGAAGATCCTTATTTGCAAAAATTCGTAGAAGACTTCACTGAAGCCAATAACGGGAGAGCCATTTACACCGGCTTAGGCGGATTGGGCGAGTGGATTTTTAGCGATTATGAACGCAATAGAAAACGAAAAGGGTAATTTGCTGTGGCACGAAAATGCGTTAATGATTTGGTAACATTGGGTTAGAAATCCAATCATTTTACGTATATTAGCGGTTCTCCGAATATTTCAAGATTATTTTTAGAGGTTAATAATGCTGTAATACAGAGAATTACACATTCTACTGAAACCTTATGTTTTGGTATGAGTAAAATTATCATTACCTTTATGTTACCTTATTGTTAAGAACAGAATTATGGCACGTAAATTTTTCACAGAAAAACAAAAAATTAAAGATCCGTTATTACTTGGCGTTTTTATAACACTTCTTGCGTATAGCTTATTTTTATTGGGCCATGAGTTGTATATGAATAGCTTTGAAAATGCTATACCCGTATTTTTATTGGGAATTGCTGTTCTAGTTGTGGGATTAGGCCTTTGGGTTTTAATCAGATTGCAACTTAAAGTAGCAGTAACCAAAAAAGGTATTGACTATAAAATGAGCCCCCTTCACACCAAAAAGAAGAGAATTAAATGGGATGAAGTTGAAGAATGCAAAGTAATTGAAACTCCAAAGGTTGCCCACATGCACGGCAGCAATATGAAATTTTGGTACGAAAAGAAGTTTACACTCTCCGGCCGAAATGGAATTGCGGTAATTACAAAAGATGGTGAGCGATACTTTATTGGCACCCGCGAAACTGCTGCTCTAAAGCGAAGTATTAAAAAGGCATTAGGCAAAAGAATAGAGAAATAAGACCAAGTGGAAGGTAGGAAGCTGCCGAAACCGGTCTATGAAAATAAAAGCCTGCAACGAGAGTTGTGGGCTTTTTTATTAGAGATTTGTCTTTGGCTCCCAATTCGCAACGCATTCGTCTGTGATCCTGAAATTTATGAAAATCTAAATTCCCTTCTAATTGCCGAACTCAGGTTATTTAAATCTTTTCCAGAATACTGAAATCGAAATCAAAAATGACAACCAAAAAAATACCCACAAGCAGTGCTTGCGGGTATAACAATTATTTCAAATTAAAAATTAAGCTTCGCGCACCACCCGACTTCTCTTCCCGTATCATTCTACACACCCAGCGATGAGAGAAAGCGCAAGTTTACACCTGATAGCTTAAAGCTTTTAGCTCAATTGCCTATTGCAACCTATCCGCCAAAGTCATCAAAAGCAACATTCTCTGGTGGCACACCCCAATCATCAACCATTTTTAGAACAGCTGCATTCATTAGTGGAGGACCACAGAAGTAGAATTCAATATCTTCAGGTGCGTCGTGATTGTTTAAGTATTGATCTATAACCGCTTGGTGCACAAATCCGGTAAATCCATCACCTTCCTTGTCATCAAGATCTTTTTTCACTTTCCAATTATCGGCAGGAACCGGTTCTGATAGAACAATATTGAATGTAAAGTTCGGGAATTCTTTTTCAATTGCGCGGAAGTGATCTAAGTAGAATAGTTCTCGTTTAGAACGGCCACCGTACCAATATGATACTTTACGATCTGTTTTAAGCGTGTGAAATAAGTGAAAAAGGTGCGAGCGCATTGGAGCCATTCCGGCACCACCGCCAATATAGAGCATTTCAGAACCCGTATCTTTAATAAAGAACTCACCATAAGGACCACTGATGGTTACTTTATCACCAGGCTTACATCCGAATACATACGAAGAGCAAATACCTGGATTTACATCCATCCATTTGTTTTTAGCTCTATCCCATGGTGGCGTCGCAATACGAATATTCAGCATTACGATATTTCCTTCCGCAGGGTGATTGGCCATTGAATAAGCACGAAAAATCATTTCAGGATTTTTCATTTTCAGATCCCAAAGTCCAAACTTATCCCATTCGCCTTTAAAGTCCATTGGATCTCTTTCCAAATCAGGATGAGAAGTAATGTCCATATCCTTAAATTCCAATTCAATTCGCGGAACATCTATCTGAATATATCCACCCGCTTCAAAGTCCAGATGCTCTCCCTCAGGGAGTTTTACTATAAACTCTTTAATGAAAGATGCCACGTTGTAATTACTTACCACTTCACACTCCCATTTCTTGATACCAAAAATCTCTTCAGGTATTTCAATTTTCATGTCTTGCTTTACCTTAACCTGGCAACCAAGGCGGTAATCTTCGGCAATTTCTTTACGTGAGAAGTAAGGTACTTCCGTAGGCAGAATACTTCCACCGCCTTCGTGCACCTGGCATTTGCACATGGCGCATGTACCACCACCACCACATGCCGATGGGAGGAATATTTTGTGATTACTCAACGTAGTAAGCACGGTATCACCCGATTCTACTTTAATGGTTTTTTCGCCATTGATGGTAATTTTTACTGGACCCGAAGGCGATAGTTTAGATTTTGCGAACAGCAACACACCTACAAGAAGCAGGGTAACTGCCATGAACACAATTATTGATGCAATTATCGTAACGCTCATAATTCGATATTATTTACTGAATAAACAGTTGTATTCTATTAAAGTTCAATTCCCATAAAGGACATAAATCCTATACCCATAAGGCCGGTAATGATAAATGTGATACCAAGGCCACGCAATGGTGCGGGAACATTCGAATAACGTATTTTTTCGCGAATAGCTGCAATGGCTACAATAGCCAAAAACCAGCCAACACCACTACCCAAACCAAATACCGTAGCATCTGTAATATTTGGATATTGGCGCTCTTGCATAAACAATGCACCCCCCAAAATAGAACAGTTTACGGCAATAAGTGGAAGGAAAATACCAAGAGCACCGTAAAGTGCTGGAGCAAACTTCTCAACTATCATCTCTACCAACTGCACCATTGATGCAATAACGGCGATGAACATAATAAAGCTCAGAAAGCCCAAATCAACAGTTGCCATGCTTGGATCTACCCAAGCCAAAGCACCTGCTTTGAGCACATAATTCTCTAACAAATAGTTAATTGGCACTGTAATACCAAGTACAAAAATTACTGCTGCACCAAGACCAACTGCCGTTTTTACAGTTTTTGATACCGCCAGGTACGAACACATACCCAAGAAGTATGCGAAAATCATATTGTCAACAAAAATTGACTTAACAAAAATATTTACAGCTTCCATAGTTTTCAGTTTTTATGCTGTTTAGTTTTCTTCAATGAGTTTTGGATTGCGCGAGCGCTGAATCCAAATTATAATTCCTACCACTATAAGTGCACTTGGAGGCAAAATCATCAGGTTGTTATTCATATACCCAGCTTCAAAAAAGCTTTGCGGAATAAATTTTATCTGACCAATTCCCGGAAAGCTGATTGCGCCGGAACCAAATACTTCGCGCACAACGGCAACCACAACCAATATCCAGGCATAGCCCAAGCCGTTACCGATTGCATCAAGACCCGACGGCCATAATTTATTTCCCATTGCAAAGGCTTCAAAACGTCCCATAATGATGCAGTTGGTAATAATCAGACCAACGAATACCGAGAGTTTCTCTGAAATATCCGGTAAGTATGCTTTCAGAATTTCGTTTACTAAAATTACAAGAGCGGCAACTACCACAAGTTGTACAATAATTCTGATCCGCGACGGAATAATGTTTCTCATAGCAGAGATAATGATATTTCCACATATCATTACAAATATTACTGAAAGCGACATAACCACAGCCTGCTGTACCTGTACGGTAATAGCCAGTGCCGAACAAATACCAAGTACCTGAACGGTAATTGGGTTATCGTCATTTAGGGGATCTGTAATTAGTCGTTTATTCTTTGCACCAAAGAGTGGTTCTCTCGGAACAGCCTCTTTAATGACTTCTTTATTTACTGCTGCAGCTTCTGTGCTCATATCTCCTGAGATGTTTGCGTTCTGTTCTTTTCGAAATACTTGTCGTACACGCTGAAAGTTCTCTCCAGCATTTCTTGTACTCCTTTACTGGTAATGGTTCCACCTGTAATAGCATCTACGGCGTGTGGGGCATCCGGAGAGGCTCCACCTTTTTGTACCTCGATAGAAACCAATTTACCTTGTTCGTCATAAATCGTTTTACCGGCAAATTCATTAGTAAAGAAAGGTTCGGTAATCTCTGCTCCCAATCCTGGAGTTTCACTTTGGTGATTAAATGTAGCACCATAAATAGTATTGTAATCGCTTTTAAGTGCAACATAACCCCAAACCGGGCCCCAAAGTCCTTTACCTACCATAGGAATAACAACAACTTTTTCTCCATCAATATTTGCTACGTACAATGGATAGTGTTTTTTTTCATTGGTCATTTGACGATCACGGAATTCCTTTTTTACATCCACATTAAATGGTTCGTTCTTATCGTCGGCATCAATTTTTCCGTCTCTTTCCTCTACCACTTCGCCCTGATGATTCAAAACGATTCTATTTGTTATATACTCATAAAAATTGCCTTCTGCATTATCGCGCGTAGATTCAACTCCTACCGAACCGAGGATACTCATCATTTCCTTTTCGATGGTATTTTGTACCTGTAGGGGTTTTAGAGACATTGATGCAAACGAAAGTGCGGCACCAACTATCAGCACCATAATTATGGCGAAGAGGAAAGTAAATGCATTGCTGTTTCTATTAATTGCCATTATTATGCTGTTTTAAGTCGTTTTAGTCGTTTTTTGATATTACCCTGAATTACGTAGTGGTCAATAGTTGGAGCCATTACATTCATAAATAAAATCGACATCATAATTCCTTCAGGATAAGCGGGATTAACCACACGGATTAGAATAGCCAATAAACCTATAAGAAATCCATAAATGAGTTTTCCATTTTCTGTTTGCGCTGCCGTAACTGGGTCGGTAGCCATAAACACAATTCCAAAGGCAAATCCACCCATTACCATTTGCTGCCACCACGGCACAGTTAAGTACAGGTTATCTGGAAAGTACATTGGGCCAAGAATATTAAATATCATACCCATAGCAGCACCACCTACAATTCCCATAAAAATTATTCGCCAGCTGGCAATTCCTGTCCAGAGCAGAATAGCCGCTCCAATCAATATTGCAAGCACAGAGGTTTCACCAATCGATCCCGGAATAAATCCAAGAAAAGATGCCATAAAGCTATCGCTTAAACTGGCATATGCGTTATTTGCAACGTCTTTAAAATTAGCTCCATGCTCAATAGCTTGTGCAAGAAGCGTTTCGCCAGTGTATCCATCTACTACAGAGCCACCATCGGTATTAACCCACACTTTGTTACCCGACATTTTCGTTGGATACGCAAAGAATATGAATGCGCGTGCCGTAAGGGCTACATTGACAATATTCATTCCGGTACCTCCGAAAACTTCTTTACCTATTACCACTGCAAAAGCAGTAGCCACGGCCACCATCCATAGCGGCACGTCCATAGGCATAATGAGTGGAATTAACATTCCCGATACCAGAAATCCTTCGTTTATAGCATGTCCTTTAATAATGCAAAACACAAACTCAATTCCGAGGCCAACGCCATACGATACCACAATAAGCGGCAAGACTTTCGTGAGACCAAAACCAACCATTTCCAAGAAAGAAGCATCCATACCCAAGGCAGTAAAATGCTGATATCCGGTATTGTATATTCCAAACAGTAAGGCTGGAATCATTGCAACGATCACCAAAAACATGGTTCGTTTCATATCAATGGCATCACGTATATGAGAACCTTTGATAGTAGTATGATCTGGTACGAATGCAAATGTTTCAAGCGCATCGTATACAGGATAAAACTTCTCAAGCTTTCCACCTTTGTCAAAAGGCGTTTTAAGCTTTTCCAATAAATTTTCTAATGCTTTCACTATACTCTATCTTTTAAGATGCAAATTCGTTTCTCATATCAGCAAGCCCTTGCCTAACTACAGATTGAATATTGATTTTGGAGGTGCAGGCAAACTCACAAAGTGCAAAATCTTCTGGCAGTACTTCATAGATGCCGAGATTTTCCATTGAGTCAATATCGTTAATCATTATAGCTTTAATAAGTTGCATTGGATAAATATCAAACGGAAAAACCTTTTCCAATTCGCCAGTAACTACAAATGCTCTGGTTTCACCATTTAGATTGGTATCAAGTTTGTATTTTTTGTTACCTAACAACCAGCTCGGGTATGAATGATTCAGGCTAAAACGCGAAAATCCCGGAGCAAGCCATCCCTCAGTGATAAAAAATTTCTTTTCGTCTCCTTCTGGAATAATTGATACCATATTGCTGTAGAAACTCAAGTATCCATCGCGCTCAACTTTAGTCCCGGTTAGTACATTTCCACTAATGATTCTGTTATGGCCTGCCTTCTCATTATCGCCTAAGATAGACTCAATTGAGGCACCAATAATAGTAGAATAATACTGTGGATTTTTTACTTCAGAACCGGCCAATGCGATAGTTCTTTCGGCTCGAAATTTTCCTTCTTTGAGGCTCTTGCCAATAATTGCGACATCTGATGGATTTACTGTCCATAGTACCTCGCCTTTATTAATGGGCTTTGTGTGATGAATTTGCACACCGACATTCCCAACAGGGTGAGGCCCTGAAAATTCTGTTTTTTCAACGCCATTTACACCTGCATAAAGCGAAGAACCTTTTCGAACACCAAGATGCACATGGCCGCCACTAAGGATTTTTAAAGCTTCCAGACCGGTTTTAAAGTTTTCTATTTCGCCTTTTAGCGCCACTTCGTTATCTGCGCTAAGCGGAGCAGAATCAAATCCCGAGATATAAATGTCTCGAGGAGTATCGTCCGGGCTGGCAATAACTCCGTAAGGTCTTTGCGTAATGAATGGCCACAATCCCATTCCGAGCATAGTGTCAACTAATGTTTGACGATCGCCACCGCCCGTCCAGGGTGTGAAGGAAGCGTAAGCTGTTTCTGAATCGGCGAGAATTTTAACCTCCAGAATTTTTCGCTTATCGCCGCGTTTGATTTCCACCACTTCGCCGCTTACAGGCGATGTGAATTTAATCTTATCGCGCTTCTTATCGAAAAATAAAGGAGTGCCGGCTTTCACCGTCTCGCCTTGTTTTACCATTAATTTCGGAACGGTTCCGAAAAAATCGTCAGGTTTTATCGCATAAACATTCGATCTTTGCGCAGGAGAAATTTTATTTTCTGCTGCACCGACGAGTTTTATATCGACACCTTTCGTAATCTTTATGGCTTTTGACATGCCTTAGGAGTCCTTTAAAATTTGGCGCAAAAATAGCAATTGTTTTAACATCGAACACAGTTGTTTTTGAACGATAAAAGGCAGGTAGCTAATTTAGAATGAATCTAAATACAAAATTAGAAAAATATATGAATCCCACAATTCGAATTTCAATCTTTTTTCTTGCTACCGGCCTTGCCCTTAGCTTCTGTACCACTGGAAAAACGATCGCTTCAGGCGAAAAAAATAGCACTGGCAATGAGCCGAAAATGGGTACAGCTAGCAATTTTCTTGAAGAGCGCTCTCCGCCAGCCCAGACATATACCAATCAAATTTTTGATCCAAAGGTTAAAACCATGCTTTTGTACACATCAAAATCGGAACTTAACCCGCCCATTATACAGCTTAACGGTACTGAGCAAATCATTTTAAAATTTGATGATTTGGGAGAGAATGCGCGAGACATGTATTATAGATTTGAGCACTGCACTCACGATTGGAAATCATCAGAATTACACTTACTGGATTATCAGGAAGGGTATAACACTGATTTTATAAGTGATTATCAATTTTCATTTAACACCATTCAGCCTTTTACCCATTACTCGCTTGCATTTCCCAATGACCGTATTCAGCTCACTAAAAGTGGAAACTATGTCGTAAAGGTTTATGCCGATGATGATGAAAAGCAGCCAATACTTACAGCCCGATTTATGATTGTGGAGCCACTTGCTACAGTATCTGGCACCATTAAGCGACCTAGCGTAATTTCAGAGCGCGACTACCGTCAAAAAGTCGATATCAACGTAAATTTAAATGGTGTGGGAACCCTGAATCCTTACAGTGAAATAGAACTCGTAGTACTGCAAAATAATAGATTAGACAATGCAATACGAGGCATAAAACCTAGCTTTATAAAAGGACGGGAGTTAATTTATGACTTCCAGAGTGAACTGACCTTCGACGGCATTAATGAATTCAGGAATTTTGACGCTAAAAGCGTGCGCTACCGAAGTGAACGAGTAACTGAAGTCGATCTCATGGATAATGGATACCATATTTACCTGTCTCCCGACATAAGGCGTGCTTTTAAGCAGTACTCTTTTGATCAGGATATTAATGGCAAACTGCTCATCAAAAATGACGATATGCAAAATGCGCATCTTGAATCTGATTACGTTACAGTGCATTTTACGATGCCAGTAGATGCTTTTTTGGGAAACGGTGATATGTACCTTTTCGGACAGCTGTCAAACTGGGAGATGGATGACCGCTTTAAGATGGATTATAATCCGCTTGATTTGCGCTACGAAAAATCGCTCAAGCTAAAACAGGGCTACTACAATTATATTTATTTATGGAAATACAAATCGCAGGAGAGCGGAACAACAGAATTAACTGAAGGAAACTATTTCGAGACAGAGAACAATTACACCATATTGCTATATTATAAAGACAGAAGCACTTTTTCTGATCGATTGGTAGGATATAAAGTAATAAACACCCTTAAAAATTAAATATTTTGCATTCTTCTTTCATCTTCGCAGGTAATTTCATAACCTTGCTCAGTACAAGCAATACACAACAATGACAACCGCACTGAATTCGGGGATTATAATTTCTGTTGATAGCAGATATGAAGAGAAATTTTCAAATCCAATAGCTAAGCTCTACCTATTTTCCTACGGAATAAGAATTGAAAATAAAAATGAAGGTGCCATTCAGTTGATAAGCAGGTACTGGAAAATTACCGATAGTAATACACACGAGAGAGAAGTGAAAGGCGAAGGTGTTATTGGCGAAAAGCCCATTATCAAACCCGGAGAGAGCTACACTTACCGTTCTTCGTGCGATTTTACCACCGATATGGGAAAAATGAGTGGTTATTATGTAATGAAAAATTTAGAAAGTGGTTTAAACTTTAACGTTGAAATTCCCGAATTCTCGCTAATCGTTCCTTATAAGCTTAATTAAAGTCTGTCAATAGAGTCAGGTGGCTGGATCATATAGTTCAATAGCAAGGCGCACGTAGGATTGAAAAACAAGGAGTTGACATTTGTCAATGACTGTTTTCAAGACAAGTGCAACGCAGATAGTGGACTGTATGGACAGACACTAATTAAAGTCTGTCAATAGAGTCAGGTGGCTGGATCATATAGTTCAATAGCAAACGATGTGCTGAGCGAAGTCGAAGTAGCGCACGCAGGATTGAATACCTAGCGTAGCGATTTCACAACCGAAGGGCGTAATCAAGGAGTCCCGCTGGGGCGGGATGCGCTGTCTTGAGTGGTTATTGAGCCTGTCGAAATGCGAAGTCGAAAGGACTGTCAGGCCGAAATGGCTTGATCTTCGATTTTCAAGACAAGGCTTTAGACCAAGCCAACGGCATGGTGCAACGCCGATCGAGGATCAAGCCACAGGCATGATAGTGGACTGTGTGGACAGACACTAATTAGGTGGAATGGGGGTTGAATGAATATTAGGGGTACTAAAAGATTTATTCAAAACACATTAGGCCACATCTTCAAATTCAACTTCGTACACAGTACCTTTTACATCACCAAGAAGTTTAATAGTCCCATTAAGTTGTTCGCTAAGTGCTGTGATAAGTTCGGTTCCAAAAGATTCAGTTTTTCCCATTATAATATCATTCGGAATTCCTATTCCATCATCGCCAATGATTAAAGTAAATCGTCCGTTTTCAAGTTTTGACAATCTCACTATTATGGTTCCGGTTTTATCTTCCTGAAAAGCATATTTTAGGGCGTTTGAAATAACTTCATTAATAATTAAACCCAATGGTGTAAGCGTATCGCTGTGGAAACTATTTACATCTACTTTTATATCGAGATGCACTTTTTGACCAAGACGATATGTACTCAGCAGACTTTTAGAAAGGTCGGTAATATACTCTTCAATATTTACGGTTTTCAAATCTTTGGTTTTGTACATCTTTTCGTGAATCAATGACATAGACCGAACTCTATTTTGAATTTCACTAAAAACATTCAGTAATTTGGAATCTGAAATAAACCGTGATTGCAAATTGAGTAAACTCACTATTATCTGAAGGTTATTTTTAACGCGATGATGTACTTCCTTAAGCAGTATAGCATTTGTATCGCGTTCTCTGGATATTTCGGTAGTTCGCACTTTTACTGCAGATTCCAATTGTTGATTTCTTTCTTTTTCACTTGAAAGCTTATATCGATAAAAAAGATAAAGAACCCCCATAACTGCGACTATAATAAGTATTTGAAACCAGCTTGTCTGCCAATACGCCGGCCTTACTACAATACGCATTGAGGTAGGATTCTCATTCCAATAACCATCATTATTACTTCCTTTTACTTCAAAAGTGTACGTTCCAGGTCTAAGGTTAGAAAATGTGGCAAAATGCCTGTTACCGATGTAGCGCCATTGATCAAAAAGCCCTATAAGGCGATACGCATATTGGTTTTTATCTGATTGCTCAAAATTGAGTGCTGCAAATTCGATTGTAAATCCGGAATGGTTATATTCCAAAACGGTTTTTTCAGGAGATTCGGAAAGTATATTTAATTCAGAGGCATTATCAGGCTTGTCCATCAACTGAAATGCTGTAATGACTACCGGTGGTATAAAAAGATTCTCACGAATGCCCAGGGTATTGATATAATCAAATCCATTGGCTCCCCCAAAGATCACTAGATTGCTAGAGGTATGCAGGCAACTTCGGGGATAGAAAGTATTTTGACCCAAAACCTCCTGCTCGTTGTAATTGCGAAAAGTTTCAGTTTTAACATTGAATGTTGTAATCCCGCCATTGGTGCTCATCCACAAGGTTCCATTTCCATCTGAAGTGAGCCCCAAGACCACATTATTCGACAAACCATTATTCACATTAAAAGTCTCAAAGCTTTCCTTTTCAGCAATATATTTTGAAAGACCGCCACCGGAGGTTGCTATCCACAACTGCCCAAAAGAATCAAAATAAACCTGATTAATTGAGTTTGAGGGAAGCATACCTTCCTTCATGTTTCCGGCAGTATAATTTTTTAATTCATCGGTTTTTACATCTAGAAAGTAAAGTCCCGAATTTCCGGTTCCAAACCACACATTCTCATCAGAATCAAGCACAATAGAATTTACATTATTGTCTCGGATGCTACTCTGATCTGCTCCGTCAAACCGGTAGGTTCTAAATGATTTTGTAACTCTATTGAAGTAGCACAAACCACCACCCGCAGTTGCAATCCAGAGATTATCTTTTGAGGTAACCTTAATGTCGTTAATGGTATTGCTGGAAATGCTGAAGGGGTTTTGAAATTGGGTAGTATATGAAACCAATGAGTCATTTGGAAACTGATAAGATATAAGCCCTCCCCCATCGGTTCCAAGCCAATATATGCCATCAGCCGTCTTGGCAAAACTCATTACAGGTTTCGAAATTGTACCAAGTCTCCGCTTTGTAGAATTTGCAAAGAAAAAAGACTTGTCAAAATAATGGTTATAAACAACTAATCCTCTACCCGTACCGACCCAAAAATGATTGGTATCTGCTTCAAAAAAGGAATAAATTTGATTCTCTTCAGGTTCAAATCCATCCTGCCCGGAATATACAACTGAATAAAATTGAGTTGCATTCATATCGAGCGTGGCAATCCCGGCAGAGTTTGTACCAATCCATATCATATTAGAGCTTCCGCTAAAAAGACTTAAGATATGGTCGTTTGGCAATGAATTTGTCTTTCCGGGAATAGTATTGTATTGGATTGATTTACTCATTTCATGCGAAATTCTGGAAAGACCGCTGGGAGTACCTACCCATAAATCGCCTGAAACATCAATTTTTACATCGTTAATAATATTAGATGCAATTAGCCCTGCTTTTGGCTTTTCGGCGAAGTATCTCGTAAATACATCCATTTCGGGATTGTATTTATTGAGGCCATACTTTGTACCAATCCATAAGTTTCCGTCCAGATCTTCACAAATGGTTTGAATCTGATTATTGCTTAGGCTATTATCATCTTCAAATTTAAATCTAAAGCGCTTGAAGTCATTTGTTTCTGGCAGGTATAGATTTAAACCACCATCTGTGCCCACCCAAATTCTTCCTTTCGAATCTATTAAGATATCATTTACCGTATTATTTGAAAGGCTTTTTTCCTGATCAGACTCAATAGAGTACTTCTTAAAATCGTTTTTTTCCCAGTCATCCAGCCGGTTCAACCCATTATTAGTTCCTATCCAAATTCTACCATGATGGTCTTCTGCCAGTGCTCTGATTTTGTTGCTGCTTATCGCTGTTGGATCTTCAAACCAATGATAGAAAGCTTTGGCCTGAAGCGTGCGCGTGTTAATTTTATTGAGACCAAATGTAGTTCCTGCCCAAATATCTCCATTGTTATCTACGAGTAGCGATGTAATGTCATTGTTACTTATAGATGAGCTGTCCTGCGCATTGTATTTCAATACCTCAAATTTATATCCGTCAAATCTGTTTAAGCCATCTCGGGTGCCAAACCACATAAAGCCATAATTATCCTGCTCAATAGAAGTGGCTGTGCCCTGCGATAAACCATCCTTTAGCGAAAGAATATTAAACTGTGGAGATTGCGCTGCTAACTCACTCCAGGCCAGTAAGCCAAAAAGAACAACAAGAAATCTGAATATAAGAGGATTAATATTCTTCAAGATTTAATAACTAAAGTTTCGCAGGAGCTATTGTGTTGATAATTAACATTGAAAAGTTAAAAAGTGCAGCATTTTTATTACTTTAAGATTCTGAAAAACAGTATCTTAAAGGCGTAATTCCAAATACGTAAAAATGCTGCAATCCAAAGATATTAAAAATTTGTCAGAGCTGACTACTT
>NZ_JAAGVY010000012.1 GCF_010686655.1 Cryomorpha ignava | reverse complement strand
TTAATCAAGAAGCACAACAAGGCCACGAATACCGCCTTGACTTCAACGGTGCTGCACTTCCTAATGGAGTGTACATTTACCGTATGACGACTCAAAATGAAACAATCATTGAGAAATTTATGATTGCACGTTAATTCTAAAGACACGATTTTCGTGTCCGAATTAATCAATTTCAAAAAGAAAAAACCCTTCTCGCATATTGCGAGAGGGGTTTTTTATTTTGCCTCAAATACCCGCAGATTCTGAATGTGAGAATAAAGAAGGAAAGGTAAGTCACGGTTCTTCGGGGGTGTTTTTACGGATGATCAGTAGGTGAGAAAACAAAAACGGAGAGGTTAAAAAATCATTCAAAAACAGTGTTTTAACTATGGTTTTAGGCGAAGCGAATGGGGAGATTTGTAATGTATAAAAACAGTACAATAATCAAATCATTAAAAAACAACCTAAAACTTTAAATTATGAAAACGCTACTAACAATTACCGCACTTATTTTATTGTCATCATTGGCAAATGCTCAAATATTGCCAGTCGACTCTCAGTATGAAGCACATAAATCCGACTTGAATCAAGGAGGTAATTCTTCTGGATGGACTATTCCTTTAGAACCGTTTATAGTAATGCAAAATTTGCAAGATCTCCGCTCGTATCCGCATAAATTACCAGCTCCAGAAACATACTATGCGCACGTTACGGACATGAATCAGCAACCACTGATTATAGGATGTACCCTCCCTTTAGTGCCTCTTACCGAAATGCACAATTTAGAAAAGTTCGGCTCAAATAAGTTCCTGAACCCTAAGTCAGACGGAGAAACTCTAATGAAGCTTGACAGCTCAGTAAGTGAGCAGGATAAACAAACCTACACGTATAATTCGGAAGGGAAGCTCGTAGAAAGAAAATGGTTTTCAAAAGACATGGACGGCAACTGGAAACCGAATTACAGAAAGCAATTTAGCGAAGAACCCAATTTGCTTCAAGAAATTTATTCGCAATACAATACCTCTGAAGAAGCATGGGAGTACTACAATAAAAATGAGAATATTTACAATGATTCAAACCTGATAATTGAGACCAATCATTATTCATGGCAACCCAATCTTTCTATTTGGCTACTTGATGGACAAATGGAATACATTTATGATGAGAATGGTAACAATACGGAATTTACTGTTCATGTTTGGGAAGGGCTAACCTCTTATCCATATTACCAAAAAGAATCTTCTTATTCAGATCAACATGTTCTAATCCAATCTATTGAAAAAATCAATAATCCGGAATTTAATCAGCTGGTTAATATGAGACGGATAGTGAAAAGTGTGAATGCTGAAGGCCATATAGAAAATAGCCTCACAACTCTGTGGAACAGCGAAACTGAAACGTGGGAAAATAGAGCTCTTAGTGATTTTATCTACAACAATCAAGGGTTGGTATATTCAAGGGAAAACAGTGTGTGGCAAGAGCAAAACAACGTATTTATTCGACAAAGTCGAACCGAATATTTTTATCAGAACGGAACCGAGATTGCTACTGAAATTAACTCTTCATGGAGTCAAGAATTTGGTGAATGGGTAGGCCTTAATAAATATGACCGGGTACTTGACGGTTTTGGCAATCAGGAATCATTAAACTATTCATATTGGAACAGCCAAATCAGTAATTGGACGCCCTTTTTCAAAACGGAACGTATTCACGATACTTCCATATCTAGTGAAGATATTATTCTTCCGGTTGATTTTACTGAAACCCCTTCCATGCTCTTACA
Organism: Cryomorpha ignava; assembly: GCF_010686655.1. Classification (GTDB taxonomy): domain Bacteria; phylum Bacteroidota; class Bacteroidia; order Flavobacteriales_D; family Cryomorphaceae; genus Cryomorpha; species Cryomorpha ignava. The sequence continues at coordinate 116,474 of NZ_JAAGVY010000012.1, read as the reverse complement.
AGAGGATCTTTACCAATACCTCGGAAACAATTATGAGTTGAATGCGAGCACCCAATTTTATTACACACCCCTTTCAATAGTGAGCGGCATTGATGAAAATCCCGATAATATCCAAGTTTCAATATACCCAAACCCATGCAGGGAAATAATAAATGTAGGGGTAGTGAATACTGTACCTTACACTTTTGAATTGTATGATATAACCGGAAAACGAGTCATTCAGCAAGTTGAGACCACCAGTACTCAAATAGGAACTACAGGGCTTAATTCTGGAATATACATATACCGGATTCACAGCAATGGGCTGGATATTACTGGAAAAATTATAAAAGAGTAAAGTATTCAATCAACACTAATGATTGAAGAGTCCAAAATTGAAAACGCTCTCGCCACAGGTGAGAGCGTTTTCAATTTTAAATATTCCTGATGGGGGTGTTTTTCACCTTTTTTTTGCGGGATTAACGAATATAAAAGCCGCAAAAAAAACTCTTAAATACCGTTGTTTTCCTCTGTTAACCAGCGCTATGAGTGCGGATATTTGTAATGTAAAATCACAAATTAATAAAACGAGTTAATCAAAACCAAAACCTCATTATCATGAAAACGCTTCTTATTTACACATCAATTTTTTTATTTTCAGTACACGCATATCCGCAAACCCAACCGTATGCAAAGTCGCTTCACGCCCATGAGGGGAACCTGGGTGTAGAAAACATCGGGACGGATCAACAGCCAATCGCAAAGCCATTTTTGGCAGAAAGGTACTTGGGCAAATCGTTCATGGATAAGTTTGAGCACTACCTCAAAACCGGATCGGTAGTGAGAAATACTTTAGAGATGCATGAAGGGGTCTATGACAAAGACAAAATTTCGCAAGATTTAAATCCTGCCTCAAAGTCCATACAATCAAAATTCTACTTTAAAATGGTGAAAGGTGAATGGAAGTCTGGATTTCAAGCTGATCTATCCTTTACCCCCGTTTACGCAACAAAATCAGTGCTCTGCTTAACCTGGAATAAAGCCGATGGGAAAAACAGAAAAAGCCATTTTGTATTTGCGTTCGGTGACTTTAGGGTTTCCAAATAATACGCAAGCAAACAAAATTCTTATTAACCAGCGATATTAAAATGCACAATTTTTTTAGCCATAAAAAAAAGGTGTTTTTCACCCGCACTCTGTGTAATAAACGGAAATAAAACAAGAAAAAAACACTTTAAAAACCGTGTTTTCGCTCTGATAAGCAGCAACTTAAATACGGAGATTTGTAATGTAAAAATAAAATATTATTAAAACGAATAATCAAACCCTAAAACTTAACATCATGAAAACCTTAAATTATTTTTCGAAAGCAATTATTGCAACAGCCATCTTTTGTTCAACCCAGATAATGGCACAAGACCTCTCGGGCACGCTCGCCACCATAAGCGAAACTCCTGAATACGTTAAAGCAAAAGACCAAGGCGAAAACTTGTTTCAAAGTCTTCGGGAGCATGTTCCGGCTGCGACCCGAAGTCTAATCACAGAACAAATTTTTCTCGAAAAAACAGATATTCCCCCTTACCTCACTACATCGCTCGCACAAGACGGATGGGTGAAGCTCGATTTGACCGATGATGGATCAGCGTTACTCAAATTACCTTTTGCCTTTTCCTTTTTTGATTCAATTCAAAACACAGTTTGGGTAAATGCCAATGGCAATCTAAGCTTTGGATCGTCAGTGGGTAATTTTACTCCCGAATACTTTCCACTAAATATGCAATTGATAGCGCCTTTTTGGGCCGATTTGCAAAAAAGCTCAATTTATTCCAATAGCGGAATTTATCTTCTTCAGGAAGAGAGCAGCCTTAGAATATTGTATCGAAACATGGCACTCTATGATAAAGATGCGGCAAACACAGTTACATTCGAGGTAATACTGAAAGAAAAATCCAACACCGGAGGTGGAAATGTATCTTTTGCTTACCACCATATTTCGCCCAAATTAATGGAGTCACTAATTGGGAATCAGCAAAAAGGTAAACCGCTTTTTATATGCGGAATCAATACAGGCGATTTGGACAATCATATTCTCATTCAGCTTTTTGACAATTTAATCTACTCATTTAGCCTGGCAGATAGTAATGTTTATGGAATGATGAATGCAGATTATTACAGTTTTAATATGGAAACCAAAAGTGAATTTGCTCAAAATTTATTTGTGCATTGAAGGAAAAAACTCATTTGAATATGCCCGAGCAATACTAAGATTAATAACCATAACCAGAGCAACCAGAAGAGCCTGTTTACATGATGTAAGCAGGTTTTTTTGATTAAAATTTACTCTTAATAATCTGAGATTTCTTTTGTTGAGTTAATTATTTAGCAGCCGAACTTTAATTATCTATCATCAAATTTAAAAAAAGAATTGCTTTTTTCTGAAGAAACATTTACCTTGGCGTCTTTAATAACCGATTGACCAATTGTATGTTAACCAAGTTACTCGTCGCCATTTCTTTGGCGATTCTTTCGCCTGTATTTGTTTTTTCCCAATCATTAGATTCGTTTGAACCTCCCTTGGTAGTCTGTCCGGCAGGCGAGCATACAGGCCATCACTACACCCCGCCGGCTCCTGAAATATTAAGCAGATTAGCCATGCGCAGCGCTGATGAACCCTGTGCAACCATTGAGGTTACTTACAATAATTTTCCTCCTGGGGCACAAGTTGCTTTTCAGGCAGCTGTTGATATATGGGCCTATTCCATTAGCAGCTCTGTAACGATTAGGGTTACCGCCAACTGGACTTTTATGGGTAGCGGATTGCTTGGCTCTGCTGGTTCTGCGTATGTGTATAGAAACTTTGCCAATGCGCCCGATAATAAGTTTTATGGTTCAGCTCTCGCCGATAAAATTGCGGGGTACGATCTGGCTCCGAGTCAGCCCGATATTACCGCAAATTTTAACTCAACCCAAAACTGGTATTTCGGAACTGATGGGGAAGGAACCTGGAGTCAATACGATTTGATGTCGGTAGTGCTTCATGAGCTGGGACACGGCTTTGGGTTTGCATCATCTGCATCTATGGTGGCTGGTAATGGAGAGTTTGGAGTAGGATCTGCAGATATTCCCATGGTTTACGACCAATTAATGACTCAGGGAATAAATGGCTCTTTGCTTCTCTCTCTTGCTGAAGGGCCCAATCTGGGCACTGCCTTTACCGGAAATAATGTGTACTGCAACGGTGCTCATGCTACAGCTGCAAATGATGGAGTACGACCTAGATTTTATGCGCCGGCTCTTTTCAGCAATAGCTCTTCTCTTTCTCACTTAAATGAGTTTACTTATCTGGCAGGATCAGAAAATAGCTTGATGACTCCAAGTATGGGGTCAAGTGAAGTGATACACAATCCCGGGCCAATTGCACTCGGTTTATTGCAAGATCTGGGATGGGATATATGCTCAGGCGGTGAACCTGAAAATCTTCCATGTACTGCGTGGACACATCCATCTCCTACTACCAAAAATCTTCAGTTTAACAATCTTTTTGGTGGTGCCCCCTGCGATTATGGGAATGGAAGCCCCTTTAATGAAATTGTAAGTACCCAAATCGTTCCCGCGACCGCTTATGGAGTAGAAAATTTTATTGCCGGTGGTGTTTATACCTTTAGTATATGCAACGGGCCTAACGCGGGAAGCTGGATTCCGGAGTTTACAATTGTCGCACCAAATGGAGATGTGGAAGCTTTTGGAAACGGCACTGGATGTGCTATTACCTGGACTGCCTCTCAATCTGGCACATATACACTTATAGTAAATGAGGCCGGGCAATGTGGGGTTTCAAATGGCCAATTGAATGGATATGCAGCACTTACATGTCAAAGTGGTACCGCGCTTTGCGATCCTGCTAGTTGCGAAACCCCCTCTTTGATGCTCAATGGTGATGAACAAGTTTGTCCCGGACAAACAACCACTGTATCACTTTCAGGAGCAAGTATTCCACCAACCGGAGGATATGGAATTTACTTTCACAACGCTGAACTGAATGACGGGGTTTACATTTCGAATATTACTTTTCCTTATACTTTTGATAATTCCTTAAACGGAGAGCTTCCGCTTAATGGGATTACAGAGCTTGACGGAACTTATCAAGTTTCTGGTTTTGTATATTACGATGCCGATGATTTTGCAAACTCCATTTGCGGAAACGCACCCGGCGGACCAGCTATAACGTTTTTGACTTCACTCGCTCCCGAGTGCGGTGGTGACCCATGTTTGAGTGATATTGAGAATCCGGTGGCTCTATGCCAAAACAAAAATGTTTCGCTCAATGCTTCGGGATTTGTGAATATTAATGTCAATCAGATTAACTCAGGATCTACCGATAATTGCGAATGGCTTGATCTCGAACTGAGCAAAACTAATTTTACCTGTGCTGACTTGGGTATAAACGTTGTGAATCTTACGGTTACAGATGCGAGTGGAAACACTGACTTTTGTACTGCAATTATCACGGTTGTAGACGGAATAAATCCAAGTCTTGCAGCTCCTTCTAATAAAACGGTTGTAGCTGATGTGGGAGAATGCTCGGCGGCAAATGTGATCCTGGGAAATCCTACCTGGGCAGATAATTGCAGCGCAACGGTAAGCAATAATGCTCCTGCTGTTTTCCCTGTGGGAACCACACAAGTTACATGGACAGCCACCGACCAATCTGGAAATACCAAAACTCGGAATCAATATATAACAGTAATGCCAGATGAAACAACTACTTTGTCGATTATGGTAGATGGCTCAACTACAATCTGTCAAGGAGAAATAATCACACTTTCGGCCTCTGAAGGATTTGAATCTTACTTGTGGAGCAATGGTGAAACAACATCTGCTATTAGTGTTAACGAGAGTGGTTTATACAGTGTTGCTGCCAGTCTGTCGAGCGAGTGTACGTCAGATCTTTCTGAAAGTGTTGAAATTACAGTTTTACCAGATTCTGATGGCGATGGAGTTTGCGATGAATTTGATGCCTGCCCTAATGATCCGCTAAAAACCGAACCCGGCGCCTGCGGTTGCGGAACTCCTGATATCGATAGTGATGGCGACGGAATTGCCGATTGTATTGATGAATGCCCGAATAGTCCATTGGCCTTAGGCGACCCCTGCGATGATGGAGACCCGCTAACTACAAATGACAAAATGACAGAAGCTTGTACTTGTGCAGGAATCCAAATGGCGAGTCAAATCGATGGTCTGCTCGATTGGAATTCTATTTGTGGAAGCAGGGAGATAAAAATTAAACTTTACACCCCTGAAACAGCGATTCTTCTTTATGAATATAATGCTATGATTGGCGAAACCGGCGATTACTCTATACCGGAAATTAATTCGGGGGTTTACGATATCTATTTTAAAGTGAAGGGCTATCTAACCAAAAAGGTGGCCTCCTTTACGGTGAGCCCAGGGATCAATACGCTATACTTGGGCGGAATTATTCCCGGCGACATTACAAATACGAATATTGTGAATCTCAACGACGTGTCTGCTTTAAATCTGGCTTTTGGATCGCAAAACGGGCAAGAATCCTATCTTCAAGTTGCCGATTATAATTGCGACGGGTTTATCAATATTATTGATTTATCTATAATTGGCCAAAGGTTTGGAATGGTAGGCGACAGCGCGGGCAATTGAAAATTTGGTTCAATCTTTTGCAATCGTTAATTTTTCTACTTCCCATTTGAAAGTGGCGATTTTAGACGTAGGTTTGTTTAGACTGAATTTTAGATATTGCATTCTTCATAAAAAAGACTATTTAAAATTCCTTTTTTAACGATTCACTAACCAACCGTCACGATGTATTTCAAATCTATTTTTTCAACCACCTTTGTCGTTTTATTAAGTTCATTTACTCACGGTCAGGTTATGGAATCGCTTCCGGGACCTATTGTTGTTTGTCCGCCAGGTGAGTTTGCCGGACTTCATCGCACCCATGCTCCGCAGGCCATTCTCGACAAAATGAATTCGCGGGATGCTGATGATCCATGTGCCACTTTCGTTGTAACTTACGTAGATTTTCCCCCGGCAGCAGAAGCAGCCTTTCAAGAAGCTGTTGATATCTGGTCATACAGCATCAGCAGTCCGGTTACAATCAAAATATACGCTGAATGGAGCAATTTGGGACCAGGGATTTTGGGGAGTGCCGGCCCTGCACTAATATTCAAAGATTTTGCCAATGCACCCGACGGTAGTTATTACGCCAGCGCACTTGCAGATCAGATTGCCGGAACCGACATATCGCCACTAACTCCGGATATTTTAGCGAGTTTCAACTCAAATTTTAGTTGGTATTTTGGCACAGATGGCAACAATCCTTTTAATCAGTACGATTTGGTATCTGTTGTGCTTCACGAAATTGGTCATGGGCTTGGATTTTCATCAACGGCTGCATTAGACCAAGGTACAGGAGATGGCGATTTTGGCCTCGGCACTGCCGACGTAAATTATGCTTTCGATGAGTATCTATTGCTCGGTATAAACGGTGTTGCGCTTACTTCTCTCGAAGAAGGGCTTGTTCTGGCAAATGCCTTTGAAAGCAATAATGTGTTTTGCAATTCACCTACGGCAATTATTGCCAATAGCAACAATCAGCCAAAAATATATGCGCCTTTAAGCTGGAATTCAGGTTCTTCCATTTCTCACTGGGATGAAAATACTTTTAGTACCGGATCTATAAATAGTTTAATGACTCCTCAAATAGCCAATGGAGAATCTATACACGATCCCGGCCCGATAACGTTGGGTCTTTTTGAAGATATGGGCTGGGTGATATGTGGTACAATCGCAAACCCACCCTGTTTAGATTGGATAGATCCTTCTCCTACCGCAGGCTATACAAATTTTAATACTCTTTTTGGCGGTGCACCCTGCGACGATGGTTCTGGATGCCCATTTAATGAAATTACAACTTTCGAAGTGAATGCTGCAGAAGCTTATGAAGTGGAGAATTTTCAAGAAAATGGCGTTTATACTTTTAGCATTTGCAATGGCCCCGGTGCCGGTAGTTGGATTCCGGAGTTTACCATTATTGCTCCTAGCGGAGCGGTAGATGCTTTTGGGGCCGGCACTGGTTGTGCTATTTCATGGATGGCCTCAGAATCTGGCACTTATTTAATTGTAATCAATGAAGCAGGTCAATGCGGAATAGCCAATTCTACCGGCAATGGTTACCCGGCGCTTACGTGCGAAGATGGAACGGCTGATTGCGATCCAATAACCTGCCTTGCGCAGTCATTAATTCTCACGGGTGATTCTGCTATCTGTCCTGATCAATCTAGTACGGTTGCGCTTTCTTCGCCACATATTATTCCTCCGGGCGGAGGTAGAGGTATCTATTTTGAAAGTGCAACTTCACTTTCGGGAATTTATTTAAGCGGAGTGGCTGCTACTTATTCATTTAACAATGATCTCAACGGTTTGCTTTCCGCAAATGGCTATACGCCTTTTTTGGGCGAGTATTCGCTTACAGCCTATGTATATACCAATGCTTCAAATCCCACAAACTCCATTTGTTCGTTTGCTGAAAGCGCTTTGAACGTTAATTTTCTTGATGAAAATGATCCACAATGTTTACCTACTACTTCCGTAAATGGGAATGTAGTGTGGAATCAAAATTGCGGAGAGCGTGCAATCGTAGTTTCGTTTTATCAGCCCGGAACTTCTGTTCTCAATTTGCAATTTTCGGGAATGATGAATGATGCCGGCAATTTTACTGTTCCCGATCTTGATTTGGGAAGCTATGATGCGTTAATCAAAGTAGAAGGATTGCTTGCAAAAATCATAAATGATTTTGAGGTTTCAGCCGGCGGAGATGAATTGATGCTTTCCGGCTTAATAAGAGGTGATATCAATAATAACAACTCCATAAATATTGTAGATTTATCGATATTGAATGCCTCTTATGGCTTTTCGTCAGCCAGCCCGAATTACAATCATTTAGCCGATTTGAATTGCGATGGAGCAGTAAACATTGTTGATATATCTATTTTAAATGTTGGTTTTGGAATGGTGGGAGCTGTTGCAGGCAACTGACAGCATTTCTGATAAGGTATTCTTATATTTCTTAGTCATTTGTTCTTCTTCTCATCCTCTGTTAGGAGGCCAAATAGCTATGAGCGCATACTAAATTTCCTTTTCCTTTCATTTTAAATCTTTTCGCTGTAAATTGCATTGCCAATCAGGCACTTATCAAACCAATAAAATTGATGTTTAAAATTAAATTAACCCTGTTTGTCGCAATATTTTCTGCACTTTCTGTATTTCCTCAATCTGTTATTTGGAAAGATATTTCAGAACCGCAAAATAGTAGAAGTTCAATCCATCTAAAAAAGTATCGAGCAGTATCGGTTGATTTTGAAGCGTTAAAAGCCGAGCTTTTACAGGCTCCTGATGAAAGAGATGTTGCGCTTAAATCATCAGAATTTACAATTTCATTGCCCAATCCGGATGGTGATTTTTTGACTTTCACACTTGTTGAATCTTCTGTGATGTCATCCGAATTACAAGAGCGCTATCCGAATATCCGCACTTTTTCGGGTCAGGGTACAGGTAGCTATAAAAGCGCTTCGATCAAAGTTGATTTTACATTGAAAGGCTTTCATGCACAGGTCTTGATTTCGGGCAAGTCATACTATATCGATCCCTGGTCTGATGCTGATTTAAATACTTATTTGGTTTATACCCGCGAGTCGTTTTACGATTCAAATACTGAAAGTATTTTTTCTTGTGAAGTATTCGGCGAAAGCCTGCTCAAGAAGCCAGTTCCTAGCGGAATTAGGGAAGATGAGCGCATTAGAAAAGAGCGTACTATTCTTGATAAATCAGCAGGCCAAGCTTCAGGTCGGGCAACAAACGGTACGCAATTGCGCACCTACAGGCTCGCGCTTGCCTGCACTGGCGAATACGCCCAATTTCATGGGGGTACAATTCCACTGGTTATGTCGGCTTTTACCACAAGTATGAACAGGGTAAACGGTGTTTTCGAACGCGATGTGAGCCTGCGCATGGTTATGGTAGCTAATACCGATGACTTAATTTATTTAAATGGTAACACTGATCCATACACCAATGGGAATGGAAGTGCCATGCTCAGTCAGAATCAATCTACCTGCAACAGTGTAATCGGGTCTGCTAATTACGATATCGGTCACGTTTTTAGCACTGGTGGCGGAGGGGTGGCGTACCTCAACGCTCCCTGCGGATCTAATAAAGCAGGAGGCGTAACAGGCAGAGGTGTTCCCGTAGGCGACCCTTTTGATATTGACTATGTGGCTCATGAAATGGGGCATCAATTCGGTGCGAATCACACCCAGAATAATCCGTGCAACCGCTCTTTCGGTGCAGCCTTTGAACCTGGATCAGCTTCTACCATTATGGGTTATGCCGGTATTTGTGCGCCAGATATTCAAAGTAATAGCGATGCCCACTTTCACAACCACAGTTATAATGAAATGGTGAATTTTACTGTGAATGGAAACGGAAATTCATGTCCTGTAACCTCTTCCACCGGCAATACTCCACCTTCTGTAACGGTTCCGGCAGGAGGGTTTTTTATACCAAAACAAACACCATTTGAACTTACCGGCACCGCTACAGATCCCGACGGTGATGTGCTAACTTATTGCTGGGAAGAATATGATTTGGGTCCAGCGACTGCCGGTGGTGATAACAATCTGACAAATCCATCTGGCAATGCCCCAATTTTTAGGTCGTGGCCGCCTATGGCGAGTGCCACAAGAGTTTTTCCGAGAATTTCAGATTTGGTTAATAATACAACGGTAATCGGCGAGCTTTTGCCCACTTATTCACGTGATTTGACTTTTAGATGTACTGTGCGTGACAATGCTGCCAATGGCGGAGGGGTAACAGATGCACAAGTTGCTTTTGAGGTTACAAATAGTGCCGGTCCATTTTTAGTGAATTCGCCAAATACAAATGTTTCATGGGTAGGAAATACGTCTAATACTGTGACCTGGAGTGTGGCCAACACCAATTTAGCTCCTGTAAATTGCAGCAACGTTGATATTTTTCTGTCTATTGATGGCGGCTATACATACCCGTTTACGCTGGCTACCAATACGGCTAATGACGGCTCGGCATCGGTTTTGGTTCCCAATGTTTCAACCGGTGATGCGCGAATTAAGGTTAAAGCTTCGAATAATATTTTCTTCGATATTTCAAATCAGGATTTCACCATTTCACTGGGAGCATCTAATGATTATGATGTGGCACTCCAAGCGATTCTTGAGCCATCGGGCGCTATTTGTACAAATGAGATCAGTCCTGTTATCACCTTTATCAATTTAGGAACTACCACCATTACAAGTGCTGAAATTTTATATGATCTAAATGGTGGATCTGCAGCGGTGTATAATTGGAGTGGCAGCCTCACAACCTTTCAGGAAGCGACGGTCAACCTACCAACAACAGTGGCGACTGATGGTGTAAATACTCTCAATATTACTATTCAAAACCCGAATAGTCAGCCAGATCAGGTTAGTTCAAATAACTCTGGTTTACAGATGTTTAACGTTAACGAGCTGGAAGGGCTGTTGCTGCCTGTAGTCAATAATTTTGAAGCCGGCTTTCCAGGGGTAGGCTGGTCAGTGGTCAATCCCGATAGCGATATAACGTGGGAAATTGAAGCGGTGAGTAATGATGTAAATTGCAATTCGAGCAATGCCGCCTCCATCAATTTTTACTCATATAACGAGTCGGGTGAGATCGACGATTTAGTATCGCCCTTGTTAGATTTAACCGGAAACCAACCGGAACTTACTTTTGATTATTCGTATGCACGATATAGCTCTACATTATTTGATAGATTAGAGGTTCAAGTAAAAGAAAGTTGTGAAACAGAATGGCAAACTGTTTGGGAAAAAGAAAATCTTCAATTGGCAACTGCGGGAACCCAAACATCTCCTTTTTCGCCTGGCTGCGGAGACTGGTCGTCAGAGAGCATTGATCTTTCAGCTTTTTCGGGATCTGTGATAGAAGTTCGCTTTCGCGGAACGACCGGATATGGAAATGATCTTTATTTGGACAACATCAATATTTTTTCAAATGCGGTGTTAGATTGTGCAGGTGTATCTAACGGAACAGCAAGCACTGACGAATGTGAAGTATGCTCTGGTGGAACAACTGGCTTAACACCAAATGCTTCTTGCACAGATTGCAACGGGGTAGTGAATGGCACGGCTTTTCTCGATAATTGTGAAACCTGCGTAGGCGGAAATACTGGTCTGGCAGCCTGCGTAGCCGATTGCAATGGAGACTTTGGCGGAACAGCCACCCAAGATGATTGTGGAGTCTGCGACAGCAATACTGCTAATGATAATACTACCTGTTTAGATTGCGCTGGTGTTGTAAACGGAACAGCAAGCATTGACGAATGTGAAGTATGCTCTGGCGGAACAACCGGCTTAACACCAAATGCTTCTTGCACAGATTGCAACGGGGTAGTGAATGGCACAGCTTTTCTCGATAATTGTGAAACCTGCGTAGGCGGAAATACCGGTCTGGCAGCCTGCGTAGCCGATTGCAATGGCGACTTTGGCGGAACAGCCACCCAAGATGATTGTGGAGTCTGCGACAGCAATACTGCTAATGATAATACTACCTGTTTAGATTGCGCTGGTGTTGTAAACGGAACAGCATCAATTGACGAATGTGAAGTATGCTCTGGCGGAACAACCGGTTTAGCTCCAAATGCTTCTTGCACAGATTGCAACGGGGTAGTGAATGGCACAGCTTTTCTCGATAATTGTGAAACCTGCGTAGGCGGAAATACTGGTCTGGCAGCCTGCGTAGCCGATTGCAATGGCGACTTTGGCGGAACAGCCACCCAAGATGATTGTGGAGTCTGCGACAGCAATCCGGCTAATGATAATACTACCTGTTTAGATTGCGCTGGTGTTGTAAACGGAACAGCTTCAATCGATGATTGTGGCGTTTGCTCTGGCGGAACAACCGGCTTAACACCAAATGCTTCGTGTGCTGATTGCGAAGGTATAATTAACGGAGATGCCCTACCTGGTACAATTTGCTACAATGGCACTACAGCTGGAACATATTCATCAGACTGCAATTGCGAACCATTTACCGCCGGTGCGGTAATTGGAAATGTAAACTGGAATATAAACTGTGGAAGTCGGAATGTTACAATTACTTTGGTTAATCTGGAATTCGCGGAATTAAATAATGTTATTATCACTACTATTGATGAAAATGGTCATTTTACTTTGGAAGAAGTACCGGCCGGCGCATATAATATACTCGTAAAAGTAGAAGGGTATCTTGCCAAGCTTTCAGCGGGCATTGTCGTGGCAGAAGGACAAAACTCGTTTAATACCGGAGCCATAATAGCAGGCGATGTAAATGGAAGTAACTCGATAAATATCTCGGATATATCTACAATTAGTGCCTCCTTCGGATCATTATCTACAGACGATGATTATAATTATTTGGCCGATTTTAATTGCGATGGTATTATTAACGTTGTTGATATATCTGTTTTAAATTTGAGCTTTGGAATGGTCGGGGATAGCGTGAATCCATAGAAAAGCAAGTAATAAGTGAATTGTATTTTTTGATTTTATGAAACAGATTGAGCCTGAAGCAAATAAATTATGCTGATGATTAATCATCAAATTTTAATGAATGAAAAGTGAGACTTTTTATCTTATTGAGCAGTCATGGAAAGAGGCTGCTCAAAATAAATCGCCTAAGAATGTATTTACAGAATCACAACTGATGCACCAGGTCATGGGCTTATTTAGTGCAGGAAGTTTTTTTTATACTGTATTTTCGCCAAACGAATTAGACGTGGAATTCTGCAGCCCTTCAGTAAAAAGCTGTCTCGGATATACCGTTGAAGAAATACAAACAGCGTTTTTCTGGTCATGCATTCATCCCAATGACCTAATGGGAATATTAGCATTTGAAAAAGAAAAGAGTTTGTTCTATAAAACGCTACCGACAAACAAAATTGCTAAATACAAAATCAGGTATAGTTTCCGCATGAAAAATTCTGCCGGAAAGTTTATCCGCATTCTATATCAATCACTTCCAATAGAAGTTGATAGTCAGGGGGCGGTTTTAAGAGTGCTTGCTGCATTTACAGATATCAACCATTTAAAGAAAGATGAAATTATGAATCTGTCTTATATAGGCTTGATGGGTGAGTCAGATTTTATAAATGTTAAAGAGTATTCGCCTAACCCAATTGAGAAAAATCCATTTTCAAAAAGAGAGATAGAAGTTTTAAATCTCATTTCAAGGAGTTTTTCAAATGGAGAAATTGCCGATCAATTAAATATTAGTAGTGTGACAGTGTCTAATCATCGAAAAAAAATGTTGCGAAAGACCAAGGCGGGCAGCACGCTTAACTTGGTTCTACGAGCAAGAGACAATGGATGGATTTGAATTAATTCTTAATTTTTATCGTAAGAAACCTTAATTTTAAAGAGATTTATAGCTGGTCTGACTATTAAATGATCTATTTAGATCATTGTCATTAACTATTCTTTGGTATATCTTGCCCTCCCAAATTTATCACTAACCCGGTAGATTTTTAAACCAATTAGTTTACAGATTGACTATGGATCGCAAGAGCTTACTAAATCCTTTTCTGAGCATTTCCAGCTCAGCATGCGCTCCTACTAATTCAAAAATTTCAGCTTTTATTATTCATCCAATACCTTTCTTAAGGGTTCGTGAGCCATTTTATTATGTCTCGCAGCCTCTACCATCTTTTTAATCATAAAAATTCAAACCATTAATCTTATGGAATCCAATTCGACTTTATTGAATTACAAAACAGGCACCACCCTGCAAAAGCTTTTTTCAATTCTCTTTCTATTTCGAAAACGAGATCTGCTTCTTGAAACATTGAAAAGTTTTAGTGCAAACTCTAAAACAAGCTTGCGCCTGTTTACCGGCGTCTTGTTAATGGCTGGAGGACTTGTGTCAATGAACGCGGTTGCACAAAATGTTGGTTTCTTTGAGACCTATGTTGTGCTCGATGACGGCAGTGGCAATGAATTTTATGATTCTGGCGCCACCACCGGAAATCCTGATTTTCAAGGAGCCAACCTCGGCGTATTCAGCTGTGGTTCATCAATGTATTTAGGTGGACAAGGAAAAACTTTCAAATGCAGTTCCTGCGACGTTACTGCCACGAGAATCTTTTGGCGCATTTGGTCGGGAAGCGCTTCAGGTACTTTTTCACCTGTGGAGTTTGGATTTGGATCAAATGATGCTGGTGCTTCATGTTCAGGTGGTCAAAACCAAACGTGGCAGGAACTAGGCGCAGGTAAGGTAGATGTGCTTGATGGACTTACACCCGGAAATTATTCTTTAGAAGTTTATTTCGAAGGAAACAGTTCTGGAGGTTGTACAGATCCATTCTACGACAGCAATTCTGGCAACAACTACATTGCTAGCTTCAGCATTGGCTCTGTTGTGAACACCTCAATCTCTAAAAGCTATTGCTCCATTCAGGCGGCCATCGATGACCCTGCTACACTCGATGGACATACCATCTCTGTATCGGCAGGTATTTACGATGAAGTGGTATCCATCAACAAGCAAATATCTTTGCTCGGCCCGAATTCAGCAATCAGCGCGGTTGATGGAACCAGAGTCTCAGAGGCTCGTTTACTTCAACGCATAAATATTAATGAAGTAGAGAACGTTACGGTGAGCGGCTTTGAATTCTTTGAAGTTACAACAACTACAACATGGACGATATACATTCAAGGCAACACTAATAACTTCACTTTTGAGAATAACCGTTTTATAGATATTGAAAGAGATGCCATCCGTTCAGGAATTACCTCAAGCACAGGGAATATTACAGTGACTGGTAACTTAATTGAGGGGATTACCGATACATTCGGAACGGGGATTCTTTTAGGAGGAATATACGGAACTTCTGTAATTTCTGATAACAAGATAGACCTAACTAACACAGGATATAGTGGGATACAAACCCCATCTGCAACTGGTTTGATCATCTCCGGAAACGAAATTGCAAATACAACAAATCAGGGTTTACAGCTCGCTGGAACTTGTGGGAATGTGGTTATCGAAAACAACAACATTTTCAATACAAATACGAGCGGTGGTGCTGACAAAGGAGCCATCAGACTGTACGGAACTACTTTTACCGGCCCGATTACTATAACCGGGAATATTCTAACTAGCTCTTTCAACGGAGTTGCGGTAAAGGATGGTGAAGATATTACCGGAAAAAATATTGTGGTTGAGAATAACGATTTGTCGGGCAATAGCAATGCTGCTATCTACAATGGAGCATCGGCGGGTACAATAGAGGCTCCATGCAATTGGTATGGTACGGCGGTTTCTGCTGATATTCCAGCCGAAATATCCGGGCAAGTGAATTACGTTCCTTACCTGAATAACGGTACTGACAATGCTCCGACAACAGCTGGCTTCCAACCAGTGCCAGGATCTTGTGAAGATCCGGTACGAGTGTATTCCGATGTGGCAGAAACCATGCTTGTAAGTAGCCATGCCACTATTCAGGCGGCCATCAACGAGGCGACTACATTAGACGGTTATGTTGTACGGGTAGATGCAGGTATTTACGATGAAGTGGTATCCATCAACAAGCAAATATCTTTGCTCGGCCCGAATTCAGCAATCAGCGCGGTTGATGGAACCAGAGTCTCAGAGGCTCGTTTACTTCAACGCATAAATATTATTGAAGAAGAGAACGTTACGGTGAGCGGCTTTGAATTCTTTGAAGTTACAACAACTACAACATGGACGATATACATTCAAGGCAACACAAATAACTTCACTTTTGAGAACAACCGTTTTATAGATATTGAAAGAGATGCCATCCGTTCAGGAATTACCTCAAGCACAGGGAATATTACGGTGACTGGTAACTTAATTGAGGGGATTACCGAATCCTTAGCTTCCGGATTTAATTTTGGAGGAATATACGGAACTTCTGTAATTTCTGATAATAAGATAGACTTGGCATACGGAGGAAACCCAACGGGATACGCTGGGATACAAACCCCATCTGCAACTGGTTTGATCATCTCCGGAAACGAAATTTCAAATACAACAAATCAGGGTTTACAGCTCGCTGGAACTTGTGGGAATGTGGTTATCGAAAACAACAACATTTTCAATACAAATACGAGCGGTGGTGCTGACAAAGGAGCCATCAGACTGTACGGAACTACGTTTACCGGTCCGATCACTATAACCGGGAATATTCTAACTAGCTCTTTCAACGGAGTTGCGGTAAAGGATGGTGAAGATATTACCGGAAAAAACATTGTGGTTGAGAATAACGATTTGTCGGGCAATAGCAATGCTGCTATCTACAATGGAGCATCGGCGGGTACAATAGAGGCTCCATGCAATTGGTATGGTACAGCAGTTTTTGCTGATATTCCAGCCGAAATATCCGGACAAGTGAATTATGTTCCTTACCTGAATAACGGTACTGACGACGCACCAGCAACTGGCGGCTTCCAACCGGTAGCCGGATCATGCGTAGGTCTCGTACGGGTCTATTCCGATCAGGCAGAAACCATGCTTGTAAGCATTCACACTACCATACAGGCCGCTGTTGATGAAGTGACTACCTTAGATGGCTACTTCCTTCGGGTGGATGCAGGAATCTACAATGAGTCAGTAATAGTAGATAAATCGCTTACTATTTTAGGGCCAAATTCTAATATTTCTCCAATTACCGGAACACGCGTTGCTGAAGCTATTTTAGTTAACACAGCTACTGGTCGTTCATTCTCGATTCGGAGTGGCAATACAGACGTAACCATTAGCGGATTCAAGTTTGATGGTGGTTCGCCAATTCATGATGCGCACTACATCAATAATCCCAGGACATCAGATGTAACATTTAGCAACAATTTGGTACTAAATTCTAATTTGATTTTTGCGGGAACCAATACCTCTTGGGCTGACGTTGTTATAAGTGATAATAAATTTCAGGATGTAAATGCTACTCCTACCACAAGTGCATTGTATCTCTTCAATACGAATTCTACAACGGTTACTGGCAACACATTTGTTAATGTAAATTATGCTGCAATACTTATAGATGGAACACCCACCGTTAATATTTCAGGAAACACTATAGACGGTACAGGAGCACAAGCCATTCAGCTGGCAGGTGTTATTGGAAGCACAACTATTGAAGACAACGATATCAATAATGCAAATTTTTCTGAAGGTGTTGATAAAGGCGCCATTCGTCTTTATGGATCTGGTTTTACAGGCGCTGTTTTAATTTCTGGAAACAGTATTACCGGAGGTCATAACGGAATCGCAGTTAAAAGCGGTGAGAACATTACAGGCAAAAACATCACCGTAACCGGAAATAGCATAACTAATCTGACGAGTGGTGTTGCTATTTATCATGGCGGTACGGGAACACTAAGCGCCACATGTAACTGGTATGGCACTACAGATGCTCAGGCCATCGACGATGCCGTAATTGGTAATGTAACCTATTTGCCAGTATTGCTTGATGGTACTGATAACAATCCTGGAGCCATTGGGTTTGATCCTGCCGGTGATTGTTCACAGCCACCATATGCATCGTTTATACTCACTCCCTCTACCACTTCTGTGGCAGAATGTACCGAATTTACTATCCTGGTATCTGTAGAAACTACAGGTCCGCTTAACTTGGCCGAAGCTCATTTCAACTTCGATCCGGCCGAGCTGGAAGTTATTAGCATAAATGCTCCTGGTGGTGGAACATTACCAAGTGCGCCGTTACAAACGACAGCCCAACCAGCCATAATTGACAATGTAAACGGAACATTCGGCTACGGTGCTACAACCACTGATCCAGCAGTTCCAAGTAGCGATTTTGACCTTTTTGAAGTTACGTTTAGGGCTTTGGGTTCTTCGGGATCAACCACTATTACTCATATTCTTACTGGTAATCCAAAATCTCTTATTGCATATAGCGGTTTTGTTGGAGGTATTGCTGTTTCGTTTGATCTTCTTGACGGTACAGATCCTGCTACGGTTAATCTTAGTCCGGATGTAACTGCCCCAAATGCAGTATGCCAAGATCTTACCCTCAATCTCGACGCAACTGGAAATGCTACAATTACCGCAAATGATATTGACAATGGCTCATCTGATGCCTGCGGAATTGCAACCTTAGTAGCAAGCCAAACAACCTTTGATTGTTCAGATATCGCTATATCAAGCGGATCACCATTGATCATAACCGGGATTATTGACGGTGATCTTTCAGGAGGGCTCCCGAAAGCAATCGAACTTTACGTAGTTGAAGACATTAATGACTTGAGTGATTTTGGAATTGGAAGTGCCAATAATGGCGGAGGATCCGATGGTGAAGAGTTGACCTTATCAGGCTCGGCTGTTGCGGGAACATATATTTACGTTGGTTCAGAATCTACTAAGTTCAATGATTTCTTTGGATTTGCTCCTGACTTTACGGATTCAGCCGTTGGAGTGAACGGTGACGATGCAATCGAACTATTTCAAAATGGTGTGGTGATTGACGTTTTTGGCGATATTAATACTGATGGAACAAATGAGGCATGGGAGTATAGCGACGGCTGGGCCTACCGCATAAACGAAACTGGGCCTGACGGCTCTACTTTTGTATCGGGCAATTGGACCTACAGTGGAGAAGGTGCCTTGGATGGAGAGACACAAAATTCGTCTGCTTCGACTCCTTTTCCGTTAAGAACATACAGTCCGGCTCCTGCCGCTGGTACGCAAGTTACACTTACTGTAACAGATATCAACGGAAACATTTCAACGTGTACAGCTAATGTAACAGTATTAGATAATATCGCCCCTTCTGCGATTTGTAATGATTTTACTGTTTCACTTGATGCTAGCGGCAATGCAACTATTACAGCTTCAGATATTGACAATAGTTCTTCTGACGCTTGTGGTATTGCCTCTATGGATATTGATAATTCTGCCTTTACTTGTGCTGATCTTGGCGAAAATACAGTAACACTTACTGTTACTGACGCGAATGGCAATTCATCTGCGTGTACTTCAACAGTAACAGTTATTGATGATATAAGTCCAGTTGTGAATTGTACAAACATTACAGCACAGCTTGATGCTTCTGGAAACGTTACGGTTTCTGCCAGTGATCTCGATGACGACATATCTGATAATTGTGGGTCTGTAAGCTTCGGTATTCTGGGTTGCCCCGGCGATCTTCTATTCGATCAGAATGTTACTCCTGAACTTATAAATGGTTCAGGTATTACCAATGGATCATTCACTATTGATAATGGTGATGGCATTGAACTTGGCCTTAGAGCGAAAGTTCGTTATCCAAGTCCACAAAATGTATTCAATAGCAACAACGATGGAAGTTATAGCCACGCAGTAGGTGCGTATGGAACCGGTAGTGTGCAATCAAGCTGGAATTTTGATTGGTCAATAAATACAGACCAAGCTGGAACATCTGGACTTCATCTCGATGAGCTTACCTACGAACTTGGGCTCGACTATGATCCAACAGATGGTGTTGATTTTGTAGTTTTCGATCCAATTAATATTCCGTATGCCGATCACGCTATTGGAACTAACGGCACTGGAAATGGTGGTGGAGCAATTGCTGCTGACCCAACTGAATATGCTTCTTTTATTGCTGCCAACAACGTAGCTCAAAACTCATGGCGACATAACTTCTTTGGTACCTTTGATGGAACTCAAGACGGTCGATACGAAGTATATCTAAAAGCATTCGATTCTAATGGAGAGGTAGTTGCTCAAACTGCTATTACAGTTATCGCCGGAAACGGGACAGGTAATGCTTACGCAGGATGCCTTATGCCATTAGACTCTATTGAATATGATTGTTCCAATGTTGGCACAAACAACGTGACACTATTAGCTTATGATGCTTCTGGAAATTCAAGCGCTTGTGCTGCCACAATTACAGTAGAAGATAATGTTGCTCCTGTTGCAGTATGCCAGGATATTGATGTATATGTTGATGCTAATGGCGATGCGAGTATTGTAGCTACTGATATTGATGGCGGTTCAACCGATAACTGTGGAATTGCATCTGTTACAGTTGATAGAACGAATTTTGATTGTAATGATATAAGTTCTCCAGTCGCTGCGCCAACATTTGCATTGGTTATTTCGGGACTTTTAGATGGCCCGTTGAGCGGTGGAACCCCTAAAGCCGTGGAGCTCTATGTCGCGCAAGATATTGCTGATCTTAGCATTTATGGTTTGGGGATAGCTTTTAATGGCGACCCTTCCATCAGTCAAAGCTTTGCTTTATCAGGATCTGCGAGCGCAGGTTCGTATCTCTACATCGCATCGGGAAATGCAGATTTCAATACCTTTTTTGGATTTAATCCTGATTTCACAAGTTCGGTAACTGCTTTCAACGGAGATGATGTGATCGCACTTTTCGAAAACGGGACAGTTATAGACACTTTTGGCGAACTCGGTACAGACGGAACCGGCGAAGCATGGGAATACTTAGACGGATGGGCTTACCGAATGAATGGTATAGCACCGAATGCTGGTGTTTTCAATGTCGCCAACTGGTCTTATAGTGGAATAAATGCTCTGGATGGTGAATCAACCAATGCAAGCGCAGCCACACCATTTCCAATAGAAGCGTACAGTTTTGGTGGAACTTCGGGAACCGATGTTATTTTAACAGTAACAGACGTCAACGGCAATTCATCAACTTGCAATGCCGCAGTAACTGTTTTAGACACGATAGCACCTGCTGCTGTTTGTCAAAACATCACCGTTCAATTAGATGGAAACGGACAAGCAATAATAACAACAGCGCAGATTGACGATAACTCAACTGATAATTGCACTATCTCTTCATTTAGCTTGAGCCAAACGACATTTGATTGTTCTCATGTTGGTTCTAATTCTGTAACGCTCACCGTCACAGATGCTTCCGGAAATTCAAGTACGTGCACAGCAACAGTAACCGTTGAAGACAATGTTGCTCCAACCGCGATTTGTCAGGACATTACAGTTCAACTAGATAGTTCTGGGGGTGCCAGCATTGGAGCGGGAGATATTGACAATGGCTCATCTGATGCCTGCGGAATTACATCTCTAAGTGTATCACAAGAAAACTTTACCTGTTCAGATGTAGGTTCTAATGCAGTAACTCTTACTGTTACAGATATAAATAATAACGTTTCAACTTGTACAGCAACAGTAACTGTTGAAGATAATATTGCTCCGGCAATAGTATGTGCTTCTGACGCAAGTCGTTTTGTTGATCAAGCAAACAATACTTATGAAGTGCAGGGCAATGAATTTGATGCTACGGCTTCGGATAACTGTTCGGTATCGACGATTACGCACAATGCAGCTTCGATTGCTGATGCGGTTGCCGGTGCAGATAATGTATCACTCGATGGTTGGCAACTTCCGGCAGGGGTAAATACAGTGACTTTTACAGCTTCTGATGCAAACGGCAACTCTGCAACTTGCGATGTAATAATAACAGTTGAAGAAAACACTCTTTCCGGAAATGTTGCAATAAATGCCGATTGCGCTCCTATTGACATGCGCATATTATTGTATGATGCAGGAACGCCTAATTTAGTTGGCACTTTCATAGCAACCATTGATGCCAATGGAGACTTTAGCGTTGCGCTTTCTGGTGTACTTCCTGGTACTTACGATGTGTTCTTTAAAGCAGAGCGTTACTTACAGCAAGGCTATTTAAATCAGACTATTAGCGGTTCGAATGTCTATGCCCTTACAGGTTTAATACCGGGCGATATATCTGGTGGATCTGATGTGTTTAACGACAATGTGATTAACTCACTCGACTTGTCCTTAATCGTTGGTAGTTACAATACGCAGCCGGGCGATGCAAATTACAATGAAAGATGCGATTTGAATTGTGATGGTCAGGTTGATGGTCTGGATTTATCGCTTTTGATCTTCTTTTATCTGGAAGTAGGTGATTCCAATTAACTAAAAAGCAACAACCATTTAATAATCAATAAAATGAAAATCATGAAAATCACATATAGAACTCAAATGATAATGATGCTGATTGCCATACTCGGAATTTCCGGGTATGCCACGGCACAATCGGCAGAGATGAAGTTTAATGCAAATGAGATCACCGTTCAGGAAGGCGATACATTTCATGTAAAAGTGCTTTTTAATACGAATGAAATGCCTGTATCAGTTTTTGATATTCATTTGCAATACGAAACAGAATACTTGCAGGTAATAGGTCTTGAATCACTAGATGAAGGGTTTTTCAGTTATCATGTTGTACCGAATTTCGATAACTCGCTTGGAAAAGTGGATATGGCTGCATTTCAAATCGGAAAGCAAACTCCATCGGGCAATTTTGAAGTAGTTCAAATCACATTTTTAGCACTTGCACCTACTGGGTTAACGAAAGTATACCACCCGATGGATGTGTTCCCTAAGTCATTGCTGGCCTATGGAGGTACAGATATACTGGAAAATGCTGACGACTTGAAAGTTACCATTACTGAAAGTGGCACAGTGGGAATTGATGATATAAATAAAGTTGAAGGAATGGATTTATCGGTATGGCCAAATCCAAGTTCTGATGTGGCATTTGTTTCATTTAGATTACAAGAGGCAAAACAAGTGGTGCTAAGTGTTTTTGACCTAAACGGCAAATTGATTAAAGAACTTTTTAATGGAAATGCTGCAACGGAAACAGAGTATAAATTTGAAGTAGAGGTAAGTGAATTAGCGAGTGGTTCTTACCAATGCGTGCTAAGAACAGGTGAAACATTATTTACAAAGGCGATAGTAGTTGCCCACTAATGAGGTGATTATAGTTTTAAGCTGAAATGACTTTAAGAACAGGAAAGATAATGAAAAAGGCTAGTAGTGAAACGACGGAATTAAAACCAGACCCAAGCGGGAAAAGGAAAAAAAATCAGATAAGCCAACTAATGGCTAGACCGATATTACTATTGGTTTTTATTCTAGGGTTTCTTTCATCTCAGGCTCAGGGACCATACCCTTTGGTAGATGTTTTGGGTGCACCTAATGTGGTGAATGTTAATTTGGGAGATGATTTTACCATCATCATACAACTAGATGCGCAAGATGCGTTTGTGACTGTGGCAGATATCTTTATGACCTTCGACCCTGCAAAGGTGCAAGTGAACAATACTGCGTACGCATCGGGAAGTTCATTGAATATCCAGACTTTCCCACCCGAACTTGACAATGTTAATGGTAATTGGGGGCGTGGAGGCTTTGGTTTTTCACCTGCTACTACTCTGTTCGATCAATTAATAATAGAGTGTACCGCGATAGGAGGAGGAAACTCTTTAATGGAGCATGTTACCATTGGAGTTAAACGAACCTTGCTGGCCTATGGGGGTGAAGATGTAACAGGAACTACAGAACCAATTCAAATTAATATTACTGGCTATGATTGTCCTGCATTAAGTGTGAACAATGGCGATCCTTGTCAGATAGGATCCGATATTGGTGAATACGTTAACTGCGACTGTGAAGTTTATGATTGTGCTGGTGTACCTGATGGAACTGCCACTTTAGATGATTGCGGTGTTTGCGACAGCGACCCAGCAAATGACAACACAACTTGCCTTGATTGTGCAGGGGTAGTAAATGGAACTGCCACTTTAGATGATTGTGGTGTCTGCGACAGCGACCCAGCAAATGACAACACTACTTGTCTTGATTGTGCTGGGGTAATAAATGGAACTTCTACTTTAGATGATTGTGGAGTCTGCGACAGCGATCCGGCTAATGATAATACAACGTGCCTTGATTGTGCAGGGGTAATAAATGGAACTTCTACTTTAGATGATTGCGGAGTTTGCGACAGCGATCCGGCTAATGATAATACAACGTGCCTTGATTGTGCAGGGGTAATAAATGGAACTTCTACTTTAGATGATTGCGGAGTTTGCGACAGCGACCCAGTAAATGACAACACAACTTGCCTTGACTGTGCAGGTGTAGTAAACGGAACAGCATCTATTGATGATTGCGGTGTTTGTTCAGGTGGCGATACAGGCGTAATACCAGACCAATCGTGTACAGATTGTGAAGGTGTTGTAAATGGAGGGGCTTTACCAGGTACTCCATGCGATATCGAAGGGATTGCTGGAGTGTACGGTTCGGATTGTTCTTGCTTAACACTTCCGGTTGGAAATATTGATGGAAGTGTAGATTGGAATGTAGACTGTGGCTCAAGAAGTATCACTATAGAGATTTATGGTGTTGATGAACCGCATCTAAATGAAACTTTCTACACCATGATTGATGCCAATGGTAATTTTACCAGTCCTGATTTCCTAACGGGTACTTACAATGTATTGATCAAAGTTGAAGGCTATTTGGCGAAAATGCTTCCAGCACAAGTTATTTCTTCAGGAGTGAATACCATCGATTTTGGACATATAATAGCAGGTGATCTAAATGAAAGTAATTCCGTGAATGTATTTGATGTTTCAACTATGAGCGCTGCTTTTGGATCTACAGAATCAAGCCCTAGTTTTAATTTTATTGCCGATTATAATTGTGATGGAAGTATCAATGTTATTGATGTTTCTATTTTGAATAGCGGTTTTGGAATGGTGGGAGATACGGTAAACCCATAAGCTATTTCAGGAATATCAGTTCGGTATTATCCGAATAGATTAATTTTAAGACCCAATTAATTGGCTTTGGCATAATTAATTGGGTCTTTTTTTATTATTGAATATCAAAATTTTATACAATTCACAGGTTGCTTTTATTTGGAGAAGGAGAATAACAAGGAGCAGAAAGCATATTACCCTATTTTATAACCACTCTTTGACTACCAGTGGTTATTTAAAGCATACCTGAATTGCCATAAATTGCGTGAAATTACCATGTGTCTGGTTTAAGCGATCACTGAGATAGCTCCATGTTATAGTTGCCGGGTAAGGTTTGCCATTAACTAAACTTCGCTTTTCGACTTAGCTCCTTAATATGTACCAGTTTGTCATGGCTTCGAAGCAGTTTTATGGATGATTTCAAGCCGAATATAAAATTAGAATTGGTAACTCTTTGGTCAGATACAGAGGCCAGACCTATAAAAGTCATTAAATTAATAGTGAATAGAGAACTCAATGAGAGGTCAGAAGTTCACTTTTTTGAGCTTGATAAGCTAATACAGAGTGCGAAGTCGGATCAAAACGGCAATGAAATAAATTTTGAGAGTCTCTTTCACAATCTTACAAAACGAGAGCAGGAGATACTAATTAGTGTTGCAAAGGGTGCTACATCTATAGAAATTTCCGAGGAGCTATACATTTCTGTAAATACGGTAAAGAATCACCGCAGAAATATCAAAACGAAATTGAATCTGATCGATACAATTGAGTATTCCAAATTTCTAAGATGGGTTTTTCTGAATATCAAGTGATCTCAGTCTCCCGTTGTTCTCTATTTTCAATACCACTCAGTTTAGAAAGTTAGTGCAACTGATTCGCTTTTTGCATTAAAGATCAACTGCATTAAATCCATCTTCATTTAAAAAATTCAGCAGGGGGCCGGCCTAGGTTCATAGACCGCGGAAGCTTGTTATGACAGTGTTGAATGCGAAAAATCATAATACCCGTAGAAGGTTATACGAAGTAAAATGATAGTTTGCATAGAAATCCTTAGGTAGTAAAATAGTCACAATATGACTACTTCTAGTTATTATATAACCAGAAAATATGTCTAATTTAGTGATAACCAAAAAACAACCGAAAATGAGAAGTATCCAACTTGAAAGAACCGATAAAAATTCTTATCAGTTTAATAGAATTTCCCCCTCACCCACCGGCCGGTTTGGTGTAGAAGCGGATGGTAATTCTGAAACCAACCAGTCTAATCTGATTGATGAGGCCTCTCATTTAAGCTTATTAAAAGGGCTGGAGCATGAAGCTATTGAATTGTCCTTTTCTTCCATCAGCGATGTCTCTATAGAATGTGTGAAGATCTACGATGACGCAGCTCGACTAATGGTGAAAGCTCTTTTGCTTTCTGTTTCAAATGTTATTGGCAAACGAAAGTTTTATTTAATTGGTTTAAAAGATCTAATTACTGGGTTCTCAAGAACAGATGAGATAGAGCTGCAAGAAAGCAAAGATGATTTCGAGAATCTTTATCACAATTTAAGCCTAAGAGAGCAGAGGGTATTGCACGAAGTTTCAAAAGGCAATACTTCTAATGAAATTGCTAGTAAACTATTTATCTCCACCAATACAGTAAAGAATCACAGAAAAAATATAAAAAAGAAACTGGATTTTAAAGAAAATCAAGATTATTCCAGATTTCTAAAATGGTCGTTAGAGTACTGTGATAAAGCGGTTTGAGTGATCAATTATTAGTCAGTTTTGCGCCATTTCTCATCATGGAGTCAATTTTCCTGTACCTTAGAGAGGTTTCCGGTATTTTCATATTGAGATCAACTTCAGTTTTGCTCTACCAATATTGAAATCGACCTAATTTCGCCGGAAATCTGAAGAGGATTTACAAATTTAATGCAATATTATGTCAAATTTAATCTACGATATTAAACGCGGATATCTTACCTGGAATGGTAGGTCTTACCGCGCGATCAGTGGGCCATTTAGGAATGGTACGCTTGAAACAGGAAAATATAGAATTGAAACCAAGAAAGTGGTTTCTAATATTTTGAATAAGGTCGGGTTTCAAAGTTCAGGATCTAATCAAGGGTGGTTTATTCCGCTGAGTCCGCTTTTTGATTCAAACAGATTTGGTTTGGGAATTCATCCAGATGGCGGCCAGAAAGGAACAGAAGGTTGCATAGGCATTCAAGGTCAGGCAGCAGAGATGTTTTGGAAAGCCTGGTTGACAGCATCGTTGAATAACCGACCTAATTATTTGGTGGTTGTGGAAGATGCAAAGGCTGAAGCGGTTACATAATAATGGATTTGAGTATTTATTCTTTTAAAACTAAAGATTATTAATCCGGGTTGAATTATGCCACGAGTTTCACTTTTTGATTTGAATGGTTCTAGGTTAGAACTTGCTTCGGATGGGTTTCAAATAAAGAGATGTCGTGTTAGATAGACGAACTACAGAGCCATCCGTTATGAGGGGCATGAATACTTTTACTAGAACGAACTAATTTAAGTCCCATGGCAGCTACCGTAGAAAGAGATTGGGCGACCCGCAATCCAGAGGGGATGTTTCACGAAGACCCAGGTCCGATGTATCTGCTTTATAACTTTGACATCGGCGGAGATCAACCCAAACCGAAACATCAAGAATTCATCGAGAGTACCGACTTTAGTGTGTTTCTAACCCAGCAACTGCATCGCGCTCGATGCATTGAAGTTATTGGAGTGGCAAGCGAGAGCGGCAGGCAGCGCACCAACCTTACCTTATCGGCTCGTAGGTCTGTGGAGGTGAGGCAAAGAATAATCAACCAAATAGAATCACTTCAGAGGCAAGGGCAGTTTGACCGCTTTGATAACGTTTTTTTAAACCGGATGGTCACAGCCTCCGCCCTGGGAGCCAACTCGGTGATCTTAAGGCGAGCTAGTGACCAAATGATTATTCCAGTAAACGAAGAAGGGGAAGGCTATGCTTTAAGCCGCGCCGTGTTGATCAGAGCCAACCCCGCTGGACGATTGACCCCCGCACAAGTGGAAATTATAGGGCGCGAATACATTCGGATGAAGTACCGCAGCCTAAGACTGCCCCGCGACTTCCGATTTAACGATTTGTGGACTCCCTCAACCACCGCCCTTCGAATGTTGGTGCCTGACCTTTACGTACGATTTAACACTTCTCCTCGCCGAAGTAGAGGTATGGGAGTGCCGGACGGTAGGCCCTGGGGGCAATACACTCCCAGTTACCGTGCCATGGAAGCGCTTTTTGGTTCGCGGGATATGCACACCCGGATGGGTAATAAATTCCAGAATATGATGTTTACACCATCAGATGTGCATCGAGCCATTGTTGAGGTGATGAAAGAAGCCGAAGCTGCCAAGAATGTTTTGCACGGCCTGGAGCGGGAATTGTACCAATGGGCGATGCGCAGTGGAGCAACCGGTGGAGGTAGTCTTGGACGAGAATCTCTCAGACATTACCAGCACTTCCGTGACGCGGTCTTTTTGCGGGAAGAGATTTGTCTGTTAAAGTTTAACGGATTTCGCCCAATCCATTTTAGTGGGGTCACTGACACTCAAGGGCGGTCCTCTCTCAGGTAAGCTTCATGGGTCGGAAAAAGCTCGCCGTAAGCAACGAACTTCCCAGATTGAGGACTTAAATCATACCATACGATTACATATAATCAGTTTGCGTGAAATATATCATTACTATGTCAGTTTTGACAATTTGTGGTAGGCTAAAAATCCCACTTCTTACGCTCCTTAGTTACTTCTGTGTCTTTTTTGACTTCGCCTACAAAAATACCGGTCTTTTTCTTCTTTCCAATGTAATCCAAGTTACCCCATTCGCTGATAAGCTTGCCATTTATTTTGCAAAATTGCAGGATTACCTGTAAGGCATCCCGAACATTATAATGGTCGTATTCCAAATCTAATACCCGAGCGTTAATCGCCGTATATTCTCCAGGACTTATATCAATTACTTCTTGAACATAATTCAGAAGCTCTTCTTTTTTATCATTGCTATTTAGCTCAATGGCATTCTTAAATGCCCGTGCTATTTTTTTTGCATTCAACATGAATAACGAAGGCGTTGAATACTCTGAAAACATCCGGATAAAATCGATCTCTTGTTGAATGCTTTGAATTACATTTCGCGTTAAGTCGGCTACCGATTGCGCTAAATTTGTAAGCTGATCTTTGCTGCTTACATTTTTGTTTATTTTAAATAAGTCGGTTTCCAAATCGCCGAGAAACTGTGCGTATTTGAATGCAAATTCACTCAAGTCGCGGTGGCTAGCCATAGCAGCACATGGAGGGATGTAATTTACATCTTCGGTTATTTCACCATTTTCAACGCTAAATCGTGCTATGACTGCACTGTTTTTAAACACATTTTTATTCACGCCATTCACCTGTACGATTTCCACATCTAATGCCCGTTCAAAATAAGGCATTCTGGCTGGCGATTCTTCCTGATCAGGCTCGCCATACAGATGCGGCTCATCGCTATTTGCACGCAAAGTGATATAAAAATCGCCGTTTGTTTCTAAGATGGCCTTATCAAGCTTTACCGTTTTCTCAAAGTTCTGATGACTCGAATTGGATGAATTCGCAATAATTTCTATTCTATCACCTGCAGGACTTATAGCTCGGCATTGCCTTACCTTAATCTTTAAATTGGCAGTATCGTCAACCCTAAAATCGAAGTCTAAAGCATTCTTTGCATTGGCACCGGAAGGGATTAATCCAAAATTATCATTTCGGAGCCCGGTTGCTCTGCTATCTTTAACGCGTGCTTCAATTGCAGATTGCAATTGGTGAAAATGAGCCTGAGAGATTTTCATCCCATCTGCCCAGTTCACATATCCATATTTTATTGGGTCAAACATTAATAATCTTGATTTTGAATGCGTTCAAAATAAATGTGGCAATCTTCTTGTATTCCGTTATCTTCTACTGTAAGCTCTGTGTCAATAAATCTTTTCTTTTTTAAGACCTTCGTAATGCCACTGTTTTCTGTTTTAAAAAACCATCCCAGCGTACCTTGCTGGGGTGTGAGTTCGCCAATGGGATTTTCGGGACTTCTATTCTCGTTATAATCGCGCATAAAAAGATAGATGAGTTCACCAAAATTGGCTTCTTTTGGAAGTTTTACTTTTACGGTAGTTACAAAATTCTCATTCTCTTTTCTACGAAAGTTAAGATTTGAATAGATTACTCTGTCTCTATTCCAGGTAGGTTGTTTTTCTATATAATTTTGCGGAAACTCCCAATATTTATATTCCTTACTTTCAATTTCTGCAGCGTACTCAAAAGCTTCATTAATTAGAAATGGAAGTAAAATTGATATCGTACTCGCAGCTAAAAGAGCTGAAATTGAAAAATTGGTTTCAGATACGTATGAGGGTATTATTTTTGGTAGCACCATTAACATGAGTAAAATCCCACTAAAAACTGCCAGATAAACAGCAAGGCTTAAAAAAAATCGTGGAAAGAATTTACCTGAAGGTGCCCAATCAATTTTTTTGAGCATACGCGTTTTGTGCCAATGGCCTAGAAGAAGACCAAGGACAAAAAAACCAATGAATAGGGTTTTAAGTACGGAATATGATGAGGTTGTGTAAAATGGTATAAAAACTGCTAACCCCATTAAGATCCCTATCAGAAGAAACAATAGAAAGTGCATCACCACGGCCTTATTAACCTTAGCTTGAATACCTTTGGCTTGGCCAAATTTTGCTTTGCTTGTGCGTTTTATACCTTGCGATTCTGCGTAGCCGCTTCTCATTCCTGCTGTTGGGTCGCTCATAATGTACTTGTTAGTCCGAGAATACTTCTCTGATTGGGGTCTTTTTCAAATGAAATAGCGGTGTCTGCTTCTAGTATAATTGTTTTTTCGACAGTAAAATCGAGCGGCACGAATGTTTCAATAATAAAATCAAGTGCTTTGTTGCTTTTTTCGCCCAATGAAAAAGAATTTGCCGTGGATTTACCTATTGGCCCCAGCTCAATATTTATTTGATATTTTGTAATTCTCAAGTTTGAGCCAATGGTAGTATTATTTCCTAAAAAGGAATTTCCCATAATTCGTCCGCCATTTTTAATGGGATATTCTACAGATTTCAATACCTTTTTAATAGAAACATTTATTCCCAAAATCATATTAAAAGTCTGCTGTATCCATGCTACGTTCATTGAAATTTCTTTTGCATAAGGCATTACTTTGCAAAGCATAGCCACTTGCCACTTTTCAAATATAGGAGGAATTCCCCAAAATCGCTGAAGGCTTTTAGAAGCACTTATGCGATCTACCGAATTTTTGCCCGTTTCGTGGGCATAGATGTGGCATTTCATCTTCACCAAATAATGGTCTAAAGGCCAAAAAAACCGACGTGTGTTTTCTTCTATTTCATTATTGTAAATATGATCTTCTCGTATATCTTTTATCGATTTAAACTGCTTTGATTTTTTTGATTTGTGAAATAGAAGCTCGGGAAATCCATCGTAGATTCCATTTCTATTCAACTCAACAATGTCGCGTTCTATCTTAAAGCTGTTTTGATCTGCAGGGTGCGTTTTTTCAATGTCGTTTCTAAAATTGCGCTTAAAACCACCATTTACATAAAGTAGCTTTTTATCATCAAGTAAGCCAGTATAATCAGCTTCAACCATATAAGCTTCTGCTTTTATATCGCCGTATTTAGGTTCTTGTATGTCAGCTCGCTTAATCATTTAAAATAAAAATTTGTAAAGGCATGCTAAAGTTAGATTTCGCTTCTATTTCTGCTTCAAACCTTTGAATAATATAATCTTTTAGAGCATCATCTTCCAAAGAATTTCTAAAGGTGATGTAGATATTCAGCTGCTGAATTAAGCCGATTTTGGGTTGGCTTGATTCAGCAATTTCTTTTCGAACTTCAATTGATGCAATGTCATTTCCGCCAAGGGCGTAGCATAGACTTTTTATATCGGCAATGGTTACAACACTTTCTTTGGCTAGAATAGCATTCTTATAATTTCTAATTAATTCTGCGTCCATAAGGCCATCGGCACCACCCACACTATTCAAAACTAATACGGCTTGCCCATTTTCAGACAGTCCTATAGTTTTACATTCTAGACTGCTATTGGTATTTATAGCATTTGCAAAGTCACCATCAGTTGACCAGAAGTGAACATAAATATTCTCATGATTTTTGATCGGCGTAACCATAATGTAAGGTTCTGAACCGGATGCGCCTGTAAACGAAATCCGTTTCTCTATTTTTTCAATGGTCTGCTCTACGGTATTGAGGTCTTCAATTGTCGAGCTCACATTTGCAGAAGTAAAAGCCTGTTTTTCTTCACGGATTAAATCTAATAAATACTTGAGATAGCCATGGCCATCGCGTTCATCTATTCTGCCTACGCTTCCGGTTCTTACCGTATAAGTGCCTTTTAGTGCTTCATCGAGACGTAGTGAATCTTGCTCAGTGTAAATTTCGCCGCGACTAGTTTCTACCCGTTCCACGCTTAAAAAATGACCTTCAAATTCAAATTTCCGAATATTTAATTCAGGTTGCAGCCTAAACACTTGTCTGCAAAGCTTGCGATTAAGTACCGGGAAACAATTTATTTGGATAGTTACTTCATGAAGTTGCTTCGTATCAATCTCTGGTGGAAATAAAATTTTTATCCAAGTAATTTTTGATTTTTCATCGAGACCGAGCTGTTCTTGAAGACCTTCAAAAGCTGAATTTTCTGTTTTACCGGCTTCTATAATTTGTTCTTTCGAAAGGGATAATTTTATAAACTGATTTTGGTAAAAGCCCATTACAGTGCGCTCAATTTTCAGAAGTGCATTGAATTTTTCATCAAAATAATCACGCTTATTTTCTTTGGCGCTTAATCCCCAATTTGTAGTTACTTTTTTGCCATTTAGCAGAGTCATATTTACTTTGGAGAGAGAGTTGAACAGTATCTTTTTTGATTTTTCAGAAAGCCAATCAAAATACAAATAAAAATCGCCGGCGGATATATTTTCAATTCCTAGAATTATTTCATTACCATGGGTTGCGGTGTCTATTCCGCGCAGGAGCGTTTTATTAAGTGTTTGTACACTGTACCCTTTTTTCTGCTCCAGTCTAAAAAGTATTTTCCCGGTATTAGTTGGGAATGTCCCGGCAGGGGTAAAATTTAAAGTGCGGTTTTCTACGCGATTAAACTTCGCTTTGTTTTGCCATTTTTTCTCAAAAGTAAAGTGGTCATAGCGCGATATTTCCACATTTTCTGAAGGTTGGAATTGCAGAATACTATGCGCGGGAATGGCTGTCTGTAGCTGATCTGGCATGAGCTGTCGCGCAATGCGTTTAAGAATTCTGGCTTCTGAATTTTGTAACTCGTTTCCAACCTTTTCAACTTCTTTTGCCACGCCTTTCATCAGTAGACGCACAAGCGGGTCTATGGAATTAATTTCTGACTCGCGGATATTCCATACTTCCAATGCAACTTTTTGCATTCGTTTATAAACCTCGGCTTCACTGAAATCGTGCTGTAGCATACTTTTAATCTGTTGAAAATGGGCTAATGAAAATACTGTCCTTAAAATAAAAAGGTTCGTTGGTTGAAGTTAAGTTGGCATTGAGATTAATAGTAAGGCATTTTTGCAAGCGCACGGTACTTTGGTTGGTATTATCGCTTTTAAATTCCTTTTCGGTTATTTGAGCTTTTATTACAATATTCATAAGGCGCTGCTCATATTTTTGCAGTAGTGTGGTCATTTGAAGCGACATTCGGTCAATCCAAATTTTGCTTATTTGCGAATGCTCAAACTCGTGCTCCCATATTTCACAGCCAAATTCAGGATCGAAGCTACATTCATCAAACGATGTAAGCAGCAAAAGTCTAATTTGCCCGGCAATGCTATCTTCAATGGCGCACTTAGGCAATATCTTATCCTTTAAAAATGCCGTAGTATCTAGGGGCAGCCTATAGCTTTCTAAAATCTCCGCCATATCAGTTTATTTGTACAATTGCACCTTTTATTGTCGTTAATGCGGCACTTTCAACCAATGTTGTTGCTCCACCTTTGACAATGGCTTCAGTTCCCGCTTGTAAATCAAGTTTCATACTTCCAGAGGCTAATAGGTTGGCGCCAGAAGATAATTCCAAATCCTTACCACTTGAAAGTTCACATTTGCCATCAGCTGTCATTTTGAGGTCTGAACCAGCACCAATGTTTAAGTTGTCACCTGAATTTATCTCGGTATTTCCGCCAACCTTAAAAACCACGTTTTCGCCGACGGAGATTTCCAAATTCGTACCAACATTAAGGGCCATTTTTTTGCCAGTAGTAAATTCCATGTCACCATCCGTCTTGATAACAATTTTACCATCTTCGGCACATATTAACTCAAGACTATTGTGATTATTTCTTATTATGATTTGGCCACCATCATCAAATAAAATCTCATTTCCGCTTTTGGTTTTTATTGATTTTAAGTTGTTGTTGTCTTTAGCTCTTTTACCAAAATTATTCTTTCCATTATAGAGTGAACCCAACACAAAAGGGTAATCAGGATTTCCCATTTCAAAACCTACCATTACTTCATCGCCTTCTTCGGGTACAAAATAAAACCCACGGTTATCTCCTGTATGTGGCATAACCATGCGAAGCCAAGGAGATTGTACATCTGAACTCCAGTCAAATAGCACTTTTATGCGTCCCAGTTTTTCTGGATCTTTATTGTCGGAAACGATGGCAGAGCATTCACGAACTTCAGGAAATGCAATATTCAAACCGGTAGGAAATAAGGCGTCTTTTGGAATAGCAAGAAAATGGTTTGAATATGATTTTGCTCCAAAAGCACTATGCGATATACTGGTCACAGTAAATTCACCACTGTGGTGTGGATGTTCTATTTTAATTGTTGAACCAACAGTAATTCCAGCCACATCACTTTGGCAATTTACAACGAGTAAGCTGGCCATAGCTGAACTCTCTGCCATGTCTAACTGATGTTGAATTTGTTTTTTTTCGTTTTGGAGTCCATCACCTGAAAGTGAAGAAGGATAAAAAACATTTGATGCTTCAGAGCCCGTAAAAACATTTGATGCTTCAGAAAGCGCGTGGCTCGCAATATCATCTGTATACCTTGTTTTTTTTGGCTTTATTTGTTCAACCTCATGTTTTTTATAGTTTCGAAAATTTACCGTAGGTCGTGAGGGCGCCAAAGAATAGTTGTAATCGAGGTGCAAAATTCGATTTTGTTTTAGCACAATCGTGTTCTGAGACGGTTTTAATCCCAGGCAAAAGTTTGAGCCATCATAATAACACCATTCACCATATTGATAGCACAGCCGTTTTATAAAGTCAAAATCGCTTTCGTTGTGCTGCACTGTGTACATCAAATTATCGGTTTGCGTGAGATTGTCTTCCATTTTTATTTCGCTTGAAAGATGCTTGATTACACAATCGCTGTAAATTTGCTTTATCCCTTTCTGGCTGTAAGCCTTAGAGTCTTTAATTCCATCCATCAATATGGTGGGACTACTGCCAGTAACACTTACCATAGCGTGCTCCCAGCGATGACCTATTATATTTACGTTTGTAACAATTCCCTTAAAAACCGATTGGTCGTTTTGTCCGTCACGATCAGCATCTGTAGCCGTACCAATGGTTATTTCTATGGCACGACCAATACACTTTTTGAGGGCTGGAAATGGGTCTTCATCATTTGCAAAATTCACAAGGCTGCTCAAGGGTAATTGCACATCAAAATTATGATGGTCAAAAATGACTTGATTTAAATTGATTGAACTTATGCTCTGGAGTTTTGTGCCATCAAGTATTACGGTTGTTTTAAAATGTTCGGCCATGGGTTTATAAGGTTTTTATTCTTGTTCGTATTCTGCTTTCCAATCTGCAGAATCTGGATCGTCACCTTTTTGTCCGTCCAATTTAAAAACGTAGTTTTTAGCAGGGAAATAAGGAGTCATGTGAATATCTAGGAAAACGCGATCTTTTTGATCTTTATCTTTTTCAAAACGCAAGATTTTGAATTTTTCAATAAGCCTTCCCGGACCCGTGTTTTTATCTAGAAATTTTACAATTTGAGATCTGATTTCACGCTCTGTCTTAGAGTTGAAATTTTCAAATGCGCGACGGTTTAGGAAATCCATCAATACTTTTGAAATATAATCAAAAACGCGAACTACAGAGTAAGTTTGAAGACCGATATTATCTCCATTAAAAAGGGTTTTGGCCGAGAAGGCAAGTACTTTTCCGTACTCATTTACCATGGGTACTAATCCCATTTTTTCGAGTTCAGCGATTTCACTTTTTCTCAAGTCAAATGATACGCCATCAACTTCATTCATCGCACCGTGCTTTTTACCGGCAGTAACCTGCGACATAAGCGAGCTGTAGATTTTTCCCGCGAGGGCAGATGAAGGAGGTACGAGAACATCATTTTCTTCACCGTATTCATCAGCTTTTTTGCGACCAACCAGCCAGTTACAGCCCATTACTACATTTGATTTATACACATCACCACCGGCTAGATTTTCGGCTTGAAAAAGCTCCATTACATCATCCGGATTATCTAAATGTCTGAAATCTGTAACCAGTGTTGCCTTGTTGGAATGGCATATTTTTGCCCATTTTTCTACTACTTTATTAGAACCCAAATAGCCCGGAACTACAACGAGTCCATAATTATCGCGCAGGTCAAGACGGTCAAAGCAATCTTTGAGCTCCTCGTTTACCGTATCGATAAACTTGGGATTGTCAAGATCTGTAAGTTGCTCCATAGAAGCATTCATGATGTTAACATTCTTCAGCTTATCACTCTCTGTATTGGCAAAAAACAGTCCCAGGGAACGGTAAGATTGCTCCATTGCATTGGTTTGATCTAAAACTGTTTTCATGTTTTCACCAAATAGAGCGTCGTACTGAACAGCTTTTGCCTCGCAGGTTTCAATTGTTTGGGCAATATCATCAGATTGACTCAAAATATCTACCCAAAGCGCTAACTTGTTTTTAAGCTCCTTGCGGTGCTTGGCATTGTGCGATTCAGTAAGGAAAATCTGTTTCCGCGCTTTTCTATTTGGATTCAAATTTTGAGTTCCATCTACTGTTGCTTCTATCAAATCAAATCCGCCATATTTTGCCAAAGCATCTACGGCAGTATCTAAATCCTGATATTTTAGCTGCTCCTTATTTTGTAATTTCTCGTCAGACATAGTTGTTGTAGTTTATAGTGTGCTTTATTATGCGTTTTGATCTAGTTCTTGAATAAGTTGTTTTAGCGAATCTACGAGAGCAGCTTTGCTTTCAGAATCTTGCAGTGCTGAGTTCAATACTTTATTTGATCTCAATTGCTTTACAATGCTGTTCATTTCGCTTTTCTTTTGCATCAAATTCTGCATAAATTCGCTTTGGTTGGTAAGCCCTTTTGGAGCAAAATCGCCAATATTCGAAAATTTAAGATTCTCTTTTATCTCTTCACCTTCTTCGCCTTTAAGCGATACGTCAGCATTGGGTTTGTAGTGCTCAAATACTTGATCTACATTGGTCAATCCCTTCACCACTTCTGGTTTTATAGGGTCGTTTTGGGTTAGCTTTTGCGCAAAAAGTGTTTTGTTTTGGGGCAAATCTGCAAATGCTTCGCTAGCATCTGTTGGGCGTTCTGTGCCGCCTATTCCATATTCAAGTGGGCTCATGTTCTTTAGTTTTTAAAATATTAAATTTAATTTCTTCGTTTTCTAATTCTATGTGTATTTCGTCGCCGCTCGCCAATTCTTCGCCTATTATCATTCGCGAAATCGGTCGGCGCAATTGATTCCTGATCACTCCATTTAGCGGTCTGGCACCATATTTTGGTGTAAACCCGTCCATGGCCAGTTTTTTCCTGGCTTCGTCGGTAAAGGTGATTGAGATGTGTTGCTTTTGCAATGCTTTTAATAGGTGCGAAAGCTGTATGTTAAAGATGCGCTCTACCGTATCTTCATTAATGGGTCTAAACGGAATAATCTCTGTTAGTCGTGCTAAAAATTCCGGTCTGAAAAAGTCGGCCATTATTTCCATCAGCTCATTTGAAGCGGGGATATTTCCTTTTCCAAATTCTTCGATAATATGGCCGCTCCCGATATTTGAAGTAAAGAGCACAACAGCATTTGTAAAATCACCCACTTTCCCTAGTCTGTCATGTAGTTTTCCCTCATCGAGAATCTGCAAAAACAGGTCGAAAACAGAGGGGTGCGCTTTTTCGATTTCATCAAATAAAACGATAGAGTAGGGCTGTTGCCTGATTTTATTTACCAGCAATCCACCTTCTTTATAGCCGACGTAACCTGGAGGTGCTCCGTATAGCAATGCCGCAGAATGTTCTTCTTTAAACTCGCTCATATCAAACCGAATAAGACTGCGCTCATCGGCGAATAAGAAGTGCGCCAAGGCTTTCGCTAATTCGGTTTTACCCGTACCAGTTGGCCCTAAAAAGAAAAATGAACCAATAGGTTGGCCTGCCTTGGTCAATCCGGATCGCGATTCCATGATGGCGTCTGAAATAATTTTGATGGCATGGTCTTGACCGATAACGCGGTCTCTAAGTGTTTCTTCCATATTGAGCAGACGTTCTTTTTCCTTGCTCTGCACCTTGCCCATCGGGATGCCTGTTTTGTAGGCTACCATTGCGGCAATATCTTCTTTAGCAATTTCAGTTTTTTCTTCTGTTGCTTTGTCTTTTAGCGCATTGATTCCACGTTTTATATAGTCGAATATTTCTTGAGGTTCTGTGAGCGCACTCGGATCCTGATCGTCGGTAAGCGTGGCAAGCAAAATTGGACTAAGCCGATTTTCAAACTCGTACAAGAGATATTTTACTTCATCTTTTTCTGGATCTTCAATTTCAATGAGTGTGTCGTATCTTTCTTGTAAATGTTGAATATCTGAACCAGACGTATCATTCATCATTTTAATGGCGGCCATAGTTCTGTCTATAAGATCAATGGCTGCATCTGGTAATCTTCTATCTTTTAGGTATCTACGTGCAAGTCTGATAGCTTCCGTAGATGCATCCTTGTCAACCGTTATTTCATGGTGTTTTTCGTAAAAGGGAACGACAATATCGAGCATTTGGCGGCAAACGTGATCGTTTGGTTCTTCAACACGCACCATTTCAAAGCGGCGCATGAAGGCCTCTTCCGGCTCCAGAAATTCGCGAAATTCGTCGTTAGTGGTTGCACCAATTACGGTAATTTCGCCACGAGCTAGTTCGGGTTTTAGTAAGTTTGCCACCCCTGATAATCCGCGATTGGGATCCATCAATGCGTGAACTTCGTCAATGAAAAGGGTGATTTTTTCACTGCCTTTTAATTCAGCGAGTACTTTTTTAATACGGTCTTCTATCTCGCCTTTATACGATGCTCCTGCTACGAGTGCACCAAGATCCAGTTCTAAAAGTTTAGAGCCTGCCAAGTGTTTTGGCACTTTCCCGTTTACAATATCATTTGCCAATCCTTCTATAAGAGCTGTTTTCCCAACTCCGGGATCTCCTACAATAATTACGTTTGGTTTTGATCGGCGACCTAATATTTCGGCTATCATTTTGGTTTCACGATCGCGCCCAACAATAGGATCAATTTTTCCGGCTTTCGCCAATGCGGTTTTATCAATGCAGAATTTTGAAATAGTTTCATTTACTCCATCGTTACTTTTTTGGCCGGTTTTTTCTCCAACATTATTTTGGCCGAGTTTACCATTTCCGGCTTCATCATTTTCTAAAACATCGAGAAGTTCTTCGCGCAAAATTGGAAAGGAGCGCATTTGCTCAAAGCTAAAAGCAACGCCGGGCGTAACCAAAGCTGCGAGTAGCGAAAGTCCATCTACCTCTTCTTTTCCTTGTTTGATTCTTACAAAATCTGCTTCACGAAGAACGGCGTGAATGGTTTTATCTTGCTCAATTTCAGAAACCGGGAAAGAGCTCTTGGGATAACCTTCAATGCGCACATCTGCCCACTCACGTATGTAGCCAACGTCTTTGCCCATGGTGTCGAGAAAGGCTACCAAACCAGCTTCGCGACGCATCATGGCGCGTAGCAAATGCGGACTTGAAAAGTTGCCATGACCATACTCACGAGCTATATTCTTGCTCTGATCGAGTGCTTCTTTTACTTCATTTGTCAACATTAAATTCTGGTTGCTCATATTTTCATTTCTATTTGGTTATACCCCGAGTAGGTGGGCGAATTGAGGTTTTTTGCTTCTGCCAATAGGCACCATTTTATCATCGCTCATTATTACATGACCGCCTTCGCTCCGCACGTATTGCTTTATGTGGTCTATGTTGATTAGGAATGACTTATGCGCTCTAATAAAGCGTTTACTATTGAGCATATTGTCAAAGTGCTTGAGGTTTTTAGAGATTAAATATTTATGATTGTGCGTAATAATTTTGGTGTATTCCAAATCTGCTTCACAGTACATAATATCATCAGGACTCAAAAACACATATCCATTGGTAGTAGGAAAAAGTATTTTTTTGAATTTATAATCTGTTGATGCGGGCACGTAGTGACCAAAGTTTGCAACGCGTCCGGCTTCACGCGCCTCAACTTTGCGCTTTAATGTGCGTCTGAGCTCTATTTGTGAAATCGGTTTTAAAATGCAATCGAATTTGCTTGCTTTTACATTTTGATAAACGTAATTATTGTCTTTTGCCAAAAACACGTAATCGCATTTTGTTGATGAGGTATTTCCGAAAAATTCAGCCCCCGTAAAAAAGGGAAACTCAATATTCATAAAGATCAGATTTGGCTCATCTCTATATATTCTGTTATGCGCTTCTTTATAATCTCTGAAAACGCCTTTCGACTTAAAATTATCTGGAAACGCCTTCAATTCCATCTCCAGCAGGCGAATGGTGTTTTCGTCATTCTCTACAATATAATATGTAATTGGGGCTATTTTCATTGGTTGGTTTGGTTGTCTGCACAGTTGTTGGTTAGGTTAAAATCTTAACAAGACTATGAATATACAGTGTAACATAATGCGGAAGTGTGAAGTGTTACAAATATGACTACTAAATGACCCCTTTGCTTCGCGGTTTTTAGTTCTTGGTGTTTGGTGTTGGGTTTTCGGATGAGAAGGGCATTTAACGCTTGCGCACCCCATCGGAAAGATCTTGACATTTTACTTCAAAGCCAAAATCGTCATTGGCAACTCCGAGCGGGTAGCTGCCGGACCCTTGGAACATGCTGACCGCAGCGTCAGAGCACAATTTCGTTTCATGAATAGATTTATTTCCAAAAATTTCCCTTGATTGTTTTCGCCTGCTGGTACCATTAAGTCCTAGAGCGTAGACAGACTTTGCGGGGGCAAATGATTGATCTGAGAATGGAAGAAAATGTGTGGCTGATGTTTAAATCAAACGACAGAACTAAAGTTTCCATTCAAACCAAAGACCAAAAACAAAGAACCGAAAACCAACTAATACCCAAAATCCCAACCGGATGTATCCTCTTTAGTATCTTCGTGTTTCTGAACGTCTAACGGATTTTTTTCGACTCCTGTTTTTGAAGGTTCTATTACCGAATTGCTCGTAGGCGCTTCATTCACTTCCGGAATTTGAGACGCGGCAAATTTTAACTTTTCACTTCCCTTAAATATTCCTTTCATATCCGTTTTAAGGTCAGAAAATTCGAGCTTATTTTCGTTAAGAGCATATTCTACCAGAAGCCCGTTTTCATCTTCGGCGATAAATGCTTCTATGGGACCAAAAAATTCTTTGAGCTGGTCTCTGTCGCAAGTGGGAAGAAAAACACGGAGTACACGTGGGTCGTAAAACCGAAAATAAAGTTCGCGTCCATCTTCCGTAGAAACTATTAGGAACTTACGCAAGTGGCGATATAATTTGATTGGCTCTGCGCTAGATCGTAAAAATATCCCCCAATCGTTCGTCGGGGCGTTTTTCGCTATCCAGTTGGCAAAGTCAGATTTGGGATCAAAATCAAAAAGCCAAGGTGCTACTACGCTCAAAAATTTCTCGCTATCGCCTTCATAAAGGCATGTATGCTCTGGGTTCAGCTCACGCGCTGTTGCCATTTCGCTGTCCATGCGGGCAGAATCTAGGAGGATGTAGTTTGGTGAATTCAAAGTTTTTATCAGCCTTTGATTGGTCTTTGGATAGGTGTATTTAAGCTAAATGTACTGATTGATAGAAAATATGATTGAAATGAAATCAAATATGACTATTAAATGACCCTTTTCTATTTGAGGGCATTTGTTCGAGCTAAATTTTGTGTAGTCGGTCTTTCATGACTAAAGTATTTCTGATTCTATTTATCCCGAATAAATTACCTGACACCATTTCTCCGAATAGCTTTTATCATGCATTTTACCCGATAGTTTTCACTACGGCTCTCTTGAATGAGCTCGGCATCTATTTCGGGGCTTGGAGGCGTTTTTAGTTCATATTTAATCCAATGGAAAAGTAATTTCTGAATATTAATTTCTTTCTTGATATTTCTTTCTCTACCCAGTTCAATCATGTTTTCAATCGTTGCGCTTATTTGGTCATCTGTTTTAGATTCAGCCCACTTTGGTGTGTTTTCCTTTAGAAAAGCAATCGTTTTCTCAATAAATTTTTCTTTCTTGGGAGTACCGAGAGCTTCTATTTGGGCTGTTCTAATAAGCATTTTAATTGTCTTGAAGTTTGTATTGGCTTGTCTGTCGAGGCGCCTCTGCATTACTGTTAAAGGTCAACACTAACATTGTCCGCAGGTGGTGTTTTTTTATACTCCAGCTAGGTTAACCCTTGTCAAGTTCTATAGTGGTTTGATTAATTATTTCTCCACTTTCTCCATCAATGGTAATTTCAAGTGATTCTGCAGTACCTATTTGCCACTCGATAGTCCATTTAGGTTTGTTTTCA
The DNA here is from genome assembly GCF_010686655.1 of Cryomorpha ignava. GTDB lineage: Bacteria > Bacteroidota > Bacteroidia > Flavobacteriales_D > Cryomorphaceae > Cryomorpha > Cryomorpha ignava. The sequence goes on along the minus strand of NZ_JAAGVY010000012.1, from coordinate 73,891 downwards.
ATAGTGTTTCTCGAAATCCGTGTTGTGTTTTTTAATAGGTTGATTTTTTTTTCATCACAAAATTCCAGCACATCTTCCCAAGTATAACTAAAGGGTTCATCATAATCTATTGTGCGTTCTAATTTGCCGTTGTGGTCATAATATTTCCAGACACCTTTTTGAAATTGGTTGTAATACATCAAACCGTGTATCTTAAGCACTCCGTCGGGGTAGTATCCTTTTCGATCTTCGAAAAGCTCGTTTGGAAAACGCGCGTAGTCGAAATACCCACTTTCTGAATCTCCAAATTGAGTTACAATAGCGCCGTCTTCTCTCTCAAAGCGATAAGTTTCATCAGCATCTTTGTTTTGGTCGAATTTTTTTATGTTGAACGTTTCCATTTTAGGTGTTTGCTTTTTGTCATTTAGGTCGTTTTGGCCTTCACTTGTATGCGTGCATGCAATGGAAAGAAATACGATAATGAATAAATAGAAAATTCTCATTTCTCTTTTACTGAATTTTTACGAATTAACGGCCATTGCCATTGCCACGTGCTTATTACATCAAGCGGTGGAACGGCAATGTCTGAATAATCCATAATATTATCTGTCTTGTTTTTCTCAAAGGTAAATTTGCCATCATTGTCAAAACTATGATAGAGACCCATTGCATGAAGGGTTTCGTGAGCTAAAGTACTATCAGCAAAGCCTTTTTTGTAAACTACAACAGCACGATTAGCACCGCCAATTCCGTATGAACGGCCATAAAGCCCTCCGGCATCTTCGTTTATGAAAAAAAGTTTGTAGTGCTTGCTGTATTTAGCTGCGCCATATTTGTCTTCAAATTTTTTTATAATGTGGTCAAGAAGGGCATCGCTACCTGCATTTTTAATTTTGCCGCCGCTAGAATAATTCGTATTGAATGTAGAATCATTAGATAAATTCAAACTCTTTGAGATGTGAGAGGGATTAACAAATGCTTGATTGAGGTATTTTTTTAATTCATCCTCTCTACCCGATGGAGCCGCTTTATTGGGTGTGCCAGTTGCATTAATATCTGTCCACACTTTAACCATCACAAAATCTGCAGTATAGCGCTTAGCTTTGTCATTGGCTTTAAAAATCAGTTTCCCTGCAAACTGACCGTCAGCAAGAATTTCGATTTTTTGGTCTGAGCTGAATTCTTGAACACATGTCACCTCCAAATGGTTTTTTAAACTCCGTTTGCCAATTGACGTTTCAGCCAATTCGGTTATATTTAGGTTGAAAAAAGCAGAGTCAAATTTGAATTCAATTTTACTTACAGCGTTCTTAACTTCCACCTTCAGACTAAATTTAGCTACTTTTCCAGGTAATAAATTTACTATTGCTACTGAGTAGAAATCGTTGGGTCTGGTAGGATGTTTAAGGAGCTCATATTCTCTTGTAAGACTGCTGTAATCTGAGTTGCCTTTAGTAAAAACTCCTGTTGTATATACTTGCTCAAGTGCTCCAGTTGAAGGCTCTCTGTATCTACCTACAATATTCTTGTACCAGTCGTCACCATTATGACCTGTATCACCGGTTCGCATCCAATCAAAACCAAACTCTCCGTTATAACCGCTATGAGGTCTAAAATATACGTGAACTTCAGGTTTAGGCAGTTTTAACGTGCCTGTGCTTGCAGTTTTACTGGTGTCTGATTTTAGAAATACACTTGGCATAATTAATTATTCAGTTTTACTCCGAGTTCAATTTTATGTTTATCTCCACTCACGGCTATAGTGAGTTGATTGTTCTCAATTTCCTTTCCTTGATAGGTAAAGTCGCCCGGATGATCATAAAGATTAACAATGACTTCTTCACCTGATATATTTTCTGACTCGATGACCAGAATAACTTTCTTTTCATCTTCTACTTTGGAAATATTGTTTCCATGCTCGTCAGTAAAATAAATTTTAGCAATCTTTTTTACGATTTCGTCGTTCTCTTGGGGAGCCACCTCAGATCCGGCACCGTTCTCATCTGCTGCAGGCTCATCATCCGGATCACTTTCAGGTGCTTCACACAACTCGCAAAAAGGAAGGCCTTCATCAGATGCTTGCGTTACCGCTGCTATCTGAGAAGCAACCACTTTTATTTTAGTCAAAACTGATTTCTCAACACCTTTTACCTTATCAATTGCGTCAATTAAAACCTGCACTTTAGCCGTAGCGCCTCCACCGCCGCCTCCGCCTGATGATTCGCCAATAAGAACTGTAGGGCAACCAACCACAATTGTACCTCCATGGGCGTTGCTATCACCCATTCGGGCTGCTGGTTTGCCGCCAATAAATACACCTGCAGAGCCTAAAATAATAGTATCGGGAGGCCCCGTACACACGCACATATCACCCATCACGGCTGCTGGCATTCCGCCTATTAACACGGTAGGTACTCCAGGCCCGATTATAGGCCCGCCGACATGAGGTACGGGTGGTGTGCCCGGAGTTACCATCGGGCAAACATGCATATCTCCTACGCGAGCGGCTGGTTTTGACAAAATGTGGTTAGTATCGGTTTAACCAAATGTAAGCCTACTATCCTTTAAAAATAAGGCAGGTATTAGAAAATGACTATTAAATGACTAATTCAAAAAATCGGCCGATTTTATTATTTTAATAACCTTGCAAGTCATCTTCTCCCAATAAATTTCGCTAGAGCTAAAGGGATAGATTTCTAAAAGGGCTATTTAGTAGTCATTTCTGGGGTGTTTGGCTTTTAAACCAAAATTTTCATCTTTTCATCGTCTATATTTGATCACTTGCGGAATGAATGCACTACTTTAAAATCATGCTGTTTATCCCTTAATAATAGATAAATACTTACAAGTAAGCGGTCAGTAAAATCTACTGACCAGGTGAATAGCTTAATCATTTAGAATTAGAAATTGATGAGACCATTAAATAGCAAAGAGAGGCAAAAAGCATTTTGGAAATTTACACTGCTATTCTTTTTGGCAGTTGTGCCCGTTTGTACTGCAATTTATTTATACGGCAGAATAGATAAAGCCGAGAATGCTTTTCTGCGAAGTGAATATGAAAAACGGGTTACTGTAAAAGCCACTGATATCAATGTCAATAAGTATTATGAAGATTTTCATCAAAAAATTGATGACGTAAATTCTCTATTGACAAAATCAGAACCCAAGGTTTTAAATAGCCAGTTGTACGGAGATATAGACGTGGCAATTAAGGGGATAGAAGTGGAGTTACAGAAATTTCAAAAGAATGTAATTGCTTCAAGTAGAGGTTCGGCGGTGGACTCGTTAACTGCAAATATGATATCTTCTCAGATTGATAATCTCAAGATTTTGAATAGAATTTACAGAAAAACAAGCGATAAAATTATTAGTCAGGAAACGGAACTGGAAGATACAAATGACAAATTGACCGAGTGTCAAAGTAAAATGAATTGAAACCAATAGAAATGGAAAGAATCATCTATATACCTTTTCTAATTATCATCCTTTTGGGATTGATAATAATGGGCTTTGCCAAGTCACCAGAAAAATATGCTTCGATTTCGTACGAGATGAATAATGGTGAGGCAGTAGCTAACCTGACATCAGGAAATGAGTATATGTTACGGATTAAAGTGGAAGAAGGAAAGAGCCTGGATAGTGAACAATTATCAAAAGGTTATTTTTGGGATGTTAAAGATCCCAGAGGAGAAAGCTTCCACGCTTATCAATTGGCGCCACTTTTCACATTTGTTGAAACAGGTAGGTATGTTGTAGATACTTATCAGCCAAATGGGAGACTAATTGCAACCGATACCCTCATGGTATCAGAAGGTGAGTATATAGATTTTGAATTGGTTGAGGAGTCGATTGCTGAAGGTGACGATGCTGTGGCGATGAATAAAAGTACCTATAAAAACGTAGAACACGAATGGGTGGTGCTAACAGAGAAAGGCAATGAATTATTTCTGGATGACAGCGACACCTTAAAGTTTGCATCGCCCGATCCAGGCTACTATACTATAATGCTGCGCTTATTCTATGAAGGTGACACTATTGCTTCTGAAAAAAGTCTTACTGTAAATAAAAAGCAGGTAGTCCGGGTGGAAAAACCACGATCTGCGCCAAAGCCGAGAGCGACTCAGGCGGTTGTTCCAAAAGCGACTATCCCCAAACCCAAACCGACCGAAAAATCTACTGATGGGTGGTATAAATCAACGAGCAGCTCGGGTCAATTTGATTTGGGTCCGGCAGTACCATCTAAAAATAATCAGAATTTTTCGGGTGGAACGGTGGTTATTGAGTTAACTCCTAAAACTGATTTACAATTGAGCGAGTTTTCCTTCTGGGGAAATTACAATACCGGAAACTACAGCATTGTTTACGAATGCACCACCTGTAATGACGAGAATCAGAAAAGACTAAATCCATTTGTGTTTCGAACTGGTAACGATTATTATGATCCTCAGGTACGACGGCTTGATTCAAAACGAATTGGGTTTAAGGCAGGCCATACCTACAAGCTGACTTTTGTTACCCAGGAGAATACGCAAATGCAATTCGAGAAGCTTTCCAAAACGAAATATGAAAATTCCAATTTGACGCTGGAGTTCATTACAGATCGCAGTTCCATTTTTGGATTGACTTTCAAAACCAGATAGACAATGAAAAAGTGGACTTTATTTTTAAGTTTTTGCGGATTAATTGCCACTTTGCAGGCACAGCCGCCATGCACTGCGGGAACGGTTTCGTCAAGTCAAACGATATGTTCAGGATCTTCGGCTGCTACGCTATCCATTTCCGGCTTTACAGTCGGAGCTGATTTGCAATGGCAGTCTTCCTTGAACAATATTGCCTTCACCGACATAGTAGGCTCGACCGGATCATCTTTTGCTCCCGGAAGCTTAATGAGCACTACTTATTACAGGGTTGAGGTTAGCGAGGTTTCATGTCTTACGGCATTTTCAGATACCCTATTTGTAACCGTAAACCAACCGCCAACGACAGCGCCTACGGCGATTGCGGGATATACAAGCGCAATCTGCAGCGGCACTTCTTTAATCCTTACTGCATCTGGTGGAAATGTTGGATCAGGAGCTGACTACCAGTGGGGAACAGGTGCCGTAAGTGATGCGAATGCAGTGTTTTTAGGAAACCCATTTACGACAGGTAACCTTACGACCGATATAACTTATTGGGTGAGACTAAAAGGAAATACGGCTTGCCAGCAAGCCACTGCTCATTTCTCTAAAGCAATAACGGTTCATCAGCCACCAACAGCTCCTACAGCTATAGCCGGTGGTGATAATATGGTTTGCAACGGCGCGTCCGTAACGCTTATGGCTACCGGAGGATTAGAAGGTTCTGGCGCTGACTATCAATGGGGTTGGGGAAATCAAGTGGGCACAAATTTGATAACTACCACTGATCTTAATAACTGGCAGGCAACTTCATTGACTTCCGATACTACTTTTTGGGTTAGGCGTATCGGAACCTCTTCCTGTACAACTACTACTGGTGGTGTAAGCAAGCTTATTACCGTTCGTCCGGTTCCGTCTGTGATTATTACCAATCCTGGAGAACTTTGCCAACTGCCCGCACAGCCAATTGTGATTACCAATGCAACAGTCGGTCAGCAGCCATTGCAAATTCAATGGGCAAGTGCAACTGCACAATCGGGATCAGTAAATATTACTTCAGATACTGAAATAAATTTAAACCTTACATCGGCGGGTGACAACAGCAACTTCATTATATCGAGTTACGGATTTACAGATGCGCCCGTTTGTACCAACTCTACTCCAATATCTGCAGTGTTTGGTGTAAAGCCGCGCCCCATAATTACGAGTATTTTGCACAACGATCTAACACCATCTGATAATTCCTTGTGCCAGGGATATGGGCCTGTTGAATTTCTAGTTCAAACACCCGACACAGTTGATTGGGAAGCGAGTTACTTTATTAATAATCAATTTAATGAAGGGGCAATAAGTGAAAATCCGTTTAATGTGCAAATTGATTCGGCAGGGACTCACAAGTTCGTTGTAGATTCACTTTGGTACAATGGAGGATTATCCTGTGGTTATAATCCGGCCGATTATGAACTGCCTGGTTTTTATTCTAATTCTGTAACCATTAAACCTACACCACCGGCAGTAGAATTTATAGATGGTGCACCCTCAATCTTGCAATTTTGTAATTACGCATCTCCGCTTGTCATTGATAGTGTGGCCAGAATTAATGACCTTAATCCATGGGTAGATAATGGTTCAGGCTACAACATTGAATGGAAAGATTCGAATGACAATTCAGCATCGAGTCTCAATAATATTCCTTTGGAAAATGGTGGTGACTATTATCCTGTTTTTGAGTTAAACGGCTGTCATAGCAAACTAAATAGCTCCAGCTTGTCGTTTATTATCAACCTTATACCCTTGCCAGATATGCTGCAGTCAAGTCTGGTATTTCCCACGAGTATCTGTAGCGGAACACCTTTTGATATCTTGTTTAATCCAAGTGAAAATATAAGTCATTTCGCTGTTTCGGATTTCATTTTTAATTCCCCACTGAGTTCTCCAAATATTACAGATGCATCGAGCTATCCCAATATACCGGGATTAAATTTTTCAATTACCAATTCTTCGCCTACCGCAACTAGCTGGGATGCTAATATTTACGCGCAAAATAAAAATGTTTCTGAAACAAACCCTGTAACATGCTGGGCTCTTCCTGTTCCCATTGAAATTTTAGTAAATCCAAATGCGACATTCAACCCCGCTACTGCTAATTTTGAATCTTGCCAGGATGGCCCCAATTTTATAATTGATCCGGGATGGAATGGAATAGGAGATGTTGACTGGGACGACCCTTTGGGTTTACCGGCATCGGTTAGCATTGATCAAATAACCAAAAAAATTACTGTGGATATGAATGCGCAGACTGTGCCTCCCGGTATATATCCTATTCGCATTTCTGGCGGATATCCAGATTCAAATTGCGAAGTAGATACCATTTTTAACGTAAGTATATACGCTTCGCCCGAAATCGCAATGCGCATTCTGGATGTAGACGCTACAATCTGCCACAATGAATATACGCATATAGAAGTTATTGATCCCCATCCAGATTATGAATATCAATGGTCATGTACTGGTTGTGAATCAAGTTCAGCTGCCAGCACTTATTTTTTACCCCACTGGTTAAACCCCGAGCCGCTAGCCGGTATCTGGAGTGATTTGTCGGCCACATATAGTATTACAGTTACAGATGCTTCCACAAGCCAGAGGTGCGCCAGTTCAAAAAATACAACTGTAAATGTTCTCGCCGACTACGCATCTTGTCCCGAAGGGATTGACTTTTTTCTTCCCAACGGACTATCGGTAGTAGATGAACCGGCCTTATATTTTCAATGGTATGACGTAGAATCGGCGGGAGTTTTTTCCGCGATTTCGGGAGCGACAGATCAAACCTATTTTCCAAATGATGCTTTAGAAGGATGCGATACTTCGAAATATATTGTGGCAACAAGTCTGTATTCTGATCGCTGTTGGTCAACTACTGTAAATTGCTTCGATCAATTTGAACTAAGAGCTTGCGATGGGCCAAAATCGAAAGCGACTTCACCAAAATTTTTACTTTATCCAAATCCGGTAGTTGGGAGAGATGTCGTTTTAGAAAATCTTTCTGAAGATCTGGAAGGAAGGTATTCTATAGAGCTTATTGATATTGCCGGGAAAAGCTTGATGTCAGATATTATTCAAATTGAAAAGATTGGTCAGAAGAAAATAATACTTCCAAAGGTTGATAAGGGAGTGTATTTGCTTCGCCTTTCAAATAGCAGGCACAGTGAGACATTTAAAATCATTATTAATTGAGAACTGCGATGAAAAGAATCATTCATAACCGAAAGTTAAGTGATTGGACAATTCTATTTGTGTTCAGTCTCTGTTTATCAACATCACTTTTAGCCGCCCCAACAGATTATCTGCATGGCGATCGCAATTTAAATAGCGGAGAAGATACTCTAAGAGACCGTGCAATAAGTTTGGTTAAGGAACATATGGATGATTTGAAGAATATAAATGCGCGGAAGTTTGACTTTAAAACGAGTTTTACTATGCCAAATCCCACAGTTCCTTGCGACTATTGTGTTCAAGAGAAAGGAATTAAGCTCGATGATTATGTGGTGGATGTTACAGAGCGGTATTCAAAATTTGATTTTGAATATGAGCTAACAGATTCTTACGATGAGATAAATGTAGTAACCAATCAAAAAGGCGACTATATGGTGAACCTGAATGTTAAAAAGACAGTTAAGGGACTTTTAGAGGCTGATAATACGATCAATAAGAAGAGAAGCAAAACGACCTACCTTGTTTATATAATCTCTTTAAATTATAATAAAGATGTTTATGGTATTTCTTCGCTTATCGCAAAAAGGCCTCCCGGCGTGAATGTATGGATGGCCGAGATAAATCCAAATTTAAGAATCTCAAACCCCGATTTTGGAAGTCAGGAAGTGTATTCGCCAAATTCCTCTTATGCCTTTCTCACTAAAATGGGAGTGGTGAAGTATTTTAATCCGTTTGGTGGCGTAAATGCCGCAAATATTTGGTTTAAAGCCGGGCTTAGAGTTAATTTGATTAACAGCAAGTTGCAATCAGACTTTGCTGATTTTTCTACGCAAGGGGTTGAATTAGATGGGGATACAGACGCCAATCCGCACAATATCGATGTGAAGTATAATTTCACTGATGTTGTTGAAAAACAAACTGCCATCCTTTTAGAAATCCCTATTGGCTTCTCTAAGCGCATCAAGTTGAGTAGTACCACCGAACTTTCACTAGAGGCAGAAATTAGCTATTCATTCCCCATTTACAGAAAAGTTTCGGGCGACTATATGTTAGACCAGCTCGGAACCAATCATTTATTTAATAAAGACGTGCAATCAGAAAGTGGAGGCAGCCCTGTAATATATGGAAACTCACCTCAGATGGTGCTAACTGCTAATGGGGAGTTGATCGAATTTTTCAGAAGCCGACGCCAGGATACGGAAATAGACGATTCAAATGGAGATGGATATTTTACTATTTCACTCCGTCCCACGTTCATGATCAGAAAATATGAAGCTTTAAAATATAATATTGGCTTAAATATAGGTTACTCCATAATTGGTAATGAAACCTACAGTATTGATCAATCTTATTTTAACGCTTCTCAAGATAAACCGGTTAAACCGCTGCACGACCTTGATGAAGCTTCAGGGCATATTTATGGGGGAATTGTTTTTGGCGTAAAATTTTAGATATGAAAAGTTTAAACTACTATATAATTTTGCTGATTTTGCTTACTGCAACAAGGCAGGGAGTGGCACAAGATGTATTGGATAAGCCATATGCCTATAGCGAATTACAGTACGATGTAATTAATCAGCGCTATTATTATGAGGGCAATCCTTATGCGAGTTACACCTTGATTTCGGATAAAAAAGCAAATAAAAACCGGAAATGGAATGTGATAACCACACAGTCTGAAACCCCCATTTTAGATAAGCCAAATGGTACGAAAACCACTACTGTAGGTTTCTCAACTTTCTTTTATGTGAGAAAAGTAGATGGTGATTTTTTGGAAGTTACAGCCAATCTATCAGGAAAATCGCTCGGCTGGTGTCATAAGGACAATCTCATTTTGTGGAATAATCCTTTGGTTGACAATACTACAGGGATTGAGTTGAAAGCATTTATGGTCAATAATTTTATTGGCGTAGAGAATTTAAAATTAATTAGAGCGAATAAAGAGTTTTATCAAGTTTATGATGGGCCGGGAAAAGACGCCAAAGCATTAGCACCCAGACTCATTTATGATGTCTTCTTTGTGTTTAAATACATCAACACATCTGGCGAAAGGGGCAAAGGAAGATTTCTCGTAAGTCAGTACTACGATCTCAACGATAATTCTCCACTACTGGGGTGGGTAGATGAAGGAAGAACTGAAATTTGGAAGACGGCTCTATGCCTGGAACCAAATTTTGATAAACCTGCCCTCGAAGAAAGAGCTCAAAAAGATATAATTGCAACTGTTTTTACGAGTGATTTTGGTGGAGTAGACCAGGTTGAAAAATACCGTACAACCGGAGCACGTGGAAGCGCATTGGTAGGTGGACCACTTAGAGATCCCGCTTTGGGTAACTATGAGTTACATCCCAGAATGGACGGTGAAATTTTTAGATATCCGGTGTTTAATGGCGTGAGATATCCCGACAATTCGAAAATATTTACAGCAGTTACCGGTAAAACAAATTTGGGAAACAGTGGAGTTGTGGAAGGGTTTGATGATGCGGTTTACACCCAAATTAGCAAGAAAAGCAAGGAGCTGGCCGAAAACATGAAATTTAAGAATGTGGTTTTTTTGCTCGATGGAAGCGATGGCACCAAACGGTATTTGGATGTTGTGATTGATTTTTTGAATAAAGCTTATGAAAGCAATGTCGCCAGTGGAATTAATACCACTAAATACGGAGCCGTTCTTTACAAAAATGAATTTCCGGACAATACAATAGATGCGAATCCGGAATCTGAATTTTGCCGAATTTATGATTTAAGTACCAATGCCAAAGAACTTGCCAAAAATCTCGGTGAGTACCCAATTGGCGAGGCAGGTTTTAAAACAGAGGGCGAAGCCGTTTACTATGCCATGAAAAAGGCTATTCTAATGCTCACTCCAAACCAATCTAATGTCATTGTGCATATCGGTAATGCGCCTGACAATTCATCGGTTGACCCTTGGTTTAAATCACAAAAACCCGAAACAATGCTTAGCCCAATTGATTTGGGAGACATTTTGAAAAATAATGAAATCGATTTGAATTATATCAATTTCATTGGCTATTCAAAAGAGGTTAGTGCTGGAACCAGAAAGCTATTTTATGAAAATCAATGCGATGAAATTCTTCCTGAACTTGCCACTTCACAGGCCAATAAATACTTCGGTATTGAGTTCGTTATCAGCAACACTCAACCAGAAACCCCGGTGCTTTCTAAAACGACAATAAATGGCGCTAAGGTAGCCAGAATGAATAAAAGCGCTTTCCAAATAAAATCCTATTTTCTGGATGATTACAATGAAAATCTGGTAAGCAATTACATGGCTTTGGAATTAGATTCTTGCGAATTGAAGACAAAAGAATTCCTTTCAAATTTAAAAGAGATTGTAGAAGATGAGTCGGCGTTAAATGATCGGGCAAGTGATTTTAAAATTCCGGTGCTTTCGTTAATTATCGATGAATTGATTAAAAATGATGTAAACAATGAGGAGTTTTTAAATGATTTCAGAGAGTGGTGTGCGGCAGAGAAGGTTCAGCTTTTTATCAAATCAAATACGTATTATAAATCTGATAAACTGAAGTATCCCTTGTTTAAATACGTGCTATTTATGCATGAAGATAAGCTTTCGTCTCGCCTCGCAGATCTTAGAAAACTCACTGGCGAATTCAGAAATGAAACGCAGGCCAATGTGCAGGAAAGTCTGGGGAAGTATTGGAGCAGCCTGGCACAAACAGTACTGGGAGGCGATAAGAAATATGAAAATATAACGATCGAAGAATTGAGAAAGCGCCTGCTGGGAATTGAAAACATGAACCTAATGCTGCCAAATGATTTGGAGCAATTTGGCGGATTGACTGTAGGTGATATCATGAGTAAAAAGAAACTAAGTGATGTGCAAATTGATCAGTTAATGAAGTATTTTAAAACCGCGTATACCAACTTACAAAATATCTACAATGGTGATGTTTATTACCAAATTGAAGGAACGAATTCAAAATTTTACTGGGTACCATTAGAATACGTATTTGGTTAATCCACTTTTTATGCAAAATGATGCTGCATTTTTTTTTAAAAATATTCAATTTGGCTACGACAGCAAAGTCATATTGAATATTCCTGACCTACTCATTCCGCGAGCGGGAATGGTCTTTATTATAGGGCCGTCGGGGATTGGAAAAAGTACGCTGCTAGAAAGCATAGGTTTGATGAGTAATACATTTAAAAATTTTGATGATTCCAGTTCTGAATTTTCTATTTTAAATGAAAATTTCAATCCCGAATATCTTTGGAAGAGAGATGAAAATAAGCTTACATCGATCAGAGAAAAACTCTTTAGTTTTATTTTTCAAACGACCAATCTGATGTCAAATTTCTCTGTTCTTGAGAATATTTTGATGGCGGCTAATTTCACACCCGACGAGCAAAATAAAATTGAGTCAGAGGTAAAACTCCTATTAAAAAAGATGAGTTTACCCGATGATATTCTGGATAGGTCGCCGCAGGAAATATCGGGTGGACAGAAACAGCGAGTAGCATTTGTGAGAGCCCTTGTAGGCCAATTTTCGATTCTACTGGCAGATGAACCAACTGGAAATCTGGATATCGAAAACTCAAAAGCGCTTTTCGGAATTCTCAGTGATCATATAAAAGAGAAAAACAAAGTGGCCGTGATTGTTACCCATCACTCTGAGTTAGCTCATGAATATGGGAATATGATTATTGAGATTCTTCCAACGAAAAATGGATACGCTACTACGCGCGTTCTGAAAAAAGAAGCATTCACTTTTAAGGAAGGAGTTAAATCATGAAACCTGAGCGCTCCTTATTTTTTAAGTTTAAACATCCGAAGGAAAGGATTTTCCATAGGCGAGAATACAATTCTGTAAAAGGTAAGAAGAGTGGAATTCTTGTCATGCTAACGGTACTCCTTTTCTTTTCGTTGTTTTCTGTGGTTTTGGGCAAGGCCGGATTAGACTACCTGAATTATAAAATGAACGACCCATTTATTAAATGGTTTAATATTCCGGTTTCAAATCATAGCTATAGACATAACTATGCCGAAATAAAGAAATTTTTTGATGAGAATGCGGCGAGCCATGAATTCTCATTTTCAAAAAGTACCGGGTCTTATAGGGCTCTCTGGAAGTTTTATAGAAGCGAAGGCGGAGGAACGATATTGGCATTTGTCCAAAGTTTTAACTTTTGGGAAGATAAAGATTTGATAAACAGCATTTGTGAGGAAGATAATTTAATCTACGATTTCGGAGATGTCAAAAACCTGACCCCGGAAAAACTACAGGATGGTGTGATAATAAGTATCAATCTGGTTAAAGATTTAGAATGTGATATTGCCGATTTAAAGACTAACAAAATAATGATTCAGGATGGCGACAACCTACCGCTTACCGTTCTTGCAGTTGTAAAATCTTTGCCGAACAGATCGCAGGTTTTTGCCGAAAACAGACTTGTAGTTACGCTAAATAATTATGGCGAAAGCAATGTCTCTGGCTCTTCTTCTTTCGAAAGTAATGAACTCTCAGTGTACGTAAAAGTAAATGATAATGAAGCTCGCGTAAAAACAGAGATATCAGCACTCTTAAAAAGTGAATTCGGACTGACTTATGGAGACGAGCGCGCAGCGAAGCCTGATTTGAACCTTCTATCACAAAACAAGGTGATGACCTTTTATGACCTTTCCGAGAACTTAGATTTAAGTGCCCGGCGAAGAATTAGTACAAAATTGGCAGAAGATTTATACCCGTACAATGCTGCACTGATGTATGACCATTCTCTGCTTATTCCTCACGAATCTATGGTATATGGCGACCCTGAGAGTAAGGATTACTCTACCGGAAACATGTTTGATATTCTCTCTTTTAAAATAGAAGATCTTTCAGCTATTTCTCCTTTTCAGGATGTGGTTCTGGAGAAGTATAAAATGGAGTTGGATCTCAGTCAAGTAGAAGCAAAAGAGAATTTTGGAGTGGTATCTTTTATGTCCATTTTTCTTATTTTGAGTTTAGTGTTTTTTGCCGGATTCGCGATTCTGATTTATCTTTTCAACCTGATGAAAAGTCACCTTGAGAAAATAAGTATGAATCTGGGAACTTTTCTGGCTTTTGGAATGCCCAAAGAATTTCTTTACAAAGGATATTTGAGAATAATTTTCAGACTTATTGCGAGTGCAACTTTGCTTTCGTTGGTTTTTTTGACGGGAATAATTCTTGCGATTCGCTTGACTATGTATGCACTCCACTTGCCTGAATTTTTAGGCTATATGGAAGTTTTTACCAATATATGGCTCTGGTTGGCCATTGCCGTTTTCGGCGGTGTTTCTTTTGTGTTGTTTAGAAACCTCTTAAAATCTTTCCTTTCATGCCCGCCCGGCGACTTAATTTACAATAGATCATGAGCGCGAATTACATATTTATACGAAACCTATTCGCAACCTGTTGTATGTTGATTTTCCTCGTATTCGGCTGGGGTTGTGGACTTGAGGATTCAAGTGGAAAGGATGAGTCTTTGAAGGATGTTAAGAACGAGAGCGTTATCACTTCAATAGAAAACATTGAGAAAGATACCTTAACAGAAGATGTCATTCAAAATTCGGAAACCAAAAAGGAAGTAGAGAAACTAAAGTCAGAAAGAGTAGAAAAGCTCAAAGATAAAGTGAGTAAATCATCATATAAAGGTTTTAGCGACAGCGATATTAAAATTGAATTACAAAGGAATTTAGAAAGCTATAAGGAATCTTGTGATTCGACATTATATAATCGAATTACTGATCAAATGGCTTACGACGCCGTTTTGTCGTTTTTTAAAGAACGTGAATCTGCTTTTAGCAGAGCTTATTTTAAAGATTTACAACGTGCCCACAGGGATTGCAAAAAATAAAAAATAGCAGCATAACATGATAAAAAAGTTTCATTTTCTAATTCTAATACTGGGCAATCTCTTGTGCTCTTATTCGTATGCCGTGGCGCAGCCCGAGAATGAAACCTATGGTCATTTAATTCAGGCAAATAGTTTGTTTCACGATGGGAAATATGAAGAGGCACTGATAAATTACCAGGTGGTTATTGAAAATCAGCCTTCAAACAATTACGTTTTGGAGCAGATTAGAAGGGCTGAAGAAGAGTTGCTCTATACCGAGATTACTGATGAAACAAATACAGATGAGAACTGCCGAAAATACATTAGCAAATATGGCGAAGAGGGGAAGTATATATTAAATGTAAAAAATATTTTGAGTCAGAATTTATTGTCGGAGGCATATAAATACTACCAAAATAAGGAGATAAATAGTCTGGAGAACACCTATAAAGAATACCTCAGCTTATTGGGTTCGGTAAAATCTAATGAAATGAAGCAGTGGCTTTATTCGCTTTGTATTGAAATGGCAACTGAAGAGATTAGAAAAAAAGAATGGATGAGTTCAAAAGTGCTTTTTGAAAGAAGTCTAAAATATTCTTCTACAGATTTAGAATTTAGTGAAGCTCAGAAAGGAATTGAACGGGCATCTAAAAAAATAAAATAATAATTGTGCTTAATTTAATACTATAGCCATGTTAAACCCATTGAATACGAAAATTTTCTGCCTGTTGATCGGGTTTATGCCTTTTTTTAATACAGTAACTAACAGATTCGAATTAAGAAACGAGTCCAATGACAATATTTACGCCAATCCAGAACAAATTAGCACTGCTGCGTACAGTGATTTTACAGTATTAGATTGTACACAGTCCGAAAGGCAAATTGTATATTCTTCAGAATATGCTAACCCGATCGCTACCACAAGTGCTCCAATTATTTCGGGCAAGGCGGTCTACCTAAAATCGGTCGATTCTCAGGGAGATACAACTCAAATTAATCTTTCTACAAAGAGTATAACTCTTATATTAGATCAGGACATGGAAACGCCCGGATTTCTCGTGTTTAATAAACGCGGAAAATCTTTCTGCTCTATTAATATGGGCTTATTGGATTTTCCAGATCATTTTAGCTATCGCTGCTTAACCAAAGATCGAAAAATTATTACTGCCGGTTATCTTAAATCGAACCCCATAGTGGCACATGAACCAGTAAGAAAACTAGTAAATGATAATATCAATAAGGAAGATATTGACTTAGTTTTAAGTGATAATATCGTTGTAGAATGCTATAAAACAAGCAATTGGATTGGTTCATCATACACCGTAAATGTAAAAGTTTCTCCGCTGGAACTGGACTATTACAGAGACGATATTATTGCCATGCTTAATGAGGGCTACGCTAAAATGGATAACTCAAAAAAGTTGCAAGAGGCAACTGCTGATGAGGACGATTCAGCAGATACGAAAAACATAAGCAGTGATGGCGATGAGGCGATAGTAATTAATACAAATGAAAACGAAAAAGAAGAAACACCAGAAAGTGAAACTCCCATTTTAGCGGATGAAAGTGTTCAAGAAGCTATTGACGAGTCAGAGTCTGAAAGTGAACCTGAAATAAGTGTAGCCGTTCCGGTAATTGAAGAAACCACCAGCAACGAGGAAAATAACAGGAACCTGGGTGCCCGAAATGTGCCTAAACTCGATGACACGATCACTCCCGAAGAAAAAGAAGCCATTCAGCGTGAAGCTGAAGATAAGCTATACCGCTTGCAAGACTGCTTTGTAATGCTCGTGAACAGAAACTTTACGGCTCAGCAAAAACAAAGAGAAAGAGAGACAACCGTGCAAGATTTATTTATCAATGAGCGTGCAAATGTAGGTGTGTCATCTGTAAATTCTGATGTGATAGCAAACTATTTAATTGGTGACTATCTTCTACGGCTTGAACGCATGATTACCGGAGCATATCAGAAAGTTGAAATCGTGTTTTCTGAAATTCACAAGGTTTCTAATTTCAAACGCAACCCTGATGGAACGTGGTCTGCAACTGTAACATTTAGCCAGCAATTTAAAGGCTTTGGCGACCTAGATGGTAAGCAATTGAGCTACAGCGATATTACTCAAAAGAATGTAACAGTTATAATAAGAAGAGTAGAACTTTTTACCGGCGACTCAACTCCTGAGGTTTATTGGGAGGTTCTGCTTTCAGATATAGGTGTGAACCAAACACAACCCTTTTAACCAAAAAATGACGTTACACAAAATGAAAAAGATCATTATCTATATTGGTATTGTTTTGATCGCATCTGGATTTATCCCGAAAAATCTTTATGCCCAAGATAATTTTACTGAGGCAGTTCAAACTCATGTAAATCATATAGAGGAGTTTATTGATCGGTTTAATTTTGATGAAGAGTCACAATTCTATAAATATGTTCAAATTACTTATCCAAGAGAAAAGGTGGATAGGAAGAGAGTGCTAAATGCGCTGTTTAATAAACGCAAAACTACTTTATCTCTCGACTCGGTCAGGGAAAATTTTGTGGAAGACGTTTCAGATTCAGAAAGGCCAGTGCATATTGATATCTACGATGCCCTCTGGTATGCAACTGTTCCTGCACAAGTTACTGTTGATAGCATACCAATTGATATGACGATTACACTCGAAATTCAGATGAATAGCGATTACTCCATAGAATGGTCAATTGTGGGAATCAAATCAAAATCGCTTGAAAAGATGGAATCTCATGACAAATTTTACATTTCGGCGAGCAGCCACGCCACGTATTTCCCAGAGCTTTATTCAGCATTGTCATCTTCAACCCTTTTTCAGAGCGTAGTGTCCGATAGTCAAAAAGAATCTAATACAGACAAATACCTCAATTTAATTGCCGGGAAAACTGTTACGGATGTGATAATAAAGACAGGAATAACGTACCATTTCCTTCAAATTTCCGGGTGGATTATGAAAGTGGAATATGTTCCGCAAGATTATAGCTTAAACACAGGATGGTTAATCTCTGAAGTAAAAGCTGTGGATTCATTTCTTGAAAAAAGACTTTACCAAAAGCAAGTATTGGGGATCAATAATACGAATTAGGAAAAAAAGCTATAGAATAATCACATAAAACCTCAAGATATGAACCGTCTTTCAAATAAATTGTGGATATCACTGAGTACTGCCCTCTTTGCTTTTCAGCTTTGCTCATCTGAACTACTGGCTCAGCCAAATGCTAAAAAAGATACCATTGCTGACTACGAGATTCCGTATATTGTAGGTGAGGCACAGGAATTAACCGTAAGATTAATAGGCGATTTAAATAGCCTGCACGCCAATATACCTGAAGACGCGAAAAGCACTGTTTACAATTACATTTACGACGCTTTTGAAGAAAAAGAAAATGCACGTGTTATATCAGATATGGATTATTCGCGACCATTAAGCTATCTCCAAAATAGAAATCCGATATCTATTAGTAAGTATGCTTTAAACTACGAAGTCGATCCGTCTATTAATCAAATTCTGATTCCGGTCGAATCGTTTAAATTCACTTTTCCTGAGAACACCGGATATCATCAGTATGAGCTTTATGGCGCCTATGAGCAGTACTTTGTAAATGTAGAAGGCGATACGCTTAAAACGGAGCCATTCATAAAACTGGCAAGTTTTGTCGCTACCCGCGATTCCATTACTCAACGGTTTGATTTAAAGATGCGCTCTGTCGTTTTTTTAGATACTGAAAGGCAGCCTGATTTTATGCTGAAAGAAGAGCTTGCAGTATTGAGCCAGAAATACTTTGAATGGAAAAAAAGCGGTAGCTCAATGGATAATATGGAAATGATGAGCGATGAGGCATTTCAAGAAACGCTGCGAAGAGCCAAAGAAAAACGTGATAGTAAAGAAGCTCTGTTATTTTCTATTTTGGAAAAATACGATATGGCAAAAATGCGCCACGACGTTGTTGGGTCGGCTGAAGAATTTGCTAAAGCGGAAAAACTACAGCGGAACAATCCGATTCTTCTAGAATATAAGGCTAGTTTAAGTGAAGATCTGACCAAAAAAATTGAAGAAAACTATGAGCGTGCTGCAAATGCTTTCATCACGTGGAACTATGATGAAGCTTCAAAAATAGCTGCAGAAAACGAGAAAGCAATTGGCTTTTGGACAGATCTCAATAGTCGGAAATATGATAATTCGAGACAAATAAAAGATCAGCAGACTGAAATAATTGAAGCGCAAAACAGCTGGAATGACAGTCAGAGAAAGGTGGATAATGAGCTTTTCAGACAGCATTTTAAAGATGAGCTTTTGCGCGATGTGAATTCTGTAACATGCACAAGTTCAGATAAAAACGAAGATTTGGCTAAGAAATATTATTTTCTGGGACAAATAGCCTTGGTGCAAAACGAGCCGGGACTTAACTATTTTCAGAAGGCAATAGATTGCCGATCAGAATTTGCCTTGCCTAAATTAAAGTTGATTGAATCTGGCACAGGTGGCGGCGATGTAGTGCTGGGCTACCTGGCCGATTTGATTTATTTTGAACCAAAAAACCCAAACTACTTTGTGATGCGCAGTGGGCAGTACTTGAAAAATAACGAAGCTGACAAGGCTGAAAAAGATATTCTTGAGGCACTGAGCTATGATCCAAATAATCAAAAAGCACTTCTAAGGCTGGCCGAGATACAAATCAGAAATCAGGCTTATACGCTTGCCTTACGGAACTTAGATAATCTACTGTATTTGGATAGTCTTCCGCAAGCATCAATCCTGGCTGCTTATGCAAGTCTTGAAAGAAATGGAGAGAACAATCCCGATGCCCGAAAGTATGTAAAGAATTACTCCAATAAATCATTAGATAATACCTCGAAAAATATGTTAGATAGCCTTATAACCCTCTATCAGGGCAGGGCCATTCATAATAGAAATACGACAATGCTAGATTATGAAGCTGCCAAAAGCTATGAAAAAATGTTTGTCATGGCCGGCCATATTCCAGAGTACTATGCTGAATGGGGCATGGCTGCCAGATGTTATTATGATATGGGCAATGAAAAAAATAATTTTGATCGGGCTCTTGTTTTTGCTAACGCGGCCATAAACCAGTCTGGAGAGAAAAGCACGAATGGATATTTGGTAAAAGGACTGGTAAGCAGAGCGCAGCATAATTATGGAGAATCGAAAGAAAGCCTTTATAGCTTGCTCAAAATTCAGGATAATTATAACGCAAACTATGAACTGGGAGAAACCTTTTATGCCGAAGATCGAGAAATTGTGTCTGCCAGAATTTATTATGAGAATGCGCTTGAGAGGCTGGGGAAAAGAAAGGATAAGGAAATGATTTATTCTGTAAATAAACGCATTGGACAGTGTTTCAGAAAAGAAGGCAAGTACAAATTATCAGAAGACCAACTAAAAAAGGCTATAAGGGTGTATCCGAAAAAGGGAGAAGGATACTATGAGATGGGTCTTACTTATTTGGCAAATCCTAAAAAAGTTAAGCAATCTTTTAAGTATTTTGACGAAGCCCTTTCTAAGGGGTATGATGACTATGCAGTATTTAGCTCAACTGCGCTTGCATACTATAAACTTGAGGATTATAAAAAAGCAAAGAAGGAATTTCAACAACTGAGATTTAAATATGAAAAATCAATATCGGAAGAAGATTTATTGAACGAAGCGAGAACATTTATTGCCTTAAATGAATTAAAGGAGGCGTCTTCAAATTTGAACTTGGTCGTTTCGCGAAACAATGAGTTTGTGGGCACCTCAGAACACAATTATCTTCAGGGTTTAATAAATCTTAAAAAAGCACGTGAAACGGGAATGAGCTCGGGGGTGATAGAAAGTACCTTAACCAATGCAAAATCTAATTTTGAGGAGGCCGTTAAACTTGATATTACCAATCCAGATCCTTACTTCGGTTTGAGCATGGCAGAGTTCAATTTGAATCACAAGGAGTCGTCTTTAGCAAATCTGACGAAAGCAATCTCTTTGAGAGTAGATTATGAGCAATTTGAAAATGAACCTAGATTTAAAAATTACTTCAAGTCAAAAGACGTTCAAAAGAAACTGAAAGCATACAAAAAGCAGAAATAATTAATCTCACTCGGCACTGCGATGTAATACGGGTGTTTCTGTTTACTCAAATTTCGCCAGATTATCTAAAAACCCTGCGGTGATTAGAACATAAGGCAGCACATCTAAGCCGCCACCGATAACTTTCACCCCCAGAGTGGGTTGTTTTACCATTTTGATAGATTGGTCCCAAGCCAGAAGGTGAGGAGCTGCAAGCGAGCCGCTGAAACTCCAGAAGTCTGCTTTGTCAGCCTCGGCGATGGTTGTTGCTAATTCAGAAGCCAATCCGTACATGTAAGATATGGCCATGCCTGCCGAGCCAACCCGAGTGGAAAGAAGTTCTATACCAACATCTGCCGACAGTTTTATTGTAGAATAAAGTTTACCGAATAAACTTGCCCACTTAGATTGATTGTGGTTGTATTGGATAACTCCTTTACGAACTATGTCCAGCTCCTTTTTAATATTGGTGGTTCTCACAGATACTATGGTGAGGTATTTGTGATAGTTAGGCAAGCAGTTTCTGCCTTGTTTAGAAATTCTAGTCAGGTCGTCTTTAACTTCCTGAGTAATTGTTTTCTTGGCTTCTCTGAATATTTGCATATCCATGTCAATATTTTTTAATCCATCGCAATTTCCAAGACTAAACACCTGGGTAAACAATCCGGCTTTTTCTAGCGTAACTTTTGTAGCGAGATAGATTGCTTTTGACGTAATATATTTTGACAGAATGCCTTGATGCTGCTGAGTGTTAATGTTGGCTATGGTTATTGATTTCATTGCGGTAGTGGTTTGGTTAGAGTAACTTGAGAAAAAGGCGGAGAGCTATAAATTTTCCCAGTTAGTACTTTGAATATTTCTTAAAGCTATGGGTTTTAAGTTTCCTCTGCGATGCTCATATTGTGAACCACCTCCCAAATATCGATTAGAATCAGCAACCAAACCTCGATTGATGAAATAGCCGTCATCCGCAAACTTGAGAACAGCTTCTACACTTTCTATAGGAATTCCTAAGTACATACTTGCGTTTCTGGCATTATAATATTCATCTTTCGTATAATTTGAATCTGATTTGAATACACCATTTTTAAAAATTTTATCTATATTCTTTCTAGCTGTGTAGTGATAATAGTAAATCATTTTTGTAAGTTTTTGGTTAGAAAAAGGAAAGGTCGCGCTCCTTCGCGCGCGAACTTATGTAAATGGTTGCTTACACCGGCCACTCATTTTCATGAACTTCAGCACCGAGTTGTATTTCTTTTGCCGAAAGGGTAAACCTTGTGGTCATTGGGTTTCCTCCTACTGAGTCAAAGCTCTCGGCATAGTCAATTACATACGCTGTTTTGAAAGTCATTTCTTTCATTTTGGCGTCTTCATCGCGCTTCTTAAAAATGATGTTTCCATCTACGTTTTTGAATTGTGCGATCATTAAATCCCACAGTGAGGTATCTTCTGTAGATTCAATTTCAAAATTAATCGTTCCACCTTTTACTTCTGATGAAGGACGGCCGGTAGGATCTACATCTCTGTGTAGTGAATAGCTGCAGTGTAGCAGTCTGTAAGTTTTTCCGTCAATGGTAAGGTCAGCTCTAAATGCCATAATAATTTGATTTTAGTTAGTAATTTATTTGTATTAATTTTTTGATGAAACAAATATACGGTGTAGTGCTAGCTCAATAGTGTTCAAATACAGCAGATTGGGGTTTTAGGGGATTAACGACAGTTTTGAAGTCATGAAGTGCGTTTATATTCTAAATGATAATTAAGTAGGTCTTTTTATAATAACGAGATCTCTAGTTTTGGTGCAATACGAATCCATAAGTTGAATAGGTCCCGTGGTAAAAAAACACAGCTATCATTCAAGAAAAAAATGCCACTCATACTTTAGCTGGATACCTCGGTTCAATTGGTGCGACCGCATACAGTATCGAAAGGACTTTCTGCATCATAATTTACTACAAACATGCTACACCTTACCGGGTCGGAGTTTGTGCTAAATATCATTCGATTTGCAGCAGCTAAGCTACAGCGGCAAATTATCGACAAATTTTCTAAGGTGTTTTCGACAATCGCAGAAACATCTATTTCGCAAGAATCAATAAATGAGGTGGTTACGGGTTGCTGATTTTAAGCCGGGTGTCCCAGGACACCCAAATCAGGTATCCAGTCGGTCGTTTCGCTCCTCGGGGTATCGACCCCGAGGGAATCTGGTTGCGGTTGTTTAAAGGGTTGTTTAAATGGTTGTTTAAAGGCCACGAATGCACGAATGATTTTTGATCTAAATTCTTTTTACCGCTCCTCGGGGTATCGACCCCGAGGGAGAATCTGGTTGCGGTTGTTTAAAGGGTTGTTTAAAGGCCACGAATGCACGAATGATTTTTGATCTAAATCCTTTATACCGCTCCTCGGGGTATCGACCCCGAGGGAGAATCTGGTTGCGGTTGTTTAAAGGATTGTTTAAATGGTTGTTTAAAGGCCACGAATGCACGAATGATTTTTGATCTAAATCCTTTTTACCGCTCCTCGGGGTATCGACCTCGAGGGTGTTTGTTTTGTTCAAATTCGATAACCGGAACGTTGCAATTGAAATTCCGAATGACTCCTCACATCTGCATCTTGCACCATAACCGCACGAAGTCGTTGCAATAAAGCGAAGTGGTTCCAAAACATTATTGGCTTGGTGACTTGTGCGACCGCTTACAGGGTCGAGAGGACTTTCTGTTTCATAATTTACTACAAACATGCGACACCGAACCGGGTCGGAGTTTGTGCTTCGATCCGTTAGTGCTAAGTTCTCACTTTGAGAAAGTTTATGGTAAATACTATACCAGCTTCCGCAAAAGCGTATTCATAGAAACTTTCTCGCCTATGATTCTTGTAAGATCTGAAATTGCTACGCGCTCTTGGGTCATCGTATCGCGTTCGCGAATGGTTACCATATTATCTTCGAGTGTTTCATGATCTACAGTAATGCAATACGGCGTTCCGATTGCATCCTGACGGCGGTACCGCTTCCCAATACTGTCTTTCTCATCGTATTGACAATTGAAATCAAACTTTAGCATGTCCATTATCTCATGCGCCTTTTCGGGAAGACCGTCGCGCTTGATAAGCGGAAGTACTGTAGCCTTAACTGGCGCAAGCGCATGTGGAATTTTCAGAACAAGTCTGTTCGATCCATCTTCCAGCTCTTCTTCTACATAAGCTGCTGTTAGCGTAGCCAGAAACAAACGATCGAGCCCGATGGAGGTTTCTACAACGTAAGGTACGTAGCTCTCCTTATCTTCAGGA
Source organism: Cryomorpha ignava (assembly GCF_010686655.1). Lineage (GTDB taxonomy): Bacteria > Bacteroidota > Bacteroidia > Flavobacteriales_D > Cryomorphaceae > Cryomorpha > Cryomorpha ignava. Next base: position 49,868 of record NZ_JAAGVY010000012.1, on the reverse strand, counting down.
TCAAAATACTGCAATTTTTTGCCGCTGTGCTTTTCGTGCGCTTTCAAGTCAAAATCGGTACGCGAGTGAATCCCTTCAAGCTCCTTAAAGCCCATAGGGAAATCGAATTCAATATCGCAGGCAGCATTGGCATAGTGAGCCAACTTTACGTGATCGTGAAAACGGTAATTTTCATCGCCGAGTCCAAGCGCCTTGTGCCATTTGATACGCGCTTCTTTCCATTTTTCATACCACTCAAGTTCGGTACCGGGTTTTACGAAAAACTGCATTTCCATTTGTTCAAATTCGCGCATTCGGAAAATAAACTGGCGTGCAATAATCTCATTTCTAAATGCTTTACCCGTTTGAGCAATTCCAAATGGAATTTTCATACGGCTGCTTTTTTGCACGTTGAGGAAATTCACAAAAATACCTTGGGCTGTTTCCGGGCGAAGGTAGATAATGCTCGATTCGCCAGCGACCGAGCCTAGTTCCGTTTTAAACATCAGGTTGAACTGGCGTACATCGGTCCAGTTTTTCGATCCCGTTTCTGGATCTGCAATACCCAAATCTTCAATAAGTTCTTTTACAGCAGTCAGGTCATCTTTGTCCATGGCAGCTTTGTAGCGGTCATTTATGTCGTCAATCTTTTCCTGGTTGCGCAGCACATTGGGGTTCGTAGCTCTAAACTGAATTTCGTCAAAGTCATCGCCAAAGCGTTTTACTGCTTTATCGATGTCTTTCCTTATTTTTACTTCATACTTTTCTGCATGCTCTTCAATAAGCACATCGGCGCGGTACCTTTTCTTGCTGTCTTTATTGTCGATTAACGGATCATTAAACGCATCAACGTGTCCGGAAGCCTTCCAGGTAGTGGGATGCATAAAAATGGCGGAATCGAGACCAACAATGTTTTCATTTAGCTTTACCATCGCTGCCCACCAGTAGGCGCGTAGGTTGTTTTTGAGCTCTACACCATAAGGAGCATAGTCGTAAGTGGCGCTGAGACCGTCGTAAATATCGCTTGACGGATACACAAATCCGTACTCTTTTGAGTGTCCAATTATCTTTTTAAGCAGGTCGTCCTGTGGCTTCATAATAGTTGTTTTCATTTGCCGAAAGGCTAAACCACAGCATTTAAAACTGAGATAACCTTGCGGGATCGCGGCGGCAAAAATACACTAATTAGGGTTAACTAAAAATGTAGAAATGGAATACGATGCTTATCTTGATTATCTTTGCAGAATGGTAGAAATAGACAATACATTAGTTTCGGACGACGTTTTTTCAAAACGTTTTCTATGCGATCTTTCGGCATGCAAAGGTGCTTGTTGCGTAGAAGGAGATAGCGGGGCTCCGCTTGAGTTTGAAGAGATTGCAATTCTGGAAGAAATTCTGGACGAAGTGAAGCCTTATATGCGCCAGGAAGGAATTGACCGTGTGGAAGAAACGGGTGTTTTTACTATTGACACCGACGGTGAATATGTAACGCCTTTAGTAGATGATGCCGAATGTGCTTTTGTACAATTCGACAACAATGGTATAGCCAAATGCACAATTGAAATGGCGCATCGCGATGGGAAGATTGATTTCCCAAAACCTATTTCCTGTCATTTATATCCTATTCGGATTAATAAGTTGAAAGATTTTACGGCAGTTAATTATAATTATTGGCCAGTTTGCGATCCTGCACGCGTATGTGGAGCCAAGCTGGATGTAAAGGTTTTTAAGTTTTTGAAAGAACCGATTATTAGAAAGTTTGGAGCGGAGTATTTTGAGAAGATGGAAGCGGCGGATGAGCATATCAATAGTATTAAGTAAAGGGTATTGAGTATTGTGTAGACTCGTCGATTTATCGCGAGGCAACATAAATTCAAAGTTTCATCTCGAGGTTAAGGTTTTCGACGCTCCTAAAAACCCCCCTTCTAAAAATCTATTTTTTCGCAGTGAACGTAGTTTTTAAACGAGATTCCTTATCATTGGCGTTGTAAGCTTACAAAGTCTTTGAATTGTAAGCTCTCGCAACCCGATTAATGAGTAGAAATAATAAAATAGCACTACTTTTCTTTAGCAGAAATGCGAAAGAAGAAAGCCGGAAAAAAACCTGGTTTGCATCAGCAAATCGTCAGGGAAATACCGCTGTTGCAAGCGCTCTAATTGATCAGTCGAGCGATTTTCTCAAAAACGCCGGGCTTCCAGTATTTCATTTTCACGAAGGCAACCAACGCGGCAAAAATTTTGGCGAACGCTTTGCTAATGCCTACCAAGATGTTTTTGATCGCGGGTATTCGGGTGTAATTGCCATTGGCAACGACTCCCCCGAAATTGTGAATATCGACTTGCAAAAAGTGAGTCGGGATCTCCTTTCGGGAAAAACGGTGCTTGGCGCTTCTATTCGCGGCGGCACCTATCTGATAGGCCTTACGCGCGAATCATTCGATAAGTCAGAATTTCAGAATCTTCCCTGGCAATCGGGTCGATTATTTTCGGCTTTGCGCGAATTGATCGGGAAAGATCAATCGCCAAACATTCTTGAAACGCTGCGGGATATCAATTCACTCAACGATCTGAAGATTTTACTGAAAGATTGTAGTTTCCAATATGTTTTCAAACATCTTATTTCTTTACTAAAATCGCATTCTAACCGGTTTTATAGAATAATGAATGAATCAACCCCCGATTCATTTTTGCTTACCAATTCCCGTTTTCGCGGTCCGCCCACTGTAGGCCTTGCCTTTGCATAGGCAATTGAGCTAACCAGCCAAAATCAAACATTTTAGTTTACCCCTTTTTTAAATTTAAATGAACAGTATAAAGCTGTGTCTGCAACTTGCATTCATTGGGTTATTGTGGTCTTCATGCGTTAATGAATCCACAGTGCCGGAAACCGACATTCTACACGATTCCTGGTCAGAAATTGAGAAAAAAGCCGAAGGCTCAACAGTTGCATTTATGATGTGGCAGGGCAGCCCCGTGCTAAATGAGTACATCAATAATTATCTGGTTCCTACCTTAAAAGAAAAGTACGATATCCGTTTGGAAATCAGCGGTGGACAAGGTCCTGAAATTGTGAAACTTGTGATGGGCGAAAAGCAGGCTAACGTCGATGATGGACAGGTAGATATGGTTTGGATAAACGGCGAAACGTTTTTCCAACTGCGAAAAATTGACGGACTCTGGGGGCCATTTGTAGAGAAACTACCAAGTTCAGAATATGTCAACTTCGATAATAAATTTATTAGCGTAGATTTTCAGCAGCCCATAGAATACATGGAAGCACCGTGGGGAATGGGGCAGTTTGCGCTGGTGTACGATACGGCGAGAACGGCTGTGCCACCGCGAAATCTTACTGAACTCGAAACTTACATCAAGGCGAATCCCGGCTCTTTTACCATTTCAAACGATTTTTCTGGAATGACTTTGCTCAAGGTTTTTATGGCCGAGCTTGGTGGTTCGCCAGGGAGTTTAGATGGTCCTTTCGATCAGGTTAAATACGACAAGCTTTCAAAACAACTTTGGGATTTCATCAATAGTAATAAGCGGTATTTCTGGAAAAAAGGAACCAATTTCCCGAAAGAGCATACCAAAATGGATCAGATGTTTGCAACAGGTGAGCTCGGTCTTATCTACGGATTTAGCGAAGGTGGGGTAGAAAGCAAAGTTGAGCAGGGATTGTATCCAAAATCGACTCGCGCTTATGTTTGGGATAACGGAACTGTATTAAACTCCAATTTTCTTGGAATCCCTTATAACTCCGGAAACAAAGCAGGTGCAATGGTCGCCATCAACTTTATGATGTCGCCGGAAGGGCAGTACAACCGAAAAGTTATCAGTGGACGCGAGTCTCGAACGATTTTGGATATGGATCTCTTGCCGGAAGAGTGGAAGCAGAAATTTGAAAATGTGCCCAAGCGAAAATATTCGCCAGACCAGGAAGTGATGGCGCAAAAAGCCATTCAGGAGCCTGCGCCAGAATACATGATTAATCTTTTCGAAGATTTTAGAACCGAAGTGATTGAAAAATAAGTTGGTAAATATTGGTTTGCTCTTTTTTGTGCTGATCGGCGTAGTGCCTTTCTGTGCAGCATTTATTTATGCCCTGCTTTACAGTTTTGGCATGGTTGGCGTTTTGAATACTGGCTTCACCCTTGCCTTTTGGAAATCGGTTTTTGCATCGGGAGAAGTGCTGGGTTCATTTGGTTATAGCGCTGTTGTTGCTGCAATTTCTGTTTTGCTTTCGGTGAGTATTGCTATGTGGGTAGCACTCAAATTTACCCGCGAACTCAATAAGCGATTTCTGTCTTTTATCATCTATTTGCCCCTTGCCATTCCGGGAATTGTGGCGGCATTTTTCACATTTCAGCTCTTTTCAAAAGCGGGTTTTTTCTCGCGAATAGCCTATAGTTTTGGATGGATTACCAAAGTGCGATTCTTTCCTGATCTGGTTAACGACCAATTGTCCATTGGCATTATGCTCACATTTATCACGGTGGTTATGCCGTTTTTTGTGCTGCTTTTTTTGAATGTCTATAAAAACGAACGGGTTGAAGAATTGTCCAAACTTGCCTTTTCGCTTGGCGCGAATAGTTCGCAGGTTACCTGGAAAGTGACAATTCCGATTATCCTTCGCAAAACATGGACGCTGATTGCGCTTTATTTTATTTTTCTACTCGGTGCTTACGAAGTGCCTTTAATTCTCGGACAGGAATCGCCGCAAATGCTTTCGGTGCTCATAATCCGCGAATTGAATCAGTACGATCTCTCCAAAATTTCTGAAGGCTACGTAGTGGCCGTTATTTACACCATTGTGGTTTCGCTTGCCGCCATCGCTCTTTTCTCACGGAAAAAAATGACGCTCAATGAAATTTAGCTGGAAGCCTTTCATATTGACTCTTTTGGTCGTGCTCATCGTATTTCCGTTTGCGTATATGGTTTTGCTCTCGATGGCTTCAGAATGGCGGTTTCCCGATGTGTTGCCAAACTATTTTGGCTTGCGAAATTGGACGCAAATTTTCTCGTCAGAAACGGGTTTGATTTCAAGTTTTGTCTTGTCGATAGTAATCTCTCTTTCAGTCGCATTTACATCAACACTTTCCGGGTTTTTAATTAGCCGCTCGGTTTCTTACCATCCGCGAAAGCGCCTTTTTACACTCCTTACCTACTTTCCATATATTCTGGCTCCGGTTGTTTTTGCTGCTTGTTTAAGCTATTTCTTTCTAATGACTGGTCTTTTTGGAAGTGCTACAGGTGTGATCGTCGCACAGTTTATGATCGCTTTTCCATACGCCTTGATATTCTTTAGCAGTTTTTGGAATGAACGCATTCGTCAGTATGAAGAATTGACGGCGACTTTGGGCGGAAACCGCAGGCAGACTTTCTTAAAAGTGCTGCTACCACTCGCAAAAGGAATGTTGCTCATCTGCTTTTTTCAAACATTTTTGATTTCGTGGTTCGAGTACGGACTTACGTCGATAATTGGTGTGGGAAAGGTGCAAACGCTGACGATCAAAGTGTTCTTATTCATTAAAGAAGCCAATTTTTATTACGGCGCATTGAGCTGCTGCCTGCTGATTTTTCCGCCGGTATTGCTGCTTTACATCAATAAAAGATATGTTTTTAACAAACTGATATAGTGTTTTTAGAAGTCAAAAATATCGTGAAAAGCTTCCATAACGAAGCGGTGGTGAGAGATTTAAATTTCTCGCTCGATGCCCATAAAACGCTAAGCATTTTGGGAAAATCGGGATGTGGAAAAACCACCATGCTCAAGATTGTTGCCGGTCTTGAAAATGCCGATGCGGGAACGATTAGCCTTGGCGGCAAAAATATTGACAATGTAAAACCAGGCAAGCGAAATGTGGTGTATCTCTATCAGGAAGATTTGCTTTTTCCGCATCTCAATATTTTTGAGAATATCGCTTTTGGCTTGCGCATCAAGAAATTTCCTGAAAAGGAAATCGTGGAAAAAGTAAATGCGATGGTTGAAAGCCTAGAGCTAAATGGCCAGGAAACCAAGATGCCGCACCAACTCTCTGGCGGACAGCGGCAGCGGGTTTCGTTTGGTCGAGCGATCATTACCAGCCCTTCGCTACTACTTCTCGACGAGCCATTTGGGAGTTTAGATGCGGGAACGCGGCAGCGCATGCAGGAGTTTTTTAAGAGCCTTACGGCGAAATATCAAATCACTTCACTTTTTGTAACCCACGATTTGAAAGAAGCCATTTTGATGGGCGACGAGATTGCCTTTATGCAGAGTGGAAGACTAAAGGTGTATAAGGACAAAACTGATTTTATCAATGATCCGGTGACGGGCGTACAAAATGAAATTGGGTTTTGGGAGAATTTGATTCCGGGGAAAGTGGAACGTGAAACACTGCGAAAGTGATGGAAAAATTGAATATAGAAACCGGGCGAGACGCCCGACGACCTTTTGGGGGTGCGTATGTAAAAGATAGTCCCTCGCGAGACGTCACGCTGAAGGGCGTGATAAACTCTCACGACGGCGTAACGGATTTAAAACAACAAGCAAAATGACAAAAAAACACGTTTGGATTGACAGCGATTTATCGGTAGGCATGGAGCGCGAAAATCGCCCCGGATATTCTGATGTAGATGATGGCTACGCGATTTTGCAATTGTTCAGAGCAGAAAATGTGAAAATCCATGGAATTTCGGCGGTATTTGGAAATACGTCGATCAAGAATGCATTTCCGCTTTGCCAAAAAATGGCGAGTGAATTTGCCTACGAAAAAATTCCTGTTTACAAAGGAGCTGGCGAGAAAATAGAACTTGGAAAGATCAAAACAAACGAAGCCGTTGAAGCATTGGCGGAAGCCTTAAAAAATCAAAAGCTGATTATTATGGCTATTGGCCCGGCGACAAATGTGGGTCTGCTGCTCTTGAAATATCCCGAATTAAGTTCGAAAATCGAAGAAGTGGTTTTGGTAGCGGGTCGGCGGAAGCCAACTGATAATTTTGCTATTGGCAACAAAGGCCGCAATGCCGGAGACGCCAATTTTGATATGGATGTCGAGTCGTTTCGATTGATGTTTCAGCATAAAGTGGCAGTAGTGCTTTGTCCGTTTGAGATTTCGAGCAAGGTATGGATCAAGCAAAATGATTTGGATCAACAAGCTGCGGGAGACGCCGGCAATAAGTGGCTTGCCAGTGAATCTAAGAACTGGCTTCAACAATGGAAAGATCAGGGTGCCGACGGATTTAACCCTTTTGATGTGCTTGCCAGCCACTACATTATCAATCCCAATGACATTATTTCTGAAAAGCTAAATGCCAGAATCGAAATTCACCCGAACGACACGGTGAGTGACGAAAACGATTTTAAAGACTACCTGCTTTGCGATAAAAATCAGGGTTACCCGGTAACGTATTGCTACGACGTGGCAGAAGGATACCACGAGAAATTAATGAAAAGTTTGAACGCATAATCGCATGAAAAAACTATTGAAAGATAAAAACGAACTTGAAGCTTACCTGAAAAATCAGGGCTGGCTGAAGCCGGATGAGCAGATTGCTAAAATCGAAAAACCCGGTGAAGGAAACATGAATTTTACGCTTCGGGTTGATACCGGTGAGCGCAGTTTTATAGTGAAGCAAAGCCGCGATTTTGTTGAGAAATACCCGCAAGTGGCCGCTCCCGTTGAGCGCGTTTTGAGCGAAGCAAGGTTTTACGAAATCCTTTCTGGAAATGCTGCACTCAAAGCGATGACCCCAAATGTAATTGGTCTCGATAAGGAAAATAGCGTGATGATAATGGACGATTTGGGGGCAGGCTCTGACTATTCACGACTTTACCGAGAAGGAGAAAATATCGATCAAGCCGATTTGGAAATACTTGTTGATTTTGCAGCAGATCTCCACGCTTCCTTTCCTGTGAAAAAGGTCAATAACCCTATCAGAAACAGAGAAATGCGCTTCTTGAATTTTGAGCATATTTTTGTGATTCCCTATCTGGAAAACAATGGGATTAATCTGGATGAAATCCTTCCCGGACTTGCCGCTTTCGCCAAAGATTTTAAAGCCGACAAATCCTTACATGTCGCAGTAAAAGAACTTGGTGATCGCTATCTCGCTGACGGCCCAGCAATTCTGCACGGTGACTATTTTCCAGGAAGTTGGCTTAAAACGGCCGATGGCATTAAGATAATCGATCCCGAGTTTTGCTTTTTTGGTGATCCCGAATTTGATATTGGTGTAATGTGTGCCCATTTAAAAATGGCAGATCAATCGGCTGAAATCATTGAATTCGTAATGAATCGCTATTCGGCGAAAGCCAAAATAGACAGCGTGCTTACCGAAAAATACAGCGCCGCAGAAATCTTGCGCAGAATGCTTGGATTGGCACAATTGCCATTGGAAATAAACCTTGAGAAGCGAAAAGATTTAATGGAAGAAGCAAGAAATACACTCAAGGGAGTACAGCCGTAGTGGTCACTGAGCGGAGTCGAAGTGCATGCTACGGCTCAAAATATTGGCAAAATGCCTAAAGATATTTACAAAATAAACCGATAATAATCAATATTATATGAGACTAACTCTCCTCTTACTATTCCAGCTTGTAATCGCATCAGCATTTGCGCAAAGCTCAACCTACAATTCGCGCGTGCTCGATGCGGAAAACCTACCGATAGCTGGTGCGACGGTAAACGTAACTGGCACGGAAGAGTACGCTATATCAGATGCAAATGGTGCATTTTCTATCAAAAGTGCAACGCCAGATTTCACGCTTAGCATTTCATTTATCAGTTTTGAAAACAAGACTTTAACGGTATCTAATGGCGAAATGCCCGCTTCAATTACACTCAATGCCAGCACCTTGCAACTGAATGAGTTTGTGGTTACCGCTTTGGGAATAGACCGTGAAAAGCAATCGCTTACATCGGCAATTACAAAAATTGACAATAGGCAAATAACCCAAGTGCCAATGACAAATGTGGTAAATAGCCTTGCCGGACAAGTGGCTGGGGTGCAAACTACAAATGGCTCTTCTGGCGTAGGATCTTCTTCGCGGATTATTATTCGCGGAGAGAATTCATTGAGCGGCCGCAATCAACCGCTATTTGTTGTTGATGGGGTGCCAATAAGCAATGAGCTTATTACCAGCAACTTGTTTAACGATGGTGGCAACATTCACGAAGTTGATTTTGGAAATGGTGCTTCTGAATTAAGTCCCGACGATATGGAATCTATCACGATTTTGAAAGGCCCGGGATCTGCCGCGCTTTACGGTACGCGCGCGTCAAATGGTGTTGTGCTTATTTCTACCAAACGCGGGAAAGAACAACGCGGAATTGGCGTCACCACCAGCAGTTCGGTAACCATAGATCGCGTGCTTACACTCCCCGATCATCAGAATAAATACGGTGGTGGATCGAATGGACAATACGCTTTCCAAAACGGAACAGGTGGCGGCACAAACGATGGTGGCTTGAGCAGCTACGGGCCATTGCTCGATCAAGGTTTAAATATTGCGCAATTTGATAGTCCATCAATTGATATAAATGGAAATATTGTTCGTGGTGGCGATGTAATTGCGCGTACCCGGGCTGACGGATCTTATACCGACATTACGCCAACACCCTGGATTTCGCGACCTGATAATATTCGCAATTTCTTTGAAACCGGGGTAACATTTAATAACAATATTGCCGTTACGTCAAATGGCGATAATGGAAGCGCGCGGTTGTCTTACACCAATTTTCGCAATAAGGGAGTTATCCCAAATACCGATCTCGATCGCGATGGAATTGCCTTGAGCCTGACTCAAAACTTGACGGATAAGTTGACTGTCGATGTTTTTGCAGATTATATCTACACACGCAGCGATAACCGCCCTGCCGTTGGTTTTGGATACGAAAATGTGATGTATGGATTTAACTGGACGGGTCGCCAAACCAATATTGAAGCACTTAAGGATTACTGGCAAGCCGGTCAGGAAGGGGTTCAGCATTTCGATTTAAATTATCTCTGGCTCACAAATCCCTATCTCACCCTTTTTGAAAACACAAATAGCTTTAAGAAAAATAGGATTTTGGGTAATGCTTCCGCGAATTATGAATTCACTGAAAAGTTGAGCTTACGTGTAAGAACAGGGATTGACAACTATACCGATAACCGTGTTTTTAAACGCGCATACAGCACGAATCGAAGGCCTTTTGGCGCCTACCGCGAAGATAATGTCTCGTTTAGTGAAATAAATTCTGATCTCTTGTTGACATGGAAAGACCAGATAAATAAGGATGTAAAATACTCTGTTTCGGCAGGTGGAAACCGGATGGATCAAGACATTCACTATCAATACACAGAAGCAGGCCAACTCGCCGTGCCAGGGGTTTATACCCTTGCAAATTCGCGGGTTCCGCTTACGGGAGCCAGCCAAACTTTTGAGAAACGCATAAATAGCCTTTACGGAATTGGAAATGTGTCGTATCAAGATGTTTACTATCTCGATTTAACCTTACGAAACGATTGGAGCAGCACCTTGCCTGATAATAATAACTCTTTTGCTTATTATTCTGCCGGTTTGGGATATGTTATTTCCAATGCATACGAGCTTCCAAAGCCGATGTCTTACGCAAAAGTTCGATTTAGTGCATCGAGTGTTGGTAACGATACCGATCCATATCAGTTGAATAATACCTTTCGGTTCAACCAAAATTATGGGTCTTCTTTTCGCTTGACGAATGAGAATATTTTGAAAAATTCGAACTTGAAACCAGAGCGTCTTAACGCTTACGAAGCTGGTGCAGAAATTTGGTTTTTGAATAATCGCATTCAAACAGATTTCTCTTACTATCAAAATACGAGTGTAAATCAAATTATTGGGCGCCCGGTTTCCGATGCTTCAGGATATACCAACATTGTAGAAAATGGTGGCGAAGTGCGCACCCGTGGATTTGAAGCCATGGTAAGTGCCAGAATTATTGACAAGGAAAAATTCCAATGGGTTTCGTCGCTTAACTATTCCACTTTTGAGAGTGTCGTTACGAAACTCCCCGAAGGCGTAGATCAATACGTTACTGGCCAGGCGAGTGTTTTTGCCGGAGCGGGGGGTTCAAACACTGTATTTTATATAGCCAAAGAAGGAGGTAGAGTAGGCGATATGTACGGAACCGGTTTTGTAGAAATAGATGGAAAAACGCTCTACAATGACAATGGATTGCCTGTGCAAGATGCAACGCTCCGCTTGCTGGGCAATTACAATCCGGACTTCGCACTTGGTTTCAATAATCAATTTACTTACCGAGGCATCACTCTTGGAGTGCTATTCGACTGGAGAAAGGGTGGTACCATTGTTTCGCGAAGCAAAGCTTTAGGAAGTAATTCTGGCGTACTAAAAGAAACACTCGAAGGTCGCGAAACTGGAATTGTGGGTGACGGTGTGGTTAATATTGGCGACGATGAAAGCCCTGTTTATGTTCCAAACACAACGGTAGTTCCCGCAAGTCAGTATTACAATAATTACTACGACCGTGGCAACGAAGCCAGCTCACTTTACAGTGCTTCGTACTTGAAATTGAGACAAGTAAGCATTTATTACTCGCTTCCCGAGAAGGTTTGTAAGTCGATAGGATTTCAAAAAATAGAAGTTGGTTTAATTGGAAGCAACCTACTTTTATTTACAGAAAATCCGCATTTCGATCCAGAGTTGAGCTCCATTCAGGGACGCAATTTTACGTATGGTGTAGAAGATGCATCCTATCCATCTGCACGAAGCTTTGGCTTTAGCCTTAAAACCCAATTTTAAATCAACGATTATGAAAAAGATATTTTTAGCACTCTTCACCATCGGGTTATTTACCACGGGCTGTACCGATAAGTTTGACGAAATAAACGAAAACCCAAATGCGCCCGAAGACGTGCGCCCGCAATTTTTATTGGCAAATGTGATTTCTGTCGCTGCCGATAAAAACACGTTTGATCAAGGCTTTAGGCTTGCTAATTATTTGGAGCATTTTGCTGCCAGTGTAGAGTTTGAGCGAATTGATCGGTATGAAATGGGTTCTAACAGCACCTATTGGAATACGCTTTACCATTTGCAAACAGATATTCGTTCTATAAAAGAAAACGAAAACAGCAATGAGGCTTATGTAGCTGTTTGCGATATTATGAGCAGCTTTATGTACTCACAGCTTACAGATATGTGGGGCAATGTGCCTTACAGTGAAGCAATTGGTGCTATTGACGGCAACATTACGCCAAAATACGATACCCAGCAGTTTATCTATACCGACCCGGATTTGGGCATTTTAGCTGTTTTGCAGAATGCTGCTATGACACTCAATGAAACTTCTGCTACAATAGATGGGGATGTGATGTTTGGAAATGACCTTGATCAATGGATTCGATTTGCAAATTCGCTTCGCGTGCGCTATTTGTTGAGGATAAGCGGCAGGGTAGATGTATCGGGTCAGTTGCAGACGCTCGTGAGTGAAGATAGATTGATGCGTGGAAATATGGACAATGCAGTGGTGCCTTATTTGAGCTCTGCACCAAACCAATGGCCGATGTTTAACAGTAGCCTTGGTTTATATCAGGAACACAGAATGACGACTACAGTAGATTCTATTTTATCGGCTTGGGAAGATCCGAGAGTTGATGTGCTTTATAAACCAACATCGAATAGTGTTTTGGAAGGCAATCCCGTATTTAATGGCATTCTAAACGGCCAGAGTCGTGAAACAATTGCTGCTTCAGGAATTGACCTTTCCGATGTGAGTTTATTTGGCGCTATATTTAGGGATGTACCCGGTGGAGTTGATGGCCAGTTTATGCAATACGCTGAGTTACAATTTGCTTTAGCGGAAGCTTGCGAGCGTGGAATTTTGGGTGGAGATGCCCTAACCTATTACCAAAACGGTATCAGTGCCAGCTTTGAATATTACAACACCAGTTTGCCCGGTGATTATTTTACGCGTGAAAATGTAGCGCTTGACGGGACGAACAACCTGACTAAAATTATGACTCAAAAATGGTTGAGCTTGATTTCAAACGGCCACGAAGCCTGGTTTAATATTCGCCGCACCGGAATTCCCGCACTTGTTGCTGGGCCAGACAATTTGAATAATGGTATGTATCCCGTTCGCTATCTGTATCCCGAAGGCGAGCAGGCGACCAATGCAGCGAATTATGCCGAAGCTGCGGGAGCTATGGGTGGTGATGATATTAATAGTAAGGGATGGTGGGAGCAATAAGTTTTTATGCGCTTTGAGTAGTGAGTATTGTGTATTGCGTATTGCGTAATGAGTTATAGTGACGATATTAATTTATTGAATTTTTAAGAGAGCTCGACGTTTAGCTTCGGGCTCTTTTGATGTTGTTTATAAGACGCTTCAATACCGAGGCTGTGGATGGTAAAACGGCGTATGACAATCTATTTTTTTTTGCGACCTTGGCGTAAAATCTTAGTGTTTTTGCGGTTAAAACAGGAACCATCAATTCAACGAAAAACTCGCTCGTATGCCAACTTAGATAGAATTCCAAGGCTGCTTCAAGGCTAGCGTCCCGCGAGGCTTTTTTCTTCTGGCGGCCCGCCAGGTGCGTGCTAAACCGGATTCATTTTGTTTTGAGTATTAGTTATTGTGAAAATCAGCAACGTATTTTGAATATTTCAGTTCTTTATGGATCACTGAAGTAGCGAAAACCACACTCGGTAAGGATAAATCAGTTACTTTTGATTGAAACCCAGCATTAGTAGCTGGAAAATATTAGAAATTTTCAATTTTCTAACGAAAAGGTAAAAATTAAGAATTTAATCATGACGGAAGTGACAAATGAAATCAGTGAGATAGAGCCCATTTTGGCTGAAAACAAAGATCGTTTTGTTCTTTTTCCAATCGTTCACCACGATATTTGGAAATTCTATAAGCAAGCAGTGGCTTCTTTTTGGACTGTAGAGGAAATTGATATGGAGCCGGATTTAGACCACTGGGAGAATAAGCTAAACGATGATGAGCGTCACTTTATTAAATATGTTCTGGCATTTTTTGCGGCAAGCGATGGTATTGTAAATGAGAATCTTGCCGAGAATTTTCTTTCGGAGGTGCAATATACCGAAGCCAAGTTTTATTACGGGTTTCAGGTAATGATGGAGAATATGCATTCTGAAACCTACTCGCTTCTGATTGACACGTATATCAAAGATGCCGCTGAGAAGAAAATGCTATTCAATGCCATTGAAACACTTGATTGCGTAAAGAAAAAAGCAGATTGGGCGCTGAACTGGATAGACAATGGAAGCTTTGCGGAACGATTGGTTGCATTTGCAGCAGTTGAGGGTATTTTCTTCTCGGGTTCTTTTTGTGCGCTATTCTGGCTTAAAAACCGCGGCTTGATGCCCGGGTTGAGCTTTTCAAATCAGCTTATTTCTCGCGACGAAGGTCTGCATTGTGGCTTTGCCTGTCTTCTTTACAATGATCACTTGCAGCATAAACTCCCTAAAGAACGGGTGAAAAAAATCATAACTGACGCAGTTGAAATCGAAAAAGAATTTGTTACTGATTCCATACCGGTCAAACTTATTGGAATGAACGCTGAATTGATGCAACAATACATTGAATTTGTAGCCGACAGACTACTCGTTGAGCTTGGAAATGATAAGGTTTATAATGCTAAGAACCCATTCGACTTTATGGTAAAGTAATATACTAGTTAATTGAGATATTCATTAAGGTAAAAAGAATTTAAATCTAATCTTAAAACAATGTTAACTCCTTTATACATAGTGTGTGACGCACATTTCATAGTTTTGTTAATATATTTTAGGCATATAATGGCAATGACAAAATTTGAAAGTTGACAGTATAATCTCGAAAGGGGTTTTTATTTGTTAAATTCGGAACAGCTCAATTTTAATTTAAAATTTTGTAGTAAATTTTAGGTGTGGGTTGACCGAAATTATAAGCTCCGGAATATGTTAAAATAATATAAATAATAAGAAGAAGATGAAACCTTGAAGTTGGATGACTACGAATTTTTTTTTTTATGTTTGAGTTTCTGAAAGATACTTGATTAATCTGAAAGATACTTGAGGAATAAGTATAGATGGGGATGCCGAAAACCTAGAGTAGGCTTATTTTAAAATAGTTCGATATATTAATTAAAACGTTTATTTTGCTTTGTGCAATGCCTCTTTTAATGGGGAGTAATGAGAATGATGAGGATTTGTCCTTAACAAAATCTGAGGTGCTCCACGCTAATACCATTGCGCCTAATAGTAATAAAATTCTGCCTGTTGGGATTCAGATAATTGGTGGGATTTTTGAAGGCGAAAGTAATGGTTGGGTAAGTTGTCTCTCAGTATCTGGATATTGTATGATTATTGTAACTGATAAGGTTCTGCCACAATATGATATACCAGAAAAAGATCTACCTGCAGTAATATTTAATGAGAATGGTGTTGAGAGAATAGTACCAAATAAAAGAGTAGGAAATGCCATTGATGATGGCAATTCGAAGAAATATGAATTATTTGATGCTTACTAGTCAATGCTGAAATCTTGTTTTAACATTTTGTTAATCTATATCCTCTTTTCCTGTACAAATTCAGGAAAAGAGGATAAATTTTTAGGTGAAAACTATATCCAAGAGCAGGTTCATTCTGTTAACCTCACCGTGCGACCAAGTACTCAAGTTGTTGACGATAAATTATTTTTTTTGAGTGATCTTTCAGATATATTCGAACTAACGAAAGGGGAAGATCCCAACTTGTTTTTCAGCTTAGATGAAGCTGACATCGTAGATGAATTGATAGATTTTCATTTTGAGAACGATACAACTTACCCGTTTATGAGTAGGGAATACGCTGAGCCATTAAATTATTACGTTGAGAATTTCTATGTCTCAGAAAATAGTTTGCATCTGGTTGTTGTAGTAGTTCTTCCCTATCATGTTATATACCAAGAGCAAGATGCTCAATTTATGAGACAATTTTGACATATCTAAAATTCAGTTTAGCAGATAAATCATTGGAAATGCTGCGCTCACTCTCCGTTTCGTTGACCGATTTCAACTCCCATGAAACAAATATTCCGAGTGCTATTTTAGCCTTTAAAGTTCTGAAAGATGAAAGCCTGATAATATGAAACTTAACTTTTACTGCCAACAAGGAAAGAATACCCGAGTTAATGAAAATTGATTCTTTTAATAACTTCAGACTAAAAGCAGAACCACTTACTTATTATCATGACATTCCTGATAAGGAATTAACAACCAGTTATGGCTCCTTCTATGGAGTTGATCTGGAGCGATATTGTAACGAGTATGAAACTATAGTTTTTTCTGAATCTGGCGAAATGACTCGCCTAATTAATGATCATCCCGAAATCGACGAGGTCGTTATTGCAAATTCTGACACTTTTGATAAAGGTCAATACCATTATCGTTGTATTCGAAATAAGAATTCTGATGAACTAAGCTTAGAAATAACGCTTGAAGATTCTGTTTTGGCGCGTCAGGATGTCGGTAAATTCAAATCAGAAGTTATTACATTTAATTTTAGAAATGATGAGGCATGGTTTCTAAATACCGATACGACTTCAAATGGTTTTATTTTGCGGCAATTTTCATTGCCCTACTAACTAGCGGTTGCAATAATAAAGTTGATAAAGATTATAGTTCTGACAAATGTCAATTACTCATTTTTTTAGGGAAATCAAGTTGTCCCTCCTGCGAGATTGGTTTGCTACAAGTGTTAGATGATAAATGCGTTAAGTCCAATGTATCAGTCACTTTCATTACGTATCACAAGGGTAAAATTATCTCACCTATAATTCGTGATTTAGATGACAAATATAAATTTAAGGGATATTTTGATATTGATTTTTCAAAGATTCCCATCGAAAAGTTAGATCTTGATAGTGTATGAAAGGGGAGATTATTTTTCATTGCTGACGGTGTTCTGACGTATGAATATGATTTTATCGAAACGTTAACGTTATCAGAATTTCTTGATAATTGCTCGTTATACTCTGATAATTAAGTCCGTGCCTACAATTATTTACGATAAATTTTTTGTCTGTTAGTAGTTTTCAACTTTGAGTAAACATAATTCCTTAATAGGGAGATCATTAATGACGGCTGGTTTCTAAGAAAACCTAAAATTTGCATTTATGTAAAAGACTTATTGAGTGATTAGTTCTACAGATATGACCGGTTTAAAAAGTAAATCTAATTTACTGAAAAGATTCTGATTGATTATGGGTGCTTGCGTATCGGACTAATTCTCTAATTCATTTTGTAACTTCTCACCCAAGTTCCCATCTAAAGATAACATTGTCTCTATTTGAAATCCGTCTAAATAAGCGTCGCTAATGCGCTCTGACAATTCCATGACACAAGATCATTACTCTATATAGAAATTTGTGGTCAATATGATTACACAGGCTTTAAGAAGATTTTCGGTTTTTGCCTTTACCCACAAGGTTCTCCCTTTGGAGATGGTGGGTAAATTTCATATTGATCCAAATTTTATTCAGGACAAACTTACCGCACTAAAAAAGACCCTTAAGCTTGATGAGCTTATGTACCTTTCTACTTGCAATCGGGTAGAGTTTTTGGTTGTTCAAAGTCCCGGAAATCAGATAGATGCCAAAGATCTTGTGGCGGCAATGGATTTGGATTTATCAGAAACCGACTTCAATCTTATCACAAAAGGAGCCGAAGTTCACCGTGCCGATGATGGTGTGAAGCACCTATTTCGGGTGAGTGCATCGCTCGATTCGATGGTTATTGGCGAGCGCGAAATCATTACTCAAGTGCGTAAATCGTACGAAGATTGTCATAAAATTGGCCTTACTGGCGATTTTATCCGTCTCTTGATTCGCAAAACAATCGAAACAGCTAAGCTGATCTTTACCGAAACGGCCATTTTCAAAAAGCCGGTTTCTGTAGTTTCTCTCGGTTTTCACCGTTTGCGTGATTTGAATATGCCCGCCGACAGTCGGATTGTAATGATCGGTGCCGGAAAAACCAATAGAGCGATGATTCGCTTTTTGGCTAAGCACGGCTACAAGAACATTCATATTTACAATCGTTCGGTTGATAAAGCTGTGGCTCTGGCCAATGAAGTTGGAGCGAAAGCATCTGCCCTTACCGAACTTCCTAACCACACCACCGGATTTGATATTTGTATTACTTGCACATCTTCTGGTGAGCCGGTTCTTACAGAAGCAATTTATGATACGCTAGCTCAAGGCGAAAAAAGCAGAAAAGTAATCATCGACCTTGCCATTCCAGGAGATGTTTCAACTGATGTTTTGGCGAAAGCCGAAACCAGCCTTAAGTATATCGATATTGCTATGCTTAAGGTCATTGCCGATAAGAATCTAGCAGAGCGATCGAGTGAAATTAAAAATTGCGAAGTGATTATAGATACCAAGCTGATGGAGTTTCACGATATGTACAGAGATCGCGAAGTGGAGTTGGCAATGCGTCAAATCCCCCAAAAAGTTAAAGAAATTAGAGATACTGCTTTAGGAACCGTTTATGCCAAAGAGCTAAGCGAGATGAATGCCGAATCGCGCGAAGTGCTCGACAAGGTGATAGCCTATATGGAGAAAAAATATATTTCCGTTCCCATGAAAATGGCCAAGGAAGTCATGTTGAATAAGTCGAAGTGAGAAATTCTGAAATCGTAATTGGTTCGCGTGGGAGCGACCTGGCCTTGTGGCAGGCAAATTATATCAAAGATTTACTTGAGAAAGAAGGACACGCAGTCCGCATTCAAATCATTAAAACACAGGGCGATATTATTCAGCACTTGAGTTTTGACAAGATGGAAGGCAAAGGCTTTTTTACCAAAGAGCTTGAAACAGCTTTGCTCGCAAACCAAGTCGATTTAGCTGTGCATTCTTTTAAAGATTTGGAGACAAATCAGCCTGACGATTTAAGTATTGCAGCCATTTTAAACCGGGCCAATCCCGCTGACATTTTGCTCATTCGCAAAGGTTTTACCGATAGCAATGAACGCTGGACGTTGAAGAAAAACATTAAAGTTGGTACTTCGAGCGCCCGCCGAAAAATGCAGTTGACGCTTCACCGTCCCGATTTGGAAATTGACGACATTCGTGGAAACGTTCCTACTCGCGTACAAAAGTTACGCGACGGACATTTTGATGCAATTGTTTTGGCGAAAGCTGGACTCGACCGACTCAATCTGGATGTTAGCGATTTGGATGCTTTCGAATTTGATCCACGTGAGTTTATTCCGGCTCCTGCACAAGGTGCTTTGGCTTGCCAAATCAGATCTTCAGACACAGAGCTGGCAGAGATTCTAAAAGCCCTTCACAATACCAAAATTGCTAATTTGGTGGCCACAGAACGCAAGGTGCTCAACCTTTTTGATGGCGGTTGCCAATTGCCACTTGGTGCGTATTGCATAGAAACAGCCGAAGGTGTGGAGCTACGCGCCATTATGTCGCCACGCTATGGCGAGATGCCTTCGTCTGTATTCCTTAAAGCTAAAACGACTGACGGTCTGGCTCAAAAAGCTGCGGCTCAACTCAAAAAAAAAGTTCTGGCTTAACACTATTTCTTAGTCGCGATTATCTAGGAGATTTTTTCACCGAACTCGAGCGCAAGCACACTATTACTATCGAAAAGCAATCTTGTATTTCGCTTCGTCTAAAAAGTGATTTGACCCTTCCAAAAGCCGACTGGATTTTCTTTTTGTCACCTTCAGGCGTTGAACTCTTCGCCGAAAAATTTGATGCAAGTACATTTAAAATTGGTGTTATCGGCCCCGGAACAGAACGCGCCGTAGAAGAGCAAGGTTGGCAAGTTTCATTTTTACCAAAAGGAACAGATCCGAAAGAAGGTATTGATGAATTTGCCGAAATGCTACCATCCACTGAAACGGTAATAATGGCTTGTAGCGACAAAAGTTTGAAGCGGATGCATGGAATAGTTCCTGAAAATCAGTTGATAGAGTGGGAATTTTATGAAAATGTATCTGCACCAGAAATTTCAAAAAGCACTGCTGATTATTTGATTTTCACATCGCCGAGCAATGCTGATGCTTATCTTGATTTGTATGAATTGGGTGAAAATCAGGTTGTTGTAGCTATTGGTAAAACGACAGATACGGCTTTGGAAAAGCGCGGAGTTTTGAATAAAATTCGCGCTGAGCATCCTTTAGAAGAGTGGATTTGGGGAGCGATATTGAAAAGTATGTATATTTGACTTTTGGCAAAATCAATCACAGTTATTTTCGTTTTGGTGATAATTCTGTTTGCATAGATTGGGTGATTATTAAAATATTTATGCTAAGCATCGAGGAGTATCTGTGGTATTTCACTAACTTTAAATTATGGAAAATACAATTACCATACAGTTGACAAATAAAAAGACGCTAAAGCTCATACAAGAGCTAGAAGCGCTAGAAGCGCTGCAGCTGATTAAGATTCTCAAAGAAAACTTAAGTGCTTCAAAAGCGAAATTATCCGATAAATACAAAGGTGTATTTACGAAAGAGGATGCGATGAGCTTTAAAGAGCACACTAAATCGATGCGTGGAGAATGGGACAGGATTTAAAATCTTTACCGGATAATTTATTTTGGGATATTGACCCAGAGACGCTCGACTATGAAAAGAATGCTCGTTTTATTATCCAGCGTGTTATTCAAAGGGGTTCGCTTAAAGATTGGGCTACAATTAAGGCATATTACGGTCTAGAGTTTATTAAAGGCGAAATTCTTCAGATGCGGCATTTAGACCCCTTGACACTCAATTTTTTTAGTACCTATTTCGGTATCGATAAGAAAAACTTCAGATGTTACATTATACAACAATCCATCCCGAAACACTACAATTATTAAAGCGACTTCAGGAAATTGATTATCTGAGTAATTTTCGCCTTGTTGGAGGAACTGCTCTGGCTCTTCAAATTGGTCATAGACTTTCTGTAGATTTAGATCTATTTGCTTTTTCAGAGTTGGAAGTTGCGCCTATCTTGGACCAAATTGACTCATTAGGTAAAATAAAAATTATCAATCATTCCCCTAAAGTATTAAATATTTTGATTGATGATATCAAGGTTGATTTTGTTACATATCAATATGATTTTTTGAGACCGGTTGAAGTGGTTGACAATATACGTTTAGCTTCAATTGAAGATATTGCTGCAATGAAATTATCGGCGATAACAAGTAGAGGAGCCAAAAAAGATTTTATCGACCTGTTCTTTCTACTCAAAACTTTGTCGTTGGCTCAAATGTTTGAGTATTATTATTCAAAATTTCCTGATGGGTCTGATTTTTTAGTCGCCAAGAGCCTTACCTACTTCAATGATGCAGATATTGAGCCAATGCCTAAAATGCTTAAACCTGTTACTTGGAACGATGTTAAAAATAGAATAATTCAAGAAGTTGACGGGTACTTCTCATAGTTTTAGCCATCTTTTTGCTGTGCACCTAAACGGTATAAACCGATTGTATTCGCCTAGCATTCAATTTGAAAATGATCACATCAGGCCTTGAATCTTTAGCTTACAGCTAAACAAGATGATGGCTCTATTTTCGGTATTACATTTCTGGCTCAACCTTTGTTCCAAAAAAACAAAGGTTACCTTTTCACTTTCTCGACATTAAAGTGAAAAGAAAAGCATGAACGACCGAGAAATAATAGGATCAATACGCTCTGGTAAGACAGATGAGCCAATCAGGTACTTGTATCGTGAATTCCCGAAAATCAAATCCTTGATAGCCGCATCTGGCGGAAGCAAAAGCGAGGCGCGAGAAACATTTCACGATTCATTGATATTGCTGATTGAAAAGGTGAGCGAACCATCTTTTGAGCTATCATCAAAACTAACGACCTATCTATATGGCATAAACCGCTTACTATGGAAAAACAAGCTGCGTAAAAAACAATCTAATAAGGAATTGGAGTGGAAAGACACTTTGATTTTGAGCAATGAAGAATTAGGAATTCATGAAGAAAAAGAGGAAAAATCAAAGGCATTGGAGAAGGTGCTGGATGAAATTTCAAAGCGTTGCCGCGAGATTTTCAACCGGTTTTATTCCCGAAAGGAATCAATGAAGGATATCGCTGTGGCGATGGGTTTTTCGAGTGTGAACTCTGCTAAAACTCAAAAGTACAAATGTATGGAGCAGGCCATAAAACTTGCTTCTATAAAAAACTCCTGAGCCATGAGACTAGCACTAAATAATATTGAACGCGTTGAAATTTATTTGAATAATGAATTGAATGCGCAAGACCGGAAAGAGTTTGAAAATGAACTCACTACAAACGGCGAACTGGCTGAAACTTTGGCTGAGGTAAGATTATTGCGTAAAGCGATAAACCGAAAAGAATTGCGTTCCAAGATTGATATTATTCGTCGGAAAGGTGGGATGAATTCCACTCTAATTATTGGATTAATTGGGCTGGCTGTAATCTTGACCACATGGGCACTTTGGCCAAACCAAAGTTTGGAGGAATCGAATAACACATCAGCGACTAAGACCGAAGTTTCAACTGAAATCTCAACAAGTGGCGAAAACATTTTAGGGGTAGATTCCTTTTCTCAAGAACTGATGGATCAAAATGGGAATAAAATATCTGAATTGGGTGGAAAGAAATTGTACGTCACTCCTGATATTCAAAAGTTTAGTTTCAAAAGCGATGATGGCGCCACGATAGTTGGCAAAGACGGCATGCTAATAATCGTTCCTAAGAATGCTTTTATCGATGAAACCGGAAAAGAGCTTCGCGGCGAAGTAGAATTATTATTGGTTGAAGCATTTGGTGTTTCAGAAATGGTACTCTACAACTTGCATACTGTTAGCAATGGGTCTGTGCTTGAATCGGGCGGAATGTTTTATACGGAAACCACCATCGACGGAAGGCCGGTAAAAATAAATCCCAAAAGACCATTATATATTGAAATTCCAACTCCTGAAAGTGACACAGAAATGAGGTTGTTTCAGGGTGAAGTAAAACCCGATGGCAGCATTAACTGGGTAGATCCAAAACCACTTGAGCAGTTCTTAGTTACAGTTCCGCTTTCTGAATTAGATTTTTTACCGGAAGGCTTTGCCAATGAAGTTTCTGCGAACATGCCTTTTTTGAGTTATGAAAAAACAACCAATACCGTTGTTGACAGTTTGTACTATTCCTTAAATTGGGGCCTTAATGAAATACCGAAAGCGGACGAATTGCTTGGAGTAGATGAAACAGCTTCGGGTGTATTGCAAGATTGCGGCATTGATCCGGCATCGATCGAAACTATTAAAAAGGCTAAATTTCAGAATTCGTTCATAGCTACAAAAGCATTTGAAGAACGGATTAAAGTAATCCATAAAGCGCAAAACGGAGATGCCTTGCTTCAGATTTACATTCGGGATTTGGATAAAGACCTTTATGTATGCGATGCGCTGGTGGCGCAAGCAGCGGGCGGAAATCTGAAAAAGGTTTTTGAAGAATTTGCAAAACAGAATCTGGGAAACATTAAAGATGCGGCTTTGTATTCAGATCGGCTTCAAGCTTATTATGTAAAAAGGCGAAAGGAGTTGCGCGATATCCACAACCGAATTTCGGCAGATTACAATGAGAAGAACCAAACGAAATTAGAATTGCTGGCTGCAAAACGAGATGGGCTTTCATCAAGTTTACCGGCTAGCCTGAATCCATCAACCGTAAGGCAATCTTCGTCTAATGTATTCGCCACGCAATGGGCTTCTGCCGGATGGGGTAATATTGACAAATACATGATGCCACAATTGACGAACAATAGCAGAGAAGTTGCAATTGAGATAGAAAACGAATCGGAAAATGCAGATGTGAACGTATGGTTGGGCGAAATCAACACCTACACAGGTCTGGTTAAAAATGCTGGAAAGTATCGTGCGCGCTTTCCAAAGCGAACGAAAAATTCTGTTTCCCATGTTTTTGCAATAGAGCAAACTCCCGACGGCTACAACTGGGGTTATAAAAATTTTGATTCCAAGCTTGAAAACGAAATTCACTTTGCAATGGCTTCTGCCGATATTGATGAAATAAAAACTGCTCTTTTGGGTGTAGAAATGAATTTTGGAAGATTGAAGAATCGGTTAGGCCAAATCAATGCGAATAAAGCAAGGCAGGAAAGAGAGCAACGCGAAATAGTGAAAAAGCGCGAAGCAAGAAGGATTGAAATGAGAAAATTGACCGAGGCTTATAATGCCGAAGTTGCAAGACAAAAGGAAATTACTGATGTTATTTCTAAACTTCGCGAGGTAGCTTTTCCTTGTAATCAGAGCACGGCAGTAGAAGTTGAAGAACGATTGCCGGTTGATACTACCAGTATAAAATTGATTGAACAGCAGGTATTTACCATAGTAGAACAAATGCCTTCATTCCCTGGCGGCGATAAGGCTATGATGAAGTTTCTACAAGAGAATATTGCATATCCTGCGGAAGCAAAGAACAACGGCATTAGCGGTACAGTATATGTCACTTTTGTTATAGATGCAGATGGATCTCTCGGAAATCCACGGATTCTAAGGAGCGTGAGTCCTGACATCGATGCAGAAGCACTTCGGGTGATAGGCGAGATGCCGAACTGGACTCCAGGGCGCCAAAGAGGAAGTGCCGTTCCCGTTCAATACAATCTTCCTATAATCTTTACGCTGAGAAAATGATGAAGAACAAAAAATAAAAATCAACCATAAAAAATAGCGCGGATTTTGATTTGAAAATCCGCGCTTATTATTCTCATTCAGACTGACTTTGTGTCCAGACCCTACTCCACCTTCACCCTTAAATTCAACATCTCCAAAGCTTTTTCCATTGGCAATGCAAACCCAATTCCTTCCACACCTTCCGTCACAATTTTGCTTTGCACAATGCCTATTATTTCGCCTTGAGCGTTCAGCAATGGCCCGCCGCTATTTCCAGGGCTTACTGCAATATCAGCTTGCAAATAAACGCGATCTTCTATCAATCTCTTTCCACTTATAAGTCCTTTGGCAATGCTTTGACCAAGGTCTATGCTTGCCGGTGTGCCAATGGTAATTACTTCTTCGCCCAAAGGAACTTCTGTGCCAATAGAAACAGGCAAAGCTGGAAAACCTGAACCATTAATGTCGAGCAGCACAATGTCATTTGCATAATCGTAGGCTATAATGTCTGCATTAAGCGTAAGCCCATTTGAGAATTTGACATCTATCTGATTTACAGACTCTACAACATGATAAGCAGAAAGAACGTAGCCCTCACTATTTATTACAACACCGCTTCCGAAACCACCATCTGTTATAATGGTAACGCACGCAGGGTTGGCATATTTAATCATATCGCTTAGCTTTTCAAACTCCGGTATTGTAGGAATGGTTATAGCACGTTGTATATTGCTTGCACTATCGCCAATCATTGCGTAATCAATACTTACTTCAGAACTGTTTACTAATTCATAAAATTCGCTGTTGCGTAGAAATTCATATAGCGCTTCTTCAAAAACCAATGAATTATCTGGATATCTATTGTAATGAGACAGCCTATAGTGTAGCATATTTTTATTCGAATAGGTAAGAACTACTTTGTTTGTTTTTTTATCGAGCACTTTCCAGTCTACACCCATAACTGTAAAGCCCTTAATTTGGTGGTCTCCTTCTAAGTCTTTGGTTTTTTCTAGCTGCAACTTAAATTCGGTGATTTTAGCCCCCACTAAATACCGAGGTAAGCGAATTTTATCTTGATCATTCTTAAATAGGACTATTTTCCCATTGAAGGGTGTTTGAAATCCTTGCTCGCTGAGTACATCATAAAATTTTTGGGTAAATGAATCATCGCCAATTTTGTATGAGTTAATCCATTTAAGCGTTTGAATTTCTTTTTTACTTTTCTGGAATGTACCAATTTTGGTTCCTTCTTCAAACTCAGTAATCAACTTGTCAAACCCTATAACCGGGGTGATCGAGTCTAATTTTAATTTAGAAACTTCGTGTTTAAGTATAGCAGTTTTTTGAAAATCGAATCTGAACGGCTTCTCGAATAAAGTATCACTCCAGGTTTCTCGCCCAGGAGCCTTTACTGTAAATATAATTTTACCATCTACATTGTCTTTCCAATAAAATTTTACCCTGCAAGGTGTTGTGCAGGTTTCATCGCCATTTATAAACACAGCAGCACTATCGGGAACTGAATAAAGGTCAAAGTGATATTGTGCTTGGGCTGAAAGAGTAAAGAAGACAGCTATTAAAATGAGGGCTGATTTGTTCATGTTATATATTAAAAGGCATAGTTAAAGCTTTAGCTTTTCCATAGCGTAGACTTAATCTTTAAAGTTTGATCGGTAAAAAAAATATGCGTGCGTCTAAGCGCCAAAATCCGAATAGTGAGTATTTTATATTCGAAAAAATCATAGGAAAAAGATAAGAATTTTAAGCTATTATTCATTCCTTCGAAATTCAATTATAGATTTAGTATAAGGTCTTTAAAAATAAACCTATAAGTAGAGTCTGTTCATTTAAAAGTCTTTTTTTAGAATGGAATAATGAAAGGTTCTGCATTTGAGAACAAAAAAACAAAGCATATTTTCCAATTAGTTTATAACCCATTCTATACTCATGGGTTTAAAAAATATAACCAAGAGAGAATTGGAACACATGAGAATTCTTTTTACCGCTAATTAAATCTTCAAAGGTAACTTCGTACACATCACTATCAGGCCCCGTGTATACAACTTCATCAGATGTAAAACCATCGTTCTTAATATTCATAAAATCGAAATTGACACTTAAATCAATAAAAATATGCTTACCAAGGTGCTCGTGAAGTCCAACTCCAAATCCAGGAAAAAATACTCCTGTTTGTTCTCTCTCATTAATATCAATATCTGGAATATTTACTTGGGCATCCCTTTCAATAATTAAACTCTCTGTCAAGCTCATTATAGAAAACCTGAAGTCGAAATATAAACCGCTATTAATGAAAGCATAGAGACGAGCTTTAAATGTTACAGCCATTGATTGCTCAACTGTATATTCAAATGTTTCTGGTATGTATTCAGAATACTTGTTTGCACCAAAGCCAGACGAGCCAAATCCATTAAAAGGATTTCCAGAATTTGTTTCTGCTTCCTCAAATGAGAAGTTTGTAGCTTCATTAACGGGAATGCTAATGTTAGCTCCTATTGCAAAAAACCTTAGGGGTCTGTACATTCCATTTATCTCAAAGGTTGTTGCCCTGGTTTTGGTTTTATCTAAACCTTTAAGCTGAGGTTTATTAATAATTGTAGTTCGCAAAGCTACTCCGGCGCCAATATAGGAGAATTGAGAATTACCCAAAAATGGTATTGTCAAAAAATAAATTAACAATAAGATTTTGTAAATTAAGTTCACTCTAAGTTTTTACTGTTTGATTCTAATATTCTGATTTAAAAAGAATTACCCTTTATTTGGGAAGCAGGTGATACGCCTTCCTAAATTGAAATCGCTTTTACAGGCAACGAAAATACTAAAAAAAGCCAATTTACAATGATTAGCAGATGAATGAAAGCAATGTGACGCCGACGCATGCAAAAAAAGTGTGAAGGCTAGCTAAATTCTAGATCACCAAGAAGCTCGTTCAGGCCTATAGCAAAGTAACCCGGCCGTTTCCTCTATTCAACTTAATAAATAGAGTGCTGTTTGTCAAGAAAATAACCCTAATACGCACCAAGAAAGTAAACACATAAGAAAGCTCGGATTTTCTTTTGAAAATCCGCGCTTAAATGTTTATCAAAAATGGATTTGGTATCTTAATCTTATCTCCATACTCGCAATGGACGGCCTCGCGATAAATCGACGAGGCTACACAATACCCAATACTCAAATCAAGTAAAAGCACTCTCACCAGTAATATCCAACCCGGTAATCAAAAGGTGAATATCGTGCGTTCCTTCATAGGTGATAACCGACTCGAGATTCATCATGTGGCGCATAATCGGATACTCATTTGTAATACCCATTGCACCGTGAATTTGACGGGCTTCGCGGGCAATGTCAAGAGCCATAGCAACGTTATTTCGCTTCGCCATTGAGATTTGGGCGCTTGTGGCACGACCTTCATTTCGCAATTGGCCAAGGCGGAAAGTAAGCAACTGTGCTTTTGTGATTTCGGTAATCATCTCTGCAAGTTTCTTTTGCTGTAGCTGGAATCCGGCAATAGGTCGCCCAAACTGAATGCGTTCTTTTGAGTAACGCAATGCTGAGTCGTAGCAGTCAAGTGCTGCACCAATTGCTCCCCAAGCTATTCCGTAGCGGGCGCTATCAAGGCAACCAAGTGGTGCGCCAAGACCAGATTTATTAGGAAGGAGATTTTCTTTAGGCACTTTTACATTATCAAAAACAAGCTCGCCGGTATTGCTGGCGCGAAGGCTCCATTTTCCATGTGTTTCGGGTGTGGTAAAACCTTCCATGCCACGTTCCACAATCAATCCGTGAATTCTGCCTTCTTCGTTCTTTGCCCAAACTACAGCGATATCGCAAAACGGAGAATTCGAAATCCACATTTTTGCGCCGTTAAGAACGTAATGATCGCCGGCATCTTTAAAATTTGTTACCATTCCACCCGGATTCGAACCATGATCTGGCTCGGTAAGGCCGAATGATCCAATATGCTCACCGGTAGCGAGTTTTGGAAGATATTTTTTGCGTTGCTCTTCGTTTCCGTATTTCCAGATGGGATACATTACAAGCGAGCTTTGAACAGAAGATGTAGAGCGTAAGCCGCTGTCGCAACGCTCTAATTCCTGCATAATTATTCCGTAAGAAATCTGGTCGAGGCCTGCGCCGCCATATTCTTCGGGGATATAGGGCCCAAAGGCGCCAATATCGGCCATACCCGGTATTACCTGACGTGGAAAAGTTCCTTTTTCAAAATATTCTTCAATAATAGGCGACATTTCTTTCTTTACCCATGCACGGGCAGTCTCTCTCACCAGCTTATGCTCATCGCTAAGCAAGTCATCCATGTCAAAATAGTCGTGTCCTTGATATTGGTCTGTACGCATAGTGTTAATTTTTCGGGTGCAAAGTTACGAACCAGAGTTTGATTATTCTTTGGTAATTTAAAAAGTTGGTTTGTTCCCTAATCCAAATTGCTGTTTTCTCATATTCCAAACACACGAGGAGCTAAGAAGTTCTTTTAATCTTGGGTTAGAACGATTGAGTAACCTTTTGGATCCGAAATAATAATTGAAATCGGCTTCTTAATATGTAGCATAGAAAACCGATTCATTTATACGATATTCGCACCGTGCATATTTTGCTTCAAATAAATAACACCGGCCAGTTGATTCCAGAGCTGCGTCATACTCCAAATCTTTATGAATATTGGATGCTTGCCGCATTTTTCGTTATACTCGTTGTGCTTGCTTATGTGCGCGCTGCCTACACCAGGAGGCTTTTTCGGCTGTTTAGTAGTTTGGTGCGAATTCAGATTTTGCGCCAGGTAATGCGCGAAGAGTTGGTTTTTTCACACCGTGTTTCTGTGCTTTTATTTATCAATTTCGCACTCGTAATCGGTCTTATTCTATTTGGTGCTTCGAAATTTTATGGATGGAATTTTACGCAGGCCGAGGGGTGGGAGCTTTACCTTATATATGTGGCATTGGTGGCGGGAGTGTATTTGCTAAAGCTTGTCTTAAATTTTATTTTACGAAAAGTGCTGCATGATCCGGGTATTGTAAAGGAATATCTTTTTGAGGTCTTTTTGGTTAATAAGGCTCTGGGAGTCATATTCTTGCCTTTAGCAATTGCGATATGTTTTATTAACGTAGGCTCTCTTAATATTCTTTTCAATGTTATTGGTGTTCTCTTTCTGCTTTTTATCCTCTTTCGCCTTTTTCAGGGCCTATTGATGAGTTTTAGTTACACTGTTTCACGGGTATATATTATTTTGTACCTTTGCACCCTTGAAATTCTACCTTTTATGGTTGTCTGGAAACTGTTCAACACAGAAATAGCGTAGATAGGAAAAACCTTTAAAACAGAACAACACCCTATGGCTGATAAGGTCAAATCTATTTTGATTTCACAACCTAAACCAACTACGGAAAAGTCACCTTATTTTGACCTTGCTGCAAAGTACAAGGTAAAGATTGATTTCCGTTCATTTATTCACGTTGAGGGAATTCCCGCCAAAGAATTCAGGCAAGAACGCGTGAGTATTCTGGAACATACGGCAGTAATATTAACCAGTAGAAATGCTGTAGACCATTTTTTCAGAATGTGTGAAGAGATGCGCATCATTGTGCCCGATTCGTTGAAATATTTTTGTTTATCGGAATCTACTGCTTATTATTTGCAAAAGTACGTTGTGTACCGCAAGCGGAAAATATTTCACGGTAAGCAGAGCTTTCAGGACTTGCTTGATGTAATCAA
Organism: Cryomorpha ignava; assembly: GCF_010686655.1. GTDB lineage: Bacteria > Bacteroidota > Bacteroidia > Flavobacteriales_D > Cryomorphaceae > Cryomorpha > Cryomorpha ignava. The sequence goes on along the minus strand of NZ_JAAGVY010000012.1, from coordinate 19,529 downwards.
AAAGCATAAAAATGAGCGCTATCTTTTGCCGTGTAGCGATATTCACAAACGAAATATTACTGACTTGCTAGACAAGCATAATATCCGCTACTCCAAATCGGTTTTTTACCAAACGGTATGTAGCGATCTTTCAGATTTAGCAGATGTAAATTACGATATGCTCGTATTCTTCAGCCCGTCTGGTATAGAGTCTCTGTTTAAAAACTTCCCTGATTTTAAGCAGAATAATACTCGCATTGCCGCTTTTGGGGCAACGACAGCCGACGCCGTTAAGAAAGCGGGTCTCAATATTGATGTGCATGCTCCTACTCCCGGCCTGCCCTCTATGTCAATGGCAATTGAGAGCTATATTAAGAAAATTAAGTAATAATTTTTTCCCATATTTGAAGAGGCGACTTTAAAGGTCGCCTTTTTTAATATGTTGCCCTATGTCAGCCTTTAGCTTCCCAAAATCAGAACGAATATGCAATAAGCACGATATCGACTTGCTTTTTGAAAACGGAGCATCTGTGCGCGATGGAAGTATAGTGTTGCGCTTTGCATTTCGCGAAAGCGTAGAGAATGAACTGACTCAAAAAGTGCTGGTGGTAGTGCCAAAAAAGCGTGTGCGACGAGCCGTGGACAGGAATAAGCTGAAAAGGCAAATCAGAGAAATATATAGGCTCAATAAAATCAATCAGAAAATTGAAGCGGCACCTGGAAAAACCATTCTTATTGCCATAATTTATACCGGGAAACCTGAAGCTGAATACGCACAAATAGAGAAGAACTACCTTCAGGCAGGGGCGAAAATTAAGAAAGAATTGACCAGAGGCACTGGTTAACAAGAATTAACCGCGAAAGAAGTACAGAAAAATGAATTAATGCGTTTTCAATTCTACGATAAGTGTACTTTTAACTTCTCTCAAAATAAGAAACATGAAGACAGGGTTTAAAAAATTGCTAGTCATAGGCGGATTAGCGGCAACCGGAGCAATAGGGATATTCGCTACATCAGCAAAAGATAATTTTTTCGAAATATCTAAAAACCTCGAAATATTTGCAACGCTTTACCGCGAGCTAAACGTCTTTTATGTGGACGATGTGCAGCCCGGTGATATGATGAAAACCGGTATTGACGCCATGCTCGAGTCGCTCGATCCTTATACCACTTACATTACTGAAAGCAATATAGAAGATTATCGGTTTATGACCACCGGGCAGTACGGAGGAATAGGCAGTTTGATCAGGTCGGTTGACGGCGATGTTTATATATCAGAGCCTTATGAAGGATTTCCGGCATTTAAATCTGGCCTTAAAGCGGGCGATAAGCTGCTGATGATAGATGGAGTTACTATAGAAGGAAAAGATCAGGAAGAAATCAGCAAAATGCTTAAAGGTCAATCAGGCACTCAGCTTGAAGTTACTTTTGAGCGTTTTGGAGAGATTCAAAAAGTAATGCTCAAACGCGAGGAAATAAAAATTCCGGATGTGCCGTATTATGGGATGATAGATGAGAACATTGGATATATACGGTTAACGAGCTTTACCCAAACGGCAAGCCAGGAAGTGAAAGAGGCTTTTCTTGATTTGAGAGACAAGCAGGGAATGAAGGAATTGATATTCGATCTGCGCGGAAACGGTGGTGGGCTGTTGAGAGAGGCAGTAAATATTGTAAACCTGTTTGTGCCCCGCGGTCAGGAAGTAGTAAGTACCAAAGGAAAAATTGAAGAGTGGGATCGCAAGCATATAACCCTTAGCGAACCTGTAGATCTCAATATACCGCTCGTTATTCTCGTAGATGGTGGAAGTGCCTCGGCTTCAGAAATTGTGTCTGGTACGATTCAAGATTTAGACAGGGGAGTAGTAATTGGAAACAGAACCTACGGGAAAGGACTTGTACAGCAAACGCGTGATTTGCAGTATAATAATAAGCTTAAGCTCACTGTCGCAAAATATTATATTCCCAGTGGAAGATGTATTCAAAAACTGGATTATTCGCATAAGAATGATGATGGTATTGCCGAGGAGGTACCTGATTCATTACTTAAAGTTTTCTATACCGAAAATGGACGTAAAGTAATGGATGGCAGGGGTATTGAGCCTGACTTATTGATTCAGAAAACAGAGTTTCCGCATATTCTTGCAAGCTTGTTATCAGAGAGTCTCTTTTTCAAGTATAGCAACAAGTACGCTGCCGAACACAGTGAAATTGCAGCGGCAACTGAATTCAGACTGTCTGATGAAGAATATGAAGCATTTATGGCTTACCTTGAAGATAAAAACTATAGCTATACCACTGATACTGAAAGGGAACTGGAGGAATTGGTGAAAATTGCCAAAAAAGAAAAATACTGGGGTCTGGCTGAAAGCGAATTTAGTACGCTCGAAACGGTGTTGAAGTCGAAGAAGAAGAAGGATCTCATCATTTTCAAAGACGAAATAGAGGATATTTTGGTTAATGAAATTGTATCTCGCTATTACTATCAGCGTGGTAGAATTGAGTCATCGCTCGCATCTGACATAGCCGTAGCTGAAGCAAAAAGAGTTTTAAAAGAACCTTCAGAATACCAAGCTATTCTAAAACCCGTTTAAAAGACAACTAAGGTCTTATAAAATTGCTAAAACTCTCCGGAACTACCCATAGGGTTTATACGTTTTTGCTCTGCTTTTTGGCGTTTGGAATGCCAAACCTCAATCTATTGATGAGTCTTGGAGTTATTCTCCTTTTCATTACTTGGCTCATCTCCCCCGGACTAAAAAAGGGTTTTTCGAAGTTCAAGGAAAATAAAGTCGCATTGCTGATCGCCGGCCTCTTTGTGCTGCATATAATCTGGCTTATCAACACTTCTGACTTTGATTATGCAACAAAGGATCTACGCGTAAAACTACCATTGCCCATTCTGGCTTTGGTTTTGGGAAGTATTCCAATATCTAAAAAACAGGTAAAGCTGATTTTTCTGGCGCTTTCACTGGGGGTGTGGCTGGCTGCAATTTCTGCATATATTCGGTATTTTCAGTTGCCTGATGGGTTCACAGACTACCGCGAAATCGTGCAGGGAGTGTCGCATATTAGGCTTAGTCTGCTTATGGTAATGCTCATAATGGCCATTATCTATCTTTGGAAAGAGCTATCGGTATTGTGGAAGATATACGGAGTGATTGTATTAATAAATACGCTCGTGTTTTTTAACGTCTTACAATCTGCTACCGGAATAATTATTCTCATTTTACTGCTTTGCGCTTATGCAGTATATTTTGTCATAGGAATAGCAAAGCCGCGAGCCGTCATAATTACAGTTTCCCTTCTGATTATTGGTTTAGCCGCCTCCGTATTTTATTCTGTAAACTATTATCACGATTATTTTGTGGCTAAGCCAAAGGAGAAATCTTTCGATAAAAAAACAGCAAGAGGAAATGATTATGCAGACTTGGCTGAAACAGGACTGATTGAAAATGGGAATAGCACGTTTGCATATTTCGCCAATGATGAAATGATTGAGGCGTGGAATGAGCGTAGCGATGTAAAAATGCTGGCCGATACAAATGATGCCAGCCTGAATTTTACGCTGATGCGTTATCTCACTTCCAAAGGCTTGCGAAAAGATTATGCCGGCGTTATGGGTTTGACGGAAGGGGATATTCACAATATTGAAAACGGTTTTCCAAATGAAATTTACGCCAATGAATCGGGTTTAAAACTCCGGTTTCACTCTTTTATGTTTGGGCTTCACGTTTACAAGGTTACCGGCGATGTTACAGGTTCTTCTTTTTTCCAGCGCATTCTATTCTGGAAAGTAGCGTGGAACGTTATAAAGCCAAATTGGGCTTTTGGGGTAGGTACCGGCGATGTTAAAAATGAGATGAAAGCAATGCACCAAGAAATGCATCCCCATCTCGACGAGCGCTATTGGCTGAGAGCACACAATCAGTTTCTTACCTTTTTTGTCGCCTTTGGTATTCTCGGTATTAGCTATTTTTTCTTCCTTTTTGGCTATACGTTTAAAGTGCGGCGGAAGAACGCCCTCGCTCTGGCTTTTTTACTTATCGCTTTTATCTCGTGTCTTACTGAAGATACAGTTGAAACACAGGCGGGAGTTACTTTTTTTGCGTTCTTCTTTAGTTTATTTTCAAAACCATTTAATGAAAATGAAACAGAACCAAATCTGAAGTACGAATCAGATATTCACGGCGGCAGTCTTACTTAATTACCACCAGCTTTTCCGATTTTAGTAATTCTCCCTTCGCATTATAGAGCTGAACCATATATGCTCCGTCGTTTAGATCCGGTGATACGCTATTCATTCCTGCGCTCACCTGGCCGCGATAAACCGTTCTGCCTGCAAGATCAACTATATCGAGTCTATAACCAGCATAGTTATTTCCCGAAAGGGGTTCAAAATTTAAATGAAAGGAATTCTTTGAAGGATTTGGATAAAGCTCAAAAACAGAGAGTGCAGTATTTTCTTCAATACCGGTGGTATTAACGATGGTAACGCAATAGTCTTCTGTTTCTCCATATTGAAAATTACCACAGGCAGTAGGAGCATTTGAGCCACCACCGGCGTATTTCATGGCCACTCTCATGCGCGTTGCTCCTTCCAGAGCGCTTTGGGGTATAGTAATTGTTCCTGTTATAGCTAAATTTGACGCGCTTTCAGATTCTAATAGAATCTCATCATCCGAAAATTCGCCATCCTGATTTGAATCTAACCACAGCTTAAATCTTTCTGAAAATGGAAAAGATCCAAACCCGGGAGTTAGTGTTGCACCATACTCAAAACCAAGTTCCAGTTCAAGGCCTGAATCTTCAAAGATAGCGTAGCCTCCATTATTAGCTGATACGTTTAAATAATCGCCTATCTCAACAGATTCAATAAATTCATCACTGCTGTTTTCTCCCAACGAAGGGCAGTAATCTAAATCAATACAAGTTCCGCAACCAATAGTGCGCTGATTTACAAATGCCCCTACTTCAAAACCTGTAATGCACTCTGGTCTGATTAAAATTTCGTAGTTGGTGCAAGAATCCAGACCATTAATCAAATGATTCCCTTCTGGTGACGATCCGGAAAGAATCCACTCTGTAGAATCTGCCTCACGATAAAATATATCGTATCCGGTAATGTTAAAACCCGTTATCCAGTCCAGGCCAATTGTGGTTTCTGTGGTCAGATTTACTTCTGCGGTTTCAGGAGCAACACAGCAGCCGGGCGTTTGCAGAATAATACTGGATTCATAATTCAAATCGTCTATATTCCCGGTGCAGTTGGTGGCAATTTCAAATTCATAATCGGCACAAATAGATAGCGTGTCAATTGCATAATAAGTGGTATCGAGAATTTCTGAATAAGTCCAATCTTCTGTGCCCAAAAGTCTGAACCGGATAGACGCTGTTTGATCTTCAGTCATTGTCCAGCTAAAGCTAAAACTTGTATCGTTGGCTACAGAAGAAGCGAATGAAAATGGCGGTACACAAAAATTATTGGCACAATTATTCAAAATCATTGTCAGGCTGTTGTAAGCATTTAACCGACCTCCTGTAACTGTTTCAATCTCCAGATTTTCAATGGGATCCACCCCGCCAAAAAGCACGTAGCGGATATAATCGGCTCCCAATTGCGGATTGTCGCGGGCTACCTGAGCAAATTCTGCACATGGCGCAGAATACAATAAACCGATAACCCCGGCAGTAAGTGGCGAGGCAAATGAAGTGCCCGATGTAGTCGTTGTACCGCTTTGCCCGGCTGTTGTAACAACGCCCTCACCCGGCGCGCCGAGATCAATGGTAGTGGCTCCAAAGCCCGAGAAAGTTCTGAAATCGCTTGAGTTTGTCGCCGTAACACTTATCATATAGTCGCTTTCCACAGCAGTAGGAATATCACCCACAACATCGATATTCACGTTGTTATTTGCTGTGGCGCCACAGCTGAGAATTCCGTGCAAGCCAAGGGTGTCGTAAAATGCCGACCAAATTGGCACCTCGGCCGGATTTCCATTATCTATTCCCCATGATGCATTCGTGGCAACTACAAAAGCACCATTGGCTCCGGCAGTTTCATTGTACAGCTTGCGCTGAATAAGCGGATAGGTATACGCCTGTACAACAGATGCTTCATCATTAATATTCTCACCTGCCACCGACATGATTTTAACATCCCAGTTGGCACCTACAGTTCCGTATTCATTATTTCCTTTGGCGCCAATCATTCCCATTACACTGGTTCCGTGGTTTCCTGTATAAACTCCGGCATCGGTTTGGCTGGCCACATTCCAGCCATTAAAATCATCAATGTATCCATTTCCATCATCGTCTATTTCGTTTCCGGGAATTTCATTGTAATTAAAATACGCATTGCCAATCAAATCCGGGTGCAATAAGTTTCCACCTTCTATTACGCATACTACAATGGTATCGCCCAGAGCGGTGAGTCCACCCGTGGTAATATCCCATGCCAGATCACTGTCAATATCAGCATCGGCAAGGCCATTATTTCCATTGTTTACATGGTGCCATTGCGAGTTAAGATTCGGGTCGTTTGGAACGGTCTCTCGCGGATAAACATAGTGGTTAAACTGCACATTGTTTACTTGCTTGTCTGCTTTAAGCTTTTCCAAAAGAACAGTTTCATCAATCATTTCAGGATTGAATTCCAACCGGTAAATATTCATGGGTGGGGAGAGTAGGTCGCCAAGGGCAATACTCGTCGGTATATTGCGATTATAGGCATATTTGGCAATTACCTCTCTCGGAGAAGAATCGGCTGAAAATTGGATTAGAATTTCGCCCGGTTTGTGGTCCATTTGGCTGTAAGCCAATGAAGAGGCAAGAAGAAATAAACTGGTAATGAGGGTGTAAAGTTTCAACATAGAGTGCGGTTCTTTGCAAGTAGGGGTCAATTTACCAAATCAATCAGGCTAAATGCAAACTGATATGGATCAATACGTTGCTTTTGGGGAATATTCGCTTAAAACAATTGGAAGGCTAATCTTGAATAAAAACCCGTTTTACCCTTTGAGAAATATTGGTAAGTACTTCGTAAGGGATGGTTTGAAGATGATCAGCCATTTCGTAAATATCCAGATGTTCGCCAAAAACCTCCACTTCATCGCCTTCTTCGCAATCTATTCCGGTTACATTTACCATCGACATGTCCATACAAATATTTCCAATAAACGGAACGGCAGTGTTGGAAATCAAAACATTACCGCCACCGTTTCCGAGAAGTCGAGGCAATCCATCGGCATAGCCAACTGGAATAACGGCAATTTTGGTTTTTTCGGACACTGGCATTTTTGGCGTATAGCCCACACCTTCACCGGGTTCAATTTCGCGAATTTGGGAAATGACAGTTCTAAGGGTACTCACCGGTTTTAGTTTTCCTTGGAAATCTAGGCTTGTTGTAATTCCATACAATGCAAGGCCCAACCGCACCATGTCCATTTGCGCTTCGGGATACCGCAAGATCCCGCTCGAATTGAGAATGTGTCGCATAAAAGGATTCGGTAGTTTGTCGGAAAGGAAATCAGCGGCTTTTGTAAAGTCGGCAATTTGCTGTTGGGTGAATGCTTCAAATTTTTGATCGTCGCTTCCTGCCAAATGTGAAAAGACAGATTTCACCTCCAATACATCTATTTCAAGTATTCTTTCGGCGAGTTTTGGTAAATCTGCAAAATCAAAACCGAGCCTGTTCATTCCCGTATTGATCTTTATGTGAATGGGATACCTGCGCGCTTCGGTAGAAGTTTGTAAGGCTTCGGTAAAATATTCGAGCGTGCGAAAACTAAAAAGCTGCGGCTCGAGGTGGTACCGTATCATGGCGTCGTAACTCGAAAGCTCCGGATTGAGAACCATTATTGGTAGCGTAATTCCATCTTCACGCAGCGAGATACCTTCATCGGCGTAAGCCACAGCCAAATAATCTACACGGTTATATTCCAAAATCTGGGCTACATCATAACTTCCGGCACCGTAGGCAAAGGCTTTTACCATGGCCATAATTTTTGTGTCGGATTGCAATCTGGTTCTTATATAATTCAGATTTTCAACCATTTTGGTCAGGTCAATTTCCAAAACAGTTTCGTGCGATTTTTCTTGTAAAAAGTCAGCAATGCGCTCAAATTTAAAGGCTCGTGATCCTTTAAGCAGAATATTTTCTTTTGCAAAATCACGCTTATTCGCATTTTGCAAAAACGCACCAGTACTTTCGTAAAAAGTAGCTTTTAGATCTGAAAACAGGTGGGCGTGCGATTTCAATTGTTTTCCAATACCGATAAATCGCGTAATTCCGCGCGATTTTAAAAGCTCGGCAACACGGCGATACAAGTTTTCTTCCTCTTCGCCAGATTGTAAAATGTCGCTTACAATAGCCGTGTATTTCTTGTTCTTACTAAGGTATTTCAGATAATCGAGCGCAATAGTAAGTGTGTTAATATCAGAATTGTACACATCGTTTATCAGCACACAGCCGTTTATTCCATCCAGCTGTTCGAGCCTCATTGCCACGGGAGTAAGCGTTGTAAAATGGCTGGCAATTATCTCATCAGACATATCCAAATGAAGAAGCAAAAGCCAGAGGTGACAGGAATTTTCTACGGAAGTCGGTGAGTTGAAGGGAATTTCAATGACTCTTTCCTTACCCTCAAATTGGCCTGTAATGCGTGTTTTTTTACCGGTTACTTTGGTGCTTATAATTTTAAGATTGGCCTCGTGGTTTTTCGACCAGGTAAGAAGTGTATGTTTGCTTAATTGCGACTGGATCCTTTCGTGAATATTCTCTTGGTCTCTGCAATAAATCAGCGTTTTGCAGTCCATAAAAAGCTGGAGCTTTTCATCGATTTTTTCATTTAGGCTTTCAAAATTCTCCTGATGCGCAGGACCGATGTTGGTAAAAATACCAATCGTCGGTTTGATGATTTTTTCGAGCTTTCGCATTTCGCCCTTTCGGGAAATGCCTGCTTCAAACACTGCCAGATCGTGCGATTCGTCCATGAGCAATACAGAGAGCGGCACTCCTATTTGCGAGTTATAACTTTTTGGACTTCTAATTACATGAAAGTCGGTATAAAGCAACTGATAGATCCATTCTTTAACGATGGTTTTTCCATTGCTGCCGGTAATGCCCACCACAGGAATATGGAATAGACTGCGGTGGTGAGCGGCGAATTGTTGAAGAGCCATAACCGAATTTTGGACCGTAATAATGGTGGAATTTTTGAGAACCGGAATACCAAGTTCTGATGAAACCACAAAAATGCGCACCCCTTTTCCATGCATTTCCTGCAAATAGGAATGCCCATCTCGCCGCGATCCCGAGAGTGCAAAAAAGACAGATCCTTCCCGAAATTCAAATTTCCGGCTGTCGGTTACAATATGTTTTATGCCGGCTTGGTTGGCTCTATGCAAGAAGCTGCCGCCAATAATATTTTTGAAATCTTCAATCTCGTATCCGCCTTTAAGCATCGTCTTTTTTCTTTTTTTCTGCTTCGCGTGCTTGAATGTATGCCTGCCGGCTTAGTGGTTCGTAGCGATCTAATTCACCAAGCTCCACTGTGTCTTCTCCTCCTAAAATGCGATGTGAATATTGCGCCAGAGTTCCGGTTTTTACGCAGATAGCATGTACTTTGGTAATGTATTCGGCTATGGCCAAAAGATGTGGAATAGGGCCAAAAGGTCGTCCTTGAAAATCCATATCAAGTCCGGCAACAATCACTCTAATTCCTTGATTGGCAAGCTCATTGCAAACTCTTGGGAGGTTGTCGTCAAAAAATTGAGCCTCATCAATTCCCACCACATCCGCATCGGCGGTAAGCAAGAGAATTTTTTCAGATGATGAAACCGGTGTACTTCTTATCGCATTTTTATCATGGCTCACCACATCTTCATCGTCGTAGCGGGTGTCTATTTCGGGTTTAAAAATTTCGATGCGCTGTTTGGCAATTTTCGCTCTGTTTAAGCGGCGCAGCAACTCCTCAGTTTTGCCCGAAAACATGGAGCCGCATACCACTTCTATCCAGCCTTCGCCGCGTTTTTTTACCTTTCGTGTATCTTCGAGAAACATATTTTACCTTAAGTGGGTGGGGCTTTTGGCCAGAATCAAGTAGATTTGCCAAACGGCTAAAATAATCATTTAATAAACCCTGAAAATACGCTTCGGGGATTTTCGCCGTTTTTAATAGATAAAGAACAGATTAACATGACTATAAATAGTATTTCAAAGCAAATTTTGGAGCTGGCTGAAAAATTGGAAAAGGGAGAGCTTCACGCCGATGAAATTATTGAAATGACTGAACTTTCGCGGCAGCTGCATGAGCGCATGATTGTGCTACAGTACAAAACGTTTGAAGAACGGTACGATCAGGCTTATGAGGGTGATGTATCCGGAAAAATTGAGCGAGAGAAAGTGATTGAAAAATCAGAGTCTACAATCGAACCGGCTATTCAAGAGACAGCGGAGGATAAACCTGTTGAGCCCCAACCACAAATGGAAGAAGAGCCGGAAAGCGAACCGGCTAAAACTGAAATAACTCCAGAGCCTGTAGCAAATGAAGTGAACGAGGAGCGGGCTGCTTTTAGAATAGAAAATTCCATTATTCCTTCCAACCAAATATCACTGATTGACTCGATAGAAGAAATAAGGGAAATGGAAAAAAGCCTCAATGATGCTTTTGGTGAAAAGGGTCCTTCTTTAGCGCAAAAGCTTCACCAAAAGCCTATTGCTAACTTGAAAACCGCAATTACGATTAACCAGAAGTTTAAATTTATTTCTACGCTCTTTCAGAACGATACCGGTGCTTTTGAAATGGCATTGGATAGGATTAATGCGTGCGCCACCTATTTAGAGGCTGATGAATACATTCAAAATGGGCCCGGCGATAGGTTTGAATGGGAAATGAAAAGCCCCACAGTGAAGGAGATGATGGAATTGGTAGAGAGACGGTTTCTGTGATGCAGATGAGGGCTCATAGCGTAAAAAATTATTTTCCACTTGTGAAAACGTGTTTCGTCTTTGCCGGAGCATTTTGGATTTGGCTAATTCCTGTTTCTGTTTTCTCTCAAGATCTAGATTACGTTAACAGCCAGGTTGATACATTATCCAGTCCTGCTTTTTTTGGAAGAGGATATATAAACGATGGATCTAATCTGGCGGCGGATTATTTGGCCGCTCAATTTGAAAAATTAAGAGCTAAACCTGTTAGCGAAAGCTATTTTCAGCCATTCATTTTTAAAGTAAATACTTTTCCGAAAAAATCTATAGTCTCCTGCAATGGCAATACGCTGGTCGAAGGGTACGATTATTTGATTAATCCCGGTTCGGGTAGTTCGCATGGGAAATACAAAACGGTTTTTCTCGATTCCACGAGCTTTCAGAATTCATCGCCAACTCCAAAAAAAAGAAAGGCTATTCCGGTAATTGATCTTACGGGAATTGATACCCCCGACGAGGTGAGTCTTCTTCATGATTTCAAGATTGCCACGTTGCGAAAGTCTCCGATAATTGTGCTTAATCCCAAAAAGATAATGTGGTCGGTTAGTCCGCAGCGCTACAAAAACTCACTTATAGAAATTGAAAAAGGGAAATTTTGCACCGATTCGAGAAAAGTGGGAATTGATGTTCAAAATGCTGAAATTGAGTATGAAGCCAGAAATATTATTGGAAAAATTTCGGGGGAATCGAGTGATAGCTGCCTGGTAATTACTGCCCATTACGATCACTTGGGTATGATGGGCAATGCCATGTTTCCGGGTGCTAGCGACAATGCCAGTGGTACGGCCATGCTGCTCGATTTAATGCGGTTTTACGCCGAAAATAAACCCCAACAAGATATTTATTTCATTTCGTTTGCAGCCGAAGAGGCCGGATTAATCGGGTCTAAATACTTTGTTGACAATCCGCTTTTTGATCTGTCTAAAATTAAGTTTTTGGTCAATCTCGACCTGATGGGATCTGCTGCTGAAGGAATTACATTAGTTAATGGAAGCCTTTTTCCCGAAAGGATGCGTAGCCTTGCAGCTATCAATACTCAAAATGAATTTTTACCCAAAATAAAATTGCGCGGAAAAGCGGCTAATAGCGATCATTATTGGTTTTCGGAGGCGGGAGTGCCGGCGGTTTTTATCTATACACTAGGAAATGCCAAAGCGTATCACGATGTGTACGATGTTCCATCGGGGCTTGATTGGGCAAATTACAACGAACTCTTTACCTTGCTGGTGACTTATCTGGATACTCTATAACTTATGGGCAAACTCATTTTAGTACCGACGCCAATTGGAAATCTGGGAGATATAACCCTTAGGGCCTTGGAGGTTTTGAAAACCGTAGATGCAGTGTTGGCCGAAGATACCAGAACGTCGGGAAGGCTGATGAAACATTTTGAAATTGATCAAAAGCTCATCCCTTTTCACGCGCACAACGAGCACCGCATGGTTGAGCGGATTGTAGAGCGTATTGCTGGTGGCGATACGCTGGCAATCATAACAGATGCGGGCTCGCCGGGAATTTCCGATCCGGGTTTTTTGCTGGTGCGCGCCTGTGTGGAAGCAGATATCGAAGTGGAATCCCTTCCCGGAGCAACAGCATTTATACCAGCGCTCACCAACTCCGGATTTCCGACCGATCGGTTTATTTTTGAAGGATTTCTTCCGCCCAAAAAGGGAAGAAACAAGCGGTTAGAAGGGCTCGCTGACGAATCGCGAACGATAGTGTTTTACGAATCGCCGCATCGTATTGTCAAAACACTTGTACTCATGGCCGAATTTTTTGGCGAAGATCGCCCGGCAACTGTTTCGCGTGAATTAACCAAACTTTACGAAGAAACCCTTCGTGGAACACTTGCCGAATTGGCACAGCATTTTGAAACTACTCCGCCAAAAGGTGAGATGGTTATCGTGATAAAAGGAAAGGAATAATTAATTTCGAATTACGAATGACGCATGAAGAATTTCGAATAATGAAATAGGAGTGTTGTGATAGAATGACTAAACTGTTACGAATACAATATTGATGTTTGCAATCCAAAAGAAAAAATTATGAAGGCAGTTTTTCTTAAAAAGTTTGGAGCACCCGAACAGGCGTTTGAAATTCGGGACGCAGCAATTCCCACCTGCGCCCCAGATCAGGTATTGATAAAAGTAGAAGCTTTTGGATTAAATTTTGCCGATGTGCTCGCGCGAACCGGTATGTATCCCGAGACGCCTGACAGACCTTGCATAATTGGTTATGAGGTTGTTGGTAGAGTTGAAGCTCAAGGTGATAAAGTGACGGGCGATTTTGTGGGAACCAGAGTTGTGGCGCTTACTCGTTTTGGAGGTTACGCCGAATATGCAGTTACAGATTACCGGGCAATCGGTTCTTTTTCAGGTCAATACCCAGCCGAAAAGGCTCTGGCAGTTGCGACCCAATTCACAACTGCTTACGTGTGTTTCCATGAAAGCATGAATCTCTATCGCGGAGATCGTGTGCTCATACACGCCGCTGCTGGCGGTGTAGGAATAGCGCTCTGCCAAATGGCTCTTAACGCCGGCTGCGAGATTTTTGCAACAGCGGGCTCTGAAAAAAAACTCGAATTTTTGCGAAATATGGGTGTTCACCACACCATTAATTACCGTGAAAATGATTATTTTAAAGAGATTAATTCGCTGCTTAAAGGTCAAAGAATAGATGCTACTTTTAATTCACTTGCCGGAAAATCGATAAAAAAAGATTTGAGACTTCTGGGGGCCGGAGGGAAGCTCGTTCTCTTTGGAGCAGCCTCACGCGTAGGAGGCGGGAAAGGAATTTTTTCCGGTTTAAAGCTCCTTTTTCAAACCGGATTTTATACCCCGCTCGCGTTCATTATGCGGTCTAAATCATTAATCGGCATCAATATTCTAAAACTTGGCGATTACAAACCCGAACTAATAGCTAAATGCCTCAAAGCTGTAATTGCCCAAGCCGAAGATGGAAAGTTAGATCCGGTTGTTCAAAAAACCTATAAAATTGGCGATTTGAATACAGCGCATTTAGCTCTTGAAAAACGGGGTACAATTGGGAAGACTGTTGTTTTTTGGTGAAAGCATCTGATTGATCTGTTCCTTTAGCTTGTTGTAAATTCAATAAAGAATATTTGTATTTGCAACTAAATGCAGTTACATTCGTTTTGTGTACAAAAGATAAGCTAGTTGAACATTTTTTGAAAATGCCTCGGGATTTTCATCATAATGAAGCAGTTAAGCTATTAGGCTATTTTGGCTTCACTGAAGTAAAAAAAGGTAAATCATCTGGATCTCGGGTGAAATTTCAAAATGAACAATGGGGGTACCGATAAGTCGTCATAAGCCTCATCCGAGTGGTATATGAAGCAATATCAATTAAAACAATTAAAGGAGATTTTCGAGTTATGAAATATCTGGATTATAAGGGATATAATGGCACTATCGAGTACAGTGAGGAAGATAGTCTACTGTTCGGTAAAATTTTGGGAATTAGAGGTTTAATATCTTACGAAGGGAATACCGGAAAGGATTTAGAAATAGATTTTAAAGAAGCTATTGATGCGTATTTAGCAGATTGCAAATCAGATGGAATCAAGCCTGAAAAATCATTTAAAGGAAGTTTTAATGTGCGAATTTCTTCTGCACTTCATCAAAAAGCTGCGTTATTAGCAATGGAGTCAAAAGTTTCTTTGAATACTTTTGTGGCAGAATCAATTCGCTCAAGATTGATGAAAGAGATTTAGGAAGGAACACTGAAATATAAATTGAGGTTGTTTTCAAACCTAGATCTCTTTGTTCAAAAAACCTATAAAATTGAAGATTTGAATGCTGCGCATCTGGCTTTTGAAAAACGTTTACGCCAACTGATTTTTTGACTTTAATTTCATTTTTGATATATTCAGCTCCATCCTTGATCACAAGGTATTTAGAACAATAGAGATTGCATGAAAAAATGCAATTAACAAATTTTCAATTATTTTTAGTAGATTTGAGAAAACCTTAATCCAGATCTGTTATGAATATAATCACCAAGAAACTTTGCAATTCTCATTCTTTCACTCAAGAATGTAAAAACACGAATCCAGCTTTCAGTACATTTTGGTCTAGTAAAAAAACAGAAATTCTAAGAGTGCTCTCTCTACTAATTATTCTTATTGGCTTTATTAGCCAAGATTTAAAAGCACAAGCCCCTGCTGTGCTTAGTGCACCACTCTCGCCCCAAATTGAATGGAAAGATATTTTTTGGCCTGAAACGAATATGGCGGGCAACCCTATGAGTCAAGATGATTCAAGTCAGGATTGGTTTTTTGATGTAATTGAATACAAGAAAAATGGAAATGTAGCCGGATACGTTGCCGTGGGTTTTTCTCATGATCAAGATTTTGCAACCTTCACATTAGAAGGCTCGGGGTCTACTGTTTTAGATTGTTACACTGCAACTGCAGCCGCAGATGGGTGCGCTTTCTTTTTAGATATAGGTGAAATCTTTGGGCATGTAAGGCAAGTTGTTGTTTTTTACGATTTGGATGGGAATGTTACCGATTTTTATAGGTACAACTTAGGTGAAATTTGGGGCGTAACACAAGATGAGAATGAAGACATTTACCTTTTTGGTTTTGGAGGCAATGCTAGAAATCTGACTGAAGGAATTGAAGTAAATGCTAATAATGAAACACAACTGGGCACAGGCCCGATATATTACAATCCAACAACTGCATCACAGCCTGTTTTTCCTTTAACCTGCACCTCTACAGAAGGATTTGCACGCAAAGCAAATATCATTAAAATCGGTACCAACGGCGATGTTATCTGGAATAATTACTATGGATTGCCAAATACGCTTGCAGCTGCACATCCATTGCAAGGGCATCTACATTCCGGCGTCTTCAATGGGAATAATTTACTTGCAGGTGGATTCTCTGCTGCGGGTCCCGTGGGTAAAAATAAATTTCTTTTGTCGGTAAATAAAACTACAGGCCACGTAAACTGGAGAAACGAATTTGAACCAGGTTCTGACGGAGAAATTTACGAAATTACAAAGAAGAACAATCAATATTTAATTTCTGGGGCTGATTTACCCTCGCCACATATTCCCGGTGGAATTTATAATCAAGGTTTCGTATCATTGGTTACCGATACCCTTGGAAATTTGACCAGCCTTTCTTTTGACTCTCCCGACTTTTATTATACCCCTGATGATATTCCTCTAGCAATTAATAGCAATAATGAAATAGACCCAGATTTAAATGGAAGAACTACATCAGCTATTTTTACCGACAATTACCTGTATTGGTTCATTGTAGCGAATAATGAATTTGCCATAAGTGCCAATGGCATAGCTGAAGGTGTAGTAGTTCAGATGGAATTAGATGGCACATTTGAAGCAATTGAAAATTTTGGTGAAATACGAGCTTATGACCTGTGGGTGAGCGGTATCCCCACAGATGATGGTGGCTTCGCATTGGTTACTTCACGGCAATCGCCTGCCCATTACGACACAGGCACCCTACCGGGCATGAATACCCTTATGGATTTAAACAATCCATCCGGTCAAACTATCGGCGATTGTCTCACACCCCTATTTCCTAATTGTGCATACATTACTAACCCCTCAGATATTTTCTGGAAGCTTATGAGCACCTGCTCATATGTGCGTAAATATGATTCTAATTTTAATTTGCAATGGGATAAAATATGGGATAGTTCTGACAATGCTCCTCGCGAATGCGTGCCTGGGAATTTAAAACAGCAAGAATGTGTCTATCGTATCATACAATCTTCTACAGATGGTGGCCTCTTAATATGTGGCAACACATCTGATAATCTGGATGATTCATATCTGGTAAAATTAGCTAGCGATTGTGGCTTAGCTGATTTCTACGGCAAGCCAGAAGACCCTAGTCTGATTGTAGATTATGTAGATGGTATAGTAGATATTGATGTTAACACCACCTGGAGCACTCCAAAAAAGGTACTCGGAACTGTACGTGTAAAGCCCGGAATAACCTTAACTATACTCAATACCACTGTTGAATTTGCAACGGATAATAGTATAAGCTCAAGAATTGATGTTGAGCCAAATGGTTTTCTTCTTGTAGATAACTCCACCTTAACTTCCGGTGGCGATTGCGATAATTTCTGGGCCGGCATTCATGTTTGGGGCGATTCTGATGAAAATCAGTACTACGACTATTCCGCAGGGCAATATTATCAGGGACGACTAAAAGTAAAAAATAATTCCATTATCGAAAATTCGGCAACAGCTATTACCAATTGGAATCGGAATCATTGGGATGAAAGAGGCGGTATAGTTCAAGTGGAGAACAGTACTTTTAAAAACTGTAGCCGTGCCATTGAGTTTTACTCTTATCAAAATTTTTCTTCTTCCGGGGGACCATTCCCTATTAAAATGCCAGACAAAAGTTATGTTCACAACACTGATTTCAATGTGGATAATGATATATTCTTAGATTTAACAACTTATGCTCCACAGGCTCAAATTACATTGTATAGAACTGACCGACTTCGTATAGAAGGCTGTAATTTTACAAATTCATCAACTGTAGCTTTCGCCGAATATAGAGGCAAGGCTATCAATAGCAGTAGCGCCAACTATATTGTAAAAGCGCACTGCAATGATAATTTTCCGCCCGTTGGTGGATGTCAAAATGAAAGAGGAAATACATTTACCGGATGGCACAAAGCTATTGAAGCACTTGGCGGTTCAGCTAAGAGAGCCATATCTGTGAGTAGTTCTGATTTTTATGAAAATATGATTGGGGTTGAAATCGCCGGCGCAGAAAATAGTGAAATTTATGATAATAACTTTTATCTAGGTGATCATCCTTATAATTATTTCGATGTGACTTTCGTTCAAACCAATTTAGGTGTTTATTTTAATCAAACCTTGGTATTTTCTCTGGAAGACAATGATTTTGAAGCATCGCCTACAGCGGCAAATGATGGGTATGGCGTATTGGTTTACAATAGCGAAGGTGCTGAAAATGCCATTTATAAAAACAGTTTTACAAACTTGAAAGTAGCTGCAAATGGATTGCAGGTTAATAAAAACACAAGCTCTGAAGGTGGTGTAGCGGCAGGACAAGCCGGACTACAATTTATTTGCAATACCAATGAAGACAATGAAATAGATTTTGAGGTTAGTAGATTTCCTACTCAGAATGACGATTTTAGTAACGCCGGCATTCGCCAAAACCAAGGAAGTGGTAACCCTGCGCGGCCGGCCGGAAATATATTTTCAGATCCAACGGCTGATCCAACTGTGTTTACCCACTTTACGGTTAATTCTACAGATATATATGGTTATTTCTATAATACAGATCCACCTCTTTATGCTGAAATGACACCGGGAAGGGTTTCCATACAGCCGCAACTAACTGTAAGTAAAAATTGTCCTTCAAACTTTACAACCGGACCTATAGTAGTTGTTGGTTATCCACAGCTTTATGAAAAAATAAATGAATTTGGTGGTTTGCATTATACATATAGTCAGATTATTGACAATGGAAATACGCAGGGAATAATTACTGAAATTGAGCAAACGTGGCCACAGAATGCATGGGAATTGCGCGATGAATTAATTGCACGCTCACCCTATAACTCTGCAGAAGTATTAATTATAGCTGCCTTAAGAGAAATTATGCCCCACGCTATGCTTTTAGAAGTGCTATTGTCAAATCCCGATGCATTGCGTTCCGGTGAAGTCATATTAAAACTTGAAAATGATTTAGTGAACCCCTTGCCTCAATATATGATTGATCTACTTTGGGCATCTCGAGATCAAACAACTTTGCGCACAAGTATGGAGAGTGCATTAAGTGAACTTCATTTTGAAGTTAGCCGCATTCAAAAGCGAATTATTAGTCAAAAAGCTTTTGCTGACAGCACCAGTTCAGAACCTGATAGTATGATATATTATATGAGTAAAGTAAAAACTGTTGAAGCCAATTATAATCGCGCGAGTGCTTTAGCTGATCGCAACCAATATTCAGCTTCAATCAATTTACTGGATTCAATGCTTAACTTTTATAAGTTGGATGCTTCTAGACAAAATGAGTGTGTTGCATTAAAATCATTCTATTCTCTGCTGGAAAGTGCAAACGCAGCCAATAGAACGGAGGCAAATTTAAGTACAGCAGAGATTGCAATGGTAAAAGGAATCGTTGAAAACCCGGATGCGGGGTTAGCTGGATTTAGAGCACAAAATCTATTGTGTTTTCATTACAATATCTGTTACGATGCTATTGGAAGTCCAAAAAGCATTGCAACACCACAAAAACCGAAAGCGACTTACAATGAGTTAATTGCTGAAGTAAATACAACATCAGCCTATCCAAACCCTGCGAGTTCTTATGTGACCATTCAATTCAATTTCTTAAGGGCAGAGGAAAAATCTATACTTCTGGTATATGATAACCTTGGGAGACAAGTACTTTCTCGGAATATTGGGAAAATATATGATGGACAAGAATTGATTGATACCCGTAAACTGACCGATGGACTGTATTTATATCAATTGCTTCAAAATGGTAAAAAAGTGAGTCATGGCAAA
>NZ_JAAGVY010000011.1 GCF_010686655.1 Cryomorpha ignava | reverse complement strand
TGATCATTTTGCCTTGATTTGTTGTTACACCTCAAGTGTCCGTGTCTTTTCTATATCAATCAAGTACATTCTGACTTTTACATCAACAGCCCATTGTAAATAGCCCGCTTAGGTACACGCTAATTCCCTAAAGGGGAATGCCCTACCACCCAATATTATTTCGATAATTAATCCGTTTAATAAAGTTATATTTAGGCGAAAAGCGGCTTTAAATCGACAAAAGTTCGTTCCCTGACTAATGTGTGCGTTGGACTCCCTTTAGGGCTGGGGTGAATGAGAACATTGATAAACAAGGAGTTAATTCAAGGACAGAATATTTATAATTAGAACTAATCAACTCTAAAAATCCATTGACCTGTTAAGATGTGTATAAAGATTAGATCGGCAGAGAAATCAAAAGCCTAAATTAGGCCTTCATCGGCAAAACTATAAAATCCAGAGTCAGTATAAATCAAATGATCTAAAATCGGGATTTCAAGTAATTTAGAACTTGCAACAAGCTTTTTGGTGAGCACTTTGTCTTGCTCGCTGGGATGTAACGTACCACTGGGATGATTGTGGCAAAGAATAATAGCAGAAGCAAGTTTCTCAATGGCCGGTTTAAAAACCAAACGTTGATCTACAACCGTTCCAGAAATTCCGCCTCGGCTTATACATATCTTATCCTTTACTTTGTGAGATCGACTGAGCAGCAGTATCCAGAATTCTTCATGGTCTATATCGCCAAGCTTTGCGCTCATAATTTCATACGCATCTTTACTACTTGTAATACGCTGTAATTCATGCCCCGCCTCTTCGCGCCTTCTTCGCCCCAGCTCCAAAGCGGCGAGAATGCTTATAGCCTTGGCTTCGCCAATACCCTTAAACTTCTTTAAATCATCTATTTGAACCCTCCCAAGTTGGTTGAGCTTATTGTCATAAGAACGCAATATTTCTTTGGAGAGATCAACAGCCGTGATATCGCGCGTACCCGAACCAATTAAAATAGCGATTAGCTCTGCATCAGACAGCGCTTGCCTGCCCTTGAGCAGCATTTTCTCGCGAGGGCGATCATCTTCGGCCCACGATTTTATTCCGGATATCTCTTGAATAGGTTTCATAAAAAATCGAACCACCAAGATACAAAAAAACCCGTCTCCCAAGAATCATCGTGGAAGACGGGTAAAAAAAAAATGATGTGATTCGTTTCGCTTATAGCGAATTCACATGCTTAGTAAGCTGAGATTTAAGATTTCCCGCTTTATTGCTGTGAATAATATTCTTTTTAGCCAATTTATCTACCATCGACGATACGTCAATCAATAGCACCTCGGCTTCTTTCTTGTCTGTTAATTCACGTAATCTTTTTATAGCGTTACGAGTAGTTTTATGTTGGAAACGGTTTCTAACACGAGATACTTCCGTTGAACGGATACGTTTCAGGGCTGATTTATGATTTGCCATTCTATATTAATTAATTCGCTCTTCTCAAAAATTTGGAGTGCAAATATACTAACTTTTTATCTAAGACCAAGGAATGTGAAAAATTTATATATCCGGTGCTAATTCCTAATTAAAATAAGATGTTTAGCTTTGGGCAAATATAAAATATTATGTCAAAACTTGTGATAGTTCGCCACGGCCAAAGCGAATGGAATAAGGCCAATATATTTACCGGATGGGTAGATGTAGATCTTACCGAAGAAGGTGTAGCAGAAGCAAAACGCGCAGGAGAGCTGCTCAAAGAATATAATTTTGATGAGGCGTTTTCATCTACTCTGAAACGCGCAAATAGAACGCTTGATATTATTCTCAAAGAGATTGATCAAACCAATATACCTGTGACCCATAGTGAGAAATTGAACGAGCGGATGTACGGTGACCTTCAGGGGAAAAACAAAGACCAAGCCCGCGAGGAATTTGGTGAAGAACAGGTTCACATCTGGCGTAGGAGCTTTGATGTACCCCCTCCCGGCGGTGAAAGTTTAAAAGATACCCTCGAAAGAGTAACCCCTTATTTCGAAAGCGTAATAGAACCCGAACTTCGAAAAGGTAAAGACATTCTTATTACTGCCCACGGCAATAGCCTGCGCTCCTTGATAATGAAGCTTGAGAATATAGCTCCCGAAAATATTGTTAGCGTTGAAATACCAACCGGAGTGCCAAAAGTTTATGAACTCGATGAAAATTTGAAGGTTCTTTCTTCAAAATTTTTGAAGTAGAACGGACTTATTATCCTCAATCGATATTATTGAACGCGGTGAATTTCACCGCGTTTTTTTTATGGAATTTGAAAAGTTGAACCTTAAAAATTCTTTCGTGCATTCGTGAAATCATTCGTGCATTCGTGGCAAAAAAAAAAATAGAGCTGACAAATAAAAGATAATCAGAACTGAGAATTTCTGGCGGGAAGCCAGTTAAAAAGAAGCCTCGCGGGACGCGAGCCTGGGCGATCGCGATTTACTCCATAAAAAAAGAGACTATCCTTTCGAATAATCTCTTTAATAGTAGCCCGTAGGAGTAGCCCGTAGGAGAATTTTCACAAGTGTTTATTTTCAAAGGTGTTCAAGAGAGCGCTACGCTTAGTTCGAACTCGAGAGTTCGATCCTCCTACTACATCGTTAAAGCAAGAATTTACTCCATAAAAAAAGAGACCATCCTTTCGAATAATCTCTTTCTTTTAGTAGCCCGTAGGAGAATCGAACTCCTGTTACCAGGATGAAAACCTGAGGTCCTAACCACTAGACGAACGGGCCGTTTATCGAACTTGTTTTTCAATAACGGGTGCAAATATAGTACCTTTTTCTATATAGCAAATACCTGAGTGAAAAAAAATTATGACTGGATTACATTTGGGTCTGAACTGAACTGAAAACCAAGTCGTTTCCCCGTTTTTAGGCTTACAACATCTTTTAAAACCCTGGCATCGCGTACCGTAATCTCATCAATATCACGGTAATTTGGACTGTATAAATCAAATTCTAAACTGCCTTTAATTACCTCATAGACAATCTTGCGTAAGCATTTCTTTGATAATTTCGAATTTACAAAATCGTTAAACAAGTACCTCAGCTCGCTCTTGCCCTCAACGAAAAAATGGTTTTCGTAATTTAAGAACAACCTTGCAACCATATAGCCAATGTCACCCTCTCTGTTAAACCTAAAACTGTCTGCAAGAAAATTATACACCTGAATTGTGCCACAGTACCCTCTTCTTTCGTCTTCCTGGAGATAGCCTGATTTCCAGTAATAGCTATCCTTTGCAAATTTGAAAACATTGGTATGCATGTGAAACAACAAAGTATCGCCTGCTATTGTGAGTTGGCAATAAAATTTACCAAGATCTTTATAACTTACCTCAAGCCTTGTATCGGCTTCTGCAATGTCTTTACGCAACTCTTCCGCTATCTCCGCAAGCTCTGATTTTAAATCGGCAAAGCGCTTAATAGTTAGCTCAAAGATATCGCGCTTTAATATCGATTTTGATTTAATCAGATCCAGCACTTCACTATAAATCCCATTTTTCTCCATAATCAATACGCTTTTGCAAAAAGTACGCGCTGCTCAGAAGGGTTTCCGGTAAGAATACATTTTCCTGATTCCTTTTTGTTTTCTAAAGGAATACAGCGAATCGTAGCTTTTGTCTTTTGTTTAATCTGCTCTTCCGTTTCAGAAGTTCCATCCCAGTGAGCTGAAACAAAACCACCTTTGTTTGCGATAATATCGGTAAATTCTTCCCAGGTATCGGCGTTATGCATATTCGAATCTCTGTAAGCGCGCGCTTTAGCTAGCATATCGCTTTGTATAGTTTCCAAAAGGCCTTCTACTGTGTCGGCTACATTTTCAAAACTAACATTTGTTTTTTCAAGCGTATCACGACGAGCAAGTTCTATGGTATTGTTTTCCAAATCGCGCGGACCCATTGCCAATCTTATCGGAACACCTTTCATTTCATACTCGGCAAATTTCCAACCCGGCTTGCGGTTATCATCATCATCAAAAACAACAGAAATTTTTCGCTTCTTAAGTTCAGCCACAAGTGGTTTAAGCTTATCTTGTAATTGCTCAAGTTGCTCCATACTTCGGTAAATAGGAACAATAGCTACCTGTATTGGCGCAAGTTTTGGAGGTAAAACCAATCCGTTATCATCGCTATGCGTCATAATCAATCCACCGATCAACCTGGTAGAAACACCCCAGCTGGTAGCCCAAACATATTCTTCCTTTCCTTCCTTATTTACATATTTAACATCAAAAGCCTTGGCAAAATTCTGTCCAAGAAAATGGGAAGTGCCGGCCTGAAGTGCTTTTCCATCTTGCATCAATGCTTCAATACAATAGGTATCCAAAGCACCTGCAAATCTTTCACTTTCTGTTTTTACACCTTTTATTACCGGCATCGCCATCCACTCTTCGGCAAAAGTTGCATATACATCAAGCATTTGTTCTGCTTCACTTATGGCTTCTTGCTTAGTAGCATGAGCAGTATGTCCTTCTTGCCATAAAAATTCTGCAGTTCGCAAAAAGAGACGGGTTCGCATTTCCCAGCGCACCACATTTGCCCATTGGTTTACAAGAATGGGTAAATCGCGGTAACTTTGAATCCATCCTTTATAAGTATTCCAAATGATAGTTTCTGAAGTGGGTCGCACAATGAGTTCCTCTTCCAGTTTGGCCGTTTCATCTACTACTACCTCACCCGTTTCGGGATCAGTTTTAAGTCTATAGTGCGTCACTACAGCACATTCCTTGGCAAAGCCTTCCACGTGGCTGGCTTCTTTACTGAAATATGATTTTGGAATAAAAATCGGAAAGTATGCATTTACATGACCTGTTTCTTTAAACATATCATCGAGGCTGCGCTGCATTTTTTCCCAGATCGCAAAGCCGTGCGGTTTGATTACCATACAGCCACGAACTTCTGAATGCTCGGCCAAATCTGCCTTTCCAACTAATTCGTTATACCAATTAGAATAATTATCTTCACGTGTCGTTAATTTCTTGCTCATCTTTTGAGTTTGGAATAATATTTGTTACTTTAAGGGTGCGAATTCAAGTTCGCAGCAAACTTCAATAAGGCTGCCGAAATTAATCTTTTTAACTTTAGCACAACCTTATTTTAAAAGGAGAAAGACATGAAAAATTTAAATCTTTACTTAATCCTGGCCTTTGCCACATTGTTGTCGGCATGCTCAAGCAACAAAGATCTGGCAACGCTAGGTGAATACGATGACATTTACTACACGGGCCAGCCTGCTTTAACAGCGAGTCTGAATTCTAATCCATCTGCAGAAAGCAATATGGATGGCGCTACGAGTGCTGAACGCAGCTATTACGAAAATGTGCCTTACGATGAAACAGAAGGAAGTTCTGATGAAGTTATTCAAAATGATGAGTCTGATTATTACGACGAAGATTATGCAAATAGGATTGATAATTTTCACGGGTCAAATCAGGGCGATTATTTATACTCTAACCCAGCCAACAATAATATCTCACCAAATATCAGTATGAACATGATGTACGGAATGGGATCTTTTGGTTCAGGTTTTGGCATGGGTCTCGGCTACGGCACTCCTGGTTTTGGTTTTGGAGGCTCTCCCTATTTCAGTCCTTTTTATATGAGACCATGGTATGCAAATCAGTGGTACAACCCATATCGTTTTAACGGCTTTGGTCCGGGCTTTTATGATCCTTTCTTTCCCACATACGGTTTTGGATATGGCTTAGGCTATGGTTATGGCGGTTATGGCGGTTACTACGGTGGTGGTGGATATTATGGCAATTACCCTCCTTATTACGGTGGAGGCGATTACCAGGGAAGTAACGGAATAACTAGTGCCCCACGTCAAAACGCAACTTCTGTAAGGCCATCAAGAGGTGGTACTATAAACCAAAACTCTGGAACCGACGGTAGAAAAAATGTAAGCGACGGCACTAAAAGCAATACAGATGAAAAAGCGCGAAGTGTTGATAACACGCGTCGATCGGAAGTAGCAGGTCGTACTGAAAATGTAGAATTGAGAAGAACTGAAGTGCAGAATTCTGAATCTAATTCACGTGAAAATTATACCCGTGATAATACAAGAGAATATACCAGACCGGGTACATCAAGAAGTGACTTTACACGCAGCGAGCAGCAAACCCGCGAAACGCGTCCGGTAGCATCTCCAACTTATGCACCTGACAGAACCGAAAACAGAAATGTAGTTTCACCTGCTCAGAGATCACGTTCTGTGGCACCTTCTAACGATCGTCAACGATCTACAGTAGCTCCTCAGTCACGTCCGGCCAGAACATCTCCTTCTAACAATAGAGGAAATACCAGATCTTCAAGCCCATCTTTTAATACACCATCCAGAGATTCATCACCATCGCGCAGTGTTTCTCCTTCGCGAAGTAATAATTCGGGAAGCAGCTCACCATCAAGAGGTAGTAGAAGATAGACCAAAATAGAATTTGCAAACAATTAATGGTTACTGTTCAGTTTTGAGAATCGAAATTAGAAAATTTTTGATTCTCAAAACAAAATTCGAATGCGAAGTTCTTTAAAAACGAAAGGAGCTTCTATTAAATCAAAATTATGAAACGATTCATTTTTAGCTCGGTATCTATCTTACTGGGGCTGGCAGCTACAGCCCAAAATGATGCCGACGTACTTAGATATTCTTCTCAATATGTATTGGGAACAGCCCGCTTTTCAGGACTGGGCGGCGCCATGGGTGCCCTCGGTGGTGATATGTCGGCAACACATATAAACCCTGCGAGTATTGCGCTTTATCGCTTTGGTGATATTTCATTTACACCATCAATGGAGTTCAACGTTATTGAAAGTGAGCTAAATGGAAACACAGCAAGCGCTGATCAAAATAAGCTGGTGATCAATAATATTGGTTTCGTTTTGGCTAACGAAACAAAAGACCCCTACTGGAAATCAGTAAATTTTGGCGTTTCTTATAATAGGCTTAATACGTTTAATGACAACCTGGTCGCTAAAAGTACGCTGCCGGTTGGGAACTCTATGATGCAGGATTTTGCAAATCAGGCATATGGATATGCGCCGGGTGACTTATCTGAATTTAGTTCACTCCTCGCCTACAACAGCTATGTAATTGACAGGATTGACACGATTAACGATATCTATGATGGCAGAGCTTTTACAGGAGATTTGACTCAGTTTCAAAATGCAGAAAGATCCGGAAGACTCTCTGAAACATCACTGAATTTCGGCGCCAACTATAATGACAAAGTATATATCGGAGCTTCGCTTAACTTTCAGTCGCCTTATTACAAATCAAAAGTGGAAACTACTGAAACCCCTTTGGACGTAGCGAATACAGATTTAGTAAAATATACGTACTCCGAAATACTTGAGACGACAGGACTTGGATTCAATTTTAAGCTTGGCGGAATTGTAAAAGCAGGAGACTATTTGCGATTTGGAGCTTCTGTGCAAACACCAACTACCTTTACGCTTACAGATAATTATCGTACAAAACTTACTAGCGAGCTTCGCGAACCGTCTGAAACATTTAGCGAGCAATCGTCACTTAGCGTTTTTGAATACCGCGTTAGAACCCCGTGGAGATTTATGGGAAGTATAGCCGGCATCCTGGGCAAAAAAGGGTTGGTTAGTTTCCAGTATGAATTTGCTGATTTTAGCGGTGGAAAGCTTAAAAATGCCAGCTCTTATGGCAGCAATGGCGATTTCAGTGATAGTAATGAATCCATTCTTAAGAATTTTTCAATTTCAAATATCTACCGCGCCGGAGCTGAATACCGCTTTACAAATGAGTTTTATGGAAGAGCCGGATTCGCTTATTTCTCAAATCCAAATAGAGCAAATGAATTTACAGATGCTGACCTCAACAGATACCAGTACAGCGGAGGTTTGGGATACCGCGCAGCCTCATGGAGTTTAGATATGACTTACCAATTAGCAAAGTTTCAGGAAGTTTATCAAACCAATAACTCGGCTGATATTACCACCCTTTCAAATAATCTCTCCAGTATAATTCTGACTCTTGGTTTCAGGCTGTAGCCGCGCCGATTTATCGAGAGGCAACGAACGCCTCGTCGATTGATCCTGAAAATATCACCGAACATTTCAAATGTTTTTTTGAATAATATTATTCGAAAAAAAGCCTCGTAAAAACGAGGCTTTTTTAAATATAGATAATAGGTTTTAGTCAACCAAATCTTCAAGTCGTTTTACAGCCGACAAAGTTTGCTGAACTTTAGCTCTTTGTTGGGTTAAAACCGTTTTTGCAGATCCGGTAACATAGGCCGATTCCAATTGATCTTTGTACTCATCTGCACTCGCTTTCTCTCCGCGTATACATTCTTCAAGTATTGATTCGTCCTTGTCTGATGAAAGTGCAGTCTTTACGTCAATCCATACGCGGTGAGCTGAACCGGCAAAACTACCCTCATCTCTGGGCTTCGCATTTAAAGTTCTCAACTCCTGGTCAATTTCATTGGCAAAGCCAGATCGCTCAACAGCTTTCTTTTGCAACCAATTTTTCAATTTGGGACTCTCTGCTTTTTGCATGACTTGCTTGAATCCTTTTTCAGCATCGTAATTCTTCTGAAGCAACTCCTGTAAGGAGCCTACTAATTTTTCATTGTGATTTGAATTTTCCATGGTATCGTTTTAGGGTTTATAAATACGCCAAAAGCAGCGTTCTAACTACCTATTTAACAGCTCCGGCTATTCAATTGTTTAGTACCATTTACTCACACTAACGCATCCAAAAGGGATAAAAATAGACTTACATGCCAATTTACTATCAGGTATAAAAATTGAAACATACCATAAATACGGGTATAAAAAAAGCCCCGAATCGGGGCTTTTAAATAGTATGTACGCCATACTCTATACTAAATACTCTATACTAAATACTCTATACTAAATACTCTATACTAAATACTCTAAAAAAATTATTTCAAAATCTTGGCGAGCATTGCCTCCATTTTTTCATTCTCCTCGATTGCCAATTCAGCATCTACCAGAATTCTTCCGCTGTGCTCATCAACTATAATTTTTTGACGGGCAGCAACATCAAGCTGACGTTGTGGTGGAATTTTAATATAAGAACCTGCAGAAGCCTCACGGTCAATCGGAACAACTGCCAATCCGTTTTTAGATCCTGTTCTAATTCTTTCGTAAGCCGTTACCAGACGATCGTCAATTTTAGCACGAGCCTCTTCAGATTTTTTCAAAAGGGCTTCTTCTTCCTTCTGCGTTTCGCCAACTATTTCGTCAAGCTCTTTGCGCTTAGTCTCCAAATCTTTTTTGCGGCCATCAAGCTCCGATTTTGTTTCGTCAAGGATTTGCTTCTTGCCGTCCATCTTTGCTTTGAACTCCTTAATTCGTTTCTCGGCAAGTTTTATTTCCAGATCCTGATATTCAAGCTCTTTGCTAAGCGATTCAAACTCGCGGTTGTTTCGCACATTGTCTTGCTGCTCTTTATACTTCTTAATTAAAGCTTTCGAGTCAGTGATCGCATTCTTCTTGCTTGAAACTTCATCATTCAACTCCTCTGCCTCATCTTGCATTTTCTTATAGCGGGTTTCCAATCCGGCTATATCATCTTCCAAATCTTCTACTTCGAGCGGAAGCTCACCGCGAACGGTTCTAATCTTGTCTATGCGCGAATCAATCAATTGAAGACTGTATAATGCGCGCAGTTTTTCTTCTGATGAAAGGGTCTTTTTCTTTGCTGCTGTTGCCATATATCAAATATAATGGATGGGATTTGTATTTACTTCCGTTAAATGGGTCGCAAAAGTACGAAATTTTTTGCTTAGTTTTTCGGCAATTAAGTCAATTGTAAATCGCTCGCTTTCATAATGTCCGATATCGGCAATAATCAATGCGTCTTCAGCGTCAAAAAATTCGTGATATTTAAAATCTGAAGTTACAAATACATCGGCTTTCTGGCGCTTTGCATCGTTTAATAAAAAACTTCCGCTTCCACCACACACTGCGATCGTTTCAACCTTTTTCGGCAAAAGCGCGGTACACTTTACAACCTGCAATCCCATTTTAGCTTTTAGGGTTTCTATAAATTCTTTCGCTTCCACAGGCTTTGCCAAAGTGCCAATCATTCCTGAACCAATTTCCTGATGTACATTTTCGAGATTGTGAAGAAAATAAGCTACTTCTTCATACGGATGGGCTTCTTTCATTGCCGTAAGAACCGACCTGCTCAAATAATCGGGAATTAAAACTTCGACGCAAATTTCATTTTCTTGGTGCGCCTCTCCCCTTTTACCAATCGTGGGGTTGGCATTGTCCATCGGCGTAAAGGTTCCAATACCTTTTGTATTAAAACTACAGCCTTCGTAATTCCCAATTTTTCCGCCTCCCGCATCAAAAATAGCTTCTCTCACATTTTCCAAATCTGCCTCGGGCACAAAAAATTCAAGTTTCTGAAGTCTTCCGCTTTTAGGAGCCAGAATGCGCGTGTTTTCCAAACCAAGTTTATCAGCTATCATTTTATTCACACCGGTATTTACATTGTCTAAATTGGTGTGAATAGCGTAGAGCGCAACGTCATTTTTAATCGCAAGCTCCACGGTACGTTCCACATAATTAGATCCGGTAAGCTTTTTCAACCCTTTAAAAAGTAATGGGTGATGGCTTATTACCATGTTGCAATTCTTCTCAATAGCCTCTTCCACAACCCTTTCTGTGCAATCAAGGCAAATCAATACACCAGTTATTTCGCGGTTATGGTCTCCTACCAATAAGCCCACATTGTCATACGATTCGGCTAAAGCTTGCGGTGCCCACTCTTCTAATGAATGAATTATATCTTTGATGCGCGTCATTTCATATACTTGTAAGTGGCAAAAATAAGCAATGCAAAAGATTCGAACTCTGCTTCTCCCCTTTTCCTTCGTCTATGGCTGGATTTTATGGCTCCGGAATGCGCTGTACAACAGAGGTATTCTAAAATCGGTAAGTCCTTCAATAAAAACTATAGCCATAGGAAATATTTCGCTGGGCGGAACCGGAAAAACACCACACATCGAATATATTTTGACCTTATTGGCACATAAAAACCTGGCCGTTTTGAGCCGAGGTTATGGAAGAAAATCTAACGGCACTCTTAATGTAAATGCAGAATCGAGTACCCTTGAGGCAGGTGATGAGCCACTACAGATAGCTCGAAAATTCCCAAATGCAAAAGTGGTTGTTGATGGAAATCGCTTACGCGGAATAGCGTACATTCAAAAGCACTACCCCGAAACAGAACTTATTTTGCTCGATGATGCATTGCAACACCGAAAATTAAAAGCTGGGCTTAATATTTTACTAACCACCATCGATCAGCCTTTTACAAAAGACTACTATTTGCCGTCAGGAAATCTCCGCGATCATAAAATACGAGCCAAAGATGCAGATATCATTGTAGTTACTAAATGCCCGAAAAACCTCCACATCACGCAAGTAGAATATTTAAAAAGCAAGCTGAGCAAATACAGCAAAAAAGTAATTTTTGACCATATTAATTACAAGAATATATCGGCGCTGACTGATGGAGGAGTGAAATCTATAAAAGATTATTCCAAAGTATTTCTAATAACGGGCATCGCCAAACCTGATTTTTTTCGAAAAAAGGCGATAGCACAATTCAATGTGGTAAAACATTTCGATTTTAGAGATCATTACCAGTTCAAAGAAGCGGATGTGGAGCGGTTTCGTAATTTTATTGGTAGCTTTGCGCCCGGAGAAATAGCCGCATTGACTACTGAAAAAGACGCCATGCGTTTATTAGACTTCAACAAAACCTCAAACCAATCTCAAATGCCCCTTTTTTACTGGGAAATAGGGATAGATTTTGGTGATTTTAAAATGGATTTTGATAACTTAATTATTGATTATGCCGAACGAACTTGATGCGATACTTGAATTCTTAAAACGCGAATTACCTTACACTCCTGAAGTTGGAATAATACTTGGATCGGGGCTTGGTACACTTGCCGACGAAATAGCCATTGATAAAACGCTGGCTTACAAAGATATTCCCGGTTTTCCACAATCTACCGTTAAAGGCCATTCAGGCGAACTGCTTCTGGGCAAGCTCGGCGGTAAAAAGGTTATTGCCTTTAAAGGTCGCTTTCACTTTTACGAAGGCTACTCTATGGATAAAGTAGTTATTCCCGTAAGGGTAATGGCGCTACTCGGTGCAAAATACATGGTCGTTTCAAATGCCTGCGGGGGTGTAAATCCTGCCCAGGAAATTGGCGAGATTATGCTCATTAACGATCATATAAATCTTTTTCCTACCAATCCTTTAATGGGGCCCAACAACGATAACTGGGGAACCCGCTTTCCCGATATGAGCAAAGCGTATTGCCCTACCCTATTGGCAAAAGCCGAAGCTGTCGCTAAAAAACTAAACATAAAAGTATCAAAAGGAGTTTATGCCGGGCTTACAGGGCCATGCCTTGAAACTCCAGCAGAGTATAAGTACGTGCGCATAATAGGTGCCGACGCTGTAGGAATGAGCACCGTACCAGAAGTAATTGCCGCTAACCATATGGGCATGAAGTGCTTTGGTGTAAGCGTAATTACCGACCTGGGGGTAGAAGGAAAAATCGTAAAAACTACGCATGAAGATGTGGTGAAAGCAGCGCAGGAAACCTCAAACAGACTAAAGCCCTTAATTAAAGGCTTAATCGAATCAATATGATCGAAGAGCGAAAAGAAATATTAGACAAATACCAGTTGGTAGTTGGCCTTGAAATACACACCCAGCTATCAACTCTTTCTAAGGCATACTCGGGCGACAAAAATGAATTTGGAAGTCTTCCCAATTCAAACACCTGTCCGCTCACCTTGGGTCATCCGGGTACGCTCCCGCGAATAAACGAGCAAGTAATAGAGTCTGCAATAAAGCTGGGACTTGCCACCAATTGCGCCATTTCGCGCGAAATGCACTTCGCCCGAAAGAATTATTTTTATGCCGATTTGCCGAAGGGATACCAGATAACCCAAGACACAACTCCTATTTGCACTGCCGGTAAACTGGTAGTAAAAGGAGCCGACAATACCGATAAAACAATTCGAATTACTCGGATTCATATTGAAGAAGATGCCGGAAAAAGTATTCACGATCAAGATCCATACAATACACTTGTTGACCTTAACCGCGCTGGAGTTCCCCTTCTGGAAGTGGTTTCTGAACCCGACATAAGAACACTGGAAGAGGCCTATAATTTTCTGGCAGAAGTACGTCGCCTGGTGCGCTACCTTGAGATTTGCGATGGAAACATGGAAGAGGGAAGTATGCGCTGCGATGCCAACGTATCTGTAATGCTTAAAGGCTCAGACACCTACGGAAAACGTTGTGAAGTAAAAAACATGAACTCGCTGCGTAATGTGCAGCGCGCTATTGATTTTGAAATGAAGCGCCAGATCAAAATCATTGAAGC
The DNA here is from genome assembly GCF_010686655.1 of Cryomorpha ignava. Taxonomy (GTDB): domain Bacteria; phylum Bacteroidota; class Bacteroidia; order Flavobacteriales_D; family Cryomorphaceae; genus Cryomorpha; species Cryomorpha ignava. Next base: position 105,409 of record NZ_JAAGVY010000011.1, on the reverse strand, counting down.
CGGTGGGCAAGTGTATCAGGAAACAAGGAGTTTTGATGCTGTAAATGGCATTACTTTTACGCTGCGCGATAAGGAAGATGCGCACGATTATCGCTACTTTCCGGAGCCAGATATCCAGCCGCTAAGTGTGACGCAGGAAGAAATAGACGCTGTAAAAGCCGGTATGCCACCACTACCCCGTGTCCTTTTTGAAAAGTACACTTCGCAGTTAAAGCTTTCAGACTACGACGCCAATTTAATTATTGACGCAAAACCTATTGCATTGTACTTTGAAGAGCTTATTACGCTTACAAAAAATTATAAAGCAGCTGCAAACTGGATGATGGGCGAAATAAAATCGCACTTAAATCACAATGCAATTGATATTGAATCGTTTCCGCTTTCGCCAAAAAGAATTGCCGAATTAATTGAATTAATTGATCAGGACTTGGTTAGCAGCTCGAGTGCCGCCCAGCAGCTATTCCCTAAAATGCTTGAGAACCCGGAAAAATCGCCCAAAGAAATTGCAGAAGCAGAAAATCTTCTTCAAAAAAGTGATGACGATTGGCTTTTAAACCTGGCAAAACAGGCTTTAGAAAAATATCCTGACAAAGTGGAAGCGTACAAAAATGGCAATAAAGGATTGCTCGGACTGTTTATGGGAGAGGTAATGAAACTATCAGAGAGAAAAGCCAATCCAAAAATGTCAACTGAAATTCTAAAAAAATTACTAGACTCATGAAAAAATTAATTTTTGCATCTACAATCATCCTTTTAATAGCAAGCAGCTGTGGTTCTACATCAAGCAAAGAACAAACGGTAAGCGGAAAAATTGACAATGCCGAAGGGCAGCAGATTACCTTAATTGGTTACCCCAAAGGTCAACCCGATACACTTGGGTCAAAAACCCTAACCGCCGATGGTGCATTTTCATTTAATGTAAGTGGTGGAAATATAGCCTTCTACACTTTAAATGTAGGCAATGAAGGGTCTGTTGTACTCGCCTTTGATAGCACTCAGTCACCACAGGTTACTGCCAATTATCCCGAAATAAAAAAAGACTATCAAATTGCTGATTCTAAAGAAAGCAAGGAAATAAGAGACTTGTATGTAAAAAGTTACTACTATGAAACCACCCTCGACTCGGTAATGAAAGCGCTTCAGGAAGCGGCTAAAAACGAGCAAAATGCCGAGCGAATTGAGCTTAGTGCAGCGTACAACGAAATGCGTAAAGAGTACAAAGACTATCTTACCGGAACGATAGATTCAGACTCGACTAGTGTGGCCAATTTTTCAGTTTTGCAAAGGCTCAATGCCGACCAAGATTGGGAGTACTTCCTAAAAGTGCGCAATGGATTAAATTCCCGACTAAAGGGGAATCCGTTTTACGACCAGTTAGCGAACAATATCGCCCAGCTTGAAAATAAGAAAAAGGCTGAATCGGCGTTTGGACCTGGCGCTGTAGCTCCCGATATTGTATTACCATCGCCGGAAGGTAAAGAAATTGCACTTTCATCACTACGCGGGAATTACGTTTTAATAGACTTTTGGGCCTCGTGGTGCAAGCCATGCCGTATTGAAAACCCCAACGTGGTAAAGATGTACAACAAATACTCAGACGATAATTTTGAAATCTTTGGTGTTTCGCTTGATAAAGACAGAGCTAAATGGATTGAGGCTATAGCGGCAGACAAATTAACGTGGCCGCAAGTTAGCGATTTGGGTTTTTGGAATTCAGCGGCAGCTCAATTGTACAATGTTCGCTCTATTCCATATACTGTATTGTTAGATCCCGAAGGTAAAATTATTGCCACCAAATTGCGCGGGCAGGCTCTTGAAGCCAAAATGGAATCTATTTTCGGGCATTAAGTTTACGAGCTATCGCCACAAAAGGAAAATACTATTTTGCTTCTGACTTTCACCTCGGCGCACCCGATAAGGAGAGTAGTTTTGCCCGCGAAAAGCGCATTGTGGCATGGCTCGATGAAATTAAAAAAGACGTTACTGAATTATTTATTCTCGGCGATGTATTCGATTTTTGGTTTGAATACAAAACTGTGGTGCCTCGCGGATATGTACGCTTAATGGGCAAGCTGGCCGAAATAAGCGATTCGGGAATTCCGATTCATTGGTTTATTGGAAACCATGATATGTGGATTTTTGATTACATACCTCAGGAACTCAATGTTACCATGCACCGCCATCCCATTAGGCGCGAGCTGAATGGAAAGAAACTTTGCATCGGCCACGGCGATGGATTGGGTCCCGGAGATCACGGGTACAAATTTATTAAAAAGGTTTTTCGAGCACGTTTTTCTCAATGGCTATTCGCGCGGTTACACCCTAATTTTGGCGTTGGCCTGGCCGATTATTTTTCATCATCGAGCCGCAAAACAAGCCAGGAATCAGACAGGAAGTTTTTGGGTAAGAAAAATGAATGGCTTGCCATTTATTGCGAAGAGATTGCCGCAAATGAAGATGTCGACTATTTTGTTTTCGGTCACAGACATTTACCGATGCGTCTAAACCTCGATAATGGCGGAGAATATATCAATATTGGGGACTGGATTACCAATTTCTCTTACGGCGTTTTAGACGAAAGTGGTTTCGAAGTAAAAGGCTACGGCACTAATCCCATTGTTTACTCCAATACCTCACCAGGTCAATAAGGCGCGACGAGTAGCCAATTTCATTGTCGTACCAGCCTACCACTTTTACCATATTGCCTATAACCGATGTCAGCAGCGAATCGTACACACAAGAATGCGTATTGCCCACCACATCTACACTTACGATAGGTTTATCGGTATATTCCAAATATCCCTTCCACCTGCCGGCGGCCGCTGCTTCTTCAAACACACGGTTAACTTCAGCTGCATCGGTTTTTTTCTTAACAATATAAGTTATATCTGTTAACGAGCCATTTGGCACCGGCACCCGAATACCTGCACCTCCTAAACGACCATCAAGCTTTGGAAAAACTCGGGTTATGGCTTTTGCTGCTCCTGTAGTAGTAGGAATGATAGAAAGGGCAGCTGCTCTTGCTCTGCGAAAATCTTCGTGCGGTCTATCGTGCAGTGTTTGATCGCTTGTGTAAGAATGCACAGTGGTAATGTATCCACTTTCTATTTCGAAATTCCGGTCTATAATTTCAACCATTGGCGCGGCACAATTCGTAGTGCACGAAGCGTTCGAAATCACTTTTTCCGATCCATCAAGCAGCTCTTCGTTGGCACCGAGTACAATTGTTTTAATCTCTTCGCCTTTTGCTACAGCACTTATTATTACCCGCTTCGCACCTGCCGCAACATGCTTTAAGGCGGCTTCTTGGGTTTTAAACTTGCCGGTGCATTCTATTACCACATCAGGTGCATACGGCTTCCAGTTAAGTTTATCAGGATCTGAAATATGAGTCAGTGGTATTTCCAAACCATTAAATATAAGCGCATTTTCTGAAAACGTCACAGCTCCTGTAAACCGCCCGTGCACGCTGTCAAACTCAAATAAGTGAGCCAAAACATCAGCCTTGCCGAGATCGTTTATCGCTACGATTTCAATTTCATTGGCATATGGCGAAGCGAGAAGTTGCCGCATAAAGCCACGACCTATTCTTCCAAAACCATTGATTGCTACCCGAGTTTTTTCGTTCATATCATATAGATAGAAAAAGGCCTTCGAATGAAGGCCTTTTAATTAATAATTAGAAATTAGAATATTCAAAACGAACTTATCGTGTTTTAACGAACTTAGAAGTTTGAACAGTATTTCCGGCTTTAATTTGAAGCAGATAGGTACCTTGGGCAAGATCTGCTGCATTAAAGCGAAGTTCTTTTTTCTGACCCGGCTCCATTCTTTGCGCAGATCTTGACTCAACCAAACGTCCATCGAGTGAATAAATATTCATACTCACGTCGCCGCTCACGCCCAGATCAAACTGAACTGTTCCATTATTTGTAACTGGGTTCGGGAATATTTTCAATTTACCCAGCGCAGGAAGGTCAGCAATCTTATTGTCGTCAATTCCAGTGTTTAAGTTAAGCAGGTAGTCAGATCTAAATACACCACGCCCGTGAGAACCGGCATAAACTACTCCACTGTTTTGCACTTTCCATGCTTCTTTTTTCTGCTGTCTGAGATCAAAAACCGGAACGCGGTTCATATCACCGTTGTTTGCAGGAGACCAGCTTGCGCCACTATTATCAGAATAGTATATTCCAAATTCAGTACCGGCAAGAATCACATTGGGGTTGTTTTTGTCCATTACCACAGAGTAGCAAGGCATCCCTTCAATGCTGGCATCAACATTCCACGCATTAGTAAAACTAAAAGCGCCTGTAGCAGTTGCTGCATTATCAGAAATTCTGATTTTTCCGGAGCCGCCATAGTTACCTATTGAAACTGCAACTCGCTCGCTTGCGGGTCCATTTCCGGCAATAGTGCCTTGCCCTTGCGAGTAGTCAACTTCTATATCGGTAATCGTTCCAGGCGCATTTAAAATCTCTGTTGTGGTAAGTCCGAAAGTTGGAAAATTAAATGTAAGCTGTTCCTTAGTCCACGCACTGTTAAAACCAGAAAAACGCACTAGTTTACCATTGGTAAAGCCTACGTAGAGGTGATCTCCATCAGGCGAAAACTCAACAGAAGAAGGGATTACACCACTTCCTTGCCCCTGAGCAATTTTATACCATTTAATCTGACCATTCGTTTTAAGCGGTTTACGGGTGACGTAAACCCCATTAGAAAGTGCAGCAGCCAACATAAATTGCGAAAGCTCCTGAACCTTAGCAGTGTCGCCAATATTGTGATAAATAAATTCTTCGCCATCGACTGTTCTCACAAAGTAAGAATAGTAGTTCAAATCTTCAGTAAGCACTTTTGAGAATTCATAGGGGCTGTCATTAGCCGTAACTATAATTTGAGTGCCTGCGGGAACTTTTCCAATAATGGTATCGCCACTGCTTGTAAGCTCATAGCCTCCATCTGGAAGAAACTGAATATTTGGATCATCTTCTACCGGGAAATAATCAATATATACGGTCGAGAATTCATTGTTTTCATTTTCATGAAGAGCGATATCAGTGTTAAAGTCGTTGCCACCCCCTTGGGAAACTTCGAAAAGATCACCCACAGAAGTAACACCTTCACCACCAAGAGCCGATCTGAAAACTGAACCAAAATATAGGGTAGAGAACATATAATTTGGAAAAACTTGCGATATTTCAGTGGTAAAGCCATCTCCGCCGGTAAATTGTATAGCATCACCGGGATTGGCAGCATTTAATGACAACCAAGGAGTTCCATTGTCCTGTGTTCCTCCAAGCACCTGTCCGGTAGGAGTAAAAGCTATAGCGTAGTACTGGGTGGTAACATAATTATTGTTTAGGCTAACCCATGTAGCACCACGGTCGTTTGAACGGAATATTCCACCATCGCAGCCTATGTATAGTCTGCCATTGGCATCCCAGGCATACGCGTGAATATCAGAGTGCACATAAAATGGGCTTGGAGCCTGGCCCGGAGAAGATGCGAAATTGGCATTGATATTTTCCCATAGCGAAATACCGGGTGTACTGTTTTCTGGTAGCGTATATTTATAAAGTTTTATTCCACCCATTACAACTTCCATACTTCCATTTGCTGATGTACCCGGAGCTACAGTAATCATATTATCGTAATTACCCTGTGCGGATATGGATGTACTAAACGGAGAAAAAATCGCAGATTGACCATCATTACTCGAAGGCGCAATAACATACCAGTTTTGACCGGCATTTTCAGTAGCATAAATCCCTCTTAATGTACCGTTTTGTTTAGGAACAGATGCCACCATAAAGTCCTTATTGTCTGGAGATATAGAAAAGCTAATCGATCCTATAAAATCATTATTGCCTATAGGCGGGAAAATATTTTGGTTGGGACCATTTGTTCGAACGAAATTAGCGCCAAAGTCAGTAGAGACATATACACGCTCACTAATTGCAAAAATAATATTCTGTCCATCGCTTGAAATCGCTAAATCTTCTACACGACCCGGAGTTGCACCTGTTGGCATAGGTTCTAAATCTGCAGATTCGTGAATATATGGGAAAAGACCAAAGTTGGTTCCTATCCACAATCTGTTCGGATTGCTTCCGTCAGCAACTATTTTGTTTGTAACAGCCCATTGACTACCAGCGTTGAAATAGTTTGGCGCAAAATCGCTAACAAGAGACCAGTTTTCACCTTGATCTGTTGATACAAAAAGGCCACCGCCCATAAAACCTGACGATTCATTTCCAATAATATTCTCGCGCGAATTACCTGTACCTACGTATATGGCTCCATTGCCAATCATAGCGATGGTACTAACACATAGATTGTCGTCAAAGGTTTGGATTCGATTCCAGCTTTGCCCGGCATTGGTACTTTTAAAAAGTCCACCCGAAACACCTCCGGTAATAAGCGTATTTACATCATTTGGGAAAGGCAATATAGCCCTGGTTCGTCCACCAATATTGGTAGGCCCCATAGAAGCCCAGTTAACATCGGTATTCTTGGCAGAACCTTGGGTTTTTTCCAAAGTCTTTACAGCATTTTTGGCTTGTAAATAATCTTCCGACTCAATTTCGCCGGTATAGATATTCGATTTTATAGTTTTATAGTATTCAAAGGCTCCTTTTATGCCTTGGGCAGATTGAAACTGACTGCGCGGAATATATGCGTTTGCAAGATTACCATCGTTGCAGCATCCATTATAGCTAAACCAAGCCGCAGCCCCGATTGCTATTGTTGTGATTGAAAAAAGTAAAATTCTGAACTTCATCTGTTTATATTTAATTTCAAATAATTTGCAAGCTCTTTTTGCAAAGGCTAAAAATAGTTAATACAATTGATATCGGCTCATCTTCGTCCGATTCATTTTTTCAAATTCTTTACATCTCAAAACAAGTGCTTTTCGGCGTGATAAGACGAGCGCACCAAAGGACCACTCTCTACATATCTAAAACCTTTCTCAAGACCTATGTCTTTATACTCGGCAAATTTCTCTGGAATAATAAAGGAATCTACCGGCAAATGCTTACGTGTGGGCTGAAGGTATTGACCTAAGGTTAAGACATCTACACCAACCGAGCGCAGATCGTCCATGGTTTCAAGAACTTCGTTTTCAGTTTCGCCAAGACCAAGCATCACACCCGACTTTGTGCGCATTCCACCCTTCTTGAGTCGTCTCAAAACTTCGAGGCTTCTATCGTACTTAGCTTGTATTCTTACCTGCTTGGTAAGCCTTCTGACCGTTTCGAGATTATGCGAAACTATTTCGGGAGCTACATCTATAATACGCTGCAAGTTCTCCCATTTTCCTGCAAAGTCAGGAATCAGCGTTTCCATCGTAGTGTTTGGCGATTGGTACCGGATGGCATGAACCGTTTTGGCCCATATATCACTACCTCCATCTGTCAGGTCATCACGATCAACTGAGGTGATTACGCAATGCTTCACTTCCATAAGCTTTACTGATCGCGCCACTTTGCCAGGCTCAAATTCATCGACTGCTCCCGGCCTGCCCGTTTCTACGGCACAAAATCCGCAAGAGCGCGTACATATATTACCCAAAATCATGAAGGTTGCTGTTCCTGCTCCCCAGCACTCACCCATATTCGGACAACTTCCGCTTTCGCAAATGGTATGCAGCTGGTGCTCATCAACAATTCTTCTGACCTTCTTAAATGATTCACCAGTAGGCAGTTTTACTCTAAGCCATTTTGGTTTTTGAACCTTTGAAGGCCGCTCACTCACTATGTTTTCAAGCATTTACTTATTAAATTTTTTACCGAATTGTAAACATACATAAAAGTTGACAAAGAGCTGACGATTCTCAGCAAAAGCCATAATTTCCACCTCACTTATTGGGTAATAATCTACGGTAGCTCCTACTTCAATCCCCTTCAAACCCTCACGATTGGCATCGTATTCAAAGTTGAAGGCAAAGGCTCCGTAAATTCCGGGTTTTAACTTCAATTCATTGAAACCGCGCAAACCACCTGCGCGTCCTTTAATATCATCGTATTTATGAATTGAAGGATCATATTTTTCAACTATTACATCTTGGTAAGCGAAGGTACCGGGAACACCAATTTCCAGATAAACCGGGCGAGTAAAACCCAGCGATGGCCCCACACGCCAATTGTATCCCACAGAAACTCCCGACTTTCGGATTTTATCAAAACTCACAACGCGGTTTCCGATTGAAGGCCTAAAAATGAAGAAATAATTGAGCTTTCCGAAAACGTAGCTTCTCGTATGTTCCGAATAGGGATTGAAGCTGCGAATTTCTTTAGCATGCTTCATACCAACCATTTCAAATTGGAAGATCCGCGACTTAAAAACCGTTTTGCTATTTCCGAAAGTTATATGAGCGCCCCACCCGTTGGTGTGCAAAATAGCACCACCATAAATCGAATTTTTATATACAATGGTAGCTTCGTCAAATATTGTTTGCTCCTCTGTTTGGCTATACACCAGAAAAGGAGTCAGAATCAAAAAAATAAATATGTATAATTTCTCTTTCAAATTTTCAAACTGAAACAAACTGCTAATTTAGCAGATTCAAATATATAAAACTATGGCAACAGCGCATATTTCTTATCAGGGTAATTTAAGAACCCAACTTATGCATTACCAATCTGGCACAATAATCAAAACCGATGCGCCTACCGACAATCAGGGTAAGGGTGAGCTATTTTCTCCTACTGACCTTACCGCCACATCATTAGCCGCATGCATGATCACCTTAATGGGCATTGCTGCCAATGGGCACTCATTTATATTGGGCGAGGTAAGTGCCGATATTCAAAAAATAATGGCCTCTAACCCGCGCCGTATAGATAAAATACAAATAGACTTTGTTTTTCCCCAATCGAATTACGACGAAAAACAAAAAGAAATCTTGAAAAAGGCTGCTTTGAACTGTCCGGTGGCAAAAAGTTTGCATCCGGATATTGATCAGGAAATTACGTTTGAATTTGAATAAGAGAATCTATTCGCTTTGAAAGCTCACCTGGGCTGATGCCCATATGGCTTTTTACATCAATCATTACATTTCCATTAAATAAAAATGCTTGTGGAGATTCATGTTCAATACCAGTGGAAGCGGCCAGCGCATTGCTTACCTGCTTGTGGTTAATTACATCTATAATATAATAAGCAATCCGCGAATCGACTTTTCGCTCGAGACGGCTTTTTGCCATTGTACTAATTGCACAGCGGTTGCTGTGCTTTAAAATAAGGTAATACATTCCGGGTTCCAATTTAGAGCCAGAAAGCAGACTATTTAAATCTGCCTCAGTAGTTACAGATTGCCAAAGTTCAGACATTAGCTGTTTGATTGATCCTTAACGGGTTGCTCAACTTTACTATACGCAGCACAGGCTTGTTTTTGCGATCTGCATGATTGAGAAACGATAGCCGTTCCAAACAAAAGCATAAATATTAACGCGGTTCTTTTCATTTTTCTAAGGAATAAATATTTACAAAGATAGTGTAAACGAAATAAATGCCATTAAATTTGATTTATAGACCCTCACAATATCTTAAAAATTATTAGGTTATTCACAAAAGCATTCTTTTCTTTTGAATAAATCACTCTTAATAAGGTTATTCTGTACGCTGGGTTTATTCTGGACAGCGAGTCACTTTCTCGCAGCACAAAGTATTCCAATAATTATACAACCGGTTACAGATATTCCCGACAAATTAAATATTCCAAAAGATTTTAGTGCAAAAGACTCGGCAGATGCTTCTACTAAACTGAGAAATTTGAGATTTAACATTGTGGAAGCCGGCTATCTCACTGCAGGTTTTGACTCGCTTAACTTTGGGAAAGATACCATATATGCGTTTCTGAATTTCGGAAATAAATACAAGTGGGCAAACCTGGATAAAGGCAATATTCCCGAAGAATACCTTACTGCTATTGGTTTTAGAGAAAAACTATACCGCAACGAACCGTTTTCACCAAAAGCGCTGTCAAAAATTATGGAGCAAGCGCTAAAACTGGCCGAAAACAATGGTTTTCCTTTCGCATCGCTTACGCTTGACAGCCTAAAATTTCGCGATGGAGAAATTGATGCACAACTAAACATAGAGCTCAATCAGTTTACCCTAATAGACAGTGTTATTATTAAAGGAGGAGCAAATACAAATCGAAATTATTTGCAGAGTTATCTCGGCATTAAAACCCAGGTACCGTATAGCCAATCGGTACTCGACAAAATTCCCGGTAGGCTAAAAGAACTTTCATTTTTACGCGTCATAAAACCTTATGAAGTGGGGATGCGCCCCGGAAAAGCCGACATTTATCTTTATCTCGACAATAAAAAGGCAAGCAATTTTAACGGTATTATAGGAATATTACCTGACAGGGAAACCGGAAAAACACAAATTACAGGCGATGTGGAATTAAATTTACTCAACACACTCAAGCATGGCGAGACCATAAAATTGAAGTGGCAACGCCTGCAAACAAAAACACAGGAACTCAACCTGGAATTTGATTACCCTTTTCTTTTCAGCACACCTATTGGCATAGAAGCAGCATTAAATCTATACCGGCGCGATACTATTTTTAGTCAGGTCAATGCACTTGCAGGGCTACAATACTATTTTAAAGGTGGTAATTTTGCACGGATATTTTATGAAAATAATCAGGCAAATGTTATTTCGTCTGATGCCTTTTCAATAAATCAATATATTGATTCGCGCACAAATATGTACGGTGTGGGTCTTAACTTCAGAAGGCTCGACTATCGCTACAATCCTACCAAAGGCTTTTTTGTGGAAACATCGGTAGCAGCCGGACAGAAAACCATTCTAAAAAATCCCGAAGTTGACGATTCTGAGTACGATGACCTCAATTTAAAAAGCGATATTTACAACGCCAAACTCAATACCGGAAAGTATATTCCAATTGGAAATCGATCTACTTTTTTGCTGCGGGTGCGCGGCGCTTACCTGCTCAACGAGAATATGTTTAGAAACGAAATATATCGTATAGGGGGGCTGAAAACCTTGCGTGGATTTAATGAACAATCCATTTTTGCATCGGCCTACGCAGTTGGAACACTCGAATATCGCTTTATTCTTGAAGAAAATTCAAATGTTTTTGCATTCTTTGATCAGGGTATTTACGAAGATAGATCTACTGACAATACGATAAGCGATACCCCATTTGGTTTCGGTGCGGGAATAAATTTTGAAACGAATGCCGGTATTTTTTCGTTAACTTACGCACTCGGTAAACAATTTAACAACCCAATTGAAATCCGCAGCGGAAAAATCCATTTTGGTTTTATAAGTTTTTTCTGATGAAAAAGATTGTTTTTCTTATTGCCCTCACCATTCTATTGCCCGGTCTTTCGTCGGGTTATAAGACTTCTGTTTCGCACCCCGACCCTATGGTGTCTTTCCTTAAGGAATACCTTGACATTAAGTACAATGGCGCTCGATTTAATAAATTTATTTATGTGGCGGCAAAGCGGCAACGACTCTATTTAATTTGCAACGACACCATCGTAAAAACATTCATAATTTCTACCGGAGAAAAAGGAATCGGCAATCTTTCAGGAAGTTTTCAAACGCCAGAAGGCCTTCATAAAATAGCCGAAAAAGTAGGCGATGACCTGCCGATAAACACGGTGATAAAAAGTAAAATAGCTACAAGCGAGCAGGCCACGCCTATTCTCGAGGCCAAATCGAATAACCGCGATTTGATAACCACACGCGTACTGCATTTAAAAGGATTGGAAGATGGTGTAAACGCCGGTGATAACAAGGATTCCTATTCGCGTGGAATTTTTATCCACGGCACCCACGAAGAAGGTCTGCTGGGCATGGCCGCGAGCAAGGGTTGCATAAGAATGTCTAACAAAGATGTAATTGAGCTTTTTGATAGCGTTGAAGTTGGTACATTTGTAATTATCCTAAATAATTAGGGACAGGATTACAAAATGGATACAGCAATTTACTTTGCTCTGTTTTTTTGCGCAGGGGCAATCTTCGGTTTTATTCTACTTTATCTGGGCAATAGATCTAAAACTGCTTCCGCAAATAAGGTTGAAGAAGAGCGCAATGCACTGCAATCGCACGTATCGGGCTTGACCCAAAAAGCCGAAATTCTCGGCAACTCGCTAAATGAGCTCAAGACGAAAAATCAGGAATTGGAGTTAACAAACAATCAAAACCAGGCTAATTTGGCGCGACTTGGTGCCGAGAAAGCCGGATTAGAACAACATATAGCCCGGCATAAAGAAGATTTGGTAATGATGCGAGAACAGTTTACCAAAGACTTTCAAATCCTCGCCAACAAGATTTTTGAAGAGAAAAGTGAAAAGTTTACGCTTCAAAATAGATCAAATTTAGACCAGATACTCAATCCCCTAAAAGAAAAAATTGCCGACTTTCAGAAAAAAGTAGAAGAAACTCATACCAGCAATATCAAAGAATCTACCGGGCTTCGCGAAGAGCTCAAGCACCTCAAAGATATGAGCCAGCGAATGACCAATGAAGCTGAAAACTTAACGCGTGCACTCAAAAACGATTCGAAGGTACAGGGCAACTGGGGCGAAATGATTCTGGAAAGTATTCTCGAAAAATCAGGCCTTGCCCGCGATCGGGAATACTTTATTCAGCAGAGTTTTACCAATGAAGATGGACGAAGGCTACAGCCAGATGTGCTGATAAAACTTCCTGAAGATAAGTGGATTGTTGTGGACAGCAAAGTATCGCTAAAGGCTTATGAGCAGTACGCTGCTGATGATATTGAAACAGAATCCCAAGCGCATTTACGCGATCATCTACTCTCTGTTAAAACCCACATCAGAAGCCTGGCAGACAAAAAATATCAGGAACTTGGAAGTGGAAAAAATCTCGACTTCATCCTGATGTTTATTCCAATAGAGCCTGCTTATCTCCTCGCGCTTCAAAAAGATCATTCTCTGTTTCAAGAAGCATACGACCGGAATATTATTTTGGTGAGTCCCACCACTTTAATTGCCTCGTTAAAGATTATTTCATCAACCTGGAAACATGAATTTCAAAACAGAAACGCGATGGAAATTGCCGATAGAGGCAAGAAACTTCTCGAAAAATTTATAGGCTTTGCCGAAGATTTTGAAAAAATTGGAGAACATTTGAACCGTACTGAAAAAACATACTCAGACGCTATGAACAAATTACGTGATGGTCGTGGAAGCCTTGTATCGCAGGCCAAACAGCTTGAAGAGCTAGGCGTAAAAACCAATAAACAATTTAGTGAAAACCTATTAGCAGGTGAAGAATAACCGCAGCATGACTTGTAGCAAACCAATAAAATATTTCTTCACCCTCGTCGCATTAAGCGTATTAGTGGGGTGCGGCACTAAAAAAGCAGCTACCGACTCTAGCGTTCCCAGCGCCTATCAAGAAGATGGCACCAGAATAGAAGTGAAATACGAGCTCTTTCATTACAAACCGGATTCATCTCGCTTATATGTAAAAGTAAATACTGAACATTTGCTCTATGCACGCCGGGGTGACGCACCATCTGAAGCGGCTGTGGTTGTAGAAATAACTCCTGCTGATCAAGATATTCCGGCAAAATCAATCCGAATACTTGACGATGACAAGGCTAAAGCACCAAAGATGCTTATTGCATCAACCAACCTTTACATACCTTCGGGAAAGAATACAGAATTGAACATTACGCTAACCGACGAAAACAGAAGTCGCTCGCAAAAAATCAAACTTATTGCCGACAAAACAGATCTTTCTAACCGGCAGAATTTTTTGATTACCAAAGACAATAAGGATGTTCCGCTTTTTACCGACAGGGTAAAACCGTATACCAATTATTTTCTTCATACCAATGAGGCAATAACAGATAAGATATTAGTTCGGGTTTACAACCGCGAGTTTCCTATGCCCCCACCGCCTTTTGTGCTCTATGAGCCGCCATCATTTGATTACACAGCCGATTCAGTAGCCACCATACCGGTAAATAACGCCCGGCCAATTCAAATAAAAACTGGCCGTACGGGTTTTTATCATTTCCATGAAGACGACGAGAATAAAAAAGGTCTTACCATTTTCGTTTCCGACTCTGGATTTCCGGATGTAAAAACCGTAGAAGACTTGCTGAGCCCTTTGCGCTATTTAATGGGCGGGAGAGAGTATCAGAATATTATCGATGCTCCCGACAGAAAATTGGAACTGGAAAATACCTGGATAGGCTGGGCCGGAAGCCGAGACCGGGCGAGAAAGACGATAAAAACGTATTACCGTAGAGTAGAAAATGCAAATTCCTACTTTAGCAGCCACGTAGAGGGGTGGAAATCTGATCGTGGCATTATATACATTGTTTATGGTAAACCCAATAAAGTATATCGCACAGAGCAGGTAGAAACGTGGATTTACGGAGAAGAAAGCAATCCATTATCAGTTACCTTTCACTTTATAAAAGTTATTAATCCTTTCACTGACAACGATTACAGGCTAAACCGCGAAGAACTTTATAAACCCTCTTGGTACCGCTCTGTAAATGCCTGGCGTGACGGCAGAATATATTGAATATGAAAAAAGACCAATTAGTTTACGGAATTCACCCAGTGCTTGAAGCTTTGGAAACAGGCAAGAGCATGGAGAAAGTTATGATACAAAAAGGGCTGAATCCCGACACCCTTCACAAAATTTTGCCCAAGCTCAAAGAAACCGGTACGCCGTTTCAATTTGTACCGAAAGTTAAACTCGACAAAACTACGGGCAAGAATCACCAGGGAATTATTGCCATGATGTCGCCAATTGAATTTCAGGACTTGGAATGGCTTATCCCATCAATTTACGAATCGGGCGAAACACCGCTCTTACTCATCCTGGACAGAATAACCGATGTGAGAAATTTTGGAGCTATCTGCCGCAGCGCCGAATGTGCCGGTGTTCATGCTATTGTGATTCCTACAAAAGGTGCAGCACAAATGAACGAAGACGCCATTAAAACGTCTACCGGCGCCCTACTCCGCATTCCAATATGCCGGGCAGATTCTTTGGGATCAACAATTGATTTTTTAAATGAAAGCGGGTTTAAAACCATTGCCTGCCACGAAAAAGGAAAAGACATTTATTACGAATGTGACTTCACGACTCCTGTTGCTATTATAATGGGATCTGAAGAAGATGGAATTAGCAACAACGCCCGTGAATCATCTAATCACTCCGTGCGGATTCCAATGCTTGGCGAAACCCAATCGCTCAACGTATCAGTTGCCACCAGTATTTTGCTTTTCGAAGGATTGAGACAGAGAAGCGGACTGAAGTAATTTGCAAACAATAATTTTATACAGGAGAATTTGTAGATAGCTATCTATAGCTCCACCGTATCCAAGATTGGAATAAATGATTCTGATATCAGGTTGGATTAGTCCCCGAAAGGGAATGATCTACCTATATTTTATAACATAACATTCCAAGGAATCCTTCGTACAATATCTAATTGATTGACAGCGATACATTGAGAGAGTTATCATTAATCAATTTTTAAAAACTTGTTAAAATGAGCGAAACCGGTCTGCTTTCTAATGCTACTTTTAGACAGAATAGGCTCGCCTGTTTCAAATTGACTTGATAAAATAATCCCCCTTATGAATCACCTCAAAAGTCTGTTTGGTGCACTACTTTTTGTATTTACTACACTTGCCGTAGAAGCGCAAACAGAAACCCAACCGGTTTATTACAGATATTTCAGCGTTGAAGTTCAAGACCTCAACCAATCAGAATTTAATCAATTCGCGGCAGCGCGCACCGCAAATACTTCCCTCAAATTTGAAGAATACTGCAGCACTACCTCTAGCCTGTTAATAAGCTTTGACGCAGCGCAGCCCAAGCGGATTGAAGAGATGAAATCTGAAATTACCAGTGAGCTTCAATCAGCATTTCCAACCAAAACGATTTCAACCATATCAACTGTTTCTTATTCCAATCATTCAAATTTTTGCGAATGATTGCTTTAAATAAAATTGACATGATCCTTCGAAAACCGGTATGTATTATTGGTCTTTTATGCTTTGTTTGGAGCTTTTTCCCTCAAAATGCGAGCGCACAGAATATCGAAATATCAAATGGACACACTCCCCTTTCGCTTGCCGAAGAAATAACCGGTAGCGGTGTTCAGATTTTAAATCCTGTAATAAATTGCGCCGACAGTGCGATTGGAAAATACAATATCACTTCGGTTACCGGTTTTCCCGATGGACCAGGCGTAGTGCTTTCTACCGGAAATATATACGACACCAGAGGACCGAACACCAGCCAGAGCAACACCACAGAGTGGGGTACACCCGGAAATGGACTGATATCAACTATTACCAATCTTCCAAATTTTGATGCATGTGTTTTGGAGTTCGACGTAATTCCCGTGGGCGATACCCTTCGTTTCGATTTCACTTTTGCCAGTGAAGAATACAATGAATACGTGGGAACTCCCTTCAACGATGTTTTCGGATTTTTTATCAGCGGACCGGGAATTACCGGCGATCCCGGCTTAGGAGATCAACAAAATATTGCCTTGATTCCCGGTACTAGCCAGTATGTAGGAATTAACACCGTAAATCAGGGAAATCCTGATATTGGATTTCCTGCGGTGAATTCGCAATTCTTCGTAAACAATCCGCTCGGCTTCTCAAATATTATTCAATATGACGGCTGGACAAAGAATATATATGCCAAGAAAGTAGTAACCCCATGCGAAACTTTTCACCTGAAACTTATCATTGCCGATGTGGGCGACCGCGAGTGGGACAGCTCTGTATTTATTGAGAAAATAGAAAGTAACAGTGTAACCCTTAGTTCTACCACCATAGGCGAAATAGAAAATATGATAGAAGGGTGTAACGATGGTACAGTCACCTTTACACGCACGCCCGTTACTAATCAGCCTTTTATTGTAACTTATTTCATAGATGGAACAGCTATTAACGGCAGTGACTATCCGCTTATTGGAACCGATCCCAATCCCGCAACACCAAAGTTTATAACCATTCCGGCCAATTCGGCTACTGCAAGTATTAACATAGAGCCATTCGCCGATGGAATAACCGAAGGCGACGAAAGCGTGAAAATCTATATCGGAAATCCGCTTTGCGCGGGAACCGTTCAAGACAGTCTTACCTTTATTATTCAAGATTCTCTCAAGGTATTTATAGATCCTCCGCTCTCGTATGTTTGTCTCGGCGACAGCCTTAAATTTAATGTGGAAAGCGAGGGAGCTGCTTTTTCATGGAGCCCGGACAATTTCCTGAATGACCCAAATATTAAGGAGCCAACCACGACTCCCGATGCCAACACAAATTATACTGTAACTGCTACACTTGCAGGCTGTTCATCTGTGGCTACTGCCGATGTTGTAGTGTCAAACGTACAGCTCAATGCAGCCGTTACGCCCATAGTCTGCGGCGGAAACAACGATGGTTCAATAGATTTATCTATTTCTGGAGGCCAAACTCCTTATGAAATCAGCTGGGTGGGTCCAAGTGGATTTTCGTCAACAAATGAAGACATCAGCAACCTCATCCCCGGCACCTACGTGGCGCTCGTAACCGATAGAGAAGGTTGTACGGGAACCATTTCGGTAAATATTTCCGAAATAGCTCCAATTGCTATTTTACTTTCAAGCCCTACCTTTCTTGGCGGCGATAATACGTCCTGCTTTCAGGTTGCCGATGGTCAAATTACGGCTGCAGTAACTAGCGGCACACCTCCTTATACCTATTTATGGGATGATGTGGCCGCACAGACCACTCAAACTGCGGTAAATCTCACAGCCGGAACTTATACCGTAACGGTTACAGATGCAAACCTTTGCCAGCAGCAAGAATCGATTACAATTACCCAACCCGATAACGTTACAGGCAGTCTTGTATCAAGAACCAATGTACTTTGTAATGGCGAAAACACCGGCTCGGCCACCATTATTGCGGCGGGTGGAAACGTACCGTACACCTATTTATGGAATACAATTCCACCACAATCGGGGGTTACAATTGTAAATCTTCAGGCCGGTATTTACACCGCTACCATTACAGATATTAATGGCTGTACCGGAAATATTGTTGTGGAAATTGAACAGCCGGCAACACCTATTTCAGTGGCAGTATCAACAAATAATGTATTATGTCATGGCGATGCTACGGGCAGCGCTTCCGCGAATATTACCGGAGGAACACCACCTTACACTTATCAGTGGAATTCGGAACCCGGCAACAATTCACCCAATATTTCAAACCTTCAGGCCGGTAACTATTCTCTTACAGTTATAGACGACAACGGTTGCGATTTTGTGCTACCCTTTAATATCACCCAGCCTCCTGCCCTTTCGGTAAATATTGTTTCTCAAACAATCGTATCATGCGCTGGCGACAATTCGGGCGGCGCAACAGTAAGTGCATCAGGTGGTACTTTGCCCTATTCATTTGAGTGGAATACGATCCCCGCGGAAACTGGAAATACCATTTCATCTCTTTCGGCAGGAACTTATACTGTAACTGCAACCGATGGGAATGGATGTACAACAAACCTCGATATCGAAATTACAGAACCCGATACCCTCGAAATCGACCTTATTTCGCTCGACAACCCGCTTTGCGATGGCGCTGCAAATGGAAGCTTAGAAGTAAACGCTACTGGTGGAGCAACGCCTTATGCATATTCCTGGAATACAGTTCCACCCACTTCGGGAGCTTCGATTACCGGTCTGGTAGAAGGAAATTACGAAGTAACAATTACAGATGGAAACGGATGCACCACCAGTGAGACTTTTGAGCTGATTGCTCCAGACCCCATTATTATTAGTATTGATACCATTGAAAACATTCTCTGCAGTGGCGAAGCCACCGGTTCTGCAACAGTAAGCGTTGCAGGCGGAACACAAGATTACACCTATTTATGGAATGACCCTGCAAATCAAACAACTGCAACAGCGACCAATTTGGAGGCTGGAACTTATACCGTATTAGTAACAGATTTAAACGGCTGTACAGCCAGTCTCAACATCATCCTTACCGAACCCGCTTTGCCACTTAGCGCAATAATTATTTCAAGTACAGATGTTATTTGCTTTGGCGATAGCACAGGCTCAGCAGAAGTTGAAGCCTCTGGCGGAAGCGGATCTTACAGCTATTCGTGGAATGATATTGCCAATCAGCAAACCCCTGCTGCTTCAAATTTACCCGCCGGCACTTACACTGTTACAATCACAGATAATAATGGATGTGCTACTCCCTTATTATTAGATGTTACCATCGGCGAACCTGCCGCGGCATTGGGTTCAACCCTAACACCATCACTCTTTGCAGGTGGCACAAATGTGGTTTGCGCAAGCGACAGCACGGCAACAATTGATTTAGAAATTACCGGAGGAACTGCGCCTTACACCATCCTTTGGGATTTACCCGGATTAGATACCAGTACAGATGAAGATTTGACAAATCTCGCTCCGGGTATATATAGCGTAACCGTTACAGACAGCAACGGTTGCGAATCTACAGAAACCATCACCCTTAACGCTCCAGAGCCGATCGAGATTTCTTTCGAAATGACTCCAAGCCTTTGCTTTGGATTGCCTACAGGAACCATTGATCTTACTGTTTCGGGTGGAATTCCGGGTTATTCCATTCTGTGGAACGGACCTTCCGGATTTACCTCTACAGATCTTTCGCTAACCACCCTCGAAGGTGGAATTTACAATCTTACCGTAACTGATGCCAACGGTTGTATGTACTTAGACGCCGTAACCGTAACACAGCCAGAAGATTTGGTAATTACCGTAGATTCGCTTTCCGACTACAACGGCTTTAACCTATCTTGCTGGAATAGCAGCGACGGTGAAATTTACATTACTCCTTCCGGAGGAACCTTGCCTTATTCATACCAGTGGAATACTGCCGGAAATCCAAATTTCTCAAACCAGCAAGATTTGATTTATCTCGCTTCGGGAACATACGAAGCCGTATTATTTGATGCCAATGGATGTGTTCAAAACTCATTTATCGACGTTACAGCGCCAGATACGATAGCTATTGATTTCAATGTAAGCCTCTTCCCTAATGGATATAATGTAAGTTGCGCCGGAGCAAACGATGGTACTATCGAAGCTGTTCCATCGGGAGGAACTGAACCATATACCTATTTTTGGGTAGGCTCAAATGGATACGGCCCCGTAGCTGGAAACCCAATTGAAAACTTACCACCCGGCGAGTACAGTGTATTGGCTACCGATGCAAACAGTTGCTCTTTCGCAGAAACAGTAACGATAACTGGTCCAAAAGCTTTTAACATCAATCTGCAGGCTGCCGTGATAAACGGAAATAATATTAGCTGCAATGGCACCGCAGATGGTTCAATTAATTTAATAATTACCGGTGGCGAAAGCCCCATTTCCATAAACTGGACAGGACCAAATGGATTTACTTCAACCAACGAAGATCTGTTTGATTTGCCTTCCGGCGAATATTGTGTCTCGGTTGTTGACGCCAACGACTGCGAAAAAACGCAATGCATTGTACTTACCGAGCCTGATCCTTTAACTATTCAGCTCGATGCCACTTTCTATTCCAACGCGCAAAACTTAAATTGCGATGATTCGGCTGATGGAGAAATTCTGGCAACAATAGCAGGTGGTTCTCCTGGTTATAATTTTTCATGGACAGGCCCGAATAACTTTACTTCAACAAGCCTTAATCCTACCGGCTTATTAGAAGGTACGTATTGCCTCACCGCAACCGATTTAAATGGATGTACCATTTCTGAATGTGTAACACTTTCCGCTCCGGCCCCAATTAATATTGTACTCGAAAATATGGTACAATCGTCTTGCGGTGGTGCATCAACTGCGAGTATCGACGTGAGTGTATTGGGCGGAGACCCGGCTTACACTTTCAGCTGGACAGGACCGAATGGATTTACAGCATCTTCCGAAGATATTGCTGGTTTGGAAGCTGGTGTATATTGCCTGGCTATTATAGACGCCAACAATTGTACCGCGGAGGCCTGCTATACCGTAATAGCTCCGGCTCCGCTTAGCATTATCCTTTCGGCAAATACTTTTGCGGGAGGATTTGAAATAGATTGCAATGGAAACACCAATGGTTCCATTACATCTGCCGTATCGGGAGGAACAGCTCCTTATACATACACGTGGACCGGCCCTACCGGCTATAGCTCTGCACTTGCGGCGATTGATAATCTGGAGCCAGGAACTTACTGCCTGGATATTACCGATACCAATGGATGTAACATTCAGCAATGCATCGATATTGAAGAACCAGACGCCTTGTTAATCAACTCGTCTATTAACCAGCCCGATTGCGGTGATCAAACTCCGGCTACGATAGATTTAGGAATTACAGGTGGCACAACTCCTTATACATTCAACTGGAGCAATGGACAAACAACTGAAATAGTTTCAGTTCAAAACGGAAATTACTCTGTAATTGTAACCGATGCCAATGGCTGTTCTGCAAGTGAAAGTTTTGTTATAACTCTTCCTTCACCCATTCAGGTTATACCTACCGCACCTATTGCCGGTGCAGGATACAATATAGCCTGCAACGGAGGCAATACCGGATCTATTTCGCTATCCATTTTTGGCGGATCAGGTACTTTTTTACAAGAATGGACAGGGCCAAATGGATTTGTAAGCAGTGATGCTGACATAAGCGGATTGGAAGCCGGAGAATACTGCGTAACAGTTACCGACGACTTGGGCTGTACTGGCATTACCTGCATTACACTCACACAACCCGAAGCCATTGCGGTGAGCTTCCAAACTGCATCTCCTTCATGTGCAAGTGGATTAGACGGATCTATCACCGCAACTATTAGCGGAGGCGTTCCTACGTACACTCTATTGTGGACGGGGCCAAACGGCTTTACAGCCAATGGAACTACAATTTCAAGTCTTGAATCTGGTCAGTACTGCGCTACAATTACAGACTTTAATGGCTGCACTTACGTGGAATGCGTCGATGTATTGACCAATCCGGCAATTGCAATTGCTTTGTCAAGCCCTGAAACAAATGGATTTAACATCTCTTGCTTTGGCGATAATTCAGGCGAGATTAATGCCGTTGTTTCTGGTGGCGTGGGTGCCTACACTTACGCTTGGACAGGACCGGGCGGATACGCCTCAACAGATGAAAATCTGACTAACTTATACGTCGGTGAATACTGCCTCACAATAACGGATGCAAACAATTGTACATCAACTACGTGCATTACGCTCACTCAGGCGCCGGCAATTGCTCTGTCTATCAACAAGTTTATTTATCCAAATGGTTTTAATACCTCTTGTGGCGGAATTTGCGACGGATCGCTTACTGCTTCTTTTAGTGGTGGAGCCGCACCGGTTACCGCAGTCTGGACAGGGCCGGCCGGTTTTAGTTCAAACCAGCTGGCACTGACTGATCTATGCGCCGGGGTATATCAACTAACTCTTACAGACAACAGCGGCTGTATTCGCGATACTTCATTTACGCTTACCCAGCCACTACCTATATCTATTAATCTGGACAGCCCTGTTTTTCAGGGTGGCAACGAGATTGCCTGTTTTGGCGATAGCTCAGGATCGATTCTAACCACAATAACCGGTGGTATCGGCGCACTTAATATTGACTGGACAGGCCCTGGAGGATTTACGTCTTCGCAGGTTAATATTGACAATTTGGCCGCTGGAACATACGAGATTACAGTAACCGACGAAAATAACTGTTCTGCAACAGCAAGCGTTTTACTAAGCCAACCTGCAGAAGCACTATCGGCAACAGCCACACCGCTGGTTTATCCTTCAGGCACAAATATTAGTTGCAAAGGATCTACAGATGGATCAGTAACTACAGCGATAACCGGCGGCACCGCACCATACAGCTTTAACTGGAGCGGTACAGATGGATTTAGTTCTGACGATCAGAATATCGATAATCTGGCTGCAGGAGATTATACCCTCGTAGCAGAAGACGCGAACAGTTGCGTTTACACAATTAATCTTACGCTCACCGAGCCGGCAGATTCGCTATTCGCGGAAGCGCAAATAACAAGCGAAATACTCTGTGCAGGAGAAGCCACTGGAACAGCCGAGGTAAACGCTACGGGCGGTTCTGGGAATTATTCAATTGTTTGGTCCGGACCGGATGGTTTCACTTCATCATCACTGGCCATTTCCGGATTGGCTGCCGGAAGCTATACCTACATACTTCAAGATGATAACGGCTGCTCATTACTTGGCTCGATAAACTTAACGGCTCCGCAACCAATTGAACTATCAGCAGAGCTTGTAGCGGCAAATTGCGAAACAGCATCAGGTATTATCAATATTTCAGTCACAAACGGAACTGCGCCATACAGCTATTTGTGGAGCACTAACGCCACCACCCAGGATTTGATAAATGTCCCTGCCGGTGATTATAGCGTAGAAATTACAGATGCAAATGGCTGTGTGCTCACAGAAAACTTCACATTAACGTCAAGCAATACGCTTAACATTGATGCATCTATAACAGAACCCGCCTGCTTCGACGAAGCTAACGGAATGATTAATGCCTTTGTAGTAACCGGCCAAGAACCCGTAGTTTATTCATGGACGGGACCAAATGGTTTCGCCGCTGTCGGCTCTTCGATATTTGACATTGAAGCTGGCGACTATACTGTAACCGCTCAAGACGCCAATGGCTGCGAGATTACTGAAACTTATACCGTAGATCAGCCTGAAAGACTTGTAATAAAACCGCTCACAAGCCCTGTGTTTAGCAATGGATTTAATCTCTCAGATTTTCAATCGGGCGATGGAATTATTGATGGTCCAAGAGTAAATGGCGGAACCCCGTCACTCGCATACGTCTGGACTTCTGATAATGGCTACACTTCGCAGTCGGGTAATAATCAACTTAATCTTGAAGCCGGAACTTATATGCTCGTGGTTACCGATGCCAATATGTGTACCGATACAGCTTATATTACCCTTACGGAGCCTGAAGTATTGGAAATGCCAAACGGAATATCTCCAAATGGCGATGGCTTCAACGATTTCTTTACGGTAAGAGGTTTAGAGAATTACCCAAATAATCGATTATTGGTTTTTAACCGATGGGGAAATCAAGTATATGAAGAGCAAAATTACCGCAATTCAAACCCCTGGTATGGCACCAATCAAGACGGTGACGAGCTTGCAGAAGGAACCTATTTTGTAGTCGTTGAGCTCGATGGAGCAGACAATTTGAAAGGATATTTAGAAATTAGAAGATAAAATTGAATCCGATGAGAAAAATATTTTTGTTATTAGTCGGAATTATTGGAGCAATCCAGCTTCAGGCGCAACAAGAAATTATGGTAAGCCAATATATGTTTAGCGGCTTATTTATCAATCCTGCCTATTCCGGTACGCATTCATTCGCGGAAGCGACTGCACTGTACCGCACGCAATGGACGGGTTTTGAAGGCGCACCGACTACCCAGACATTTGGAATTGAAGGCCCGCTTAGCAATGAGTTAATGGGTGTGGGACTTACATTTACAAACGACAAAATTGGTGATACCCGCCAAACCGAGGTATTTGCAAATTACAGCTACCACTTATTTCTTAATGAAGCAGCTACAACGCGACTTAGTTTTGGTGTTCGCGCCGGATTTTCAGACTATACCGCCAACTTGAGCGAGACCAAAGTTTTTGATAATGGTGACCCCATTTTTTCGCAAAACCAAACAAACGCTTTTGTACCAAAAATTGGAGCGGGAGTGTATTTGTATTCAAACCTCTGGTATGCAGGCATCAGCATTCCAACAATCTACGCGGCAGATAAGAACGTACGGTTTAATATTAACGACGTTGGCGACAGGTATTTTGAACCTCATACCTATATTACAGCGAGTTACGTATTTATAAGAAGTGATAACTTTGCGATTAAACCTTCATTCCTGATTAAATATCAAAATGGAGCACCGTTACAGGCTGATATAAATTGTAACCTATTGATAAAAAATACGTTTTGGATAGGAGCGTCGTACCGCACGGGCGATGCTATTATTGGACTTTTAGAATATAATATCGGAACTAATTTTAGAGTCGGTTACGCCTATGACTTCACAACTACGGCATTAAGTGATTATAATAGTGGTTCTCATGAAATAATGCTTAGCTTTAAATTTGCAAAAGAAACCATTAAAACAAAATCCCCTAGGTACTTTTAATCAACTATCATGAAAGTAAAATTCTCCCTTTACACCCTGATTCTCATCTCTGCGCTTGCCTTTTTAGCTTCTTGCTCAAATGGTTATATAAAGAGTGGCGATAGAGAATACGAAAATCTCAGCTATTCAAAAGCAATCTCAAAATATGAGAAGGCGCTAAACGGCCAACCCGACAATCTTGATGTAAAACTCAAGCTTGCCAGTGCCCATCGCCAGCTCAATCAATCTGAGCAAGCTGAAAAATATTATCGCGAAGTAGCAGACTCTATTGATTTGCCAATGGAAGACAAGCTAAATTATGCTCAGGTACTTATGAAAAACAATAAGTATGATGAAGCAAAACCTTATCTTCAGCAATATATCGATGCCAATCCTTCAGATCAGCTCGCACGCGACCTGCTCGCTTCTACTACTTCGATAAAAGAACTAAAAGAAGATTCGCTGGCTTATATGCTTACGCCACTTCCACTCGATTTTACTGTTTCGATGTTTGGTCCAACGCTTTACGACAAAGGAATTGTTTTTGCCGGAGAAACGGAGATCACAAGCGCAGCAGCAACGAACCCCTGGACTGGTTACTCTTTTCTTGATATGTTTTATATAGAGAAAGATGGATCCGGAAACTGGGATATTCCGACAAAATTTGCCCCCGAACTAAACGGGCGTTTTCACGATGGTCCTGCTACTTTTAATGCAGCTCAGGATATGATTGTATATACCCGTAGCGCGATGAAAAATGAAAAGAAGCAGCTGTTAAATGAGAAAAATGAGAACCAATTTTACCTTTATCAAAGTGAAAAAGTAGATGGTAAATGGTCAGACCCTGCTGAACTTCCGTTTAATAGCACCTCGTATAGTGTAGGTCACCCGAGCCTTAGCGCAGATGGTAAAACACTCTATTTTTCGAGTAATATGCCCGGCGGATACGGCGGTAGCGACATTTATAAATCATCTTATGACGGCACCAATTGGGGAGAGCCAATTAACCTGGGCAAGACGATTAACACATCTGGTAACGAAGTATTTCCATATGTTTCTAAAAAAGGTAAACTCTACTTTTCAAGTCAGGGACACCAAACATTGGGCGGACTCGATATATTTATGTCAGAAAATCGTAGTGGAATTTGGTCTGCTCCTGTAAATCTGGCTTATCCTATGAACTCTAGCCAAGACGATTTTGCCATTGCGATAAACGATAATGATACCACCGGTTACATCTCTTCAAATCGCTCGGGTGTTGATATGATTTACGAATATACGCAGGTACCACCTACTTTTGTAGTAGAGGGAATAGCTTCGCTTAAAGCAAATACATTGCCTATTGATGGCGTAGTAATTACTCTTATCAACTTAACTGATGGTGACTCTGCTCGAGTTACAACAGGTAAAGACGGTAAATTCAGATTCAATCTTCTACCTTCGAAATCGTATGTTTTAAAAGGAAATAAAGAAGGTTACTTTAAGGTGTCTGAATCATTTCAAACCGGTAATAAACCCGAGGAAAAAACAATTAATCTAAAGTTTGATATTGACGAGATCGTAGAAAGCGACAGTGGAACCGGTAGCGGAAACCCCGCCGACGGATCTGGCACTGCTTCAAAAACTTATGATATTGGAGAAGTATTTTACGACTACGATAAATCAGAGATTCGTACCGACGCAAAACCCATTCTCGATAAGCTGGTAAAACTGCTAAATGATAATCCTAAGATTAATATCGAAATTCAATCGCATTCTGACAGCCGCGGATCTACAGGGTACAATCAGGGACTCTCAAACCGCCGCGCAGCTTCGGTCTTAAATTACCTAACCTCAAAAGGAATTGCGAAAACCAGACTTCAGTCAAAAGGTTTCGGCGAAAGCCAACCGGTAAATAAATGTGTGGACGGTGTAGAATGCTCGGATGCTGAACACCAGAAAAACAGACGTACCGAGTTTATTGTTCTTAGAGAGAATAAACTTTAAAGCGAAAATATTTTATTGAATTCTAGAGCCCCGATCTTTTGATTCGGGCTTTTTTCATTGAATAAATTCGAACTAATATGGTGGAAAAAAATGGCCACGAATACACGAATAAAATTGCCTAGCAATATATATTCAAGTAAAAAGGACTGCGAGTCCGCTCTGATTGGGGCTCTTTTCATTGATTGAATCTTTGATTAGTGTGGTGAGGAAAAGCAGGCCATGAACTTAGCCAAGCGATTTCACCAAGGGTACAAACGCTCGCCTCTGGCGAGGGTGCCTAACTCTGGCGTCTCGCCAGGCAAATATTTACGGAATTAGGTACTTCCCGCTCCGCAGCATATGCAATTATAAGTAACGTCAGGTTAATTATTTGAAATATAGGGATTTAATTTTTTGTAAAAACGGTCGTACCTACGATTGAAATGAGACCGTATGGTCGGCACTTTTGAAATCGCCGGTGTTTTAAAACCTTGGGTTAAACTAAGCGCAGCGGCATCACGACCAACGGGAGCCCGACGACCATAGGAAGGCCGCATGGCAGGGTGAACGAAGTGAATAAACCCACGGCTATAATAACGGTCGTCCCTACGACCAAAGGGAGACCGTATGGTCGGGACTGCAAAATATTTATTATTGAGTCTTTGGAATCGGTGGTTTTATCGACAATTCATATTTTGCTTCATATCTGATTCACGGCTGCCCCGCTCCGCAGCATTTATTCCCTGCGGTCATGAGATCGTTGCACTTAGTTGCAATGCTGCGGAATACACAAGTAAGTTGGCTGAGATACGATGGTATCTCAATTTTATTCCTGATTTTTATTTACCCAACTCAATTCGGTCAATTTAGGCCCGGCGAAACGCCAGAATACGCCACCCGTAGTTTATCAAGCCATAGGCGTGGCGAGACGCCACGCTAAAAAGCGTGGTACACTGAGCGTGTGTGATGGTGCTACAACATTCATTGTTTCTCTAGGAATCTTTCAAAACTACAAGAACCGATCTTACATCGCCACCACACTTTTATACTTCCTCTTCGCAGCCTCTTTAAACGAAACCCCTTCAAGTTTACTCTCAATCCAAACCGGGTAATTAAAGAATTCGAGAATGATTTGACCGGTTGAATTTTGAAGATATCCACTCAGATCATTTTTAAACTCCGCAAAGATATCAAGCTCCTCAGGCTTGCCGGCCATGCGCGACAAACGCTTCATATAGTTCAATATCATCACCTCCATTTCGTGGTCGCGTTGGCGTTTACTCAAATATCTAAACGTAGATTTAATAATGTATTCAAGCAGGTCGTAATTACCTAACTCATAATGAACCACAAGATTAAAAAGCCGCGCATAGCTGTAAATATCCTGGCGCAAATTGGGTTCATTGTCATTAAGTACCCTGTTTAGCCAAGCCAATGAGTCTTTGTATTTACCGGCGCCGAAATAAACAGATGCAATACTAAACATAAAAAGTAGCTCTTGTTCCTTATTGATCTTTCCGTCGCTCGCTTCAATTCCTTTTTCAATATCATCTACAAGCATAATCGCTTTATCAAACTCACCTTGCTTTTCATAAATACGCAACTCGGCAAGGTAAGTGCTTTTAAAAACCATTATCTCAATATCTTCAGTGCTAAAATGAGATTTTTTGGTAAAACTTCTCATTGTTTCAACCATTTCTAGCGCTTCGTCAATTTGGTTTGTATCTATCTGAATAGCGAGTAGATTACTCAATGTGCGGATATACCTTTTTGGTAAATCTTTTCGAATAAGGGGGTTGTCATCAAGAATTTCCTTAACACGCATAAACTTCAAAGTAGCCGTTTCCTTATCAACATTTGCCGTAGCACAAAATCCCTGAATATAATAGCATATTGTCGCTGCGCGTCTGCTTAATGCCGTATCGCGGCCAATAATGAGCGGGTGATGAGATATTTCTTCAACCAGCGACTTATCTATATCATTGCGCACATAACCGCCACTTCTAAACACATAATTAATTTTAGAGTAGAGAATATGATAAGCGGCCAGATTATTCAGTTTTTCAATTACATCTTGCTCCTCTCTTATCAGCGCATCAAGATCCTTATTGAACTCGCCCGCTTCGTAAGCTTCTTCAAGCAATAATTTCTCCCAGCTAAGTAATTCAAAAAGGTAATAAAACTTCTCATGCGTAACGGCCATTTTCTTGGCTCGTGTAAGAAACTTATTGCACTCGGGATAAAGTGCCTTTTTGTAAAGAATTTCAATATTTTTTATCTCCTGCTTCAGAATGCTACTCACCGAATTATCGGAATGATAAGCGCGAAGGCTTTTTAAGATAAGTTTGTACAGGTGGTTCTTCTCTGAAGGAAAATGTTTTATAAAGGTCTCCTTTTTAAATAGTTCTTTCAGGGCATCTTCATCATATTCATTTTGCTTATCAACAGCATCAAATATTTTTAGATAATTCTTGTCTCCTGCTTGGAGAGACGAGGAGAGCTTAAAGAACCTTTTTTCAGATTTCGATAATGACTTTATCAGATCAAAAAGGTCGGTAGATGGCTTCATAGGAATTCAATTAGTATTAGATAAAAAAACACGAACTACAAGGTGTACAAACGAATTTAACATCACCCTACCGCAAATATCAAAATAGCATTCCAATTAACCTATGCAATTGAAATAAACATCAAATAAATAAAAATGCCCCTGCTATTAGAGGCATTCTTGGATTCATAAAACAATCCCGTTACATTATACATCCCCTTCCAACTCAAAACCCTAACATATTAAATGAACCATTGTGTTCGAAGTCTAGCAGATTTGAAAATATGGAATCTATACTTTGTTGAATGGTTATAAAATAAACGTAAATCAGCTATCAGAAGCAAGAATCAACTCTTCACCGAGTATTGTGTTTAATATCAATGCACAGGCAATTTTGAAAATAAGGAGCCTATCCTTATAGATGACTGTCATGCCTAAAATGGCATGAGCTAAGATTTTCAAAACTGTTTGCGTAGATATCGAGCACTAGTCCCATCTCCTGACAGGACTATTGTGTTTGAGAGCAAGGCGCGAGCAGTTTTGAAAATAAGGAGCTTATCCTTATAAGTGACTATTTTCAAAACTGTTCGCAACGCGGGTATTGAGCACAAGAGCCTATCATGGCAGATAAATAAAGTCCGTACCCGGATAATAAGCCATCTTCCCAAGCTGCTCTTCTATGCGGAGCAATTGGTTGTACTTCGCTATTCTGTCTGAACGTGAGGCACTACCTGTTTTAATCTGTCCGGTATTAAGCGCAACTGCCAAATCGGCGATCGTTGTGTCTTCTGTTTCGCCAGACCGGTGACTCATTACACAGGTATATCGATTCATTTTTGCCATATCAACTGCACTAATCGTTTCGGTAAGTGTACCAATTTGATTGACCTTAATCAAAATTGAATTCGCTATACCTTCATCAATCCCGCGCTTCAGGCGTTTGGTATTGGTTACAAACAAGTCATCGCCAACGAGCTGAATTTTATCGCCAAGCTTATCGGTCAATTCTTTCCAACCCGTCCAGTCGTCTTCATCAAGACCGTCTTCAATACTCACGATTGGGTATTTCTTGCACCAGTCGCTCATCATAGCTACCATATCGCTTGAGCTTAATTTCTCTCCCGATGAAGCCAAATGGTACTTTTTATCCTTTTTATTATAAAATTCAGACGAGGCTACATCCAGAGCGATATAAATTTCTTCACCAGCTTTATATCCGGCTTTTTTTATAGCCTGCATAATAATTTGGAGGGCTTCTTCATTGCTTCCTAGATTAGGGGCAAAACCGCCTTCATCGCCCACATTGGTTGCCATTCCCTTGCTCTTAAGCACTGCCTTGAGATGGTGAAAAACCTCCACGCCCATCTGCAATGCCTGCGAAAAAGTTTTAGCGCCAATAGGCATAATCATAAATTCCTGCACGTCAACATTATTGTCGGCATGAGAACCACCATTGAGAATATTCATCATAGGAATGGGCAGCGTATTGGCGCTCACACCACCTATGTATCTGAAAAGCGATTGACCCGATTCAATAGCAGCAGCTTTGGCCACAGCCAAAGAAACTCCCAGTATGGCGTTGGCTCCAATTAGCCCTTTATTATCCGTGCCATCAATTCCTATCATTGCGCGGTCTATTAAATTCTGTTCGAAAATATAAGCGCCGTGCAGCTCCTTGTTCAGTATTTCATTTACATTGTGAATTGCCTTCGTAACCCCCTTGCCCATATAGCGCTTTTTGTCATCATCGCGCAGCTCTACCGCCTCGTGAATACCGGTACTCGCTCCCGAAGGAACTGCAGCGCGTCCCATTACACCGTTTTCGGTTATTACATCTACTTCTATTGTTGGGTTGCCGCGGCTATCGAGGATTTCTCTCGCCTGAATTTTTCTGATATACATTGTCTTAAAGTTAGTTGGTTACAGAGGCTTTTACTTCTTTCATATTACCTACAAAGGTATCAAACAAATACCGCGAATCGTGTGGCCCGGGAGATGACTCGGGGTGATACTGTACCGAAAATACAGGGTGGTTTTTATAGCGAATCCCTGCCAGTGTGCCATCATTTAAATGGGTATGCGTTACTTCAATCTCATCATTGCCTTGTGCCGATTCCATGTCAACTACAAAACCGTGATTTTGTGAAGTAATTTCACATTTTCCGGTAATGTTATTTTTAACCGGGTGATTAATTCCGCGGTGCCCATTAAACATTTTTACCGTCTTTAAACCGGCACGCAGCGCCAATAATTGATGTCCGAGACAAATACCGAAAACAGGCTTACCGATTTCAACAATCTCATCAACCAGTTTAATAGAATCCTTCATTACAGATGGATCGCCGGGGCCATTGCTCAGCATATATCCATCCGGATTCCAGGCTTCCATTTCTGCAACTGTGGCGTCCATTGGAAAAACCCTGCATAGACAGTCGCGCTCAACGAGACATCGGACTATATTCTTTTTTGCTCCATAATCTACCACCGCAACCCGAAAATCAGCATCGGGATTTCCAACATCATAAGCTTCCTTACAAGAAACACGTGACGAGAGCTCCAGACCGTCCATGCTCGGTACTTCGGCCAGGATTTTTTTAAGCTTTTCAATATCCGTTTCTTCAGATGAGATAATGGCATTCATTGCTCCCTTATTTCTTATATGCCGGATAATTGCTCTTGTGTCCACATCGCGAATAGCCACTTTACCATCGCGTTCAAAATAAGATTGAAGTGACTCTGTGCTACCCACGCGGCTAAAATTCTCTGAAAACTTCTTGACAACAAGTCCCGAAATTTTCACACTCTCAGATTCAATCTCGGCATCGTGGGTTCCGTAATTTCCGATATGCGATGCGGCCATGACCAAAATCTGTCCGTAATAAGAGGGATCTGTAAATATCTCCTGATAGCCGGTCATCCCTGTATTAAAGGCTATTTCGCCGGTGGTGGTTCCTATTGCTCCTGCGGCAAGACCGTGAAAAACGGTTCCATCTGCAAGCAATAATACTGCTGGGTTTGTTGGGAGTTTATTCATGTTACAAAAAGATTAAAAAAAAGGGATAATGCAAAAGCATTATCCCCAAATATGAGACGAGTTTTAAACAAGATATTATCCTTTTGAATCGGTATCAGGAGTTTTGCCCTCTGATTTTGGATCCTTAGCTGGAATTTTCTCTTTTGCTTCAATCGCTTTTTCTTCAGAAGCGAGTTCCTGCGCACGAACTTCTTTTTCTTTGGCTTCACGGGCTGCTTCTTCCGCAGCAAGTTCCTGTTTAGGCTCTTGCTTAGAATTATCAACCGTGGCATCTTTCTTATCTTCTTTAGCTGGTGCAGCTTTTGCTTCAACAGTATCAGTAGATTTTTTCTTTCCACCTCTGCGGCTTCTGCGTGTAGTAGATTGAGATTCTCCAAGCATTATTTCGTTGAAGTCAACCAATTCTATCATACACATTTCGGCAGCATCACCCTGACGTGTGCCAAGCTTGATGATTCGTGTATAACCACCTTCACGTGTAGCAACTTTTGGTGCTACTGCGCGAAATAGTTCGGTTACATGATCCTTACTTTTCAAGGTGCTAAATACTAGCCTTCTTGAATGTGTAGAATCTGTTTTCGATTTCGTGATTAATGGCTCTACAAATTTGCGTAGCGTTTTTGCTTTTGCAACTGTAGTAGTAATGCGCTTATGTTCTATTAGCGAGCATGCCATGTTAGAAAGCATAGCGCTTCTGTGGCTTGCTGTGCGGCTTAATGCGTTATTGCGATTCCCGTGTCTCATTGTATTTCAAATTGAACATCCTCCCGAAGGAGCGACGGTTCGGTTTACTCTTTATCAAGTTTATATTTAGCTACATTCATTCCGAATGTAAGCCCTTTAGCTTCAATTAAATCTTCAAGCTCAGTAAGCGATTTCTTACCAAAGTTTCTAAACTTCAATAAGTCATTTTTATTAAATGATACCAGATCGCCAAGCGTTTCGATATCGGCAGCTTTCAAGCAGTTTAGTGCACGTACTGAAAGATCCATATCCACAAGCTTCGTTTTCAAAAGCTGACGCATGTGTAGCGAAGTTTCATCAAATTCTTCAGTCTCCGATTTCTCTTCATTGTCAAGCGTAATGCGCTCATCTGAGAACAACATGAAATGGTGAATCAAAATCTTAGCAGCTTCCTGCAATGAGTCTTTTGGTGAAATAGAACCATCTGTAGTTACATCAACGATTAGTTTTTCATAATCTGTTTTTTGCTCTACACGGTAGTTTTCAATCGTATAATTCACTTTGCGGATTGGCGTAAAGATAGAGTCGATAAAAATGGTACCAATTGGTGCATTATTTACCTTATTCTCTTCACTTGGGCGGTATCCGCGTCCTTTACCAACATTGATTTCAATTTGAAGTTTCACCTTTTTATCCATGCGACAAATCACAAGATCAGGGTTCAACACTTGAAATGCAGAAGTAAATTTACCGATATCACCAGCTGTAAAAGCATCGGATCCACCGATATTAATAGTTACTTTTTCGCTGTCTGTGCTATCGATTTGTCTTTTGAAACGCACTTGTTTCAAGTTCAAAACAATTTCGGTAACATCTTCTACCACTCCGTCTATCGCAGAGAATTCATGATCTACACCTTCTATTTTCACAGAGGTGATTGCAAATCCTTCAAGAGATGAAAGAAGGATTCTTCGCAGGGCGTTTCCGACAGTGATGCCATAGCCCGGCTCAAGCGGTCTGAATTCAAATTTTCCCTGATTATTATCAGAGTCGATCATTACGACCTTATCCGGTTTCTGAAAGTCTAATATGGCCATTATAGGTTTTCCTTAAAAGGTTTTATTATTTAGAGTAAAGTTCAACGATAAGCTGCT
Source organism: Cryomorpha ignava (assembly GCF_010686655.1). Taxonomy (GTDB): domain Bacteria; phylum Bacteroidota; class Bacteroidia; order Flavobacteriales_D; family Cryomorphaceae; genus Cryomorpha; species Cryomorpha ignava. The sequence continues at coordinate 70,827 of NZ_JAAGVY010000011.1, read as the reverse complement.
CCTTGATATTCTCAGGGATTTGATCGCGTGTAGGATGCTGGATGTAAGTACCCGTCATGCTGCTGCGGTTAAACTCATACCAATCGTGTTTATTAGTTGCTCCTGAAGTAAGTGAATTTGTAATCACTTCCATCGATTTTGAGCGCTCACGAACACCAACTTTATCGCCGGGTTTCAGTGAGTAGCTAGGAATATTTACCATCTCACCATTTACGGTGATGTGGCGGTGACCCACCAACTGACGAGCTCCGCTGCGTGTTGGTGAAATTCCCATACGGTAAACTACATTATCAAGACGGGCTTCACAAAATTGTAGCAAAAGCTCGCCTGTAATACCCATTTTTCGTTGTGCTTTGTCAAACAAGTTAGCAAACTGACGCTCAAGGATACCGTAAGTGTATTTTGCTTTTTGCTTTTCGAGCAACTGAATAGAGTATTCTGACTGCTTAGATCTGCGTTTGTTAGGGCCGTGAAATCCTGGAGGATAATTTTTACGCTCTAGGGCTTTATCCGGACCAAATATTGGTTCGCGAAATCTTCGTGCTACTTTTGATTTTGGGCCTGTATATCGTGCCATAATTAATTTCTATTTTGTCTTTATCAGACGGTATTATTATACTCTTCTTCTCTTTGGTGGACGACAACCATTGTGTGGTATCGGTGTAACATCTACAATTTCGGTAACTTCAATTCCCGAGTTATGGATAGATCGGATAGCCGATTCGCGACCCGAACCCGGGCCTTTTACGTACACCTTTACTTTGCGCAATCCGGCCTCGTGAGCCACTTTCGCACAATCTTCGGCAGCCACCTGAGCTGCATAAGGGGTATTCTTTTTAGATCCGCGGAACCCTTGTTTACCAGCTGTTGACCAGCTTATAACTTGTCCACTTGCGTTCGTTAATGAGATGATTATATTGTTAAATGAAGCTTGAATATGCGCTTCTCCAACTGCATCTACTTTAACTACTCGCTTCTTTTTAGCATTCGATTTGGCCATACTTGATAATTTTAAAATCTAATCGATTATCGATTATTTAGTAGCCTTTTTCTTGTTGGCCACAGTTTTACGTTTACCTTTTCTTGTGCGTGAGTTGTTTTTCGTACGCTGCCCTCTAAGTGGAAGACCTGAACGATGACGAACACCACGGTAGCAACCTATATCCATAAGTCGCTTAATATTGGTTTGGATCTCTGAGCGAAGCGCACCCTCTACTTTGAACTCTTCTTGTAGTGCCTGACGAATTTTAGACAATTCATCATCGTTCCAATCCTGAACTTTCGTATCTTCACTTACCTCGGCTTTTGCCAAAATTTCTGAAGATCTGGAGCGGCCTATTCCAAAAATATAGGTAAGACCTATAACACCGCGCTTATTTTTTGGTAAATCAATACCAGCTATCCTAGCCATAAATTATTATCTTTTACTTATCCTTGACGTTGCTTAAACTTCGGATTCTTTTTGTTTATAACGTACAAACGTCCTTTGCGTCGTACGATTTTGCATTCTGCCGAACGCTTTTTTATACTTGCTCTTGTTTTCATAATCAATTTAGTTTCAGATGCAAAACGGAACCGTATTATCAGCCCCTCGCTTTACACTATTTATATCTGAATGTAATTCTTCCTTTTGATAAATCGTATGGCGACATTTCTACCTTCACTTTATCTCCCGGCAATATCTTGATGTAGTGCATCCGCATCTTTCCGGAGATGTGAGCTACGATCACATGACCGTTTTCCAGCTCTACCTTAAACATTGCATTACTCAATGCTTCTACAATAGTACCATCTTGCTCAATAGAGGCTTGTTTTGCCATAAAAGTTAATCCTTGTGTTTAACCGGCCATACCAAAGGTTGATGCTCTTCCGGCAAGCTTGCCTGTTTTCATCAATCCATCGTAATGGCGCATTAATAAATAACTCTCAATTTGCTGAAGGGTATCGAGTATAACCCCTACCATAATCAAAAGCGACGTTCCGCCAAAGAATATGGAAAAAGCTTGTTTTACACCTGCCTGCATTGCAAACACCGGTAAAATAGCTATAAAGCCCAGGAATATCGCTCCCGGAAGCGTGATGCGTGAAAGCACCGTATCTAAAAAGTCGGCAGTAGATCGGCCAGGCTTAACACCCGGTATAAATCCACCGTTTCGCTTTAGATCGTCGGCCATCTGGTTTGGATTTACAGTAATGGCTGTATAGAAATACGTGAAAGCCACTACCATCACAAAAAAGATAGCGTTGTACCAAAAGCCCGCAAAGTTAGCTAATTCTACGAAGAATCCACTGCTCGATTCAGAATATTGTGCAATATAAAGCGGAACGAACATAATAGCCTGGGCAAAGATGATTGGCATTACCCCTGCACTGTTCACTTTAAGTGGAATATACTGACGTGCACCTTCGCTGTACTGACGGTTTCCAACTTGTCTTTTTGGAAACTGTATAGGTACCCTGCGAACAGCCTGAACGAGTGCCACCGTAGCAGCAATAACAACAAGCAGCGCAATAAGTTCAATAAGCAACATTACCAATCCGTTTCCTTCTGAACCTAAAGATGCAATTACTTCCTGGAAGAATGCTCCCGGAAGACCGGCAATAATACCGATCATGATAAGAAGGGAAATACCATTTCCAACTCCACGATCTGTAATACGCTCACCGAGCCACATTACAAATAAAGTACCCGATGTAAGAATTACAATAACGGTAACCCACCAAAATGGCGTGTCGTATAGACGTGCACTTTCGGGAACCGAAGCTGCGATATAACCCGGAGCTTGAAAACCGGTAATTACGATTGTTAAAAATCGGGTGTATTGATTTATTTTCTTTTGACCGCTGGCACCTTCTTTTTGCATCTTTTGGATAGTAGGCACTGCTATACCCATAAGCTGCATAATAATAGATGCCGAAATGTACGGCATAATACCCAAACTGAATATGGAGGCTCTGTTAAAGGCACCACCGGTAAACAGGTTTAGCAGTCCGGCAAGACCACCACCACCTTCATTTGCCGCGGCAAGCGCCTGAGCATCAATTCCCGGAAGTACAATATACGATCCTATTCTAAATACCAATAGCAAAGCAAGGGTAGTAAGAATACGCGATCGGAGTTCTTCAATACTCCAGATATTTTTAAGGGTCTGAATAAAATTTTTCATGCCTGATTGCGATCTTTAAAAGTTACAGTTGAGTGGTTTCTCCGCCTTTCTCTTCAATAGCTGCTTTTGCAGTAGCTGAAAAAGCATGGGCTGTAACCTTTACTTTAGATTTCAATTCACCTCTACCAAGAACTTTTACAAGTTCGCCTTTGGTACACAAACCGTTTGCACAGAATACTTCCGGATTAAAGGTGTCAATATTTTTTTCTGAAGCGAGAAGCTCTAATGCATCCAAATTGATGGCTTTATACTCTACGCGATTCGGATTGGTGAAACCAAACTTTGGTACGCGACGCTGAAGTGGCATCTGCCCACCTTCAAATCCGCGTTTCTTACTGTATCCACTTCGCGATTTAGCACCTTTGTGTCCGCGTCCGGCAGTATCACCAAAACCAGAACCTTCTCCACGTCCCAGTCGTTTTTTATTTTTTGTTGAGCCTTTTGCCGGCTTTAGCTTACTAAGATCCATTTCTAAATTCTTTAGCTTTATTACTTATCTTCTACTTTAACAAGATGCTTTACCTTATTAATCATACCCAATACCTGCGGTGAAGCAGTTTTGTGAATAGGTACATTTAGTTTTTTGCATCCAAGGGCAATCAGGGTAGCCTTTTGATCTTTAGGCTTGTTGATTGCGCTACGTACTTGAGTTACTATTATTTCCTTTGCCATGATAGGTTTCGTATTGAAAAATTATCCGTTAAATACACGGCTCATTTTAATTCCACGTTGTTGTGCTACCGTACGGGCATCGCGCAGTTGAGACAAAGCATCAAAAGTTGCTTTTACTACGTTGTGTGGGTTTGATGATCCCTGCGACTTGGCAAGTACATCGTGAATACCTACACTCTCCAATACTGCACGCATACTACCTCCGGCTATTACTCCGGTACCGTTTGATGCTGGTTTCAGAAAAACCTTAGCCCCGGAAAACTTTCCGTATTGGCTATGTGGTACTGTACCATTTATGATAGGCACTTTCATTAAATTTTTCTTGGCATCGTCGATACCTTTTGCAATTGCCGTAGTAACCTCTTTTGCTTTACCAAGACCATGGCCTACTACTCCATTTTCATCACCTACTATTACAATAGCCGAAAAACTGAATGTTCTACCACCTTTGGTTACTTTGGTAACACGATTAATCGCTACAAGCTTATCTTTAAGCTCAATCTCGCTCGACTTAACGCGTTTTATATTTGCTTTTGCCATTTTTTCTTAAAATTTTAGTCCGCCTTCGCGAGCTGAATCTGCCAATGATTTTACTCTTCCGTGATACAAATACCCGTTACGGTCAAAGATCACTTCGGTAATACCCGCTGCGAGTGCTTTTTCTGCCAGGGTTTTACCCACTTCTTTTGCCTGCTCTATTTTATTTCCCTTGTGTGCAGCATCTTCTTTCAAAGAACCACAAGACAATAGGGTATTGCCGGCATTGTCGTCGATAATTTGCGCATAAATCTCTTTATTACTTCTGTAAACAGATAGTCGTGGGCGCTCAGCAGTTCCAAAGATATTCTTGCGAATGCTTTGTTTAATTTTATTTCTGCGTTGTAATTTGCTCTTAGCCATGATGTAATATTATTTACCTGCTGCTTTACCAGCTTTTCTTCTTACTTGCTCTCCAACAAAGCGAATACCTTTTCCTTTGTAAGGCTCAGGCTTACGCATAGATCTCAATTTGGCAGCTACCTGACCGATAAGTTGCTTATCGTGAGATTCTAAAGTAATAATCGGATTCTGACCTTTGGCCGTTTCTGAATTTACTTTAATTTCCGTTGGTACCTGCAGCACAATCGGGTGCGAAAATCCAAGAGACAACTCAATTTGCTGTCCGGTAACTTTGGCACGGTAACCTACACCTACAAGCTCTTGCTTGATGGTATAACCTTCGTTTACACCTATTACCATATTGCTGATCAGTGAACGGTAAAGACCGTGCAATGATTTGGTTTGCTTATCCTCATTGGCGCGAACCAGATTAATCTCTCCATCTTCTTCCTTTACGGTGATCAATGGATTTATTTCCTGTGTCAACTCCCCTTTGGGACCCTTTACGGTTACCACATTGTCCTTTACTCCGAAGGTTACTCCGGAAGGTATGGCAACTGGGGCTTTTCCTATTCGTGACATTCTTTTATTCTTTTATCTTTTTAATATACGTAGCAAAGAACTTCTCCACCTACGTTTTGTACACGTGCTTCTTTATCTGTCATTACACCTTGCGAGGTAGAAATGATAGATACACCGAGGCCGTTCAATACACGTGGAAGTTCCTTTCCTCCTGCATATTGACGTAATCCAGGGCGCGAAGCGCGTTCTAATTTCTTAATTGCCGGTATTTTTGTTACCGGATGATATTTAAGGGCTATTTTAATAGAACCTTGAATCTCATTTTCCTCAAACTTATAGTTAAGGATATATCCTTTGTCCATCAAAATCTTTGTGATTTCTTTCTTGATGTTTGACGAAGGTATTTCTACCACACGTTTGCGCGCCATGATGGCGTTGCGCACGCGGGTTAAATAATCTGATATTGGATCGGAGTACATAATTGCTCTTCTTTACTTGTAAATTACCAACTCGCTTTTTTAACACCCGGAATCAATCCTTCAAGTGCCATTTTGCGAAACTTAACACGCGAAATACCAAACTGACGCATATATCCACGCGGACGTCCGGTAAGTTGACAGCGATTGTGAAGGCGTACCTTCGATGAGTTTTTAGGAAGCTTTTGTAATGCGTCCCAATCTCCTGCTGCTTTAAGTTCTGCTCTTTTGTCCGCGTAGTGATCTACCATTCTTTGGCGTTTACGTTCGCGAGCTTTCATGGATTCTTTTGCCATCCTTATCCTAATTTTTTGGTAAATGGAAATCCAAACTCTGATAAGAGTGCCTTTGCTTCTTCGTCATTATCTGCCGAAGTAACGAAGGTGATGTCCATCCCGTTAATTTTATTTACTTTTTCGATATTGATTTCCGGGAAGATAATTTGCTCTTTCACACCCATCGTAAAGTTTCCGCGACCGTCAAATCCGGTAGCTTTCACCCCGCGGAAATCGCGGGTACGTGGCAATGAAACAGAAATTAACCTGTCTAGAAATTCGTACATTTTGTCTCCACGAAGAGTAACGCGGGCGCCAATTGGCATGCCTTTACGCAACTTAAAGTTAGAGATATCTTTTTTGGAATAAGTCGCAACCGCTCGTTGACCGGCAATTATTGACATTTCGCCAACTGCTGTGTCAACCAATTTTTTATCGGCTACTGCGTCACCCAAACCTTGATTTAAACAAATCTTTTGGATTTTGGGTACTTCCATCGGCGATTTGTATCCAAACTCCTTTTGAAGGGCTGGTACTACTTCGTCGAAATATTGTGTTTTTGCTCTCGGTGTATACATGACTTAAACCTGTTCTCCGGATTTTTTTAAATAGCGTACTGATTTACCGTCAGATTCTTTATATCCTATGCGGCTACCCTTTCCTGATTTAGGATCAACCACTAGCAGATTGGAGATGTGAATACCAGCCTCTTGCTTTGAAATACCACCTTGTGGATTCGCAGCACTTGGCTTCGTGTGTTTTGTAACAATATTCAAACCTTCTACAATCGCTCGGTATTTATCGCGATTTACAGAAATAACTCTCCCTTGTTGCCCTTTGGCAACGCCGGCAGTTACTACTACGTTATCGTCTTTTTTGATGTGAATTTTCATCTTTTCCGAACTTTGAAAATTTATAGTACCTCTGGGGCTAGTGAAACAATCTTCATAAATTGCTTATCGCGCAATTCTCTTGCCACAGGGCCGAATATACGCGTTCCGCGCATTTCTCCTGTTGTATTTAGCAATACCACAGCGTTGTCGTCAAATCGGATGTATGAACCATCCGCACGACGCACTTCTTTTCTGGTGCGAACTACAACGGCTTTTGAAACCATTCCTTTCTTCACGTTTCCAGATGGCATCGCGCCTTTTACCGACACAACGATCTTGTCGCCTATCGAAGCGTAACGGCGTTTTGTACCTCCAAGCACGCGAATACAAAGTACTTCTTTGGCTCCACTATTGTCGGCAACTTTCAGCCTGCTTTCTTGCTGTATCATCTTATAATATTATTTAGCTCTTTCAATAATTTCAACCAATCGCCAGTTTTTGCGCTTGCTCATTGGTCGCGTTTCCATTATGCGAACGGTATCGCCTATATTGCAATCGTTCTTTTCGTCGTGCGCTACGAATTTTGACGTGTTTTTCATAAACTTACCGTAAAGCTCATGTTTCATCCGGCGTTCTACTACTACTGTAATAGACTTCTCCATCTTGTTGCTTGCAACAACTCCGACACGTTGTTTTCTTAAATTTCTTTCAGACATGGTATAAATCTAGATCTGTTATTTTTCTGACAATTCGCGCTTGCGCATTTCCGTTTTCAAACGGGCAATTTCCCTACGCTTCATTTTAATCTGAACCGGATTCTCAAGAGCACTCACCTCGTGGTTCATGCGCATCTTGCTATAACTTTCCGACTCAATTTCAATTTTCTCTTTGACCTCAGCTGTAGTAAGATCTGCTATTTCTTTTGCTTTCATAATGTAATTATGATTCTACGTAATCTCTACGAACTACAAATTTGGTTTTCACAGGTAGTTTTTGTGCTGCAAGGCGCATTGCCTCCTGAGCTATTGCTACAGGAACTCCATCGCACTCAAACAACATACGACCCGGGCGTACTGTAGCTACCCAGTGACTTGGGGCTCCTTTACCTTTACCCATACGTACCTCTGCAGGCTTCGCTGTAATTGGTTTGTCTGGAAAAATGCGTATCCATACTTTCCCTTCACGCTTCATATAACGCGTAACCGCAATACGGGCCGCTTCTATTTGTCGTGATGTTATAAAGGATTCATCCATCGACTTAATTCCGAATGATCCAAAAGAAATGGCTGTACCGCGGGTAGCATTACCCTTCATGCGGCCTTTCTGCATTTTTCTGAATTTCGTTCTTTTAGGCTGTAACATCGCTCTATTATTATACTAATTCCTTAATTATCTTCTTCTACCGCTTCCGCCTCCGCGTGGTTTTCTTGCTCCCTGAGATTTAGGGGCTCCACTCTGAGTCTTGCCGGTTTCAATATTTGGCGATAAATCGCGCTTGCCATATACCTCTCCCAAACAAATCCAAACTTTTACACCCATCCGACCCATTTTAGTATGTGCCTCGGTAAGTGCGTAGTCTATATCTGCACGAAAAGTGTGCAATGGAATACGACCTTCTTTGTATCCTTCAGTACGTGCCATCTCAGCCCCGTTTAAACGGCCCGATACCTGTACCTTAATTCCTTCAGCTCCCATTCGCATGGTCGAAGCAATAGACATTTTTATCGCTCTACGAAAAGAAATACGACCTTCTATCTGACGTGCAATACTGTCGGCCACTAATTTGGCGTCAAGCTCCGGACGTTTGATTTCAAATATATTGATCTGAACTTCTTTATTCGTCAATTTCTTTAACTCTTCCTTCAGCTTGTCAACCTCTGTACCTCCGCGACCGATAATTACTCCCGGACGTGCAGTTTTAATGGTAACGGTTACCAGCTTTAGTGTGCGCTCAATGATTATTCTCGATACGCTTGCTTTCGCCAAACGAACATTTAAGTATTGACGAATTTTATCGTCTTCTACTAATTTGTCAGCGTATTTGTCTCCACCGAACCAGTTTGAATCCCAGCCACGGATAAAGCCTAATCTATTTCCTATTGGATTGGTCTTTTGTCCCATAATTATTTCGCGCTATCTAATATGATGGTTACGTGATTTGATCTTTTGCGAATGCGGTGTGCACGCCCTTGTGGAGCCGGACGTAGTCGCTTCAGCATTCTGGCGCTGTCAACGAATATTTCCTTCACGATCAAACCTTCTTCATCGGCATTTTTATCCTCGTTTTTGGCTTGCCAGTTTGCTAATGCACTCAGTACAAGCTTTTCTAATCTCTTCGCAGCATCTTGAGGCATGTGTTTAAGCATGTTAAGCGACTTTAGTACTTCTTCGCCACGTATTACATCTGCTACCAGACGCATTTTGCGTGGTGAAGTAGGCACATTGTTCAACTTCGCTATCGCGATAAGTTTGCGCTCTTCTTTTCTTTTGTCTGCTGCTATTTTCTTTCTCGAACCCATAGGTTATTTATTTTCGAGCCTTTTCGGGCATTTAGCGTCGTTTATCTTTCTTGTTACCGGCGTGTCCGCGGAAGGTCCGCGTAGGTGAAAACTCACCTAGTTTATGTCCTACCATATTCTCGGTAACATAAACCGGTATAAATTTATTTCCGTTGTGTACCGCTATTGTCATTCCAACAAAATCTGGAGTGATCGTGCTTGCGCGTGACCATGTCTTGATTACTGTTTTCTTGCCGCTAGCCTGTGCATCATCTACTTTAGCATTAAGCTTGTAGTGTACGAAAGGTGGTTTTTTGAGTGATCTGCTCATTTCTCAATTATTTCTTTCTGCGTTCAATAATGTGCTTATTAGACGCCTTTTTCTTGTTGCGCGTCTTAAACCCTTTAGCCGGAATTCCGTTTCTGCTGCGTGGGTGACCACCAGAATTCTTTCCTTCACCACCACCCATTGGGTGATCTACCGGATTCATTACAACCCCACGTACTCGTGGACGGCGTCCTAACCAACGGCTTCTACCTGCCTTACCTGAACGCTCTAGCGAATGCTCACCGTTTGAAACGGTTCCAACAGTTGCCATGCACGTTACCAATACCATACGGATCTCGCCAGATGGCATTTTAAGCGTAGCATACTTTCCGTCTCTTGCGTTAAGCTGAGCATAAGCGCCGGCACCACGAGCCAAAACACCACCCTGTGCGGGTCGCATCTCAACGTTGTGTACCACCGTTCCCAAAGGAACTTCACTTAGGTACATCGCGTTTCCTACTTCTACACTCACCCCTTCGCCACTGCGAATCGTCTGGCCTACTTTAATGCCTTCGGGTGCAATGATATAGCGTTTCTCACCATCGGTATATTTTACCAATGCAATACGCGCTGTGCGGTTTGGATCGTATTCTACGGTTTCTACTGTAGCATCTACTCCATGCTTATCGCGCTTGAAGTCTATTATACGGTAGCGTCTTTTATGACCACCTCCAATATAACGCATTGTCATGCGTCCCTGGTTATTTCTACCACCCGATTTGCTGATAGGAGCCAAAAGACTCTTTTCAGGTTTGTCTGTAGTGATTTCTGAGAACGTGCTCAGAATCTTATGTCGTTGTCCTGGTGTCGTTGGACGGAGTTTTCTTACCGGCATTACTGTTCGGTTTAAATATTACTGTAAAGATCAATCGTTTCGCCATCTGCGATGCTTATCATCGCTTTCTTGTAGGCTCCACTCTTACCTGTTATAAGTCCTGTTTTTGTAAAACGGCTTTTCGATTTTCCGGCGTAGCGCATTGTCCACACTTTCTCAACATTTACACCGTATAGCTTTTCTACCGCATCCTTGATTTGAATCTTATTCGCATCATTCTTAACAATAAAACCGTATCGGTTCATGTCTTCGGTAGTAGCCGTCATCTTTTCGGTGATTATTGGCTTAATTACTATCTGGCTCATTTGTTAAATCTGTTTAATGTGCTCTCAATTACCGGTAAAGCGCTTTCAGAAATGATAAGTGATTTATGACGTAAAATATCATATGTACACAAATCGCTAGCCTGCACTACTTTATGCCCCTGGCAATTTCGGGAGGACAAAGATAATATATTATCCTTCTCACTCAACACTAAAAGTGGTTTTTGATCAGCAACTTTTAATGCATTCATGATTGAAAGGTATTTTGAAGTCTTCGCAACATCCATTTTGATGTCTTCAACAACCACGATTTGACCGTCTTTAGCTTTGTAACTAAGAGCCGATTTGCGGGCTAGAATCTTTACCTTTTTATTTAGCTTGAAGCTGTAGTCTCTTGGTCGTGGACCAAAAACTCTACCTCCACCTCTAAACAACGGGTTTTTGATATCGCCGGCACGTGCAGTACCTGTTCCTTTTTGTTTCTTAATCTTTCGGGTACTTCCTTTTACTTCACTTCGCTCTTTCGCTTTGTGTGTACCCTGACGGTTATTGGCTCCATACTGCTTCACATCCAAATAAATGGCGTGATCGTTTGGTTCAATACCGAAGATTTCGTCGTTGAGCTTAACCTTTTTGGTTTCCTTGCCCTCTATATTTAATACTGATAGTTCCATTTAGTTTTTCTCTAAGATTAGAAACGAACCTTTAGGACCGGGTACAGAACCCTTTACAATAAGCAAAGACTGATCGGCAAGTACCTTCACTACCTGGATGTTCTCCAAAGTAACTTGGGTATTTCCCATTTGTCCGCCCATGCGCATTCCTTTAAATACACGTGCTGGATAAGATGCCGCACCGATAGATCCTGGCGCTCTCCCCCTGTTGTGCTGTCCGTGAGTTGCTTGTCCTACTCCTGCAAAGCCATGACGTTTTATAACGCCTTGAAAACCTTTACCCTTTGTTTTGCCAACGACGTCAATGTATTCACCTTCTACAAAGATTTCAACATTCACTTCATCGCCAAGTGTCAAGTCTTCCGCGTAGCCTGTAAACTCGGCTAGTCGTTGCTTGGGGGTAGTCTTAGCTTTCTTGAAATGCCCTTTTAGTGGAGCGGGAGTATTTTTCTCCTTCCTTTCGCCGAAACCCAATTGGATAGCTCTATAGCCATCCTTGGCTTCGGTCTTCACTTGTGTAACTACACAAGGACCAGCCTGTATAATCGTACAAGGGATGTTTTTTCCATCCGCATCGTACGTGCTGGTCATTCCGATTTTTTTACCTATTAAACCTGGCATTTTCTTGTTTTTATTCTATCAAACTTTAATTTCAACTTCTACACCGCTTGGTAACTCTAATCTCATTAGAGCATCAACCGTTTTTGAAGAGGAACTGTAAATATCGAGCAGTCGCTTGTAGGCGCAAAGCTCAAATTGTTCTCTCGATTTCTTGTTCACGTGTGGTGAACGAAGTACCGTGTAAATACGTTTGTGAGTAGGCAATGGAATTGGACCACTCACTACCGCTCCGGTAGTCTTAACTGTCTTAACAATCTTCTCTGCTGATTTGTCAACGAGATTGTGATCGTATGACTTTAACTTGATGCGAATTTTTTGACTCATCGTTATGAATGCTGCTTGTTACGCTTCTAATTTTTTACCTTTAACTTTTGCAATAACTTCTTCCTGTACACCTTTTGGCGCTTCCGCGAAATGCGAAAATTCCATTGTAGATGTAGCACGGCCAGAAGACATTGTTCTCAACTGTGTTACATAACCAAACATCTCCGAAAGTGGAACTTTGGCTTTGATAACTTTTGCTCCGGAACGGTCGCCCATTCCTTCCATTACTCCGCGACGTCGGTTAAGGTCACCTACGATGTCACCCATATTTTCCTCGGGAGTTAATACTTCTATTTTCATGATCGGCTCAAGAAGTACAGGCTTCGCTTTAGGCAATGCTGTACGATAAGCCAATTTGGCTGCAAGCTCAAACGACAACTGGTCTGAATCGACCGCGTGGAATGAACCATCGCGTAGTGTTACTTTCAAAGAATCTACTGGGTAACCGGCCAAAACACCGTTTGCCATTGCTTCTCTAAATCCTTTCTCAATCGAAGGAACAAATTCACGCGGAATGTTTCCACCTTTAATTACGTTCTCGAAAATCAATCCTGGTTTCTCCGGATCGCCTGGCTCTATTGTAACCAGAATATCGGCAAATTTACCACGACCACCCGTTTGTTTCTTGTAAGTCTCACGGTGATCTACAGTACCGGTAATAGTTTCTTTATAAGATACCTGTGGAGCTCCCTGATTAACTTCTACCTTAAACTCACGACGCAATCGGTCGATAAGAATATCTAAGTGAAGCTCACCCATTCCGCTAATAACTGTCTGACCAGAATCCTCGTCAGTATGTACCTTGAATGTTGGATCTTCCTCGGCAAGCTTAGCCAAACCTACACCAAGACGGTCAAGGTCAGCTTGTGTTTTTGGCTCAATGGCCAATCCGATTACCGGCTCTGGGAAATCCATTGACTCAAGCACAATTGGGTGTTTCTCGTCGCAAAGGGTATCTCCCGTTTTAATATCTTTAAATCCAACCAATGCACCTATATCTCCGGCACCTAGTGAATCAACTTGTTTTTGTTTGTTGGCGTGCATCTGGAAAATACGCGAAATACGCTCTTTTCTTCCGGTGCGCGTATTCAATACATACGAACCTGAATCAAGTGTACCAGAATAAACACGTGTAAAGCATAGACGACCTACAAATGGATCGGTAGCAATTTTAAATGCCAATGCTGCAAACGGTTCATCAAGACCCGGCTTTCTTTTTTCTTCCATCTCAGTGTCAGGATTAACTCCTATAATCGCTTCAACATCCACAGGCGATGGAAGCAATTCCATAACCATATCAAGCATCGCCTGTACACCTTTGTTCTTAAATGAAGAACCACACATCATCGGAACAACTTTCCCGGTGATTACCGCTGCGCGTAAAGCATCAAGAACCTCGCGCTCAGTAAGCGACTCCGGATCTTCAAAATACTTCTCCATCAACGTATCATCAAATTCAGCAACAGCCTCAAGCAATTTCTCGCGGTGCTCTTTTGCTTCCTCCATTATCTCATCAGGGATATCAACCGTTTCAAAGGTCATACCCAAATCTTCTGTATTCCAAACAATTCCACGGAAGTTGATCAAATCAACAACACCTCTAAAATCGTCTTCAGTTCCAATTGGAATTTGAAGCGCTACTGCGTGGCTGCCCAGCATATCTCTAACCTCCTGGCAAACTTTCAAAAAGTCGGCACCGGAGCGATCCATTTTATTAACGAATCCAAGACGTGGTACATTATAGTTGTTGGCAAGTCTCCAGTTAGTTTCAGATTGTGGCTCTACACCATCAACAGCACTAAAAAGAAAAACCAACCCATCAAGCACACGTAGCGATCTGTTTACCTCAACGGTAAAATCAACGTGGCCGGGGGTATCAATAACGTTAACGTGGTACAATTGCCCACGGTACAACCAGTCAAGGGTAGTCGCTGCCGAAGTAATGGTAATACCACGCTCCTGCTCCTGCGCCATCCAGTCCATAGTAGCGGCACCATCGTGCACCTCTCCTATTTTGTGGCTCACACCTCCATAATATAGAATACGCTCGGTAGTTGTAGTCTTACCCGCATCAATGTGGGCAGCAATACCGATGTTTCTTGTAAATTTTAAATCTCTTCTAGCCATTGTAATATTTCTTTACTGATCCTTTTATTTAGAATCTAAAATGAGAGAAAGCTCTGTTTGCTTCAGCCATTCTATGGGTATCTTCTTTTTTCTTAAAGGCAGCACCTTCTTCTTTTGCAGCGGCAATAATTTCATAAGCCAATCTCTGGCTCATTGTTTTTTCATTGCGCTTCCGCGAATAGCCTATCAGCCATTGCATAGATATAGCCATTTTGCGATTTTCGCGTACCGGTTGTGGAATTTGAAAAGTAGCACCACCTACACGGCGACTCTTAACCTCTACGGCCGGAGTAACGTTTGCCAGGGCTTTTTTCCAGACATCCAATCCTGTAGTATCTTCGCTTTTTTCATCAACTATAGCGATAGCATCGTAAAAAATATTGTACGCCAGGTTTTTCTTACCTGAAAGCATCATATTGTTTACAAACTTGGTAACAATGATCTCGTTAAACTTCGGATCTGGCAGCGTTATTCGCTTTTTAGCGGTCTTTCTTCTCATGACTTCGGCTAATAATTATTTTTTCGGACGTTTAGTTCCGTATTTTGATCTTCTTTGAGTTCTACCGTTTACTCCGGCAGTATCGAGTGCACCACGTACAATATGGTATCGTACACCCGGTAAGTCTTTTACTCTACCACCACGTACCAACACAATACTGTGCTCTTGCAGGTTGTGTCCCTCTCCGCCTATATAGGCATTGACTTCCTTACCATTGGTAAGACGAACACGCGCTACTTTACGCATAGCCGAGTTTGGTTTCTTAGGAGTAGTCGTATAAACACGCACACATACTCCACGTCTCTGCGGACATGATGCAAGTGCGGCAGACTTACTTGTTTTTGCTTTGGTAGTCCGCCCTTTGCGTACTAGTTGCTGTATAGTTGGCATAGTATTAAAATTGCTCTAAATCAGTTTTTTCGCGCTTAAAAATAGCCCCATTTCGCTAAATTGGGGGTGCAAATGTACGAGAATTAATGAATAAACCAACATCGAGATTTAAATTTTTTCGATAGTTTTCGTTTATAAACATTTGAGGGTTTAAAACGGCCGCAAATATAGGGTTTTTGCGTTGTGAATTTTGAATTGTGAATTGTGAATTGTGAATTTTGAATTGTGAATTGTGAATTTTGAATTGTGAATTTTGAAATGTGAATTGTGTATTACGAATTGTATTTCATGTTTTCAAAATGAATTATGACAGTTGTTGATTGTGTATAAATTGCCTACTGCTAATTGCAAATTGCCCATTGCTAATTGCCAACTACGAAGCGACCTCACGTGGTTATTGAGCGCAGTCGAAATGCAGCACAGCAAGTAATCGCTAATTACCCATTGCCAATTGCTAATTGCCAATTGCCAATTGCAAATTGCAAATTGCCTATTGTAAAAAGAAACACCTGCTGAAAATTTCCACACATCAGGAAGAATCTCAACACTTTTTCCCCACATCATTCATCGATTCCCTAAGAATTCACAAATCCCAAACCAACGAAATAACCGATTAAACTCTGACTAACAAGCCGTTAACACCGATTCATTGCTAACTCCATCAAATCTTTCCTCCAAACAATCCGAACATGGCTGTATATTTGCGCTCTTTAAAAAGCAAATCAGGGTAAAACTCCTGATAAAATCACGAAAATTATTTAAATACACAACATGAAAAAAAGAAGATTATTTACCCTTGCCCTATTAGGAGCCGCAGTAATATTTACAAGCTCTTGTGCTGATGATGAAGATCCTGAACCATTAGGTCCATCATTAAGTGTTACAGAAACACAGAATGCTTCGACCGGAGGAGATATTGAAACTACTCCAAATACATCCTTGATTTTTGCAATAGAAGCCAGAAAAGGTGAAAATGACTTGGATGTGTTCTCGATCGCTCGAAATGGTATCAATACCGGAACTTTTCCACAGAGCTATGAAGGTCATGAATTTCCTTACAGCTTTCCAAATGCAGACGACAATACATATGTTGATACAATAGCATTTACCTCAGGAAGCAATGTAGGAATTACAACATATTCATTTACAGTAACTGATGATTTCGGAAAAACACAAACTGTAAGTTTTGATGTGGACGTAGTTTCTGCTACCACAAACCTGACCGATCCTATGGCATTTACATGGACGCGTGTCGGTGGAGCTGATGGTATTGGTTTAGACCAGTTTGGTCTTAAATGGACCAACAACACTACTACAAGTGCTGTGGTTGCAATAGATGGCGAAACTACAATGGTATCTCTTGCAAGTTCTGAATGGACCAATATCGTAACTGAAGAAGACTTGGCAGACGCCATAGCTACAGGTGCAGAAATTACCCAATATACCGGTGTTTCTGCGACCGCAGACGGTACATATAACGATGTACTTGGTGTGACCCACGACGGAAAAAATTACCTTCTCCACATTACTGATGGAACTGTAACAACTATTTCTGGTGGTGGTACGAGCATTGTTATTGATGGTGATTATAAATCAGATCAATAATATTACCGCAAACCTTTAACAGGTTAAAAAGTTTAAGCGCGAATCCTACGGGGTTCGCGCTTTTTTTTGTTCCTAGAAATAATTGCACGGCTTAGTGCGGTTGACTCCCTTTAGATTTTATTAGCCCGTACGGATCTGCACATCAAGTATGCCGCCGCGGCTCCATCTAAACGAATGAGACAAGGCGTGCCTTGTCTTTACGGCACCAACGACAAACTTCACGGTCTGCTTATCTCCAAAACGCCGCTTCGCGGCATCTGCGCTGCTGCGGAATATGACGTATAGTAATACAAAACGATTTCTCCGCGTTCTCGGCGGCGCCTTTGCGCCTCCGCGGTAAAACCCATAAGCGCGCTAGCGCTCCCAGAATTGAAGTAAGTCCGTATGGACGAAGCAAAGATAAGAAATGCAACGCATCAGCACATCACAGCTATATGTTTCAAAAAACCAATCTCAATTACAAACGAAACACCCTCTTGGAGCTTGCAGCTTACGGCTTAAAGCCAATTTAAATCTTCAAACGCAAGCCCCACTCGCGCTGCGAAGCAAGTCCGTATGGACGACTCGAGACTTGAGACTTGAGACTAGCGACTAGAGACTAGAGACTCGAGACTCAAACCTACCTCCCAACAACAACAACCTTGCTTACAAGACTCTCCTCTCCGTCAATAAGGCGAATGAGATAAACGCCGCTGGCGTATCCAGACAGATCGATTTTCTTTAATACCTCACCATCGGCAGAAGCCAGACCTGAACGGTAGCGAATTGAACCCAGAATATCGCTGATCTCAACGACAGCTTCAGAAGAGGCAAGTCCACGGATATCGAGATTTACTTCTCCGTTCGCCGGATTGGGGAATATGAGCATCGCTAAATCCTGATCAGGTGAACTGCCCGTTACGGAATTTCGATCAAGCCCCGGTTTCTCACCTCCCGTTTCTTCATCCCATTCGGTTAATGGAGCTTCGAGGCCGCCAATCTCAAACCAACAGTTGCCGGGATCGGTGGCATTGGGATCGTAATTGGTTGCTGCGGGATCCATGCAACCAGTAATTTCCTGATCATCACAAACACCGTCGCCATCGGTATCGTCAACGCCGATGGTCATTTCTATCGCATCGCAAAGCCCAGCATCTGCCACTACAAATACTACTTCACCATCGGCTACAGCTAAATCGGAGGCTTCGTAGACCGTACCTTCCACCGCTTCGCCATTAACTGTATAGGGCGGCATTCCACCTGCAATTTCAAGAATAGCATTAAAACTCGTACCACCAGGATTACACTCCGCTTCTACCCCACTTGTAAAGGGCTCTGTGAAAGTAAGGGTGTAAACAGCCGACTGATCGTTACATGAAGGGATTGGAAGGAAGTAATCATAAGTACCCGAGTTTGACGGGATGGCCAAAATTTGAGAAATAGGAAATATCCCGTTTTGGTCAACATCGTCTGGAAGGAGATCGTATAAATCAATCATCTCGCCTGTGCCGCAGAGAATTATATCATAATCGTCGCCTGCACCCATACTTTCCGAAATGGTAAGCCACACTTCTACAATATCAGTACAGCCGGTTTCCAAGAGGTTGTAGTAGTAAAAAATTTGGACAGACCCGGGTTCAAACAGGCTAAGATCAATCAGATATGGTATAGAATTCCCTGACACATCGACCCACACACCTCCCGGAAACGGAAAGGAAGGCAAATAAATATTTAGATCAACACTTCCGTCAGATTGACAAACAGTATCTTCTATCTGTTGAGTATTTCCTACGCTAATAAATACGTATAAATCTATCAAGATCGGATCGCAAGGTGGAGCTCCCTGTATGTATTTAAGCACCACCGATGAACCGAAACTGTGCAAGTATTCGCCAGTAAAGTTTATATCCCCGTAAGGAAAATAATCCAGAAAAACAGTACCTGTAGAATCATAAAGAATCCAATTTCCTCCAACATATGGGTCGGTTATACCAAGGGCTTCAGCCGGGCGAAAATTCATTTCATCAATGCAAATCGTGACTGGTTCAACATCAGTATTACCCGAATATGCATTGTTGAAATTCACAAAAGTCTCAACTGTAGTCAAACAGCCTTCTTCGTAATAGACATAAGTGTAGATACCTGGTGCATACTGATCAGGATTTAGGTATTGATCGGTAATCGTATCCAAAACCTGAGGATACCCTGGCCCCATCCAAAACCTATCTTCTGTAGCTTCGTACCATTCATACAAATTTACTCCATCATCCGTGCAGGAAGTTAATCCGTAGAGAATCCCCAGCTCTATTGGCACCAGCGAAATCACAGCAGTATCTGCGCATTGATTTCCATCTGAAACGATATAGTAATAATCGCCTGGCGGACTCGAGGAAGGATCAACCAACCCGCAGCCGGCATCAACCCATCCGGGAGGACCTGCCCACACGCCACCGGTATCGGCATTTGCCAATTCATTAAAAAGACAGAAAGGCTCCGGCTGACAATGATCCATTTCGCCCGGACTCTCGCCTGCACTTACCGTGCATGTAGGCAAATAACCCCCTGAAACACTAAAATCGTTGCACGGACCGGCATCTGAAAGAGTAAACATATAAGATGTTCCAACCGGAATTAGCGAAGAAGTAAAATCATTGCCGATAACTGAAACTCCATTTATAGAGTAAGGAGCTAACCCGCCTGTAATCGCAAAAACCACGGTATATTCATTCCCATCATCACTAAGGGTGGTGGTAAGACCTGTATAGTTTAGGCTATCGCCAATATCGAGATTGAAAGAATACACCGCCTCACCGCAATTTGCGAAGTCAGTCGTATACGTATACGTTCCGGAATTTTGCGGAAGCAGAACCACTTCCTGCGATGGACTGAATACACCTCCAGAATCGGTGTCATCGGGCAAAAGGGTAGCCAGATCAAGCACCGAGCCGTCGCCGCATTCCACTACAGTATAATTGTCTCCGTCTCCGGAACTCGTAATAACCAACTCTACTCCAACACTGCTCGTACAACCTGATTCTAAGTCATAAGTATATAAAAAGCTATGTACTGATCCCACTGCGCAGGGCGTACAATCAAACACACTTTCCCAATCTTCCACATAATTTGTCCAGAAACCACCAGTTGGAGTACCGGGTGGCAAATAGGGTTCCAAATCAATAATCCCCGCACAGGCTGTACCTGTAACTCCTTCAGAGTATTCACCAACAGTAACCGTAAGCGTATCCAGACTTATACCACATTCAGTCGAGCCCAGAAGATAATTAAAGTATAGCTGACTGGCGCCATAACCTTGCATAGCAGCGTAATCCAAACACATATCACTAGAAGGGAGAAAATCCAGAAAATTTCCGGCATCGTCATATACTATCCAGTTACCACCTTCAGTAACTTCTATTCCTGGAGGCTGCAGCGATTGAAAAACATCAAAAGGGCAAAACGTTCCGCTGTTTTCGCAAATTACTGTGCTTACTGGCATTCCCGAAGTCTGAGTTACAAAAGCCTCAACGCCCAAGGTCCTCAGGCAACCCGTTTCTGAAAGGAACTGATATTCATAAATTCCCAATCCATCTACTGCAAACTCTGCAATTCCATCTACCACCACTTCACCTGCCGGATTGTACCAGGTGCCGTCATCTGGATATTCATCGGCTATTGCTTCATTGAGATAGCCATATTCGCCGCTGCATGTAAACACTTCACCAACGACACCCAGGTCAGTATCAATGACCGTAATTGTGGACGATTGCAAACACATACCTCCCTCAACGGTGTAGGTATAATCGCCCGAAACATCGACATTCACATCAAAGTAGCCACAACCCAGAACATCGGTATAACCGGCCGGCCCCGCCCACACACCTTCAGGATATGCACCTTCCAAAAGGTCAAATAAACACTGAGATTCACAAAGAGCCACCGTACCGGGGCTGTTTCCTGATGATACCCCGCAACAATTAAGCGAGAGATTATCCAAATCAGGTTGCACATATATTGGATTGGGGCAAGGCGATGGAAAATCACCAAAATAGTCATCAGACACGATTCTAATATAGGGAAACAGATTTTCTTCATCGCTCGGGCAATCTCCTGCAAGGGTAATGTCAAAGCAGAAGGTCATGTTTTCGGGCGTGATCGCACATGCATCTCCAAAATTATTACAAAAATTCCCATCTGAATTTCTATCGAAATAAAATCCCGGACCGAAAAAGTATGGGGCGCAAGCAAGTGTATCCAGGTAAACCCATTCACCATCTCCGGCCGAGCAGGGTTCGGGAATCGACACAACGTTAAGGGTAGACAATTCCCACGCCGGCGGAAAATCAAGCTCCAGACCACTTAGCCACGCTCCACCTCCCGGGGCATACAATACCAGGTCAACGCAGACTTCCACAGTAGCCCCAAGCTCAAGCTGGCCATTAACAGGTGGAGGGTCAAAAGTCCAGTTAGCATGAGCCAGACAATCTTGCGCTTCCGCTTCCGCGAATGAAAAAACAAAAAGAAAAATGAGAGCCGAAAAAGATTTGATAAACGAGGATTCCATAGCCGTAGGTTAAAATTGGTTAATAGGGAATCAATGTAGGGAATTCCCTTGTTTTTGGCAAATAATTTAAGTGTAAGGTTCTAAATACAGGTTCCTTTCCCACGGGTTAAACCTCCACCTGCATATTGCCGATATCGGGATATGAGCCTTTGGATTCAAAACACATGACTATTGAAACCTGAAATAAGTTGCCTGATCTTGACGTAGTCTATGTCTAAACTCCGCTCCGCAGATCAAGGTTGCTGCGGCCGCTCTATATAAACCAATGAGACGTCGATCTATATAAAACAAAGAGACAAGGCATGCCTTGTCTCAACGGCATTTAATGACAAACATCAGGGTCTGATTATCACCAAAACGTCTCTCTGATAGGTGGCAAACTGCGCATCAGTTCTTTACAATATCCATGGACGAATTTAAATAGTGCAACGGATGGGCGGAGTGCCTAAAATTTAAAAATGCCTAATTTAAAAACACAAGAAATCTTTGAAATATTGGGTTGGTCCTAGGCTGAAGTATGGCGACCAGATATAATTGCAAATGGGTAATGGCGCATCCAAACGAAAGTAGAAATGAAGCCTTGATTAAAAAAAGGTTAAAGGTGCTAATCTTTATATTTAGATCGTTAATAAAGGTAAGCCACAAATAATATCCCAGAATATGCCACAGATAAATCCACAGTGAATTAGATGAAAGCCAGATGATTATATTATTCGCCCTATTGCTTTCAACGTTCAGATGGCGAGAAATAATGTAATAAATCAAGTTTATGCAGAAAAAGGCATAAGCGAGATAATATAAAGTGGGAGGATATTTATAGACCTGTGTAGGAACAAAGGTGCCAGCATCCAGATATTTATGAAGAATTAAAGATACTGTTAAGACAAGTGATGAGAAAATTATAATTATCAAATTTCTATCGCTTAGGGTATGTAATCGAAGGCCATAAAAATAAAGAACAGAGTAAGGGATGACCACCAAAAATGTATTACTCACCGGTTCTCTGAAGGCTTCAGGAATATAATGAAAGAAAAGAGTAATAAACAATTCATATCCCAGGTAAATAAGAGAAATCAACCAAAAATATCTTTTATTATTGATAGCGGTTGATTTGCTAATACTTAGGGCAAACGGAGTTAGAAGAGCCAGGATAATATACACTTTCAAAATCCAGACGAAGCCAATTCCCGCATAAAAGTTGTAAGAGTTTATGATACCAATAGTTGAAAAGGGAAACTCTTTATTTAAGCTTTGGGATGCAACATAAAAAAGTAGAAAGAAAAATGTCAAAAATATCCATGCCGGAATGATTAATCTTTTGAGTCTTTTCTTGAAAAAGTAATTCTTATCTTCAATATTCTTTGATTTATATATAAAAGCATAGGTTAAAGCAGATCCCAGAATCAATAATGGTGTTCCAAAATTTCTCAAATTAAAAATCCACTCGGGGGGATCGGCATGAGCCACCATTATTACTAATACGCCTAATAAGCGTAATAAATCCAGTTTAATATTTCTTTTGGAGAGGCTGGGAGTTCTCAATTTCTGTTTATTAAAAGTTAATGGCTGGTTTTTATACCAGAGACTTTTCTATTACGGAAGAAATTTCAGGAAGTTATTCCGGTGAAACAGATCGGAGGATTCAAACAAAGAGACAAGGCATGCCTTGTCTCAACGGCATTTAATGACAAACATCAGGGTCTGATTATCACCAAAACGCCATCCCGCCCTTATACAGTCCTTTGCAAGGGCTCCTCCAAACAGCGCGTTTCGACAAGCTTAATAACCACTCAATGCAACCTATAAGCAAATCCGCAATTGAAATCCATCATTTTATTTTTCAATTAAATAATCTACTTTTATTGCCTAATCACTTCCATTTTCTTAAAACAAAGAAACTTTGTCTACGTATCGTATTCTTTATCATTAACATCCTAAAATGAAATTTGTCGGTTAACCCGTTCTCAATGTTATGAATGACCCTAAAAGTCTCGAATCTCACGTAGGAATTAAGCACACGCTTTTAAGTTTATTTCCACCTTTTATCCTCGCGTTAATCTTTTTTCCCCTTTTTGCCGGTTTGTACTTCAACTATAGACTGGTAGAGTTTGCCGAACCGGTCATTACCCTTTCGTTTATCACCATTTTGATTATTCTTCGCTACTTATCGGGCAAGAATATTTTTTACTTCCTGGCAGCCATTCTCTCGTTTATAAATGGATTTATACTTCTCTCGCATTGGATTATGCTGAAAGGTCCTATGACCTCAAACAGTCTTTACGTTGCCTTAAATACAAATTACGATGAGGCGGTAGGTTTTCTGCATCTAAAAAGCGGGTATGAATTCTTGCTGATCATTCCCTATATTATTCTATTCCTTCTTGCACTCATTTACACTTTTAACTATCCGCGCAAGCAAGACAAAAAACATACTTATATCCTCATTGCCACGGTGTTGCTAATATTGGTCTTTCTTTCTACCAGGGTTTATGAAGGTGGTTTTCGCTACGGCACTCCTGAACTTGTGCGCTCGTCTATTTTATTTTATAAGGATGCTACGGCTTTTAAAAAATTGAAAAGTGAGAGGCAAAAGCGCAGCGCCGAAATAGACGCAAAACTTATAGCTCCAAACAATCCGGCGGTGGTGGTATTGATTGAAGGTGAATCAACAAATAGAAACCACATGTCGCTATACGGCTACTACCGCGATACTAGCCCGCTATTGAAACAGGCCGAGGATATTATAGTGTACACCGACGTGGTGAGCGGCTACCATTCTACAATGACATCTATTACCGGTGCGCTTACAGAATCAAACTTAGAAAATAAGCGAAAATCGTATGAATGTTTTAATATTATGGATGTCTGCAGGGCCTCGGGTGTAAAGTCTTATTGGCTCTCAAACCAGTCTCCGATTGGCTTTTTAGATAATATAATCACCATTCTAGCCCAGCAATCAGACAAACAAGAGTTCCTGAACTTAACCAGCGGACTTTCGCTTAGCAAGAATGAGAAACCCTCTTACGACAGCGTTTTGTTTAGTGCATTAGAAAAGACCCTGCGTGAAGAAGGCGATCAAAAATTTATAGTTCTTCATCTTCTGGGTTCACACGGGCGCTACATTCATCGTTACCCTTCTGAATACAAACGCTTTAGCGGAAGCACTAAAAAAGAAAAGGTGATTGCTCAATACGACAACTCGGTGCTCTACAATGATTTTGTGGTTGACAGTATTCTTAAAATCTTGCGCACTTATGCAGAAGTGAGTAATACCCCCACTGCGGCCATTTACCTATCTGACCATGGCGAAAATGTATATGACGATGCCGATTACGCGGGCCACGATTATTCTGTTATCCTATACCCGAGTATTGTGGAGATACCTTATGTGGTGTGGCTTTCTGAAGAATATCAAAATACATACCCCGATAAATCGGCGGTGATTCGCTCACATCGCGATATGCCCTATATTACCGACGACAATTTTCATTCGCTGATTGATCTGCTGAATATTGAAACCAGTGTGCTGGATGCAAAGAGGAGTGTATTTAATGAAAATTACAACGATAAGCGTCGCCGGGTAATGGCTGATGGAAGAGAATACCCGCCACACTCCCGCGAAGAATAGAATATTTGAAAAAGCTTACTCTGATGCAACCACTCAATTAAAAAACAGGAAAAAAACTGATGGCTTGAAACATCTATAAGGTAGATGAGTAAAGATAAAGGCAAACTACCCTGTATATTCATAAAAAAATTAAATTAGCCAAAAAATATCTTCATAATCTTCTAGAATGATTCGCAAACAGACCCTCACCATTAGAGACACCAATATCATGAAAGGCATTTCGATGCTGATGATTATGTTCCACAATTATTTTCACCAGATAACCCCTAAAACGGGTGAAAATGAGTTTAACTTTTCGGTAGATTATTTCCAGCGCTTTATTGGCTTCCTGGCCAGTGAGCCGCTTCACGCTGTGCGACACATATTTTCGTATTTCGGACATTATGGGGTGCAGATTTTTATTTTAGTGAGTTCTTATGGACTTTATATTTCCTACAAGGATCGCGATATTGAATGGTTGCGTTTTATGAAAAAGCGGATTCTAAAGCTTTACCCCACTCTGCTTATCGGAATCGTATTTGTAATAATACTTTACATCTTCTCATCCAGTCGTTTTCCAAGCGTATTTTTGGTCAAAGAATCTCTTATTAAACTCACATTGCTTTATGGTTTTATACCGGGAAGTGCACTTTCGGTAAGCGGCCCCTGGTGGTTCTTCTCGGCTATCATTCAGCTATACGCCTTTTTTCCGCTGCTAAAGCGAATAGTAAAGAAGTACGGCCCAAATAGTATGCTAATCACGGCGTTTATTTTCATAGGTCTCACCATTGCCTTTAATACTTTTGCAGATATCGCTAACTTCAGCATTTACTATACTTTTGTGGGTCAGATTCCGGTTTTTGCGCTCGGTATTTACTTCGCCGCCCGTTCTGAAATAAAAATTTCTGTATTGGTCTTTTTAGCGGCACTGATAATGTTTGCTGCCGCCAATTTTTATGAAATGGCGTACTATTTCTCTTTTATTTCTGTAACCATCCTATTGCTTACGGTTATGATATGGCTCCTACCCTTTATTCAACGCTTTAAAAAGCTGGCTACTTTCCTAGCCTTTACAGGTGGTATATCCTTGTTCCTATTCGTCATTCACGGTTCACTGCGTTTCCCTTTTATCACTTTGGCAGAGGCTCACCCCAACCCTTTTCTCACCATAGCCCTCTCTATTGTTTTTGTAACACTTTCTTATATCATGGCGCTTTGGGTACGGATTATCGAAAAGCAAATACAGGAATTTATCGCCTCGGGGTATTCGTTTAAAACACTGCTTACGCGGATTAAGGAGAATGATTTCTAAGACTCGCTGTAAGCTTCTAGCTGCAAGCTTCTAGCTGTAAGCTTCTAGCTGCAAGCTGCAAGCTGCAAGCTGCATGACTTAAAGCTTGAGGCTTAAGGCCAAGAAACGGCCTCTTGCAGCCATGCTTTTAGCTTGGTCGAAGGACTTAAAGCTTGCGGCTTGAGGCTTAAGGCTAACAGCTAAGAAACTCCCTCTTGCAGCAACCCTCCCCGCGCCCCAGCCCTAAAGGGAGTCCACCGCACACCCCCGACCCCTAAAGGGGAGGCCACAGCACGAATCGTTGTTTCAAAAGCTAATTTGAATCTACAAACGCAGGCCCCACTCGAGACTCGCGACTAGAGACTCGCGACTAACTGACTCATCATCATCTTACAGCTTGCGGCTTAAGGCTAACAGCTAAGAAACTCCCTCCCGCGCCCCACGTGCGTTCCTCTTTGCGAAAGGCCTCGTCGGATGCAGAAAGGGAGTCCACCGCACACCCCCGACCCCTAAAGGGGAGGCCACAGCACGAATCATGGTTTCAAAAGGTAATTTGAATCCTAAAACGCAAGCCCCACTCGAGACTCGCGACTAGAGACTCGCGACTAACTGACTCATCATCATCTTACAGCTTGCGGCTTGAGGCTAACAGCTACGAAACTCCCTCTTGCAGCTTCATCCGCACATTTCGACTGAGCTCAATACATCGCATCCACAAATCCTCAAAATAAATACCTTTACCCGGTCAAAATTAAAAATGTCAAAGAACTACCCTTACGAAGCGCTCCAATACAAAGAGTTTCGTCTTTTTCTATTTCTGCGGTTTGCCATCGTTTTTGCGTGGACTATGCAGTTTGTGGTTATTGAATGGGAGGTTTATCGACTGACTAAAGATCCCCTCTCCCTCGGACTCATCGGCCTCATGGAAGTCATTCCGGCGGTTTCGATGGCCCTCTTTGCCGGACATTTCGTAGATCAGCTCGAAAAGCGAAGCCTGCTCATAAAATGTCTTCTGGGGTTTTTCACCATCAGCACCGGCCTCTTCCTTTTTACCTGGCCCCTCATTACCGATAGCATGGAAACCACCTGGGTGGTGCGCTCCATTTATGCGATGGTCTTTCTCGGGGGCCTCGTACGCGCCTTTATGAGCCCCACCATTTTCTCACTCTTCTCGCTCGTTATTCCCAAAAAGTCGTACCCCAACGGAGCCACCTGGAGCAGTGGCGTATGGCAGCTGGGCGCGGTAACCGGTCCGGCAATCGGCGGAATAGCAATCGGTTTTATGGGCACCCACCACGCCCTGCTGATCATTGTAGGTGTGTCGATTGTTGCCTTTTTAGTCCTTTTGCGCATTGAGAAGAAACCCATCCTCAACACCAAAAAAGGCGAACCCATTTTCCAAAGCCTCCGCGAGGGTCTCCGCTTTGTATTTAGCACCAAAGTTATATTGGGCGCCCTCACACTCGATATGTTTGCAGTGCTCTTTGGTGGCGCGGTGGCCCTTCTGCCCATCTTTGCAATGGACATTCTCAAAGTCGGATCAACCGGATTTGGAGTGCTGCGGGCAGCCCCTGCCGTCGGTTCGCTAATTACAATGATGGCCGTTGCCTATTTTCCACTCCACCGCCATGCCGGCTACAAGCTACTCGCCGCCATTTTCGGATTTGGCGTCAGCATCATCGTCTTTGGACTCTCCACCATATTCTGGGTATCCGTCGCAGCCCTGTTCTTCAGCGGAGTCCTTGACGGGATAAGCGTGGTAATCAGACAAACCATTCTTCAGCTTAAAACGCCCGATGCTATGCGCGGCCGCGTAGCCTCCGTAAACTCCATGTTTGTTGGCTCGTCAAATGAACTCGGCGCATTTGAAAGCGGCCTCACTGCGCGACTTTTTGGCACCGTAAACGCGGTAGTTCTTGGTGGCGTGCTCACCATCCTCACCGTAGTGGGCACCGGCGCGGCATTGCCTAAGTTGAGGCGGCTTGATTTTAGTAAAGATTTGGAGGAGGAAGAGGTTAATTTGCAATAGGCAATAAATAATAGGCAATGAGCAATAGGCAATAAGACATAGCGGATGATAATTAATGTGTGAATTCAATAAGAAGTTCTAAGATTAAGCCGACTAGCGTGTGGAGTTTGCCGCAAGCCGCACACGCTCGCATCTTGCCTTGCCCGTAAACAGCGAAGTTGGGGGCGAGGGTGGTCTACTCTGGCGTCCCGCCAGGACTCCAAAAATCCAAAGGGAATCCAATACACAAATTGATGTTTCAAAAGCTAATTTGAATCCTCAAAGGCAAGCCCTCTCGAGACTCTCGACTCGCGACTCGGGACTCGAGACTCGTGACCTCTTACAGCAAGACCCTCTTACAGCTTACGGCTTACGGCTTACGGCTTAAAGCTAATTTAAATCCTCATATTCAAGCCACCCTCGCGACCTTTCCCATCAGCACACCGACAAATCATAAATCATAAATCCTAAATCATAAATCTGAAATCAAAGGAATCTGAAATCAAAGGAATCTGAAATCAACTAAATCAATAACTCTATCTTTGCTGCCTCAACCACCAACCTAAGATGGAAAAAGATACGCTCGTAACTGTAGAACACGTCGCCAAGAAATTTTGCCGCGACCTGAAAACCAGCCTTTGGTATGGTGTAAAAGATCTCGGTTCAGAATTTATTGCACGCAAAAAAAACGATGATATTCAGCTGCGCGAAAAAGAATTCTGGGCCGTAAAAGACATCAACTTTGAACTCAAACGCGGCGAGTGCCTGGGGCTGATAGGACGAAATGGAGCCGGTAAGAGTACCTTGCTTAAAATGCTCAGTGGATTAATCAAACCCGATAAAGGAAGAATAGAAATGCGCGGTCGCGTAGGCGCGCTTATTGAATTGGGAGCTGGCTTTAACCCAATTCTCACAGGAAGGGAAAACATATACAATAACGGATCTGTACTCGGTCTTAAAAAAAAAGAAATTGATGCCGTTCTTGATGAAATCATTGACTTTTCTGAACTCGAAGCATTTATAGATACGCCTGTACAATATTATAGCTCAGGAATGCGGGTGCGCCTGGGTTTCTCTGTTGCGGTCCATATGAAGCCTGATGTTCTGATTTTGGATGAAGTGCTCGCAGTGGGTGACTCAGGGTTTAAGACCAAATCATTCAATAAGATCAACGAAGTTATCCAAGATGCAGCCGTAATTTTTGTAAGTCATTCCATGCCAAATATTGCCACTATCACCAACAAGATTCTTCTAATGGAAAATGGATACGTAGAATATTACGGAGACAACATTTCCGACGGTATTGAGCGCTATTTTAATCTTTTTACGGGTGACGAAGCAAATGTGGAATTTAACCAATATGCGCAGGTAGAAGACATGACCATTCATCCTTCTCCTATCTATTCCGGGAGCTCAACTTCAAGCATTCCCAAAATCGATTACCGCGACCCGATAATCGTAGATTTGAGTTTAAAAGTAAGTGATGAGATTGAATCGTTTCACGTTAAGCTACAGATTACAGACAAAGACCTCAAGATAATCGGTATATACGACAGTGTTCAGTTTCAGGAATCTATTAAAAATAATCGCGAATTGCATCAGTTGAAATTTACCCTGCCCGAAAGTATTTTCATAGATGGTGAGTACGCTATGAGTGTTTTTGTTACCCAGTATGATAAAACCATTTCCAAATCCAAACATCTGGCTGCCTACCGCTACTGGCGTAAATTTAATATGAAAGCCAGCAAAGAATTGGGTTTGGTGCCGGCGGTAGTATATTTGCCCGGCATTACCGAAAGCGTTTAAACGGATAAACCTATTATGAGAAATTCCAGATTCCGGTCACTGGTAAAATCATTGGATAAGATATACTACAGCAATCAGTTTCCCCATTTAAAATTAGAAAGAGAGGAAATAAGCTTTCGGAATGGTTTCAAGCACGTCGCAAGGTTAATTGAGTTGTACAGAGGACCTTTTAAAGATTCACAAATTCCGGTGCCTGCTATTAATAGAAAAGTGCTCATTCTCGTGCAAACCGAAAATCAACGAAATGCCCTGATCCCATTGGTCAAAAGATTTGGAAATGAGGTACAACTCCTCGACCTAAGAGCCGAAAGTAGTGAAACGAAACCCACGCAGGAACAACTCCAATATCTCGCTTTACTGCACAGTTGGAATATGCTCCTTTCGTTTTTCACCGTGAGGGGAAATGATCGCATCATATACCGCAAACGATTTTACAATCTGCATACTGTGTTGGGATATTACGAATACGCTAAAAAGCTTATCACCCAAAAAAATACTCCACTTAAACTAGTGATTGCTTCAAATGACCATTCCGGGATTTCAATTTCAGTTTTCTTAGCATGCAACAGTTGCAAGTTAGAATCCTTATACGTTCAGCACGCATCGGTTAACCAGGGTGTTACACCTCTAATTATGACTTATGCATTTTTAGATGGTAAAGATGCACAAGATAAATACCACAACGCCGGATCATCAAATACCAAAATTTCGCTCACCGGAATAATGAAGCTAGATCCCTACCTTGCCTTGCCCGCCATCAAAGAGCTCGGCAAATATGTCTCCGTCGGCATTTCAACCTACTTCTGTGACATCGACAAAAACTTCAACCTATGCCAGGAACTTGAGTCAAGAAATATCCCATTTATTGTGCGCTTTCACCCCAATGTGCCGCCCCATATAAGAGAGAAATTCGCCGCACACAGCTGGAAAATTTCAGATAATCGCGAAACCGCTCTCGATCACATTCTAAATACTAAAGCGGTTATTTCAGGCGATAGCACCATCCTATTAGAAGCCATTATGCTCTATCGTCGACCTGTATATTTCGCATCTGAAGGAGTTGTAAATGATTTTTACCATTACCTCAAAAACGGGTTAATCGACAAAGCATACACCGATATCGAAGAATTGGTAAACGGGCTCGAACAGGATTTTGATATGAACCTCCACCGCAAGAAAGCAAAATACTATAATGATGCTCTTTACTCTGACTACGAAGGGCAATCGGTAGAAAGAACCGCAGAGCTGATTCTAAAAATCATGGTTGAGAAATAGCAATCCGGCAAACAAACGATGAACAGGCTGGCGCAATGCAAAGCCCTTGCCTGCGCCGGCTACATTCTCCAGCGTATCAAGCACGTCCTCATTCCCGTGGTATTACAATCATTTCAAACCAACCCTTTCTCACTCAAAAACGCACACCACAAAAAATCCAGCTCCTCATCAATATCCACCGAATACCGCGCATCCATCACAAAAGGCAAAATCTTGTCAAAAGCTCCAATCCCTTTACTCTCCAGCCGCTCAACATTCATAATATAAACCGATCCGTTAAACTCAAATATCTTAGGACAATCTTGCCTGCGCGTAAACTTGCCCGGCTTCGACTTTTCCAGGTACCCATCTTGCCTGAATTCAAACAAAGTATAATACGGATTGGCCTGACTCAAACTGCCCGATACCACCATATCAATGTCGTTGTGGTAT
Organism: Cryomorpha ignava; assembly: GCF_010686655.1. GTDB lineage: Bacteria > Bacteroidota > Bacteroidia > Flavobacteriales_D > Cryomorphaceae > Cryomorpha > Cryomorpha ignava. The sequence goes on along the minus strand of NZ_JAAGVY010000011.1, from coordinate 38,880 downwards.
AAATCAAACATGTTCTTTAAATCTTCATCGCGGCGAAAGGGACTCGTGGGTTGCAACATGATAATCCGTTCAGCATCAAAATCTTTATTCTCACGGTAGTAGCGGAGCGCATGTTTCAGTACATCTTCACTTGTAGCATCTGAGGTAGCCAGAGAATCTGGGCGCACAAACGGAACGTCTAGACCCTCTGCCTCAACTAGATCGATAATCTCTTTATCATCTGTACTCACACAGATTAGACTATCGGGAAAATTCTTGCGGGCAAAATCTACGGTATGAAGTATGAGTGGTTTTCCTGCTAAAGGCCGTTTATTCTTGCCTTTTACACCCACAGATCCCTCGCGTGCAGGTATTACTACTAAATCTTTCATTAGCTGTTTTTATAATGTGCGGCATAATACAATATCCGCTCGCAGATAAATTTCACCTCCTCTTTTTCCAATATCGGCGAGCTCGGCAGGCTTATTCCCGTTTTGGAAATGGCAATAGACCGTGATAATTCAGACGCTTTCCCGTATTGGGTATAGGGCGGCATTTCGTGCAATGGATAAAATACCGGTCGCGATTCTATTCCATTTGCCGCAAGGAAAGCAATCAATTCATCGCGACTAAACGGGCTATCAGCCTTTACCAGAAAAGTATAAAGCCAGTACGAGTTCTTGCTACCCACTTCTTCGCCCAAAGGCAAAACAAAATGCGCTGACTTAGTCAGTTCTTCATTGTACAAGCCTGCAATTCTGCGCTTGGCATCGACAAATTCGTCCATCCTTTCCATTTGGGCCACACCAATAGCGGCTTGAAGATTGGTAAGCCGGTAATTGAACCCCACCTCATTATGCCAGTATCGCTTTGTTTTAGACATACCGTGGTCGCGCAGCACAGCAGCCCTTTCATAGGCAGCTTCATCGCGAAAAATAACCATCCCGCCTTCGCCGGTTGTAATGGTTTTGTTTCCAAAAAAGCTAAAAGTAGCTACATCGCCAAAGGTACCTACTGGGCGCGATTGATAAAGGCTTCCCAGAGCTTCGGCTGCATCTTCAACAATCAGCAAATTATGCGCGCCAGCAATCTCAATAATGGGCTGCATATCACACGGCTGCCCATACAGATGCACGGGCATAATAGCCTTTGTGCGTGGCGTAATCAGCCTCTCAATTACCTCTGGGTCAATATTCCATGAGTCGGCATCCACATCAGCAAGTACCGGCGTGGCACCCGTATAGAGTATGGCGTTTATGCTTGCTGCAAAGGTCAAATCGGGAACAATCACTTCATCGCCTTCTCCAATTCCCAAAGCTACAAGTGCCAGGTGGAGTGCCACCGTGCCATTGCTCACCGCCAGAGCTTTATACCCATCGTGGTATTCGCTAAATTTAGCTTCAAACTCTCTTACATATTTCCCCTGCGACGAAATCCAGTTGGTGCGAATGCAATCTGTAACATAAGCCAGCTCATTGCCGCCTAAACTTGGTGCAGCAACAGAAATGCGCCGTATTTTCCGAATGGAAGCATAGTCTTTCAACACTCCGCTTTCGCTTACAAGCGGAATAACCTTGACCTTATCCGAAAGTACTTTTAGTATATCTACATTGCTCGTGGCCATGGGCAGCGATACAAAATTGCGATTCATTGCCACCCCTACCTCATCGCTTATGGTATGCCCTTTAAGTAAGGCGCGGCGAATATCTCCATCGGTTACCGTACCCGTAAGCTTCCCGTCGCCATCTACCACAAATCCTATACCCATAAGGGTCTTATTCAGCACCTCCATGGCGCTGCGAATTGTGGCATCGCCGCCAATACTAAAATCACGAATTTCCATACTTCTCAAGCAGATTTAATTGCAATTCAATAGATTCGATACTCTGCCGCTTTACCTCAAGCACGTGAGGGAGCGATCGATAATCTCTTATATAGGGCAAAAACCAATACGTGGCATCAATGCGATCATTGGTATCAGTAAGCCCATCGTTGTCACTGTGGTGAATAGCGCGGATATAGGGCTTTATGCGTTCCAATTCGGAAGCCACATCAAAACCAAGCGTACCGCATGATACTTTAAAGTGAGCCGTGTCTAGCAAAAGACCAAAATGATCTTCACCCTTAAACGCCTCTGCCATACGCAGTATATCTGCACTCTCGCAGCAGAGCAACGGATTTACTTCATCTTTATAATTAAACCCGGCCAGTACATTGTTTTCTATGTAAAAGTCGAGTTCCAATTTTTTGGCTTCCGCCAATATTGTTTTAAGCGATTGGATAAAATGTGCCCAATAAATTTCTTTATCAGCTATGGCGCCATACGAAATCGGCCTGCCCAATTCATTGGGGTCTGGATCGATGCAAAAGCCTGCGTGGGCAGCGAAAAAGGTAGCACCTACAGCCCTTGTAAGTTTAAGTCCTTGAATGCAGTGAGCTACCGATCGCTCGCGAATACTTGCATCGGCACTAGCCAGATTAATTACAAACGGATTTTTTGGTGCCGGGAAATAATTATGGGCTATTCTTTTTACAGGGGCTTCCGCGAATACGGTTTGCATATCTTCCCTGTAAGGCAATCCCGAACTGAACTCCACATTAAGCCCATGGTCTTGCGCCATCTGTACCACTTCATCTACATCAGAAGTTTGAAAAGCCAATGTACTTACATAAACGGTCATGCAATCGTTAATTTCATTAATTGAACTTTTTCATTCAGCAGACCTGCCTGCGCAAATCCAAATGACAAATATAAGTGAATGGCAGGGGTATTGGTTTTATCAACCGACAATTGCACACTTTCAACGCTCAAATCCTTTGCTCGCTTCACCAAAAAACTCATTATCATTTTCCCCAGTCCTTTGCCACGCGTTTCTTCGGCCACAGCTATTCCCAGCCATACCGTATCGCCATCCTTATCCAAATGTCCGTAACCCACATAATTATGGGCTTCATCTCTTATCAGGCAGGTTACCAAATGATTTTCAATAATGCTTAGCGGACGCTTATCGAAATACCGAAAAGAGTTAACCGAGTTGCCTGCATTATTAAGAAAAGCCGAAATATCAGCAGTTCCCGGATTGTCGAATATAAGGTATTGCGACTCCATCAGGCCTCCCACACTATCGAGTGCATCTGCAGCGGTTCATCTGCGCTTATCGCTTTAGCGGCTTTCTTGCCGATAACCGAGTTGTACATATTTACCGCCAATCCATTTTCAGGTCGTTTAAAACCCAGCATCGACCCTTCTATAACTGTTCCTTTGGCAATATCGGCAGCAGCTACCAGGCTACGCTTCATACCAAAAGTATTTTCCTTTTCTGCCTCCGAAGGCACTTTCAATCCGTTGCCCAGAGCCGCTTCAATTTCACGTATTCCCTTTACCAGCGTTCGAAAACCATCCGTATCAAGCGACGAACTATGATCAGGCCCTTTGGCATTGCGATCAAGTGTAAAATGCTTTTCAATAACACTGGCACCGAGTGCCACAGCCGCATACGTTGCGTAATTGGTTTCCACATGGTCAGAATAACCAACCTCAACCTTGCATGCATCGCGAATAGAACACATAGCCAGCACATTGGCATCTTCAACCCGCGAGGGATAGTTGGTAGTGCACTGCAGAACCGTCATTTTTTCATTTCCCTCATCGCGTATAGCTTCCACCGCTTCAAACACCTCGGCCATATTGGCCATACCGGTAGATAAGATCATTGGCTTTCCCATTCGGGCAATGTAGCGCAGAAAAGGAAGTTCGGTAAGCTGTCCTGAAGCAATTTTAAAAGCCTCAACACCCAGCTCATTGAGAAAATCGGCATCGTCAAATCCGTAGGGCGTTGACATAAAACCAATTTCCAGCTCTTTACACTTCAGCAAAATTTCTTTGTAGTGGCCATAGTCGAGCTCCAGCGCTTTTAGCATATTCAACTGCGACTCTTTTGGATCAGTTACTCCTAGCTGATATTTCGCTTTTGGCGACGATTGGGTAGCCACCTGATTTGCCTTAAAAGTCTGAAACTTGATAATATCTGCACCAACCTCTTTTGCTTTTTCAATAAGCTTTATAGCCTGCGCGATATCGCCATTGTGATTTACACCCGCCTCTGCAATTATCTGAACACACTTACCTTTTTCCATCCAAAAACCTCTTCGTTTTCTACTGTGAATTTAAAAAACAAAAGTATCTAAATTGAAAGACATACCTACCACCTATTGCAACATCAATGATCTTATCAGCTTCAAGTCAGCTTCAAGTCAGCTTCAAGCTTTATGCCGAAAGCTTCAAGGCCTTATCTTAAGTGAACGGGATGACCAACAACATGACCACTGAGAGTCGGTTAAACCCATAAGCGCACCGCTACTTGCAAACACATAAAGCGCAAAGACCTCAAATCTCGGATCAAGCAGAATGCATGAGGAGAGAAATACCTTATCAGCAAATCAGCACATTTCGACCCATCTCGGCTTCGCATTTCGACAAGCTCAATAACCACTCGATAACCACCGCTCAACTTAGTGAAACGCTCTCAGGATCGAAGTGACTCCGTATGGACGCAGCGAAGCAAGTAATGCATCGCATCGGCATATCTAACCCTTCACCCCCACAGCAACCAAAGTATCCGAATAATCCTTATCAACAAGCATTTCGGCGTAAGCCTTATCAAGCGCATCGGTACTCAGGTCATTCCATTTAATATGTCCGCCGGGTTTTTCACGTGCCAACCAATGCAAATGATTTGCAAAACGATACCGCTGAAAACCATCAACCACAACATCTTTAAAACCAACAAATTGAAGCAGTTTTTCAATACTCTCCCGCGTATGTAAAATCAAGTGCTCACTCCAAAAGGTAAATTTCTTAAATGACTCCAAGTCTAGAAATGAAAGTAAAAAATCGCGCGCATGAGGCACTTCAATTATCACCTTACCACCCGGCTTCAGTTTTTCATACACCTTTTTTAATTCTTCAATGGGATCTATAAAATGCTCCAAAACATGAAAAAGAGTAAATACATCTACTGAATTATCATCGAGTTCGGCAATCGAACCACGCACATCGTATCCCAGATCGGTTAGGCATTTACGCGCATGGATTTGCGGTTCCACGGCACCCACCTTTTTGGCATTACCGCCAGCGATATCTAAAACACCACCTAGCCCGGTTCCAATATCTACCCAATACTTCCCGGCTATCTCATCCGCAAACTGCATTGCTCGTCTGGTATCATCTTCCAATGTCGTTTCCAGCGACTGCTCTCTGCTTCCCTTTCCCCAGTATTCCAAATCAGACATCTCTTCATAATGATTCATATGCATATGATCTGACCGCGAAAGAAAAATCACACCTGACTCTTCACATTTCATAACCCCAACATCTTCTCTATCGCGCACTCTGGGAAAATATTCGCGGACACGCTCAGGATCAACAACCCCAATCTTCACCAAATCATCCTGTATTTTATTTCCTTGACTCATATTCCTAATTCCAAAAATTTTTCGAAATATAAGTAATGCTTTGCTGCCCAAAGGCACGGGTAGCTAATTTATCTTCACCACCCCACATATCCGGACACCAATCAATCTCCTCCACCCACTTGTACAAATCTTGTGATCATTGAGGCTCTCGAATGTGGTCATTGAGGCTCTTGAAGTGACGTTGTGCCTGATGAAATGGGTAATAACTGTCGTGCCTACAGCACTTCGGAGAATTGTGCTTTATTTATCCACGGGCTAAAGCCCGTGGCTACAATAACGATCGTGCCTACAGCACTGCATCGTTATTTAGCCTTAATAAATTCTAAAGATTTCATTTAGAAAACGAATGATGGACAACTATCACAAAACGCCTAACACCTTCTGCACAAACTCTATCCACGTATCAGTCCCGTAGGGACGGGAGTTATTGTAGCCTTGGGTTTATTCACTTCGTTCACCCTTCGGGCTCCCGTTGGTCGTGAGGACGCTGCGCTTAGTTTAACCCAAGGACCACATATAACGGTATTTATCAAAGTGCCGTAGGTACGACCGTTTTTACGCTTATTGACAGAGCAAAATATTGATTTTGATCCGAAGTATTTATTTGAATCATTGCAATGAACGCGGCTTCTTTTGGGCGTTGTGCCTTATGAAATGGGTAATAACTGTCGTGCCTACAGCACTGTGGAGAATTGTGCTTTATTTATCCACGGGCTAAAGCCCGTGGCTACAATAACGATCGTGCCTACAGCACTGCATCGTTATTTAACTTAGTAAATTGTAGAGATTTCATTCAGAAAACGCTCGAAGGAGAAATATCGCAAAACACCTAACACCCCCTACACAAAACCTATCCACGTATCAGTCCCGTAGGGACGGCAGTTATTGTAGCCTTGGGCTTATTCACTTCGTTCACCCTTCGGGCTCCCGTTGGTCGTGAGGACGCTGCGCTTAGTTTAGCCCAAGGACTACAAATAACAGCTTTTATTAAAGTGCCGTAGGTACGACCGTTTTTACGCTTATTGACAGAGCAAAATGTTGATTTTGATCCGAAATATTTATTTGAATCATTGCAATGAACGCGGGTTCATTTGGACGTTGAGCCTGATGAAATGGGTAATAACTGTCGTGCCTACAGCACTTCGGAGAATTGTGCTTTATTTATCCACGGGTTAAAACCCGTGGCTACAATAACGATCGTGCCTACAGCACTGCATCGTTATTTAGCCTTAATAAATTCTAAAGATTTCATTTAGAAAACGAATGATGGACAACTATCACAAAACGCCTAACACCTTCTACACAAACTCTATCCACGTATCAGTCCCGTAGGGACGGCAGTTATTGTAGCCTTGGGCTTTAGCCCAAGGACTACATATAACGGTATTTATCAAAGTGCCGCAGGTACGACCGTTTTTACCCCGTTTCGTCCACCCTTCAAACATCATCTCATCATCACATCATCATTTCATCAAATACCCAACAAAAAATAAAAACCGTATTTTTGGATATCAATCAAAACCCTTAACAAAATGGCCAATGCATTCTCCAAACAATACGTCCACGCAATATTTGCTGTGAAATACAGAAAATCCACTTTCAGTCCCGAAATCAAACCAACCGCTTTCGCGATAATAGCCCAACAAGTAAAAGACACCGGCTGCGATAGCCTTATCGTAAATGGGGTTGAAGACCATGTTCATTGTTTATTCAGTATTCCACCCAAATTCTCAACCTCCGAAATCCTTCAAAAGATAAAAGGGAATTCATCCAAAGATTTTAATAAGCTGGAGATGTTTGACACTCCATTCAGATGGCAAACCGGCTACGGGGCTTTCTCCCAGTCATACAGAGAATTGGATATGATTTACAAATACATCGAAAATCAGGAAGCGCATCATAGAACGGAATCGTTTCCCGATGAGTTTTTACGCTTATTGACAGAGCAAAATATTGATTTTGATCCGAAATATTTATTTGAATCATTGCAATGAACGCGGCTTCTTTTGGGCGTTGTGCCTGATGAAACGGGTAATAACTGTCGTGCCTACAGCACTTCGGAGAATTGTGTGTCATTTATCCACGGGCTAAAGCCCGTGGCTACAATAACGATCGTGCCTACAGCACTGCATCGTTATTTAACTTAGTAAATTGTAGAGATTTCATTTAGAGAACGAATGATGGACAACTATCACAAAACGCCTAACACCCCCTACACAAAACCTATCCACGTATCAGTCCCGTAGGGACGGAAGTTATTGTAGCCTTGGGCTTTAGCCCAAGGACTACATATAACGGTATTTATCAAAGTGCCGTAGGTACGACCGTTTTTACGCTTATTGACAGAGCATGATATTGATTTTGATCCGAAGTATTTATTTGAATCATTGCAATGAACGCGGGTTCATTTGGACGTTGTGCCTGATGAAATGGGTAATAACTGTCGTGCCTACAGCACTTCGGAGAATTGTGCGTCATTAAACCACGGGCTAAAGCCCGTGGCTACAATAACGATCGTGCCTACAGCACTGCATCGTTATTTAACTTAGTAAATTGTAGAGATTTCATTTAGAAAACGAATGATGGACAACTATCGCAAAACACCTAACACCTTCTGCACAAAACCTATTCACGTATCAGTCCCGTAGGGACGGAAGTTATTGTAGCCTTGGGCTTTAGCCCAAGGACTACATATAACGGTATTTATCAAAGTGCCGCAGGTACGACCGTTTTTACGCTTATTGACAGAGCAAAATATTGATTTTGATCCGAAGTATTTATTTGAATCATTGCAATGAACGCGGGTTCATTTGGGCGTTGAGCCTGATGAAATGGGTAATAACTGTCGTGCCTACAGCACTTTGGAGAATTGTGCTTTATTTATCCACGGGTTAAAACCCGTGGCTACAATAACGATCGTGCCTACAGCACTGCATCGTTATTTAACTTAGTAAATTGTAGAGATTTCATTTAGAAAACGAATGATGGACAACTATCACAAAACGCCTAACACCTTCTGCACAAAACCTATCCACGTATCAGTCCCGTAGGGACGGAAGTTATTGTAGCCTTGGGCTCTAGCCCAAGGACTACATATAACGGTATTTATCAAAGTGCCGTAGGTACGACCGTTTTACGCTTATTGACAGAGCATGATATTGATTTTGATCCGAAGTATTTATTTGAATCATTGCAATGAACGCGGGTTCATTTGGACGTTGGGCCTGATGAAATGGGTAATAACTGTCGTGCCTACAGCACTGTGGAGAATTGTGCGTTATTTATCCACGGGTTAAAACCCGTGGCTACAATAACGATCGTGCCTACAGCACTGCATCGTTATTTAACTTTGTAAATTGTAGAGATTTCATTTAGAAAAGCCTTTAATGAGAAAAATCGCAAAACACCTAACACCCCCTACACAAAACCTATCCACGTATCAGTCCCGTAGGGACGGAAGTTATTGTAGCCTTGGGCTTTAGCCCAAGGACTACAAATAACGGTATTTATCAAAGTGCCGTAGGTACGACCGTTTTTACGCTTCACATCAAATTCTCCATCAGCACATTTCGACAAGCATTTCGACAGGCTCAATAACCACTCAATGCATCGCATGGAACATCCTGTCGACCAGAGTGAGTGCGTGTAACGTAGCGTCAGTAAATTCATCGTCACTATCATCAACTCCGCATCCTATCATCTTGCGGCTTCCGGCTTAAAGCTAAATCAGCCACAAAACCAGAACCGTGAAGCCCCGCCCTCGCGACCCGAGACTCGAGACTCGCGACTTAATTAACGACAACAACCCGCTTAACAACCTCCTCACCCAAGAAACCATACCGAATAAAATAAACCCCTTCAGAGAAACCGGAAAGATCATAATCCTTCAAACTATACCCCTTACCAAGACCATAAGAAAAAGAATCAACCTCCCGCCCCGAAGAATCAGAAATACGCAAAGAAACTCTCCCAGCCGAAGGCAAAACAAACCCCAACTTAACAAACCCCGAAGTAGGATTCGGATACGGATCAATAAAAACAGCCTTCTCCTTCTGCAGCCCGATACAAAGCGAATTATTCTCCAAATCAACCTCAACCAAAGGCTCCAACCCCACCACCATACAAACATAAGGCAGATCGCGTGAAGCCAGATATTCAAAATCTTGCGGAAGCGTAAACTCCTTCACCTCGCCCGGCGCAATCTCAAAATCCATCACCTGATCCGTATTCCCACTCAAACCCAGCTGCACAGCCATCCGAAACTTCCGGATAGCCACATTCCCATTGTTGGAAAGCACAGCCCGCAAAGCCAACCGACTCCCAGAAACCGAATACCGAATATCAACCAATCCCAAATCATACACCGGATTGATCACCGCCACCTCTTGCGCTGTGGTGTCGTTGCAACCCAGACTATTCGTCGCCACCAGCATCACCACATAAACCCCCGAATCGGCAAAAGCCAGCTCCGGCTCCGCATCCGTACTCACCACCTCGCCATTCATCAGCCACACATACCCTTGCGCATCGGTGCTCGTATTCTGGGGCACCACCACAAAGGGCGGCGCAACCTCAGGCACCGGCAAAGTAAACGAAGCCTCGGGCACCCCCAGCACATCCACATTCGCGGAAGCGGAACCCGTACAACCCGCAGCGGTCTCAAAATTTAATTGCACCAAATAACTACCCGCTTCAGCGCCAACCCACACCTGCACACTATCTCCGCCAACTGTGATAGGGCCCTGGCCGTAGCCGAAAGGCAATACCCATTCGCGCGTATCCATAGTGTCTGCCACACCGCCCTGCACCGCCGGCTGGGTTAAATCGGTAAAGAGTACCCCATCGCCCAGGCATCCATCGCTTGTTACAACAGCACCTGTAGGCGCATCGTACACCCGCACTTGTTTAATAATCTTGTCAACACATCCGGCACCGCCAAAGTCATTGCCCGTAGCCGTAAGCTGCACATTATACAGCCCCGCCTGCGCATACACATGGCTGGTATTGGGAAAATTGCTAAAAAACCCGTCGCCAAACTGCCAGTTGTAAAACACCGCCCCCGATTCTGACGTATCCACATCTTCTTCAAACACCGTAGGCATCCCCACACACACCGGGTCAAAACTAAACTCGGCCACAGGGCTGCCCAGCACCACCACACTGCGCATCAGCGAGTCCACACATCCTGCCAGGGTGGTTACAGTAAGCTGGACCGTATTTACACCCAGATTTTCAAAAACCGTAGTCCCCACAATCCCGGTATCGGTACTGCCATTGCCAAACAGCCAGCTATACCCCGTTATGGTGCCATTGCCGGGCACGCCGCTCTGGCTTTCATAAGCTACCTCATTGCCCGCGCAGGGTATCACAGCATCATCATTAAAGCCCACCAGCGGCAGCGGATTCACCACCACCGTATCGCGCCCAGTACCAGAGCATCCATTGGCAAGAAGTACTGTAAGTTCTATAGGGTAGGCGCCCGTTTCCGGGAATGTGTAGGCAACCGTTTGTCCTTGCACGGTGTCCGGACCTTGAGGCCCCTCGAAAGGTCCGAAAACCCATTCCTGATCCACAATCCCACTCCCTTCATCAAAAGTCATATCCGTAAATACCACCGCATTGTTTTCACAAGCCGTGCCGGTATTAAATTCTACAAAAGGTGCCGCCCCCGCAATGTCCACATCTACCGTATCTCTGCCCACACACCCATTGGCATTGGTGGCTTCTACCCAGTATTCGCCGCTTTCCGAAGGCGCTATAAAGGCCGTTTCTTCGCCCGTGCTCCAGGTGTAGGTTTCCGCTTCCGCGAATCCGGAATTTAAATAAAGTTCGTTGCCGAGGCAGAAGACTGGGTGCTCTATGAGTTCCACTTCGGTGGAATAAAAGTCTTCGGTTACGACTAGGGTGTCGCTTTGATAAGTGCAGCCTTCGCTGTCGGTTACGGTTAGGGAATATTCACCACCTTCGGTGATTAGGTAGTTGGGATCTGTACTTCCGTCTTGCCAGGTTACCTCGAAGGATTCTAGGTTTGGGGTGTAGAGGGAATCTGTGTTTGTGCAGAGGTTGAAAGAATTGATGAACGTACCAGGGAAGGTAACAGTGAAGGTATCCGCCTTAGAAGTATTGAAAGTTGTCGTTGCCTGTACAGAATATGTTCCGCTGTTAGAAATGAAAATCGAATCAGATGTTTCTGATGTCGACCAAGTATAATCTAAAAATCCCGAAGCACCAATTTTAACAGGACAGAAATCTGATACATTAATTTCATTAGGAATATCAATCGAAGGGCTATATTTTTCCTGAAGGTAATCGTCAATTGCTTGAATTTCTTCTGGATTCAGGTTATAATCAAATATGATTAATTCAGCAACCCCACCTTTCCAGTTGCGGCCATTGTTGTTTCGATCCCTGCCAATAACCAAAGCCCCCAACTCTAATATATTAGATGGTCTTGACAATCTGGATATCTTCCATTGATCAAAAGGTGAATAATTAGTTCCTATGAAATCATTATGCTGCTGATTTGACGGAGAAAAATAAGTGCCGTAAAAGACTGATGTGCCACCTTGCCCTACAAGCAATAAACTATTTGAGCTACCACCATTCAAAGCTGAAAGAAGGCCTTTGGGACTAGAAAAAGTATTTTCAGCCTGGTCGTATTGCGCCACTATAAATACAGTCCCTATCATAAAAGTATCAGGTACTACTAGAAAATCATCAACCCCATCAAAATAAAGGAAATTTTGATCATTTAAAATCGAGGTCGATTGTTGAATAGGTTGATTTAACGAACTCCCTTGAAATGCATGCCTATCATTCCCTGAGAGATCAAACCATGTAAAACCTTCACTGGCCGCGGCGTAAATACTGTCTGCAGAGTACCATGCCGCAAGACCATCAACAATTGGCATCTGTGAGAAAACATTACAGACCGAAATGATATTAACACAAAAAAATACTAGTAATATTCTTGAATTTCTCAATATCGATAAATGCAAATGAAATGAATTAGGTGTAAGCAAATGTAAAAAACTATTTTTGACAAAAATTCAGAGTATGAGAGCATTATTCGGCGCAATAAAGGATTTGGTTACAAAACGTAAGGAAATTTTTAATATTTGGGGCGGCGCATTCAATGGACAACAACAGAGACAACAGGTTTTCAAAGAAATAATTTCACAATCAATAATCGAATTTATTGTGGAAACTGGCACATTCAAAGGAAATACTACCGCATTTATGCATAATGTCTCGAATCTACCGATACTGTCAGTCGAATTTGATAAGCGAAACTATTATTTCGCCAAATTTCGTTTTATGTCAAATCCCGCAATACGCATTTTTCAAAACGATAGTAGGATTTTTTTGGAAGGAATTAACAAACATCTCAATGTAAATAGACCAACATTGTTTTATTTGGATGCTCACTGGAATGAAGATCTACCTTTAAAAAAAGAAATTCAATTAATATTAGAGAAATTCACTGACCCTATAATAATTATCGACGATTTCAAGGTTCCGCACGACATCGGATTTAAATTCGATAAATACGGAGAAATTGAACTTTCTACAGACTTGATTTCTGAGGATTTAGAGTCTAATAAACTAAATCTTTTTTTTCCCAAAGACAGTAAAAATGAAACTGGAGCTAAACGAGGGTATATTATAGTTTCAGGTAATTCTGATATTACAAAGAGTCTTAGAAATAATCAATACCTTATCGAACATCAGATTAATGATCTTCTATTATGACATATAAAGCAAATGTGCTTATTACGGCATTTGATCGACCTGAATTCTTCCGTCAGGTTCTATATGAAATAGTTCAATATTCTCCTGATATTATTTACATTTCTATAGACCTGTATGATGGAGGAGATAAAATAAAAAAGGAAGAAAACAAATCAATAATTGGTATCGCCTCGTCGTTTAAATTGAAGAATTTAACGATTAAACTTAATATTTTTGAAAAAAATCAGGGTTGCAGGGAAGCAATGCAGCGCGGAATTAATTGGTTTTTCGAAAACGAAAGTCAAGGAATTATAATCGAAGAAGATTGTTTACCAAACCAAGACTTTTTCATCTTTTGTAGTGAGCTTTTGCAATATTATAAGAATGATACAAGGGTGATGCATATAAGTGGTTCAAATTTTCAATCTGGTTATAAAAGAACGAACTTTAGCTATTATGCAACGGCAACTCCTCATATATGGGGATGGGCAACATGGAAAGATGCATGGACCAAGTATGAGAAGTATATAGATTTGGATAATTTGAACAAATTAACTGGTTATATTGAAAATAAAGATTTTCTGGATTATCACAAACGGCTTTTTGAAAAAACCAATAGTGGCGAGATTAACACATGGGATTATCAATGGTTTTATACAATATGGAAAAACAAAGGAATTTGTTTAACACCAAATGTGAATTGTATTTCTAACTTAGGGTTTCATCCGAATGCTCGAAACACAAAAGATATCCATAGCAAATTGTCAAAAATACCAATTAATGTAATGGAATTCCCCTTGCAACACCCCAAGGAATTATTATTAAATGAGACTGCTGACAACTATTATTTTAGAAGACATTTAAAACCCGTTCCATCAATTTTTCAAAGATTTAAATCATTATTAAAAAAGACTATTTCGAATTAAATGGAACAACGCATCACTCCCCCTTCTAAATTCTCACTCGGCTTCGCTGAACTCTGGCAATACCGTGAGCTTTTCTATTTTTTCACTTGGAGGGATATTAAGGTTAAATACAAGCAGACTTTTCTTGGTTTTGCATGGGCAGTGCTGCAACCTTTTATTATGATGGTTATTTTCTCCATTTTCTTTGGCAAAGCACTTAATGTTCCAAGTGATGGAATACCTTATCCTCTTTTTGCGTTCTCGGGCTTAATGCTTTGGAATGTTTTTAGCTCGGGACTTAGCGGGGCGGGAAACTCCATGGTCTCCAATGCAAATATTATTAAGAAAATCTATTTCCCCCGTCTCATTATTCCCATGAGTGCCATACTCGTTGCAGTTTTTGATTTCTTTATGGCTTTTATCGTTTATATTGGTTTAGTGCTTTATTACGATTATTCGCTGAGCATTAAATTGCTCTATCTCCTGCCAATCTCACTTATCCTCACCATAATCGCATCCTTTGGGCCTGGCTCTTTAATAGCTGCTATGAATGTAAAGTACCGCGATTTTCGATACCTATTGCCGTTTATTATTCAGGTAGGACTTTTCGTGACTCCTGTTATTTATCCGATCTCCATGCTTGGCGACAAGCCCTGGCTTACAAAATTACTTGCAGTAAATCCGATGTATGCCCCTATATCTCTTATCAGGAACGCATTGGTTGATAAACCTCTTGATTTAAACATGATTGGAATTAGTGTGGTTTCTGGATTATTGTTTTTGGTGATTGGCATTTATTACTTCCGAAAGACGGAAGGATATTTTGCGGATTTGGCGTAATGAAAAACGATCTCATTAAATTTTTTAATTCCTTTGGTACTGCAAATAGATTCGCTTCTTACTTTAATGTGAATAGAATAAAAAACCGTAATAAGCTACAAGTTCACTCTTAAACAAGGAGGAAAATGATAAAATCCATTTTAAAAAGCACTCTTCAAAGCATGGGCTTGACCGTTTACAAGACGCGTTCCATCTCCGTAGGCAATGATCCATTTATCGATATCAAAAATCATTTTGGTAATATCGAATTATCTACCTTTTTTGATGTGGGAGCCAATACTGGTCAAACTGTATCAAGGATAAAAGCAGAAAAACCTACTTCAACTATTTATGCCTTTGAGCCGATTAAGGATACTTTCGATAAATTATATGCCGCCACCAAACACTTTGCGAAGGTACATTTAGAAAATATCGGTTTTGGTGCGGAAGTTGGAACCTTAACTATTGGCATCGCAAAAAACAGTTTGTGGAATAGTTTCAAAAATCTTCCAAACGTGGAAAACACTATTTCAAATGAAACTGTGACTGTTGAAACCATTGACAACTATCTCTCTAAAAATGACGTGAAGCGGATAAATTTTTTAAAAATAGACGTTGAAGGGTTTGAAATTCCTGTTCTCATTGGAGCAAAAAATACACTCTCTTCTGATAAAATAGATTTTATATATTGCGAGGTGGGTATCAATAAAAATGACAAACATCATACTCCTTTTATCGAAGTTATTCATTTGCTTACTGAATACAATTTTAAATTTGTGGCGTTTTATGATCACTCACTAATAAACACAGATGCACATTACGCAAATGCGCTCTTTTTTAACGCGAATATTTTAACTTACCAGTAAATTTTAGCGAAATTTTCCCGAAGTGCAAGAGACCAAAATGAAACCAATAATTGAAGTAAAGAATATATCGAAGGAATATAGGCGCGGAGCTCAAAAAGAGCAATATCTAAGCTTACGTGATCAGGTTTTTAAATCTTTTAACCCTTCCCGCAAAAAAGAAACCTTCATGGCGCTTGAAGATATTAGTTTTGAAGTGTATCCGGGGGATAGTTTGGCTATTATAGGTAAAAATGGTGCGGGGAAATCTACGCTTCTCAAAATTCTATCAAGAATTACTCCACCAACTAAAGGTGAGATTATTCTAAGAGGTCGGCTGGCTAGTCTTCTAGAAGTGGGAACGGGCTTTCATCCTGAACTTACCGGGCGTGAAAACGTTTTCTTGAATGGTTCAATTCTTGGCTTGGGAAGAGCAGAGATAAATCGACAGTTTGATGCCATAGTCGACTTTTCAGGGGTCGGTCCTTTTTTAGACACTCCCTTAAAACACTACTCAAGCGGAATGCAGCTCAGGCTGGCATTTGCGGTAGCTGCTCATTTGGAACCTGAGATTTTGGTGATTGATGAGGTCTTGGCGGTAGGAGATTCTGCATTTCAGCAAAAGTGCATTGAAAAAATGACCGAAGTGAGCAAAAGTGGAAGAACAATTCTATTCGTCAGCCACAATATGCAAGCGGTACGCAATCTCTGTGAAACCGGTATTCTTCTCGAAAACGGAATAATGAGCCAAAAAGGAAAGATAGACGATATTATCAGTTCTTATCATAACGACCTGATAAAATCTGAATCTGTGACGCGTTTAGACAATATTGAGTCAAGAAAAGGAAAAGGTCACTTGATATTTCAGAAGATACTTATTCCAAATCAAATTAACAAACCGGGAGAAAAAATTAAATTAGGCCTTCAATTAAAAACCATTGTCCCGGGACTATACCAAAATTTGGATTTCGGTGTGGCCATAAAAGACTTCTTAAACAACACATTAATACATGTTTCAAACAAATACATCAGCTACGAGATAGATCATCAAAACGATTCGGATATTTATTGGTTCGAAATAGAAAACGACCTAAAATCAGGAAATTATAGTTTGACGTTGTTTATAAGGGCTTCTGATGAAATTGAAGATTGGATTAGTGATAAGATATTCATAGAAATCGGCGAAGGGAATAGTTATGGATATTCAAACACTGATGAAATTCAAGGAATGATACAACCCGGTTTTAACTTTTACCTGAACTACCATGGAAAATGAACGATAGCGCCGTCAAAATAGCAAGGTTCTTTGGTAAACTTTTAGGTAAAAAAAATGCCACCTCTATAATTACATTTTTGCATAAAGCGGCTGATGCTCCAATTATGTATATCGCCTTAAACCATTATGGTATTCTAAAAGGTACAGATATGAAAAACTCGGGTGAAGAGTTTGCTATCGCGTCTTTGTTTAAGAAGTTTATTGATCCTGACGATATAGTTATTGATATTGGTGCGAATACGGGAGAATATTCTTTGACACTTAGAAAACATTTACCCTTACATCGAATATGGAGTATAGAGCCCAATACAGACACTTTTAATAAGCTGGTCAAAAATGTGGATACCGAATGTTTTAACTTTGCAATCTCTACTATCGAGGGTAAACAGTCCTTTTTTGTTTCTAACGAAAACCCAATATCCACTTTAGGATCACTTTCTAAAAACAGCATTCCAACCAATGAGACTTTAAAAGAAATATCCGTTAATTGCATTACCCTCGAGCGTTTAATTAAAAATGAAAATATCAAATCAATAGGGGTTCTTAAGGTTGATACAGAAGGGTATGATTTCAACGTTCTAAAAAGCGGTGAGGCTTATTTAAAGGATATTAAGTTTATACAATTTGAATTCAATGAATTTCACGTTTATACCAGATCGTTTATAAAAGATTTCCATGATCTTTTAAGCAGCACCCATGCTCTCTTTAGACTTGACACAAATTTTTTACATGATTTGCGCGTTTATGATCCGAAAATGGAAATATTTAGGTTCCAAAATATTCTGGCAGTGCGCAACGATTTAGTTTATGAAATTTCAAAATATATTAAGCGTTAAATGATTCTATTTAAGCAACTAAGAAAGAAGAGGTATATATTCTTAACCCGGAGAAGTTTAAGAAACAATATTGCCATATTGAGTGAAAAGAATAAGCTTAAACTCAATATAGGAAGTGGCATACTTTCTTACCAAGGCTGGACGGACTTGAATTTACCTTTTTTTGATTTGACAAGTGATAAATTATGGGTTTATTTCTTTCAAGGCTCGCCGATCAATAATATTCTATTAGAACATGTTCTGGAACACTTGACTGTAGATGATGTAAGACACTCATTGAAACTGGCAAAAACTTATTTAGTGAAAAACGGTAGAATTCGGATCGCTGTTCCTGACAAAAATCATCCGAATCCGGAGTACATAGAGTATGTGCGCCCTAACGGATCAGGACCTGGAGCAGACGACCACAAATCTTTTTGGAATTATTCTGATTTTCTAAATCTGGCAAAAGAACTTGGCTACAATTACGAACTATTCGAATATTACAAAGAAGACGGAGAACTAATAATGAATGAGTTGGATGAAAAGAATGGAATCGTCACCAGGACTGCTAGAAATCCTTCAAAGGGCTCAATTGAAGATTACAGTTCTTTAATCGTTGATCTAATTGCTCCATGAGTATCAAAATTTAAATACTGTTTATTTATTTCAGGTCAATCTTAAATGAAAAATTTCAAGCTTATAGAAAATTATACAGTTGCCAGGGTCAAACCTGTCAACTACAATTCTGAAGACTTGAATCTATTTCAACATGAATTTCTAAAGAGTTTTAAGAAAGTTGATGGATATAAAATAAAACATGCCTGGATAGACTCAGGTGGAATTATCGCAAATTTCTTTATGGCAATTTACCGTAGTTCACTTGTGAATCTCCGAGTTTCCAAACCATTTCCGTTTCTTCTAAACCATTTCCCCAGAATGGTATTGAAACTACCACAACTAAAACGAAAAAAATATATTTGGATTTCGGAAAGATGGAGTCATGGTTACTTTCATTGGATATGCGATGCACTACCGCGATATTTTATTCTAAACGAGCAGTTGAGCGATCATATCATCTTGTTGCCCAGCCATTATTCAAAGTATAAGTATGTCACAGAATCTTTGGAATTTTTGGGTCTGGAGTATGAATATATCCCAAAAGGCAATAAATTTCTGACGTCCGAAATTCTGTTTTCAGAACCGGTATGTTCTACCGGAAATTTTTACCCACCAATAATGGATAAAATAAGAAATGCTATCCACTCAAAATCCCAATTGAAAAACGGTGGTAAAAGAGTCTATATTAGCAGGAAATTTGCAAAGGTACGGAGGATAAATAACGAGAATGACTGCATTACAATTCTCGAAAAGTTCAATTTTGAAACCATATATTTGGAAAACCTCACTTTCGCTGATCAAATGAAGCTCATGGCAGCAGCGGATGTAATTATCGGAGTTCATGGAGCAGGACTTACAAATATGATAGCTGCACCGGAACATTGCTCTGTAGTTGAAATAAGAGGAGAATGCGATGATAAGAACAACTGTTTTTATTCTCTCGCAAATGCTCTTAATCTTAGTTACTATTATCTTTTGGCTGTGGAAAACCCAACAGAAAGTGATCGCGTGGGGGATGTTGATTTGTCACCCGTTAAATTATTTGAGTTCTTAAATAAATATTTCCCAGTCTAAAATGAGTTTCAATCAAAAGACGATTTTAATTACAGGCGGCCTGGGATTTATAGGTAGCCATCTAACGCGTTCTCTTCTGAAAGAAAAGCTGGCGCGTTTAATTATAATTGATGATCTCTCCAACGCTGATACGAACAATTTAAAAGAATTTGGACATTCTTCAAACTTTCATTTCATAGAACACGACATAGCTAATCCGCTTCCTATTCTGGAATTTAAAGTTGATTATGTATTTAACTTGGCTGCTCTGGTAAGTGTCCCGGATTCTTTTACGAAACCACTGCGCACTCATCAGGTAAATGAAACCGGATTTATTAACGTATTAGAGTTCTGCAAAACACACAAAGTAAAAAAGCTAGTTTATGCATCGTCATGCGCGGTATACGGAGAATCAGATAATCTCCCTCTTCAAGAAGCTGAACTTGTCACCCCAACGTCACCATATGGCCTAACCAAACTAAACAATGAGCGATATGCTAGATTCTTCAACCAGGCTTATGGTCTAAATTCAATAGGACTCCGCTTTTTTAATGTTTTTGGTCCTGGTCAAAAGGCTTCGTCGGCTTATGCAGGAGTAATCTCAATATTTATGGATCGGGCAATCAAAAATCTTCCCATTACAATTTATGGTGATGGCGAGCAGGTTCGTGATTTCGTATTTGTACAAGATATTGTAGATGCATTGGTAGCTTCGGCCAATAGCGATACTGAAATTGATGTTTTTAATGTTGGAACTGGAATACAAACTTCGGTAAATGAATTGTTCCGCGAAATAGCCCAAGTTACCGACTATAAGCAAAAACCAATATACGCGCCGACTCGAATGGGTGATGTATTAATTTCTTTAGCTGATCCATCAAAGCTTGATAAACAAATAAGTTATAAACCCGGTACTACACTTACCAATGGAATTGAAGCGCTCTATAAAAGTATCAGTTCTTAATGACAATGAATACTCTGCCCAAAATATCAATTGTTACACCTTCATTTAATCAAGGACAGTATCTTGAACAAACAATTGATTCGGTGCTTAGTCAGGATTATCCAAATCTTGAATACTTTATCGTCGATGGCGGGAGCACAGATAATTCTAAAGAGATCATCGAAAAATATGCAAAACACCTTACCTGGTGGGTGAGCGAAAAAGACAATGGACAAAGTCATGCAATAAATAAAGGTTTGTCCAGAGCTACCGGTGAAATAATAAACTGGATTAATAGTGATGATTACTACGAACCCGATGCACTGAAAACGGTGGCTAAAGCATTTGAAAATCCGAAGATTACGATGGCCACTTTTCGAGCCAATGTTTTCGGTCTTCAAAATAGAAGAAGCCGTGGCACAGATTTATATCAGGACAATCTTCCAAAAGCCATTGCATACTCCCGCATAGATCAGCCTGAGACATTTTTTCGCAAGTCTGCCATTGACCATATTGGTTTGCTCAATGAAGATCTTCACTACTGCATGGACAAAGAATGGCTAATGAGGTATTTTCTGTTTTTTGGGAATCAAAGGACGATGAGTATTGATTCAACGATTCTAAATTTCAGATACCATGAAGATTCTAAATCCACCTTGCATCAGACAAAATTTGAACAGGAAGCAGATCGAATTTACTTGAGCCTTGCGACAAAACACAATTATGAACCAGCTGTAAATGCAATTAAGGCCATCAATCAAAATAGCTTAGCAGAACTTGAATTCACTCTGAAATTCACCAATAACGAAACGATTCATTACGCTTTGAATTACTACCTTTTCAAAAGGTATTGCGAAAAATATGAAGCCTTAGAATGGAGCGCTTGTTCAAAACTCGCTAAACAAATCAACTTATATTGGCTTGCTCGTATCGATAGGAGTTTTCTTGTTAAACTTGAACGAAAAAGAAAATTACTTCCCACATCAATTATTAAACTCCTCCGCAAAGGGCGTCGGTAACTCATCTTTAAAATACCCCAAATAAGTTCCGGTAAAAAGGATATAGTGAACCACTTTTCTGTAAAGCAAACCATAAGCAGCTTTATTCTCAATTAACCTAAGCAGAGGTAGAAACAGAGTTCCCAATTCCCCTTTTATTTTCTCAGTACCATTAAATTGAACCCCCAAATCTTTGTGCCCGCGTAACGCAGCTATTCTTCTTGTCAGTGCTCCTGTACGATACCGATTAAAAAGTTTATCCGCCTGAATGCGATTCGCCTCGTTTTGAAACACTACCTGATCTTTTACTAAAAACACCTCTATCCCAATACGCTCTAATTTCCGAAACAAAAGTAAGTCCTCAATACCAGCATATGGTATTGAATCGTAGCCGCCAACTTCATCAAGCCATCTTTTCTCGATAGAGAAATACTGACTTGTCAGCCCTTTCTGCTTCGTCAACTTGGGTAGTTCATCATATTTACCTTCGAGCCTGTGCTGGTTAGAATATAAACCTTCATGGAGTACATACTTGCCAAACTTTGTTTCCGGCAGTTCCCGCATCAAATCTTCCGGATACACCCAGTAAAAATTATATGCTTTTTTACTTGATTCTTTATGAAGCTGAAGTGTTTCGAGAATGTGATTTTCAGAAATCAGTATATCATCATCCAGAAACAAAATTAAATCACTTTTAGCGTGTTTCAATCCCTCGTTCCTGGCATTGGATGCCCCTTTTCCATAACTGCGAACCACTTTTAATCTCGGGTTATCTACCTCAACAATTCCATCCGCAGAATCATCAACCAGAATTATCTCTGTTTCTATAGTTTGTGTTGCTAAAAGAACCGCATCCAACGTGCGTGTCAAAATAGCCATATCACCAACAGACGGAATAATAATGGTAAGCTCCATAACGCGAAGTAAAGAATTTAATGGCTTTATTATCTTTAAGCCACAAGAAAACATAGTTTTGCCATCTGAAAACAGCATCAGTGAATATTCTATTCTATTTCCCATCCAGCCAAAACAGTAACTCGTTAGAAACTCTAATGGAAGAGTTTTCTAAAATGGGGCATAAGGTCCATCTCTTAAGTCAGGAACCAAAAGGGGATATTCAAGCGGTGGTTGAAAAATCCGGTGTAAAAACAGATTCTTTTGTTCTCCCTAAATCATCATCATTTGTATTTTATATCAAGCATATTCGCTACCTGACGAAATACGTAAAAAAGAATAAAATCGATCTGGTTTATGCTCATACCCAACCTGCCAATATTATAGCTGTTTTTGCTCAATATTTTTCAACTGCTCGTTTTATCATTTGCCGCCATCACAGTGATTATATAATGAATGGCACTAATAGAAACGCAAAAATATTTGATAAAATAATCAACCGACTAGGTAAAGAATTTATCGTCCCATCTAAAAAGGTTTTTCACCAACTCACTGAAGTTGAAGGCGTAAATCCAAGCAAGGTACGTCTGATTAACTACGCGTATAGGTTTGAGAATTATCCGGAGCCGAAAATTGAATCACTGTTTGCTATTTCAAGAGACTTTCCATGTTCGCTTCGCCTGGTTACTGTATCACGCTTTATTCCGTGCAAGCGATATGGCCTTCTTATCAGTGTAATTAAAGCTCTGGTTGATAAACAACTCGATGTAAAGCTCCTTATTTTGGGTGGCGGACCGCTGGAGCCAGAACTAAAAGCGCAAGTGAAAGACTTAGAATTGGAACGACATGTTTTTTTTATTGGATTCACCCGTGAAGCAATAACCTACATGGCAGCAGCAGATGTAGTCGTTCATACTTCCGACTCTGAAGCAAGCAACAGTGTTATAAAGGAAGCCGGAATATTAGAGAAATTAATTATCGCTTGTGCAGATGTTGGAGATTTTGATGACTATATTGAAAATGGCGAAAATGGATTCCTTATCTCAAAAGAAAATACAGAACAAGAATTGACCGAACTACTTCTTAAAATCTATGATGATAAATCGAAGTACAACCATTTTGGCCCGGCATTAAAAAAATCAGTCTACAAGCATTTCTATGTTGAGAATGTGATCGACAAATACCAGGAAGTAAAATGAGTCAATCTCCTTTTTTCTCGATCATTATACCAACTTACAATAGGCAGAAGCTCATAGCCGATACCATATCTTCAGTTCTCAACCAAACCTTTTCTGATTTTGAAATTATAATAGTAGATGACGGTAGCACTGACAACACAAAAACCTTTATTGAGAAAACATTTCAAGATAAAGTTCGCCTAGTCTCTATACCAAACAGCGAAAGAGGTAAAGCCAGAAATACAGGAACTGCCATTGCTAAGGGTAAGTATATCTATTTTTTAGATTCCGATGACTTAATTTATCGCACCCACCTTCAGGAAGCGTTCTCATTTATTCAAAATCACAATCAACCTGAATGGATATTTCAGGAGTATGAATTCTTAAACAAATTAACAAGAAGGAAGAGTCCAATTCAATACGATAGAGAAACTGCTATCAAATCTTTGGTTTCTGAAGGTAATTTCATGAGCTGCCACGGAGTTTTCTTGAGAAAAGACATTGCAGACGCCCATCCATTTGAAGAGAATCGTGAAATGGCAGGTTCTGAAGATTATGCGCTCTGGCTCCGCCTTGCTGCCCGATATCCATTGCTAATTAACCACAAGGTTACCTCTGCCTTAGTTCAGCATGATGATAGATCTGTTTTTAATTTCGCTCCCGAAAAATTGATAAAGAGAAAAGAGTTAATGCTAAAAACAGTATTAGACGATAAAGAAGTCCAATCTCAATTTGGTACGTTTATGCCCGCTTTGAAAAGCAATACTTATAGCTACATCTCTCTACACCTCGCAATGATCAAATCAAAGCGTAGATCAATTTCTTACTTTATTAAGTCTTTGAAAGCATCACCCGGTTCAATTCTTAACAGGCGCTCGCGTGCTATACTCAAACATTTAATCAGCTAAAAATATCATCTTTGTAGCCAATGGCCAATATTCTCTACCTATCTTATGATGGATTAACTGATCCCCTCGGTCAAAGTCAGATCTTACCCTATATTGAAGGTTTATCTAAGAAGGGGCATAAATTTTCTCTCATCTCATTTGAAAAACCAGAACGATTTAAAGAAGGCAAGCGAAGGATTGAAAAGAGATGTGCTGCAGCAAATATTGATTGGCACCCCCTTGAGTACACAAAGAACCCCCCGGTTTTATCCACCCTATACGATATCGATAAACTTCACAAAAAGTCGGAGGAGCTACATAATAAAGAAAACTTTGCGCTGGTTCATTGCCGCTCTTATATCACTAGTTTGGTAGGCTTGCGCCTAAAGGAAAATAATAAGCTCCCTTTTATATTTGATATGCGTGGTTTCTGGGCTGATGAACGCGTGGACGGGAAAATATGGAACCTCAGCAATCCCGTTTATAAATCCATTTACCGCTACTTCAAAAAAAAGGAGCGTAAATTTCTGGAAAAAGCAGATGCAGTGGTAAGCCTCACCGAAGCGGGGAAATCAGAAATTGAAAACTGGTTTAATAATGATCCTATATTCGGAGGTAATGAGAATTATTACAACTATGACCGTGCCGCGGCGGTATTAAAGAAAACAACGATTATTCCTTGTGCTACGGATCTAAACCATTTCGACTTTACACGCATATCAACCAATAAGCGAAAGTGGCTCGGTGCTGTTTACGGCATCGATACAGATCGGGAATATCTCGGCTACGTTGGTTCACTCGGTACTTGGTATATGGCGGAAGAAATGCTCGCTTTATACCATCACCTTCTGCAATCACGTCCAAAACTTCGGTTTCTTATCCTCTCTCACGATAACTTGGACAAGCTTCGCGAAAAAGCAGATAAACGCGGAATTCCACGTTCATTCCTCGTTCAAATTGCTGCAGAAAGAAAAGACGTACCTGCCCTTATGAGTATGATGGCTGCATCTGTTTTTTTTATTCTTCCTGCGTACAGCAAAAAAGCCTCTAGCCCCACTAAGCAGGGAGAATTGATGGCTATGGGTATTCCTGTGATTTGTAATGACAATGTGGGTGACACAGGAACTATCGTTCGGAAATATAATTCAGGATACGTAAATACTGACTTTAATTCTGTAGATTTTCAAAAAATATCTGATAATTGGGATGAAATCATTCATTTGAATCCCGAAAATATCCGCCATGGAGCTGAAGATTATTTTTCGCTTGAAAAGGGAATTGAGGCCTACAGGAGGATTTATGAAAGGATTCTCGATAACCAAGCAATTGATGCTTAGCTTTTAGTTGCCAGAGTTTCGAGATAAACCTGTTTAAAGGCTTCAACAGAATAATAATCTTTAACTCTTTTGCGGCCTTTTTTCCCCAATCTCAATCTCAATTCTTCATTCTTCAATAATTCCAATAAAGAACTTTCCCAAATAAGATAATCTTCACCACCTCTACTTGTAACTGGCTCTGCAATAAGCCCGGTTTCCATTTCAATTACGATTTCTGAATTGACCCCCACTCCACTAACCACCGCAGGTATCTCCAATGCCATATACTGCAAAGCCTTAAATCCACATTTACCTCTCTCCCAATCTGTATTGTACAGCGGCATAATACCTATATCAATTTCAAGTAAATCGGTGATCTCGGTTTGCTTATTCCATTTTCGGAATTCAACAAATTCAGGCATTATTTCCGGCGCAATATCCGCAATTAACAAAAACCGAAATGGTAGTTGGGCATAAACCTTCTCCAAAAGTGGAAACAGTGGCGTTAATTGCTTTAATGTACTATGCGTCCCAGTCCAGCCGATAGTTGGTAGTGAGTCTTGAGTATTGAGTATTGAGTTAGATTCCGTTTTATTATTCGGCTTAGGTTTCGCTAATAAATTCGGGTCATGGAGATTGCAGTCTATAGTAGTTGGTACAATTTTTACGTTGTCACAAAACTGCTTTGCGTATGATGCCAAAAAGGAATTGCCTGCAAAAACTGTTTCCGACCAAGAGATTATCTTTCCGGTCTTCCCATGGTTCTTGAGATTACCGACGAGCTTTGCATTTGCCTGTGAGCTATTTGGTAGCCACACAGCATCGTCAAAATCGTAAATCAATCTTTTTCGGAAGATCTTTGCCGCGCACCACTCCCACCATGGTGGACCAAGAGGGGCAGCCTCGCGATGAATAAAAACTGTTTGGTATTTATGTAGTGAAAAAAGTAAAAAGAATCGCTTCACAAATGCCATCACAGTACTCAATACCCTATACACAACACTCATCCCCCCATAAATCGCAGGCCATTGTTCATTCGTCCAAAAAGATGCAACAGAAACCTCCAACCCATTCGCTCGCAAATACGGCAAATACTGCTCAAATCGAAAGCGCTGACTTGGAGCTTTCCCTTCAGGATACGGACAAACAATTAAAACTCTTTTCACATCTTACAACTCACTACTCTATACTAACTACTCTATACTCACTACTCCATACTAAATACGCACTACTCATCTCGCAAAACCAGGTACAGCTTGGCTTCCTTCCCGAAATTCTCTTTTTTGACGAGCCTTGACATATCCAACCATTTTCGCTTCACGAGCTTTGTGTCGGATAATAAATAAAGCAGCAATAAAAAACGGCACAGCTGGAATCTTATATCTCGATAAGGCACCAAAATTATAAGAGGAAAATCCTACTGCGAATCCAAAGAAAATCGCAAATACTACACACATCAACAAGAAAGAATCATTACTTATATAACGGTAAACCTTTATAGGCCCGGTTTTTAATACCGCAAAGAGTGTAAATAAGAGAAAAACGAGACTTTCAAAAGCTTGCGCTAACATACCTGCATTCTTTACTTCCCAAATATATGGTCTGAAAAAGGTAACGTTTACTGCAGCCGGAAATATCTTTAGCATACCTTGCCAGGAATTTTCGTCGTACGCCCCTAGCGTATAACTTGATCCGCGACCGTGATTATCTCCAGAGTTTTCTCCTTCAACATAATGCCACCCTTGCATACTCTGGGCGGTATCTACAAAACTGTCCATAGAATACGTTTTATTATACTGTGCCATAAAATTAAGAGTGTAAACCATTGCAAAAATAGAAACTGCCCCTACCAAGGGCAGAATCGCAGCGCGTATATAACTGTTTTTAATTTTATCCCTTAAGTGCAGCGTTCTCCACAAAATAATTGCAGGCAATAAAGAGATCAAAACATAAGCTTTAACCACAAACATAAAATAAGATGCGCCCCCAATGATGAGTAATGACCCAAACTGCCAAAACTTTCCCGATGCAATCTGATTTACATGATATAATATTAATCCCACTGCACATAAGATTAAGGAATCTTTGCTAATTCCCGAACCCCAAAAAAACACTGAAGGAATAAACAACACGGCAAATGCCATTTGCTTTTCAATCTTTGGAAATTTTTCTACCAACAACAAAAAGAAATGCCAAACTCCCCAGTAAGTAAAAAGTGCTACTAATAACGTCATTGAGAAATAACTACCAAAGCCAAGGAAATTAAAAATAGAAACAAAATTCACTACATAATATTCCCGGGGATCGTGAAATAACATTCGCCTTAATACATCCAGCGCTTCGGCACTAATATTCTCAAAACTATGTTGCATTACGTCCCAATATATAGCTGGACTTATAAATAATGCCTCAACCAGTTTCCCACTATCCCGAAAATAAGACCGAGTATCGCCTCCGTATTCATAATAGAAGGTATATACAAGCGCAAAGGCAAGCCCACCAAGCAGTTTCGCCCACAACCCCTTCATAAACCATTTTTGATACAATGGATTATTCCGATGCTTATTCTTTATCTGCTTCCCAATAAAAAGGCAAAGCGGCAAGTACAGGATTATTAAGAGAATATCTAAAAATGACATTACCTATTCTTTTTAGTCAACAAACTTAAACTTCGTTTTTTACTCATAATAAAAGAAATCAAAAGACTGAATGCAAATATCTGAATTGGATAAACAGTACTGAAAAATCTCAATTCAATAAAACTAAGCACCACGCAAAATAATACAATAATATAGACAGGCATCAAAAAGGAGAAAACGGCTAATCTCTTTTTATCATTTCTCCACAAAATAAAAAACATCGGTAACAAACTAAAGAGTCCGAAATAATATAAGAAGGACTGAAGAACCTTATCAAAAGCTGTAATTATTGATCCACAGCTTCTATCTGAAAAAGAGACAGGATAAAACCAGGAACCACTGTGAAAAAGGAACTTATCAGCTAATAAAAAAGATTTTCCAATACTGCTTCGAAATTTAAATTCCTCATCAAATTTCTCTGAAAGATTTCCTATTTCTATTGTTAGTTTATCATCTTCGAACCCCAAAACATTAATAGAATCCATAAAATATTGATACTCGGATTGTAAACGTACTAATTGAGCATGATTATCCGACTTTTTCAGAAAATTAGGTAAAGCATATTGAGAATTAGAATAACGCATATAATTCCCAAAGGATTTCTTATCCCAAGGCTCATAAACAAGACCCAAACCCGTACTCAAAGTTCGCATTTCAAGTTCGCTTTTTGTATAGGCATATCCCGAGTATGGTTCTGTTAGTGGAATTACTTTTCCCATAACCTCAAAATTACGGAATGTCCAACTGCCAATTATAAGAATTAACGGTAGCCACAGTTTAAATGAGAGAAGCATCTTGTTTTTTAGTATCATTCCTCTTTCTCGGAAAATTAAAAGTGTGAAGGGAATAAGAAGAATCCCGAAATAAGGCTTAAACATGACAAGTACTGCCAAAAGTAAACCGATTAAAACGGGATAATTGAAAACCTGTTTTCTAGCAAAAAGTACAACTGAAATTAGAACAAAACTTGTCGCAAAACTCTCCGGCTGAATCTTTAAGGACCAGAAGGTTTGATTTGCACTAATCAACATCAGCACAAGAAACAATATTGGCAGAGCTCTAAAAAGCTTCTTTGCTGCTAAAAACTTTGTAAAGTAACTGATAGCAAATGCTTCCAGAGCTAACTGAACCAGAACAATTACTAGAAAGCCATTTCCAAAAGAAATGAGATTCAGAAAATAATAAATCAAACCGTAAGCAGGCATTCTACCGGCATACACTATATCTCCCCAATCGTTTAAATAAAAATACGAGCCAGTTTGAAAGAAATTATTTATTGGTTCAATATAACTTCTAGTATCACCACTTACCACCGCCAGTGTTTGCAAAATAAAACTAGGTGCATCACAAGATATAAGTGAAAAAAGAAAAAACGAATAAATCACCTTCACAAGCAGTATAACCAGAAAAAGCATCCACATTTTGCGGATAGCCAATTGATTGAACGTATCGTATAATTTGTTCAACTTCATTTTAATTCAAGATCCCTTCTAAAACACGAATTATATCCAGTTCATAATAAAACGGTAATCTCACTAATGAATCACTATATTCTTCGGATTTCCGCAGTGAAATCTCCTTTCCTTGAGACAAATAAAAAGGAGAATTGTGTAAGCTTTGGTAGTGAAACACCAAATGAATATCAGTTTGACGCATTTTATAAATCAATAATGAACGCTCCTCTAAGCTTGGCATAATCAAATAAAACATATGCGCATTATTGGTCGCAAAATCCGGTATCTTAGGTAGGCGAATCCCTAAATCTTGTAGTTCTGCCAAACCGTCATAATAGGTATTCCAAATAACTTTCCGTCTGGCTTGAATCTTATCCAGTGCCACAAGCTGCGCCCAAAGAAAAGCTGCAATAATCTCAGAAGGCAAAAACGATGAGCCCACATCAATCCAGCCATACTTATCAATATCTCCCCGAAAGAAAGCTGCCCTGTTCGTTCCCTTTTCCCAGATGATTTCAGCCCGCTCAATAAAACGTTCATCATTTACCACAAGCATTCCACCCTCCCCTGAAATAATATTCTTTGTTTCATGAAAACTAAAAGCCGCCATGTGTCCAATGCTGCCAAGTGGTCGCTTTACTCCATCTTCTCCTGTGTAAAAACTGTCAATTGCTTGTGCGGCATCTTCAATAACCAGTAAATTATATTTATTTGCAACAGCCATAATTACATCCATGTCGCAAGCCACGCCCGCATAATGCACGGGCACGATAGCCTTTGTACGTGGAGTAACAAGTGATTCAATTAAACTTTCATCCATTCCGGGATGATCTGATCGGCTATCACAAAACACAATTTTTGCTCCCCTCAATACAAAAGCATTTGCGGTACTCACAAAAGTAAAACTTGGCATAATTACTTCATCGCCCGGCACAATCTCTGCAAGTATGGCCGCCATTTCAAGCGCATCAGTACAGCTGGTGGTCAAAAAGCATTTCTTAAAACCATATCGATTCTCAAAGAAGGTCTGGCATTTTTTGGTAAACTGGCCATTGCCGGAAAGATGCAGTCCACTAATTGCTTCTTGAATATAAACTTGTTCGTTTCCTGTCAAATAAGGCTTATTAAATCCTATATGCGCTTTACTCAAAATCCAAGACTTTATTTGTATTCATATTGTGCCGAATCTTTTTAATTTGGCAATCCATTTAAATCATACACATCGATGAATTCCTTCGAAATCGCACCAGGTACAATTTTACAACAAACATATTTAAGAAAAAGAATAAATGGCCTTAAAAATAAACCTCTTTCTTTTCTTGATATAGGTGCAGGTACCGGAATATTTTCAAATATTCTATTAGAATTAGGACTTGAAGGAATAGGTATTGATCTAAATACTTCGTCATGCGATCGCAACAATAAACACAACCAAAAATATGTTGATTCTAACAAATATAGTGTAGTAAATCAAGATTACTTTGAAATTGAGATCCATTCTAAATTTGATATTATTTTTTCTTCAATGGTAATAGAACATTTACCCAACAATAAAGTGGATGATTATTTTGCCAAAGCAATCTCTTTGTTAAAACCAAATGGTAGAATAATCACATTAGTTCCTGCTCAAATGAAATACTGGGGTATTGAAGATGAAATTGCTGGTCACTTTAAAAGATATACCAGAAACTGTTTTCACGAAATTGCGAAAAAAAATAATTTAGAGGTGGCTCAACTGGCAGGGCTTACCTATCCCTTATCGAATTTACTTTTGCAGTTAAGCAATAAAATTATCACCAAAAACGAATCGCAAAAAGCAAATTTTACAATGGAGTCCAAAACGATACAATCAAGTAATCGTCAAGTCTATTTAAAGACTGAGTTTCCAAAGTATTATAAAATGGTTTTGAATCCAATTGTGTTATATCCGTTTCATTTACTTCAAACGGCATTTAGGAATTCAGATAAATCTATGATTCTATACTGTGAATTTACGGTCAGATAATTCTAATTCCGCAACTCCAAAGCCAGTTTTACCAAACTCATTTCCGTTGTATAGGATAAATACAGTATTTTCAAAAATAAAAAACGAGCCGTAAGATTGAGATTTTTCATCCCATAAACCTGTAGATTCGATCTCCATTTTCTTTAAATCCCAATCAATTTCATTGATAGTTTGTGCTTGCCAAATACCATAATTATTATTTCCATCTTTAATGCTTAATAAAAGAATGGTTTTATCTGAAGTTCTCAAAGCGGATGGTCGTGACATGGCTGTCATATCTTTTGTCAACTGAAATAAATCTGCGCTATTTCTTACCCATTGTTTCCCGTCTACGCTATTTGCACGTTTAATCACATGTAGCATATCTTGTTTAGATTTACCCCAAACAAGATTTGAACCGTACCACATCTCATACCTATCATTGACTTTTTCTACCCATGGATAAGACATGGAGAATGGATCTTCCTCAGACCGATCCATAACAGGTACACGACCCGATTTTGTAAATGACTTGCCAAAATCATCTGAAAGTGCTAAACCTATCGTATTGATCCAAGGTACTGATTTTTGTAATTGCCAGCCAACATAATACAGCCGTAAAACTTCTTCATCCATTACAACAGATCCGACCGAAATGCCATCACAATCAAAAAGTCCGGGTTCTCCAGGTGATAAGATTGGTTTTATTGACGTGCTCAAAAGTCCAAACTTCCTATTCTCAAATTTATAGTCTGCAGAAAAGACATGCGATTTACCGGATGTATCACGGGAAGAAAAAAATATTCTTATTAAACTTTCACTCCCGGGAACCACTATTCCAACAGGATTTGAGGCATGTGTATAACCTGTGGGAAGATCATTGGCTGGGTCAAAAATACGACCATAGGAAACCGAAGTCATTATTTTTTATTCATTCTTTTGAGCCTATAATCATTCACAGATACCGAGGATTCATATTTATACCCCAATATCTTTCTACTAACAGCGTCCTCAATATTCTCCTTGGTTAAAAATCTTGGTAGATCAATTTGCTGAGAAATAATCGGAACTGTATAAACATGATTTATTCCAAATCTGTCCATATTCGAGACGTTTTGACCAGCCCGATGCAACAGCATTGAATTAAATATAATTACATCCCCCGGTTCAGCAATTAGCGTTTTGGCATGTTTATCCATAAACTCTTTACTCGGAATATTTTCGGAAAGATGAGAACTTTCAATAAATTGGGTCCCACCCGTTTCAATATTGAAAGGGGTCAAACAAAAGAAAGCATTTATAGAAAGAACCTTAGAACAAACCCAATTTTGATAAGGTAAATCTCTATGCCATGCAGATTGATGATGCTGACTATTTGCTCTGTTTATAACTGCATTTTGTAAGTGCAATTGAAACTCTTTACCTATTACGCTTTCAACAATATTCAGGATTGTCTCATTTAAAGCCAACTTCAGAAAATCATTTTTATAGCCCAAAGGACATCTAACAATATTTAATTCATTTATTAACTCCAGCTCTTTAAGTCCAAATTCCTCACACTGTTTCTCATAAACGGATTCTAATAAATTGCAAAAATCAGCGGCAGCATCAGAAGTAATTAAAGACTTTAGCAACGAATATCCCTTTCTTTCTATATCTTCAAAAAGGAGTCCCTGTTGAGAACCACTTTCTATATTAAAACCGTATGATCTCATTGATTCGTTATCTCTTTAATAATGAACTTTGGCCGATCTTTGACTTGATCAAAAATCTTTCCTATATAAATGCCTAGTATCCCTACACTTATGAGTAAAACACCCAGCATAAAAAACAATGTTACAATCATACTGGTCCAGCCACTCAAAAATCCTTGTGTAAAATAAAGTATAATTATAATGAGTCCAGCCAGAAAGGCTACAGTCGCAATAATAAAGCCCACCGTTATATTGAGTCTAAGCAACTTGTCACTCTGATAAGTAATTCCATTAATAGCGTGTAAGAGTAATTTACCGAAAGTATAAGAGCTTCTTCCGGTTTTGCGCTTGTTGTGACTTATAGTTATTGTACTACTATCGAATCCGAGCCATCTTAAGGTCATAAGGTAATGACGCTCGTAATCGTTCACTTGGCAAAATGCATCTACCACCTTTCTGCTGAGAATACTATATGTTCCTACATCAGAACTGGATGCCTGCTGTGGAGAATCAATTAGATAATTGAAGACTTTATTAAACAGAAAAGCGAATACATTCTTATTACGCGAATGTCCAATGCGCTTTTTAGAAGTATAAACCAGATCAAATCCTTTTTGGATTTCTAAGAAAAGCTCAGGGATAAATTCCGGATTGTCTTGAAGATCGCAGTCCATTGCAACTACGTAATCGCCTTTTGATAACTGCAAGGCACACAATAAAGCCTGATGCTGACCGAAATTCCTGCTTAAGTTGATTCCTTTTACTCTTTGATCTAAATTAGCTTCAGCTCTAATTTCCTCCCATGAATTATCTGGACTTCCGTCATTGACCAGAAGTATTTCATATTCCTCTGTAATCTCAGAAAGTGCTTTTTTCGTTCTTGAAACCAGCTCGGCAACAATTCCTTCGGCCCTATAAACAGGCGACACAACACTAATGAGAGGTTTGTCTATCACAGTTTGAATGCTGTACTTGGTTTATCTAATTTTATTGTTCTTGGAGCAACATAGACACCGTCAAGATCAGTATCTTTTGTGATTATTGCACCCGCTCCGATCAAACTCCCTTCAGCAATTTTCACATTATGTGCCAAAGTACTGTTCACACCTAAAAAGCAGTACGAACCAATTTCACAATGTCCTGATATAACAACGTGTGAACTTATAAAATTATGACTATAAATTTCGGAATGATGTCCGATATGATTTCCACTCCAAAGAGTGACATTATCCCCAATTTTCACGTACGGCTGAATGGTATTATCTTCAAATATAAAACAATTCTTGCCACAGGCATATTTACTTAAATAAGTGGCTTTGGGGCTAATGTAAGATGGGAGATTATAACCTTTGGCCAATGCCTCATCAAATTTTCGTTGTCTCAGTCGGTTCATCTCAGTATAACTCAATGCTATAAACATGTCATGTGCATCAGGCGGATATACTTCTTCTATGTTTTCAAAAGCTACCAATGGCCTTTCTTCATAGGTTTCATCTTGTATAAAATCTTTGTCAAGACAAAATGCAACAACCTTATACTCTGTATCACACTCAAAATAATCTTTGGCAATCTGTGCGATATCACCCGTACCGAAAAGGATTAGCTTTTTACTCATTTTCGCACAATTATAGTGAATTCATATAAGTTGTAGTCGTGAAGTAGTGAAACATTTCTCGAAAATTCCTTTTTACAGAACGCAAACACCTCTTCCGGTTCAGCATAATAAAGATAGTCTCTCCTTTTATCAGCGTCTGAATAGGCAGTCAAAATATTGAATGCAAACCCTTTCTTCACAATGCCATTTATTTCATTCAAGCTCTCCCAAATATATTCCTTCCATTGCCCATCACTTATAGATTGCCGCACATTGTAAATTCCGCTGGCAACAGCATAATCAACTTTTTCTATCTCTGAAATTGTGTTGATTAACTTAAAAAGACCTTCTTGATTTTTATGTTTTTCTTTTGCGGCTTCTATCATGGGTTGAGAAAGATCATAACCCGTATAGGCTAAATCTTTACCTCCTATAACAGACAGATAATCTAAAAACGCTCCATACCCGCAACCAATATCCGCACAAGTTCCTTCAAAAGAAGAAAAGACTTTTGCCAATTGAGCAAACCGCACAAATTGAGATTCCTCTCCATTCCAATCAACTCCTTTTGGATTGGCTCCATGCTCAAGAATCTTTTTGGTATAGTAATCTGAAGTTAATTTTAGCTCGTCTCTCATTTTTGTAGAATAAGGTCTCTATTAAATCCAGAATTGAGCACTAAATCGATAATACTAACCCTATGCTCAAATCCATTATGGAGCTGCCGATACGCGGGATAAGCTCCGTAATTCATCCATTCCACTTCAATATTGCGTTTTGCAAATTCGTCCATTTCCATATAATCTTTGGCCGCAGGTCCGGAAATATAAGTATCCACATTTCCAATCTGTTCCAATACCGAAATCAATGCATCGGTTTTAGAGCCCTTGATATCATATTTTGACGAATTTACCAATTGAGTTTGAATACCGAACTGATTACACACATTTTCAAGAAAAAAATGGCTGACTTCACTTAAAAATTCAAAGTTTTCTACTTCATTGTACCAACTCTCGATAATTGGAAAAACAGAATCGAAACAAGCAGCCTTTTTATAATTTAATTCAATCGATCTTAAATGCTTCTTTGCCCAACCTGGTTCAGAAATTCGAGTCTCACTAATTTTTTGATAATAATTCCCTTTCACATTAACAGGAATCGTAAGCCAAATCAATCCATTTGGTGTTTTTATTTTATTTCTGTTTCGCCAATCTCTTTTGGTGTATTGCATGTCGTCATAGAGTACGAAGACATCACTTTTCCCAATCATGTCAAAATATCCCTTCCAGGGTATGTAGTTTGATTGAGAGATAGCTACTTTCATAGATTCGTGTTTTTACACATGGTGCGAGGCGTCTTTGTCTTAGACCAGAGGCATAGGGGGAAATAAATAAGGTTAAGGAGTCATTCCCAAAAATCCATTGAGCGAAAATAGGGTTTTAGTTTTTAGTTCTTGGTTTTTTGTTTTTGGACAGCTCAATGCTTCATGACGTACATTGACATTTTCCAACAATAGTAACGATACCTAATTTTCTGAATCTGGAACAAACCTCTTCTTTTAAATACAACTCCAGCTTTACCGCCGTCTCATCAATCTTTCACTAAAGTAGAACCTTTCCAATCAGTTCGATCACCGGCCGCTCAAAACATAAGGAATAGCTAACCCGCGGGTTTGCCGGTGGTGCCTTTAATAAAAATCTCACTCGTACTGCCCCATCATTCGAGTTACCGGGATGGGTGACGTAAGCCTAATATGCTGCTTTTCCAGACCGTTCATATTGCTACCCCCGGCAGATAATCATTCCGCCTGCTTTCCGAGACACTGCTCCGCTTGGTTTTTAAGGTTATGCCAATAGGATTTTGGTTTAGGCTGATTGGCTTTTGCACTCGTCCATTCCACGCTTGCAAAATGCTGGTTGTCATTTTGGTTTTGTCACTTGGTTTTTTGGTTTTGTGTGTTGTCGATTTGTTTTTGTGTGTTGTCGATTTGTTTTTGGGTATTGGCTTTTTGCTTTGATGCGTTGACATTTTGATTAAGGCGCTTAGCTTTTTGGTTTGGGGTCATGTCGTTTTGCTTTTTGATATTGGGTTTTTGCTTTGGGGAAGTCCCTTTTTGGTTTGGGTAACTTAGCGTAGCGATTTCACGTGGTCATTGAGCGCAGTCGAAATGCAGCGAAGCAAGTAATTGCCTTTTCTGTTTTCAAAAGTGGATTTTTGGAACTTCCGACCGGATTTTAATTCAAATGGGCACCAAGGTTCGCTTTTTAGAAATCGGAGTCCTGGTTCGGAAAGCAGGTACAGATGCGCTGTACCCCATACCAATCAGCCGGTTCAGGAAAGGTTGCGTTTTTGCACGTCGCTACCCCTAAATTTCTCTAATAAAAGCATTGAAACCTGTTTTATGAGCTTTACATGCTTAACAAGCAATGACTTAGATCAAATGTTAAATCTGATGGCTGATTTTAGTTATTAACAATTTTGAAACCGGAATGCCGGAATCGCTAAAAGTTCCAGTATTTACTGTGGAAAGCGGTTTTAAACTTTTTCTATTTTAAATTAAAATCCAAACAATTCCTTTATGGATGTTTGGTAGGCATAAAATCTATCATTTATTTATATATCTAACTATCAGACTATTATAATCTCTTAAAAAACTTATACACATTGCCGTGTAAATCAAAAATCGAAACTTCGACTGGTGGAATAGGGTATATAATGTCGAGCAAGGCGCTCAAACGTTCTTGAAAATTGTGATAGTCTTTTACGCTGTTTAGGGTCTGTTAGTCAGGCCTTATACAACCGAAGAAATTCTAGATAAAAAGGCTGGATTGGCAACTGTGGGTATACACGCGGTGGCGATGAAGGCAAATTTTCGGCAGCAGCAAAAGAGGAAAGAATCGATTAAGAGGACAGAAACATTTAATTATATTAATTATTTATTATGAAACGATTAAAAATAGGCTTAGACAGACTTAAGCCAAGTGATTTGCTTGCAAAAGCAATCGATGTAGAAACAAAGTTGACGGGCAATCCCGTGTTTAGCAACCCAGTACCCGCACTGGCAGATTTAGCAGCCGCCAGTACGGAACTGGAGATCAGAATTACGGCTTCGAATATGGGCGACCGCAGTGCGATAGCGCGCCGCAAGGAGCAGGAAAAAGAGGTAAGATACATTCTGCGTAAATTGGGGAGCTACGTACAGCTCACATCAGAAAACGACTCAGACATATTGAGTTCGGGATTCGAATTGAGTAAAACGCCGGTACCACTTACCTCATTGAGTCGTCCTGCCGCGTTGAAAGCAATGAGAAGCGACATGGAGGGAAGGGTAAACCTCACCTGGGCAGTAGTTCGCGGAAGCAATCAATACGTCGTGGAGGTCAGCTCGCAAGATCCGATCAACCAAACGGCCGACTGGATTCACACCGCCTACACTTCGCGCTCCAATCACCAAATCGACAACCTGCAACCGGGAAAATACTACTGGTTTCGTGTGCGTGCCCTGGGCGCCTCCGGAATGAGTCCGTATAGCGATCCGGCTATGGTCATGGCAGCCTAAACTGCCCGATTTGGCTAACCCTCACCTCTATGTGTAGATAGAGGAAAAAAGCTCCGTTTTTTCGCGGAGCTTTTCTTTTTTGGTTTTGGTAGGTTTGGTTTAGCTGTAAGCTTTAAGCTGCAAGAGAGTCGCGAGTCGCTAGTCTCTAGTCTCTAGTCGCGAGGGAGAAAAGAGTCGCGAGGAAAATTATGGGGAGAAAAAGTCGCTAGCTTTGAGAGAGTACC